>JBBSGB010000021.1:0-59163 GCA_038254545.1 Burkholderiales bacterium | reverse complement strand
GGTACGTGAGCTGGGTTTAAAACGTCGTGAGACAGTTTGGTCCCTATCTGCCGTGGGCGTTGGAAGTTTGAGGGGGGCTGCTCCTAGTACGAGAGGACCGGAGTGGACGTATCTCTGGTGTACCGGTTGTCACGCCAGTGGCATTGCCGGGTAGCTAAATACGGAAGAGATAACCGCTGAAAGCATCTAAGCGGGAAACTTGCCTCAAGATGAGACTTCCCGGGAACTTGATTCCCCTAAAGGGTCGTTCGAGACCAGGACGTTGATAGGCTGGGTGTGGAAGCGCAGTAATGCGTTAAGCTAACCAGTACTAATTGCCCGTGCGGCTTGACTCTATAACCTTGATGGTTATGTGAATCGAGTAAGCGTGAATTGCCGCGTATCGTATTGATTAAATGCGACGTTGACCGCAATCACGCCCGCTAAATAAACAAGCTTTGCTTCTTCCGGATTGGGCTTCTTGCTTTTACGCAAGGAGCTACACAAGTTATGCCTGATGACCATAGCAAGGTGGAACCACCCCTTCCCATCCCGAACAGGACCGTGAAACGCCTTTGCGCCGATGATAGTGAGCAGCTCGCTTGTGAAAGTAGGTTATCGTCAGGCTCTTATGCGAAAGCCCCAACTGAAAAGTTGGGGCTTTTTTCTTTTAGGGCCAACAAAAGTTGGGGTTTTTTTCTTTTAGGGCCAACAAAAGTTGGGGCTTTTTTCTTTTGCGGATTTGAATGCGGTCTTGATTGAATTTCCCGACTTTGCGTCGTTCCGATTTCAATTTCGAGCTTCCCGATGAACTGATCGCGCAGCATCCGCTGCCGAAGCGATCGGCGAGCCGTTTGTTGGTTTGTGCAAATGGGCAATTGGACGATCGCCGCATCGTCGAATTGCCGTCATTGCTGCGTGCCGGCGATCTGCTGGTCTTCAACGACACGCGCGTCATCAACGCGCGGCTCTTCGGCATCAAGGAAACGGGCGGCCGCGTCGAGATCCTGGTCGAGCGCATTGAAAGTGCGCGGCGCGCTCGCGTGCAATTACGCGCGAGCCATGCGCCCAAGGACGGTTCGCGCATTCGTTTCGGGTCCGAGGAGGGATCGCCGTGTGTCGCCATCGTCGCTGCGCGCGACGGTGATTTTTATCTGCTGGATTTCGACGCCGACCTCGACGGTGTTCTCCAGACGCACGGTCGATTGCCGCTTCCCCCCTATATCGAGCACGTGCCGGATGCTATCGACAGTGAGCGCTATCAAACCATCTGGGCGCGCGAGCCAGGCGCCGTTGCCGCGCCCACTGCTGGCCTGCATTTCGACGAAGCCATGCTGACCGCGCTCGCGGCGCGCGGGATATCGACTGCGACATTGACGCTGCACGTCGGCGCAGGCACCTTCGTGCCGGTCCGTGTCGACGACCTGTCCGAGCACGTCATGCATGAGGAGCGCTACACGATCCCTCCGACGCTGATCGCCGCGGTCGCCGCAACCCGCGCGCGAAAAGGCCGAATCGCCGCCGTGGGCACGACGACACTTCGCGCGCTCGAATCGGCCAGCGACGGCAACGGCAATATTCGGGAAGGCCCGGGCGCGACACGTCTGTTCATCACACCCGGCTATCGCTTCAAGACGATCGATTTGCTGATCACCAATTTCCACCTGCCGCAGTCGACGCTGCTGATGCTGGTTTCCGCATTCGCCGGTCTCGAGCGCATCCGCGCCGCCTATAGCCACGCCATCGAACAACGCTATCGATTCTTCAGCTATGGGGACGCGATGCTGATCGAGCCGTCGTTCGATGCGCGACCCAGCCTCGCATTCGACGAGCGCCCGCGATGAAATTCGAACTCCTCGCTACCCACGGAGGCGCCCGTCGCGGACGCCTCTCGTTGATCCACGGGCATGTGGACACGCCGGCGTTCATGCCAGTGGGCACTTACGGCGCCGTCAAGGCCGTCAGCCCCGACGAACTCTCGACGCTCGGTGCGCAGATCATTCTGGGCAATACCTTCCACCTCTGGTTGCGGCCGGGACTCCACGCGGTCGGCAAGTTCGGCGGCCTTCATGCCTTTATCGGTTGGGACAAGCCGATGCTTACCGATTCCGGCGGCTTTCAGGTGTGGAGCCTGGGAGCCATGCGCAAGATCGCCGAAGAGGGCGTTGCCTTCGCCTCCCCCATCAACGGCGACCGACTTTTCCTCACGCCCGAAGAATCGATGCGCATCCAGCGCGTTCTCAACGCGGATGTGGCGATGGTGTTCGACGAATGCACGCCCTACGAAACGAACGGCGTTCACACGTCGACAGCCGACGCGGCCTCGTCGATGCGCCTTTCGCTGCGATGGGCGCAGCGCTCGCGCGACGCCCATCGCGCACTCGAGAACCCTAACGCGCTGTTCGGCATTGTTCAGGGCGGCATGCACGAGTCGCTGCGCGACGAATCTCTCGCTGGCCTGATCGAGATCGGTTTCGACGGCTACGCGATCGGAGGCCTCTCGGTGGGCGAGCCCAAGGAAGACATGATGCGCATCCTCGATCACGTCGGCCCGCGCCTGCCGAGCGAGCGCCCGCGCTACCTGATGGGCGTGGGCACTCCCGAAGATCTCGTCGATGGCGTGATGCGCGGCATCGACATGTTCGATTGCGTCATGCCCACGCGCAACGCGCGCAACGGCTGGCTGTTCACGCGCTACGGTGATCTCAGGTTGCGCAACGCGCGCTACAAGGCCGACGTACAACCGATCGACGAGACCTGCGGCTGCCCAACGTGCCGTCGTTTCTCTCGCGCCTATCTGCATCACCTGTCGCGCGTTGGCGAGATACTCGGTGCTCGCCTGAATACGCTGCACAACCTGCATTACTACCAGTGGCTGATGGTGGGCTTGCGCGATGCGATCGCTGAAGGACGCCTCGTCGATTTCGTTGCGCGCTTCCGCGAGGATCGCGCGCTCGGAGTGTCCGCGAGCTGAGCTGGCCCGAGCCGGAGCGCGAGCACAGTCACGCGCGGACCATCCCGAGCGCGGGTCTCACGCGAGCCGTACATGAGTCGCATCCGGCCCCTCGCGCGAGGCGTCGGCGCAAACGCCGATGTACAATCGCCGGCTATCTTTTTTGGCGAGCGCCGTGCTCAACGAGCCACGCCACGTCAAGCCGTCTTCCGGAGAATCGACCGTGTTCATTTCAAACGCGTACGCACAGGCTGCAGGCACGGCCGCTGCCACCCCTGGTTTTTCGATCGAGCAGATGGCGCTTCCTGCGCTGATGATCGTCGCGTTCTATTTCCTCCTGATCCGTCCGCAACAGAAGCGCGCGAAGGATCAGCGCACGATGATGGAAGCCCTGAAGAGCGGCGATGAAGTGATCACGTCGGGCGGCGTGCTCGGCAAGGTCAACAAGGTCACCGATCAATATGTCGTGATCGAAGTGGGCAATGTCGTCGGCAGCGGCGGCGCGGTCGAGATGACGATACAGAAGGCGGCCATCCAGGCCTTGTTGCCCAAGGGCACGGTCAAGGCGATCTGACTGAAGCGACACTCGGATCGTCAGCAAGCCAGCCATGAATCGTTATCCGCTCTGGAAATATATCGTCATCGCAGTCGCGCTCGCAGTCGGTCTTCTCTACGCACTGCCGAACGTGTTCGGTGAAGCGCCAGCCGTGCAGGTCACCAGCGGCAAGGCCACCGTCAAGGTCGATGCGTCGATGATGAATCGCATCGACGAGATCCTGAAGAAGGCGGGCATCTCGCCTACCGGCATGTTCTTCGACAACGGCCAGTCGCCTTCGGTACGCGTGCGCGTCTCCGACAACGACGCGCAGTTACGCGCGAAAGACGCGCTGCAGAAGAACCTGAATCCGAACGCCGACGATCAGACCTATGTGGTCGCGCTCAACCTCGTCGCCGATTCGCCGCGCTGGCTGACGGCGATCCACGCGTTGCCGATGTATCTCGGCCTCGACCTTCGCGGCGGCGTGCACTTCCTGATGCAGGTCGACATGAAGAGCGCGTTGTCCAAGCGCGTCGACGCGCTGACCGGCGATGCGCGCACGTTGCTGCGCGACAAGAACATTCGCCACAACGGCATTGCGAAGAACGGCAACACGATCGAGATCGCATTCAACGATGCCGACACCGCCGGCAAGGCGCGGCCCGTGCTCGAAGACGGCCTGCCCGACATGATCTTCGCGACCCAGAACGACGGCGCGGCGGCTACCAAGCTTGTCGCTACGTTCAGGCCCGAGGCCATCAAGCGCGTGCAGGAAAATGCGTTGAAGCAGAACATCAGCACGCTGCACAACCGCGTCAACCAGCTCGGGGTGTCAGAGCCGGTGATCCAGCAGCAAGGCAACGACCGCATCGTCGTCCAATTGCCGGGCGTGCAGGACACCGCCAAGGCGAAGGACATCATCGGGCGCACCGCGACGCTCGAGGCGCGCATGGTCGATGAATCGCCCGAAGCGAGTGCTGCGGTAGGACAGGGCACGGTGCCTTTCGGCGACGATCGCTTCACCGATCGCAACGGCACGCCGCTGCTCGTGAAGAAGCAGGTCGTGTTCTCGGGCGACAACCTGACCGATGCGCAACCCGGCTTCGATCAGAACCAGCAGCCGTCGGTGAGTCTGAACGTCGATGCCAAGGGGGCGCGCGCGCTGCGCGATACCACCCGCGAGAACATCGGCAAGCGCATGGCGCTGATCCTGTTCGAGAAGGGCAAGGGCGAAGTCATCACCGCGCCCGTGATTCAAGGCGAGTTCAGCAGTCGCTTCCAGATCACCGGCCGCTTCACGACTTCGGAAACCAACGACACGGCGCTGCTGTTGCGCGCGGGCTCGCTGGCCGCGCCGATGGAAATCATCGAAGAGCGCAGCATCGGCCCGTCTCTGGGCGCCGACAACATCCGTCGCGGTTTTCTGTCCACGGTGTACGGCTTCGCAGCCATCGCCGTATTCATGATCATCTACTACATGTTGTTCGGTGTGATCTCGGTGATCGCGCTCGCGTCGAACCTGTTGTTCCTGATCGCGCTGCTGTCGATGCTGCAGGCCACGCTGACCTTGCCCGGCATCGCCGCAATCGCGTTGGCGCTGGGCATGGCGATCGACTCCAACGTGCTGATCAACGAGCGCATCCGCGAGGAACTGCGCAACGGCAAGTCGCCCCAGGCGGCCATTGCAGAGGGTTACGAACGCGCGTTCGGCACGATCATCGATTCCAACGTCACGACGCTGATCGCGGGTCTCGCGCTGCTCGCGTTCGGGTCCGGCCCGATTCGCGGTTTCGCGGTCGTGCACGTTCTGGGCATCCTGACGTCGATCTTCTCGTCGGTGTTCGTATCGCGCGGCATCGTGAACCTGGTTTACGGTCGCAAGAAGAAGTTGACAAGCGTGGCGATCGGGCAGGTCTGGAAACCCGCATAACGAACCAAACAGACAGACCGAACCCGCATGGAATTCTTCCGCATTCGCCGCGACATCCCCTTCATGCGCCACGCGCTGGTGTTCAACGTCATTTCGTTGATCACTTTTATCTTGGCGGTGTTCTTCCTCGTCTCGCGCGGCCTGAACTTCAGCATCGAGTTCACGGGCGGCGTGGTGGTCGAAGCGAGCTATGCGCAGCCGGCCAACATCGAAGGCCTGCGCTCGGCGATGCAGAAAGCCGGCGTGGTCGAGCCGCAGGTGCAGAACTTCGGAACCGCGCGCGATGTGTTGCTGCGCCTGTCGCTCAAGGACGTGGCCGGTTCGCCGTCGATCGCCACCCCCGATGCCAAGCTCGACGCGGCCAAGCTCACATCGGCCGTGCTGAGCGCAGGAGGCGCCGATCCGAAGATCACGCGTGTCGAGTTCGTCGGACCCCAGGTGGGTCAGGAGCTTGCCACCGACGGCAGCCTCGCGCTGCTGTTCGTGATCATCGGCATCGTCATCTATCTCGCATTGCGCTTCGAGTGGAAGTTCGCGGTCGCGGCCATCGTCGCCAACCTGCACGACGTCGTCATCATCCTGGGCTTCTTCGCGTTCTTCCAATGGGAGTTCTCGCTGTCGGTGCTGGCGGCCGCGCTCGCGGTACTGGGTTATTCGGTCAACGAATCGGTCGTGATCGCCGATCGGATACGCGAGAACTTCAGGACGATGAGAAAAGCCACCGTCGATCACGTGATCGACAACGCGATCACCAGAACCATGAGCCGCACCGTCATCACGCACGGCCTCACCGAGACGATGGTGTTGTCGATGCTGTTCTTCGGCGGCCCGACCTTGCACTTCTTCGCACTCGCGCTGACGATCGGCATCCTGTTCGGCATCTATTCGTCGGTGCTGGTGATGGCGCCGATCACGAAGTGGCTGGGCGTCAAACGCGAGGACCTCGTCAAGCCGATCAAGAAGGAAGAGACCGGCGCGGTGGTCTGACGGCGCCCGGGTTGCGCATGAAGTTCCAACAGCGCGGCGCATGAATTTCAACCAGCTCCGCTTCGTGCGCGAGGCCGTGCGCAGGAGCTTCAACCTGACGCTCGCGGCCGAGGCCCTGCATACTTCGCAACCCGGCGTATCGAAGGCCATCATCGAGTTCGAAGAGGAGCTCGGCTTTCCGATCTTCGTTCGCCACGGCCGACGCCTGAAGTCGCTGACCGAACCGGGGCGGGCGATCCTGCCTGTCATCGAGCGCGTGTTGCTCGAGGCCGAAAACCTCAAGCGCGTCGGGCAGGACTTCTCGGCGCAGAAGCACGGCAACCTCACCATCGCGACCACGCACACGCAGGCGCGCTACACGCTGCCCAACGTCGTCCATGCGTTTCGCGAGCGCCATCCCGACGTGCATCTCGCGCTGCTCCAGGGCAGTCCGCGCCAACTGGCCGAAATGGTGTTGCGCGACGAGGCCGACATCGCGATGGCGACCGAAGCGATCGCGGACGTCGAAGGTCTCGTGAGCGTGCCGTGCTTCACGTGGGAGCACGCGGTGATCGTGCCGCACGGGCATCCGCTGCTTGCGAAAACGAAGGGCAAGAGCCTGTCGCTCGATCTGCTCGGGACTTACCCGCTGGTGACTTACGCAATCGCATTCGCCGGCCGCAGGCGCATCGACGAAGCCTTCGCGCTCCGGCATCTCGCGCCCGACATCGTGCTGGCGGCGATCGATGCCGATGTCATCAAGACCTATGTCGAAGCGGGCCTCGGCGTCGGCATCGTCGCCAACATCGCGTATGACGCGGAGCGCGACGCGGGCCTGGTCGCGCTTCCCGCGGGACATCTGTTCGGATCCCAGGTCACGCATCTGGCCGTCAAGCGCGGCGCGACCTTGCGCGGCTACGTGCACGACTTCATCGGACTGGTGGCGCCGGCGATGGACCGATCGATGATCGAGCGCCTGGTGCGCGGCGATCTGCACGAAGCCGGCGACGACTACCAGGTGTAGGAACAGGTCGAAAGCCCGACATGGACAGCTTCAAGACCTTCATCTCGTTACTCGCGCTCGTCAATCCGCTGGGCGCGATCCCCTTCTTCATCAGCTTCACTGCAACCAATACCCGCGCCGAGCGCCGGCGCATCGTGCGCATCGCATCGATCACGGTCGCCTTCGTGATCGCCTTCACGACGCTGCTCGGTCAGCAGGTCATCAACTTCTTCGGCATCACGGTCAATTCGTTCCAGGTCGGCGGCGGCATCATCATGCTGCTGATGGCGATCTCGATGATCAACGCGCAGCCGGGTGGAACAAAGACCACGCCCGAAGAGGCCGTCGAAGGCGAGCAGAAAGAGAACATCGCGGTGGTGCCGCTCGCGATCCCGCTCTTGACCGGACCCGGCACGATCAGCACCGTTATCATCTATGCCGACAAGGCCGAGACGTGGTGGCAGCGGATGAGCCTGATCGGCAGCGGCGTCGCGATCGCGCTCCTGGTGTTCCTCGCGCTCTCGGCCGCCGACCCGATCAGCCGCGCGCTCGGACGCACCGGCATCAACGTGGCGACGCGCCTGATGGGCCTGATGCTCGCCGCACTCGGGGTCGAGCTGATCGTTGACGGCCTGATCGCGCTAATACCGGCATTGCGCCATTGACCAGCAACGGTAGCGGCGAAATCGGTAGAAACGCGACCTTGCGCGGGCGGCATCAAGTCACCAGAATGCCCGCGAACGCGTGCAGCTTCCAGCGACACGCAAGTCATCGACCTGGAAAGAAAGCCATGAAGAAACTGATTGCAGGTGCAACGATCGCGTTGGTCGCTGTCGTCGGGCCGGTGTGCGCGCAGCAACCCGCGCAAGCTCCGATCGTTATCAAGTTCAGCCATGTGGTCGCTGCCGATGCGCCCAAGGGCAAGATGGCCGACAGGTTCAAGCAACTGGCCGAAGAGCGCACCAAGGGCCGCGTGAGAGTCGAGGTCTATGCGAACTCGACGCTCTACAAGGACAAGGAAGAACTCGAAGCGCTGCAACTGGGCGCGGTACAGATGCTGGCGCCGTCGCTCGCGAAGTTCGGCCCGCTCGGCGTCAAGGAATTCGAGGTCTTCGACTTGCCGTACGTGTTTCCCGACGAGGCCGCGTTCCATCGCGTCACCGACGGGCCGATCGGCAAGTCGCTGATGACCAAGCTCGAGGGGAAGAACATCAAGGGCCTCGGCTTCATCGACAACGGCTTTCACAGCATGGCCGGCAACCGTCCGATGAAGAAACCGGCGGACTTCAAGGGCATGAAGATGCGCATCCAGTCGTCCAAGGTGCTCGAGGCGCAGATGCGCGCGCTGGGCGCGTTGCCGCAGGTAATGGCCGCCTCCGAGGTCTATCAGGGGATGCAGACCGGAGTGGTGGACGGGACCGAAGGCGTGCCGTCCGGGCTCTATACGCAGAAGCTCAACGAGGTCGCGAAGTACATGACGGTCTCGAACCACGGTCACCTCGCATACGCGGTGATCGCGAACAAGAAGTTCTGGGACGAGTTGCCAGCCGACATCCGCACGACGCTCGAAGGAGCGATGAAGGACGCGATCGACTACGGCAACGCATCGGCGACCAAGGACAACGCCGACGCGCTGGTCGCGATCCGGGCCACCGGCAAGACCGAGATCACGGTGCTGACGCCGGAGCAGCGCGAGGAGTGGCGCCAGGTGCTGTTGCCGGTCCACAAGGAAGTGGAATCCCGTATTGGCAAGGACCTGATCCAGCAGGTATACAAGACCACCGGGTTTGGTGGAGCGAAGTAGCCTGCTCCTCCACGCCGATTCAGCCATCGGAGCGAGCCGGGCGACGCGCGGCCGCTCCTCGTCTTCGGGGATCTCAATGAAGCTTCGCTCTCTGCTTGTCGCTGCCGCTCTCGGCACCTCCCTTTCCGCAGCATCGTTCACGGCGCTTGCGCAATCTCCCATCGTCATCAAGTTCAGCCACGTGGTCGCCGCCGACACGCCCAAGGGCAAGGGCGCGCTGCTCTTCAAGCAACTGGCCGAAGAGCGCACCAAGGGCCGCGTCAAGGTCGAGGTCTATGCGAACTCGACGCTCTACAAGGACAAGGAAGAGATCGAGGCGCTCCAGTTGGGCGCCGTGCAGATGCTTGCGCCTTCGCTCGCGAAGTTCGGTCCTTTGGGTGTCAGGGAATTCGAGGTCTTCGATCTGCCGTACATCTTTCCTTCGAAGGCCGTGCTGCAACGGATCGAAGAGGGGCCGGTCGGCACGAACCTGTTCAAGAAGCTCGAGCCCAAAGGCATCAAGGGCCTCGCGTACTGGGACAACGGCTTCAAGGTGATGAGCGCCAACAAGCCGCTTCACATGCCTGACGACTTCAAGGGGCTGAAGATGCGCATCCAGTCCTCCAAAGTGCTCGAGGCGGAGATGCGCGCCCTGGGCGCGTTGCCGCAGGTGCTCGCGTTCTCCGAGGTCTATCAGGCCCTGCAGACATGCGTCGTCGATGGCACCGAGAATCCGCCGTCGAACCTCTACACGCAGAAGATGAACGAGGTGCAGAAGTACGTGGCCGTCAGCAACCACGGCTACCTGGGCTATGCGGTGATCGTCAACAAGAAGTTCTGGGACGGCTTGCCGGCCGACATCCGCACGACCCTCGAAGGCGCGATGAAGGATGCGACGCACTACACCAACGACATCGCGCAAAAGGAAAACGACGACGCGCTCGCCAAGGTCAAGGCGACCGGCAAAACCGAGGTCTATGAGCTGACCGCGGCCGAGACCGCGGCATGGAAGAAGGTGCTGCTGCCGGTACAGGAAGAGATGAAGTCGCGCATCGGCAAGGAGACGGTCGAAGAGGTGCAGAAGGAAGCCGCGGCGCCGGGATCGAAGTAGAAAAAAAATTCGCCGCGGCACGACGAGGGAGACGTTGTGTTCAACAAGATTCTCGACCACCTGGAAGAGTGGTTGATCGCGACCCTGATGGGCGCGGCCACGCTCGTCATCTTCGTGGCCGTCGTGCATCGCTACGCGTCGGGCGTGCCCGTGCTGCAGGATTACCTGCTGAAGATCAACCTCAGTTGGGCGCAGGAGTTAACCATCTACATGTTCGTGTGGATGGCCAAGTTCGGCGCGGCCTACGGCGTGCGCACCGGCATCCACGTCGGCGTCGATGTGCTGATCAACCGGCTCTCGAAATCCTGGTATCGCAAGTTCGTCCTGTTCGGTCTTCTGGCCGGCGCGTTCTTCACGATCGTCGTCGGCAGCTTCGGCGCCAGGTTCGTCTGGGACATCGCGCACACCGATTCGACTTCGCCCGATCTCGAGTTGCCGGTGTGGATCGCGTATCTCGCGGTGCCGTTGGGTTCGTACCTGATGTGCTATCGCTTCCTGCAGGTTGCGTGGAGCTTCTTCAAGACCGGCACGTTGCCCAAGCACGACCCCGGGCACGTCGAGGGCATCGATGAAGTGGCCGGCGTTCCGATCGCGCCGGTGGCTGCGTTCGCGCCGGGTTCGCATGGGCCCACCGTGGATCCCGCGGCGGACCGCGACAGGAAGAACGGGGATCGGTCATGAACGCGTGGATCATCTTCATCCTGCTGTTCGCCCTGATGCTCACGGGCATGCCGATTTCGATCTCGCTCGGGCTGACGGTACTCACCTTCCTCTTCGCGATGACCGACGTGCCGATCGAGGCGGTCGCGCTGAAACTGTTCACCGGCATCGAGAAGTTCGAGATCATGGCAATCCCGTTTTTTATTCTCGCTGGGAACTTCCTCACGCACGGCGGGGTAGCGCGACGCATGATCCTGTTCGCCACCAGCATGGTCGGGCACCTGCATGGCGGGCTGGCACTGGCCGGCGTGATGGCGTGCGCATTGTTCGCGGCGGTTTCAGGGTCGAGTCCGGCGACTGTCGTCGCGATCGGTTCGATCATCCTGCCCGCGATGATCGCCCAGGGTTATCCGAAAAAGTTCGGCGCCGGCGTCATCACCACCTCGGGCGCGCTCGGCATCCTGATTCCGCCGTCGATCGTGATGGTGATGTATTCGGTATCGACCAACACCTCGGTCGGTGCGCTCTTCATGGCGGGCGTGATCCCCGGTCTCGCGCTGGCGACGATGCTGGGCCTGACGACGTGGTGGCTGGCGAGAAAAAACAATTACCCGCGCCTGCCGCGCGCGACGTGGCGCGCGCGCTTCCGCGCGTTTCGCGAAAGCATGTGGGGGCTGTTGCTGATCGTGGTCGTGATCGGCGGCATCTACACCGGCATCTTCACGCCCACCGAGGCGGCCGCGATGAGCGCGGTCTATGCCTTCATCATCGCCGTGTTCGTCTACAAGGACATGGGGCTCAAGCGGGTGCCGAAAATCCTGCTGGATTCGGCCAGCCTCTCGGCGATGCTGCTCTACATCATCACCAACGCCGTGCTGTTCTCGTTTTTGATCACGTCCGAACAGATCCCGCAGTCGATGGCCGACTGGATGCTAGGACAGGGACTCGGGCCGATCGCGTTCCTGCTCGTCGTCAACATCATGCTGCTGCTCGCGGGCAATGTGATGGAGCCTTCGTCGATCGTGCTGATCCTCGCACCCATCCTGTTTCCGGTGGCGATGAAGCTGGGCATCGACCCGATCCATTTCGGCATATTGATCGTCGTCAACATGGAAGTCGGCATGTGCCATCCGCCGGTGGGCCTGAACCTTTACGTCGCGTCCGGCATCACCAAGATGGGCATCTCGGAGTTGACCGTCGCGGTGTGGCCGTGGCTGTTGACGATGCTGGTGTTCCTGATGATCGTCACCTACTGGGCGCCGTTGTCGCTGTGGCTGCCGCAGACCTTGGGGATGATCCGATAGGCGGGTCGAAGAGGGCCGGGTCGAAGAGGGTTCGCCGGCTTATTGATCGGCCCACCAGGCATCGCCGAACTGTCCCTGCAGCCACTCGATGAATCCCGTCACCTTGGTCGGCACCATGCGCGGGGAAGGATAGACCGCGTGGATTTCCTGCGAAGGCAGGGTCCAGTCCGCGAGCACCGGCACCACTGCCCCGCTGCGCACCGACTCGTGCGCCACATACCAGGGCAATGCCGCCACGCCGAAGCCGCCGCGTGCGGCCGCCAGCAGCGCCGACAAGCTGTTCGAGCGTAGCGGGCCCTTCACCGGCACGGCGAAGGTCTGGCCGTCGGAGCCGGTGAAGTGCCAGCGCGCGTCACCTTGCACGGTGCTGTAGATCAGCGCGTCGTGCGATGCCAGGCCGGCGGGTTCGGCCGGCGTGCCGTGCTTGTCCAGATATTCGACCGACGCCACGATCACCCAGGGATTGATGCCCAGGTAACGCGCGCCGAGCGTGGAGTCGGCGAGGCGGCCCATGCGGATCGCCACGTCGATGCCTTGCTCGACCAGGTTCACGTAGCGATCGTCGAAGCTCAAGTCGATCTGCAGCATGGGGTTCAGGCGCATGAAGCGCATCACCATCGGCACCAGCACGCGCCGACCGAAGGCCACCGAACTCGTGATGCGCAACGCGCCCTGCACTTGCGACTGAAGCAGGGCGGCCACCGTCTGGGCCTCGTCGACGTGATGCGCGATCAGCCGGCACTTCTCGTAGTAGAGCGCGCCGATCTCGGTGGGCGTCACGCCATGGGTCGATCGATGCAAGAGGCGCGAGCCGAGCTGTCTTTCCATCTGCGCGACCAGTTTCGTGGCGGTCGGCTGCCCGATGCCCATCGCGGCCGCGGCCTTGCTGAACGAGCCCAGATCGACCACGCGGATGAAGAGACGAACGGCTTGGATGCGATCCATGGGGAAGCGTCATTCCGATATGGAATAAGCGTAATGTACCCGCTGTGTCTTCCACTTCGCAGCGTGTGCGGCGACCATGCGCCCCAGTGTTGATTAACCGTGTTGGAGACCCCTATGGCAAAGATGAAGGCCGCGATGGCGGCAGTGCTCGTGATGGAGAAGGAAGGCATCACCCAGGCCTTCGGCGTGCCCGGCGCGGCGATCAATCCCCTGTACGCGGCGCTGCGTGAGCGCGATTCGATCGCGCATATCCTGGCGCGGCACGTCGAAGGCGCATCGCACATGGCCGAGGGCTACACGCGCGCGGCTGCGGGCAACATCGGGGTATGCATTGGCACGTCGGGTCCGGCAGGAACCGACATGATCACCGGCCTCTATTCGGCGATTGGCGACTCGATCCCGATCCTGTGCATCACCGGCCAGGCGCCGCGCGCGCGCATGTACAAGGAAGACTTCCAGGCGGTGGACATCGAGAGCATCGCCAAGCCGGTGACCAAGTGGTCATTCATGGTTCGCGAGCCTGCATTGGTGCCGCGCGCTTTCCAGCAGGCGTTCCACCTGATGCGCTCGGGTCGTCCCGGGCCGGTGCTGATCGACCTGCCGTTCGACGTGCAGATGGCGGAGATCGAGTTCGACATCGAGACCTACGAGCCACTGCCGGTCTACAAGCCCTTCGCTTCGAGAAAGCAGATCGAAAAGGCGCTGGACATGATGATGGCCGCCGACAAGCCGCTGATCGTGGCCGGAGGCGGGATCATCAACGCCGATGCGTCGGACCTGCTCGTCGAATTCGCCGAACTGACCGGCGTGCCGGTGATTCCCACACTGATGGGCTGGGGCACGATCCCTGACGACCACCCGTTGATGGCCGGCATGGTCGGCTTGCAGACCAGCCATCGTTATGGCAACGCGACCATGTTGGCTGCCGACTTCGTGCTCGGCATCGGCAACCGCTGGGCCAATCGCCATACCGGTTCGCCCGAGGTCTACTGCAAGGGCCGCAAGTTCGTCCACGTCGATATCGAGCCCACGCAGATCGGCCGCGTGTTCATGCCCGATTTCGGCATCGTCAGCGACGCGAAGGCCGCGCTCGAACTGTTTGTGCAGGTGGCCCGCGAGCGCCAGGCCGCATCGCAGCTCAAGGACTTCAGCGATTGGGTCAGCCGTTGCGCGGAGCGCAAGAAGCTCATGCACCGCAAGACCCACTTTACCGAGACGCCGATCAAGCCCTTGCGTGTCTACGAGGAGATGAACAAGATCTTTCCGCGCGATACGATTTACGTCAGCAGCATCGGCCTGTCGCAGATCGCCGGTGCGCAGTTCTTGCAGGTGTACGGCGCGCGTCAGTGGATCAACTGCGGCCAGGCCGGCCCGCTCGGCTGGACCATTCCGGCCGCGCTCGGCGTGGTTGCCGCCGATCCCACGCGCACGGTCGTGGGCTTGTCGGGAGACTACGACTTCCAGTTCCTCATCGAAGAGCTCGCGGTCGGCGCCCAGTTCCGCCTTCCCTATGTGCACGTGCTGGTCAACAACAGCTACCTGGGCCTGATCCGCCAGAGCCAGCGCGGCTTCGAGATGGACTATTGCGTGCAGCTCGCCTTCCAGAACCAGAACATTCCGGAGAGCGACGGCGATCTGCGCAGCTATGGCGTCGATCACCAGGCGGTGGTCCATGGCTTGGGCTGCAAGTCGTTGCGCGTGACCGATCCGGAAAAGATCGAGGCCGCGCTGCGCGAAGCGCAGGCGATGGCGCACGAGTACCGCGTGCCGGTGGTGGTGGAGGTGATTCTCGAGAAGGTGACGAATATCGCGATGGGCACCGAGATCGACAACATCAACGAGTTCGAAGACATCGACTGCCGCCATCCCGAGGGCCGTGAAGGGCTCGAACTGGCCGGCTTGCTCGAGTGATCACGCATCCCATCTACGGAGATCCCCATGCCTCGCTTTGCCGCCAACCTCACGATGCTGTTCACCGAAGTGCCGTTTCTCGAGCGCTTCGAGCGTGCCGCCCAGGCCGGCTTCGAGGCAGTGGAGTTCCTCTTCCCGTATGCCAACAAGGCCGCGGAAATCAGGCAACGCCTCGATGCGCACGATCTGAAGCTTGTGCTGCACAACCTGCCGGCTGGCGACTGGGACGCCGGCGAGCGCGGCATCGCCTGCCATCCGGATCGCGTGGATGAGTTCCGCGCGGGCGTCACGCGCGCCGTTGGATATGCCCAGGCGCTCGGCGTCGGGCAACTCAATTGCCTGGCCGGCAAGGCGCCCAATGGAGTATCCGAAGCGGCGCTGCGCGAGACTTTCGTCAGCAACCTCGGCCACGCAGCCGCCGCACTCAAGCGCGCGGGACTCAAGCTGCTGATCGAGCCGATCAACACCTTCGACATCCCGGGCTTTTATCTGAACCGCACCGCGCAGGCGGTGTCGCTGCTCGACGAGGTCGGCGCCGATAACGCCTTCGTGCAGTACGACATCTATCACGCGCAACGCATGGAAGGCGAACTGGCTGCGACGCTGCAGAAGTACCTGGCGCGCATCGGCCATGTCCAGCTCGCCGACAACCCGGGACGCAACGAGCCGGGCACGGGAGAGATCAACTACCCGTTCCTGTTCGCGCATCTCGATCGCATCGGCTATGACGGCTGGATCGGCTGCGAGTACAAGCCGGCCACCACCACCGAGGCCGGCCTGGACTGGCGCACGCGGATGCACGCGGGCTAAGCGCGGGTTGCCGATTCACCTTCAAAAACGGAATTCACATGACGACGACATCACTGAAGCTGGGCTTCATCGGGCTGGGCATCATGGGCGCGCCGATGGCCGGCCACCTGGTCAAGGCCGGGCACCAGCTCTTCGTGTTCACGCACGGCGAGCTTGCCGACGCGATTGCACAGAGCAGCGCCACCACCTGCGCCAGCGCGAAAGACGTCGCGCGCCAATCCGACATCGTCATCATCATGGTGCCTGACACGCCCGATGTCGCCGCGGTGCTGTTCGGCGAAGACGGCGTGGGCGCGGGTTTGAGCAAAGGCAAGACCGTCGTCGACATGAGTTCGATCTCGCCGATCGAGACCAAGCAGTTCGCGAAAAAGATCAACGCGCTCGGCTGCGACTACCTCGACGCGCCCGTATCGGGAGGCGAAGTCGGCGCGAAGAACGCCACACTGTCGATCATGGTCGGCGGCGACGAGGCGGTGTTCGAGCGCGTCAAGCCGCTGTTCGAATTGATGGGCAAGAACATCACGCTGGTCGGCGGCAACGGCGACGGCCAGACCGCCAAGGTCGCCAATCAGATCATCGTCGCGTTGAACATCGAGGCGGTGGCCGAAGCGCTGCTGTTCGCCGCGCGCGCCGGCGCCGACCCCGCGCGCGTGCGTCAGGCGTTGATGGGCGGCTTCGCGTCGTCGAAGATACTCGAGGTGCATGGCGAGCGCATGGTCAAGCGAACGTTCGACCCAGGCTTTCGCATCGAGCTGCACCAGAAGGATTTGAACCTCGCACTGAGCAGTGCGCGCGCTCTCGGCGTCTCGCTGCCCAATACCGCGACCGCGCAGGAATTGTTCAACTCCTGCGCCGCACATGGCGGCAAGGCCTGGGATCACTCGGCGATGGTGCGTGCCCTCGAGAAGCTCGCCAATTTCGAGATCGGTCAGAAGGCGGCTTGAAGCTGCGAATATCGGGGCGTCGATAATTCGCTGCGGATCGGAACCCACGATGAAGCCGTCGCCGCAAACCGGCACAGCGTCGATGACGTCGCAGGCGCTCCTGCGACGCATGTTCGATGCGGCCATCGCCTCGGCGCAGCCCGCGCTCTGCATCCCGCCGCACCTGCCGGAGCCACAGGCATTGGGCAAGGGAAGGCTGATCGTGATCGGCGCTGGCAAGGCGTCGGCGGCGATGGCGCGCGCGGTCGAAGTTCATTGGCCCGGCCCGTTGTCGGGTCTCGTCGTCACGCGCTACGGATACGCGGTGCCGTGCGAGCGTATCGAGATCGTCGAGGCCTCGCATCCGGTGCCCGATGCGGCTGGCTTGCGCGCTGCCGAGCGCGTGCTCGAGCTGGTACAAGGGCTGACCGAAGACGATTTCGTGCTGTGCCTGATTTCCGGCGGCGGCTCGTCGTTGCTGCCGTTGCCCGCCGAAGGCTTGACGCTTGCCCACAAGCAGGAAGTCAATCGTGCATTGCTGAAATCGGGCGCGACGATTGCCGAGATGAACTGCGTGCGACGCCATCTCTCGGCCATCAAGGGAGGACGGCTCGCTGCCGCCTGCCATCCAGCGCGGGTGCTCACGCTCGCGATCTCCGACGTACCCGGCGACCGGCCGCTAGACATCGCGTCGGGCCCCACCGTGCCCGACCCCACCACCTGCGCCGATGCGCTCGCGATCGTGCGCCGCTACGGCATCGAGCTTCCCGGCCCGGTGCGCGACGTGCTCCAAAGCGGTCGCGGCGAATCGGTCAAGCCGGGCGATCCGCGTCTCGCACGCGCATCCACGCGCTTGATCGCGACCCCGCAGATGGCGCTCGAAGCGGCGGCCGCCGTCGCTCGCGACGCGGGCCATGCCGCGCACATCCTCGGCGACGCAATCGAAGGCGAGGCGCGCGATGTCGGCAAGGTGCTGGCCGCGATCGCGCTGCAGGTGGCCGAACGCGGCCAGCCATTCGCCGCGCCGTGCGTGCTGCTGTCGGGCGGCGAGACCACCGTCACGGTGCGCGGCAACGGGCGCGGCGGACGCAACGTCGAATGCCTGTTGTCGCTGGCGATCGCACTCGGCGGACATGCGCACATCCACGCGCTGGCGGGGGACACCGACGGCGTCGATGGCCAGGAAGAAATCGCGGGCGCCTACCTCTCGCCGGACTCGCTCGCACGCGCATGGTCACTCGGCCTGCGACCCCACGATCGACTGGACGACAACGACGGGCACGGCTTCTTCGGCGCGCTCGGCGACGCGGTGATCACCGGGCCGACCCTCACCAACGTGAACGACTTCAGGGCCATCCTAATCGAACAAGCATGACGACGCACAGAATACGCAAGGCGAAAATCCTCGCCACATGGGCTTAGCCAGTTCCGAAAAACAGATGGTGCGCGAGTTGTTCCTCGCCGGCGTCGACGTGTTCCGGCTCAATTTCAGTCACGGCAGCGCGGGCGCGACTAGGGGCGCTGCGTGAGCGCTTCGCCGAAGTAGGGCAGACCATCGTCGCGATCGCGGGCATGCCGTTTGGAACGCGCGGAACCACCAACCTGACGCATTGCGACCGTGTGATTTGGCGGCGGTCGTTGCCTCACGCGGCCTTCAACAGATCGCAGAGCGTGCAGGCAATCACCTGCGTGGCGCGACGCAGATCCTCGAGCAGCAGATTCTCGTCGGGACGTTTCGCATTCGATTCGGCGATCGTACGTGGGCCGGCGCCGTACATCACGATCGGCACGCCGCGCTCGCCGTAGAGGCGCGCGTCGGCATAGAGCGGCACGCCGACTTCCGGGATGTGTTCGCCGAACGCGCGCTGCGCATTTCGCTGGATCGCCTCGACCAGCGTTTGATGGCCCGGCAAGGGCTTGAGTGCATTCGCGAGCAGGAGGCGTTTGATCTCCACGCGGATGCCGTCGTGCTTGGCAGCGGCCGCTTCGATCAGCGCCCGCACGCGCGGCTCGACAGCGGCCGGGTCTTCCTCGGGCGTCATGCGCCGGTCGATGCGCAGGGTCAGCCGGTCGGGCACGACGTTGGTGTTGATACCGCCCTGCATGAGCCCGACGATCATGGTCGGATGAGATATGCCTGCGACCGCGGACTTCTGCGATTTCAACGCATCGGCCTCCGCGTAGATCGCGTTCAGGATCGCAGTGCCGGCACGAAATGCGTCGCGACCGGTCTCGGGCATCGCGCCGTGGCCTGACTTGCCGTGCACTGTCACTTCGAATTGCAGGCAGCCGTTGTGCGCCGTCACGACGGCGTAGCTGAAGCTCGCGGCGATCGCGTAGTCCGGCTTCGTGAGCTTGTGTTCGAGCAGCCATCCGGGACCTGCGAGGCCGCCGAGCTCTTCGTCATACGTGAAGTGAAGCTCGACGACGCCATTGAGCGCGGCCCCGCTCTCGGCAAGGGCGCGCAGCGCGGCGAGTGCGTAGGAATAGGTCGCGATGTCGGATTTCGAAACGGCGACCCCGCGACCATACATTCGTCCGTCGGCGACCTCGCCGCCATACGGATCCCGGGTCCACCCGTCGCCGGGCGGCACCACGTCGCCGTGTGCGTTCAACGCGATGGTCGGGCCGCCAACGCCGAAGCGATGACGCACGATCAGGTTGGTCACGCTCCTCATGCCGTAGTCGCGCAGAAAATCTTCCGGCACCGCATGACGCTCGACCTGAAAGCCCATCGCGGTCAATCGTTCGGCGGCCTTCTCTGCCGCCGGCGCATTGTCCCCAGGCGGCGTATCCGACGGCACGCGCACGATCTCGCGCAGGAACGCGATCTGCTCCTCGTGATGAGCGTCGATCCAGCGGCTCAGGTCGTCATGGGCGCTCACGTAGGGGTCCACTCAGGTCCTCGCCTTCTGATCCGCTCGCTCAGCGGGCCGAAAGTTTTCGATGAAGCGAAGGAAGATCCGCGCGCTGGTTTCGACATCTTCGAGCGTGATCGCTTCGGCCGGGTTGTGGCTGATGCCGCCTTTGCAACGCACGAACAGCATGCCGATGTCGGTCAACTCGACCAGCGCCATGCCGTCATGGCCGGCGCCGCTCGGCAGCTTGCGCACCGGCAAGTCCTCGGCGGCGATCGCCTCGCCGATTTGCTCCATGAGCCACGGCGCGCAAGCGGCCGTCTTGCCCTCGTGCGCGGGATTGATCTTCAGCGTGACGTTCCGACGCGCGCAAATGGTTTGCATCGCCTTCTCGATATTCGCAACGGCCAACAGCCGCTCCACATCGCGCGGCGAGCGGACGTCGATGGTGAAGAGCACTTTGCCTGGAATGACGTTGGTCGCGCCCGGAAGGGTCTCGAGCTTGCCCACCGTCCCCACCAGTTCCGGCGTGCGGCCGCAGCGCTCTTCGATGGCGAGCACGCATTCGGAAGCCGCGGCCAGCGCGTCCTGGCGCAGGTGCATCGGTACCGTTCCGGCGTGGCCGGCCATGCCGTCGATCTCGACGAGAAAGCGGTTGGCGCCGTTGATCGCCGTCACGACGCCGACTGCCAGCCCTTCAGCCTCCAGGACCGGGCCCTGTTCGATATGCAGTTCCGCGTATGCCAGCACGTCGGCGCGCTTGTGCGTCGCGCACGCGATCTGCGCGGGATCGAGGCCGAACGCCGCCATCGCGCTGCGCATGCTCATGCCTTCGTGGTCGAGCTTCTGCAGCGAAGTCGGGTCGAACGTTCCGGCGACCGCGCGGCTGCCCAAGAGCGTGGAACCGAAGCGAACTCCTTCCTCGTCGGAGAAGCCCAGCACCTCGACGGCGAACGGCAGGCGCCTGCCTCGGTTGTTCAACGCATGCACGCATTCGATCGCGGCGACGACGCCCAGCATGCCGTCGTATTTGCCGGCGTCGCGCACGGTGTCCAGATGCGAGCCGAGCACGAGGCACGGCAGGCCCGGCCGGTCGCCTTCATAGCGGCCGACGCAATTGCCGATCTCGTCGAGCCGCGCCGACATGCCGGCATCGCGCATCCACCCGAGCACGAGCTCGCTCGCCGCGCGCTGCTCCATGCTCAGAAAAATCCGGGTCAGTCCGTCGGCTTGCTCGGAGCAGCGGGCCAGCGCCTCGCAGTGCTCCCAGATCCGCAGGGCCGAAGGTTGCAGGGACTTGCTCATCGAATCTCCTCGCCTGGATAGCAGTCGGTGCGTGGCTGTTTACGCCGCAGTCTTCATGATCACCGCGTCCGCGTCGGCTTCCACGTGCTCGTCGAGATCGACCACCACTTCGCCGTCGAGGACGCGGCGCGCCCGCGCCTTGTCGATGTCCTTCTCCCAAGTGGCGACGACGACTGTGGCCACGCAATTGCCGAGCAGGTTGCCGAGTGCGCGTGCGATCCCCATGAACCAGTCGACCGACAGGACCAGCACCAGGCCGATGGCGGGGATTGCGGGAATCGCCGTCAGCGTCGCGGCCAGGATCACGATGGCCGAGCCGGGCACGCCGTGAGCGCCCTTGGACGTGATCAGCGCGACCGCGAGGATGGTCAGGAGGTCCCCCATCGACAGCGCCGTATTGGTGGCTTGCGCGATGAACACCGCGGCGAGCGTGAGGTAGATCGAGAAGGCGTCGAGGTTGAACGAATAGCCGGTGGGAATGACGAGGCCCACGGTCGAGTCCTTGATGCCCATGCGCTCGAGCTTGCGCATTACCTGCGGCAGTACGCTGTCGGACGATGCGGTGCCGGCCACGATCGTCAGTTCCTCGCGCAGATAACGGATCAGCTTGAAGATGTTGAACCCGGCGAGGCGAAGAATTCCACCGAGCACGACGACGACGAAGATCGCGACGGTCACATAGAACAGCAGCACCAGCGAGCCCAACTGCTGCAGCGATGCGACGCCGTACTTGCCGACCGTGAACGCGATCGCGCCCAGAACGCCCAGCGGCGCGAGCTTGACGACGAAGAACATCATCTTGAAGAACACGTGCGACGCCTGCTCGATGATCGAAAGAAACGGCTTGCCCGAATTGCCGAGCAGCGCCAGCGCGCAGCCGAATCCGATCGACACCAGCAGCACCTGCAACACGTCGCCGCTTGCGAACGCGTTCACGAAAGTGGTCGGGATGAGCTTCATGAGGAACTCGACCGTCCCCTGGCTCTTGACCTGCGACGCGCGATCCACGTACGAACTCAACGCGCTCGCGTCGAGCGATTTCGGGTCGATGTTCATCCCGGTACCGGGATGAAAGAAGAAGGCGAGCGCGAGGCCGAGCAGCAGCGCGATCGTCGTGACCACTTCGAAATAGATCACGGCCTTGAGACCGACGCGCCCGACCTTCTTGAGGTCGCCGGCGCCGGCGATGCCGAGCACCACCACGCAGAAGACGATCGGCGTGATCAGCACCTTGATCAGCTTGATGAACGCGTCGCCAAGCGGTTTCAGGCTCGCGCCGAAGTCCGGGTAGAGCACGCCGACTGCGATGCCCACGAGGAGCGCGATGACTACCTGGCCGAACAGGGACTTGAAGAACTTGGGCATTGTCGCCTCCACGAGATTCGTCTTTTGCCGTGGTGCCTGGGCGCCCCGGCGCTTGCTCGGGGGCCTACCTTTGCTGGACTTGCACGCTATTCCCGCCGCCGTTTGGGCCGTGGTCGCCGCTCTGCTTCGTTCCGGATCCGAGATGGAGCGGCGTTGGCGAGGACGTGAGTCGCATCCTTCCTCAACAGGTAGTGATACGTCCAATATATTGTTCGACTCGATTGATATCTTTTGCGTATCGAGTCGAGAGGGCTCGCGCGCTGCGGACCGCTCATGGGGCGAACGACACTGACTACGCCGCGGTCATGTTTCGCGCGCCAGAATCTCCCGAGCCTGGGCGAGGAAACCCTGTACCGTCGGAGAGGCGTTGTCCTTGCGCTGAACCGCATACACATCCGCGCGCGGCGCGTTGTGTGCGAGGTTTCGATACGCGACTCCCCGGCGATGCACGCGCTCTAGCGAAGCGGGCACCAGCGCCACGCCCAGGCCCGCCGCGACCAGGCTGGGGATAGCCTGCGATTCGACCACCTGCTGCGAAACATGCGGAACGAAACCCGCCTCGAGGCAACACGCGTGAAGGTACTTCGCGAAGCCCGATGAATCGAGCCTGAGCATCACGAACCGCTCGTCCTTCAGATCCGCCAGCTCGAGCCTGCGACGCTTGTGCAAGCGATGGCCGCGCGGCATGGCGACGACCACCGGATCGGTCCACGCGAGCTCGCTTGCGAGCAGTTCGTCGCTCGCGGCCGTGCGCGTGAAGCTCAGGTCGATCTTGCGATCGCGCAGCCCCGACAGTTGGGCGGCAGGCGTCATTTCGTGAAGGATCACTTCGACGCCGGGATGGCTGCGGCGATACGCCGCGATGATCCGCGGCATTGGCCCGAGAAGCAGCGATCCGGAGAGCCCGATCTCCAGTCGCCCGGCGCCGCCGGAGCCGATAGCGCGCGCGTGACTGCGCGCTTGGTCTGCGCGCTCGAGAATCGCATGGGCGTGCTCGAGGAAAGCCGCACCCGCGGCGGTTAGTTCGACGCGCCTGCTGGTTCTGGTCAGCAGCGCCGTGCCGAGCTCGTCCTCCAGGGCCGCGATCTGTTGACTGAGCGGCGGCTGAGAGATGTGCAGTCGCTCGGCCGCGCGCGTGAAGCTGCACTCCTCGGCGACCGCGACGAAGTAGCGCAGATGACGCAGCTCCATGGTTCCACCGATGATCCGCGTTGATTGACTCGCGGCATCGTACGCGACGGCGCCATCGCGATCGATGGCGTCTCGAATTCAGCCGAAGATGCTTTCGAGGTCCGCCTCGCCCGCCTCGGCGTCGAGCTTGAGGCTTTGCTGGATGTGATGGAGATGATCGAGCATCAAGGCTTCGGCCTTGTCGCTGTCGCCGTGCTTGACGGCCTTGACGATCTGCTCGTGCTCGTCGGCCCGGCAACTGGTCGCGGTCGGCGCGTCGTAGAGCGAAATGATCAGGCAGGTCAGCGTCGAGAGCTCGCGCATGGTTCGCGCGAGCGCCGAATTGCCCGCGAGCTCCGCAAGCAATACGTGGAACTCGCCCGACAAGCGCACGATCGCGCGCTTGTCGCTGCGTTTGCGCGCGTCGCCCTCCTGTTCGAGGTGGCGGCGCAGACGTTGCTGCTTGACGTCGTCCATCGTGGCGATCAGGCGGCGAAGCACGCCGGGCTCGATCAGGCGACGCGCTTCGAAGACATCCTGCGCCTCTTCGATGGTGGGCTTGGCGACGAAGGCGCCGCGCTGCGGGATCAGCTCGACGACCTGCTCGTGCGCGAGTCGCGCCAGAGCCTCGCGCACCTTGGCGCGGCTCGCGCCGAAGATCGTGGCCAGACGGTCCTCGCCCAGCTTGGTGCCGGGCACGAGGCGATGTTCGAGGATCGCGGCCGAAATCTTCTCGGCGATCTCATCGACCGTGTGTTCGCGGCCGCCGGATGAGGCGTGGTTGGTGGTTGCAGCTTTGCTGGGCATCGTGCGCGATTCTATCAACCGGGCAACGTCAGTCGCTTTGCTCGCACTGCGATCGTCTCTTCGATCATCATCATGCGGCATCCCGCTTGCGCGCCAGCAGTCGGGCAATGCCTTCGGGCAAGCCTTGATTCGGCTTGATCGGCGGCGGCGCAAAGCTTCCCCTGCGAGCCGGCGTGGGCGCGAGCGAGATCAGCGTCTGTGCGTGGCACACCGCGCTCGACACGCCGTCGACCACCGGCACCGGCAGTTGATCCTTGATCGAGCGCGCGAGGCCGGCTAGCGGTGCGCCCGCGAGGATGATCACGTCAGCGCCGTCGTCGTCCACGGCCGACATACACAGCGCCTTGAGCCGTTCGGCATGGTCGTCCTGCACGCGGCCGATGTCCTGCAGCGGACGGTCGAGGCAGCGGATGCCAGCCAGGCGATCGATCAGTCCATTGGCCTGCACGCACTCGCGATACCACGCGGTGATGCGTCGGGATATCGCAACGATGGAGAAGCGCTTGCCTAGCAGGCAGGCGCTCATCAACGCGGCCTCGGTGAGCCCGACCACGGGAATGTCGAGCAGTTCGCGCAGGCCGTCGATACCCGGGTCGCCGAACGCGGCGACGACGATCGCATCGTGTTCGTCGCAGTGCTCGGCTGCGAGCGTCGCCGCGGCGTAGGCGCCGACCAGCGACTCGAAGCGGGTCTCGATGTAGGCCACACCGAAAGGCGCCGTCAGCACATGAACGTTCGTGCCGGGCGCGGCGGCGCGGCGCGCCTCGGCTTCGATCAGGTCGCTGACGCTCTGCGACGTGTTGGGGTTGATCAGCAGCAGGTTCATGCGATCTCCGGTCGACGGATCAGGATGCCTTCGGTGCCGATGGCAACAGCGAAGGGCGGCCGCGACGCAGGAACTGTCCGCGACCCGCCCGCGGATGAAAGTCCCGTCCGTCCCACACCACGTCGCCGCCTGTGATCGTCATTGCGGGCCAGGCCTTTACAGCTATGCCTTCGTAAGGCGTGTAGTCGACCGCATGGTGCAGGTCGGCGTTGCGCACCGTGCGCGGCGTGTCGCCCCACACGACGAGGTCGGCATCGGCGCCGATCGCGATCGTGCCCTTCTGCGGATGCAGGCCATAGGCCTTGGCCGGGTTGGTCGACGTGAGTTCGACGAAGCGGTTGATCGTGATGCGCCCATCGAGCACGCCGTGCGAGAACAAGAGCGGCAGCCGCGTCTCGATGCCGGGAATGCCGTTGGGAATGTGGCGGAACTCGACCTCGCGTCCTCCCGGCTTCTTGCCTTCCGGCGCATCGTAGCGAAACGGCGCGTGGTCCGACGAGAAGATCGTGAAGAGACCGTCGGCCAGGCCGTTCCAGATCACCTGCTGGTTTTCGCGGTTGCGCGGCGGCGGACTGCAGACGCAGCGCGCGCCGTGATAACTGTCGTCGATGCCGAGGTCTTCAGCCGTGAGGAACAGATACTGCGGGCAGGTCTCGGCGAACACGTTGAGACCATGCGCGCGCGCCCAGCGAATCTGCTCGACCGCCTCGCGGCCGGACACGTGCACGATCATGATCGGCACGTCGACCAGCTCCGACAGCGCGATCGCGCGATGCGTGGCCTCGCGCTCGACCAGCATCGGCCGCGCGAGCGCGTGAAAGCGCGGCGCCGTGCGGCCGCTGGCTTCGAGGCGGCGCGTGAGCCATTCGATGCAGTCGGCATTCTCGGCGTGGATCATCGCCATCGCGTCGTGCCGGCGCGCGACCTCGAGCACGTCGAGGATCTGGCCGTCGTCGAGCTTCAGGTCGTCGTAGGTCATGTAGATCTTGAACGACGTGTAGCCCTCGGCGATCAGTTGCGGCAGCTCGTTCGTGAGCACGTCTTCGGTCGGGTCGCTGACGATCAGATGGAAGGCGTGATCGACATGCGCGCGGCCATCGGCGCGTCGGTGGTAATCGTCGACCGCGGCGCGCAGCGATTGGCCTTTCTGCTGCGCGGCGAACGCGATCACGGTGGTGGTGCCGCCGCACGCAGCCGCGCGCGTGCCGGTGTCGAAGTCGTCGGCCATGCGCACCGGCGCTTCCATCGGCTGGTCGAGATGGCAATGCGCATCGACGCCGCCGGGCGTGACGTAGCGGCCGGCCGCATCGATCTCCCGGCGCCCCGACGCCAGGCCGATGCCCAATTGCACGATGCGGCCGTCGCGAACTCCGATGTCGGATCGGAACGTATCGCTGGCCGTGGCTACTTTGGCGTTGCGCACCACCAGGTCGAACTCGGGCGCACTCATGCTCGTCCTCTTCGTCATTGGCGCGGTTGTGCGCGCTCATTGAACAAGCGGCCCCAGCCGCTCACGGCGCGCGGATCGACGGCCATTGTCTCGAGCGCCTTCCACACCACGGTAGCTACCGAGTCGTAGATCGGGATGCCGAGCTCGCGCTCCATCTCATCGACGAGTTGCGCCGCGCGCAGGTTCGTGCACATCGTGGTGATCGCGTCGGGCCGCTCTGCGGCGACTTCGCGCAGCAGGCGGCGCAGCGTGTCGGGCTCGACTTCGGAGAACGCGAAGTTCACCGACAGGTCGAGGTGCCGTTCGGCCAGGCACTCGATGCCGATGTCGCGATAGTTGGCGACGATGCGTTGCTGCACGTCGTTTACATATGGCGAGACAAGCCCGAGCGTGCGCGCGCCGCGCGCGCCAAGCACTTCATTCAATGCGAGCACCGAGGTGGTCGCGGGAACGCCGGTGGCCTCGGTGATGCGTGCGCACAACTGCCGGTCCTTCTCGAATCCGAGCCAGCTCGCCGACGTGCCGCTCCAGCAGATCACATCGACACGCGCGTCGGCCAGTAGCCGCGCCGCATCGAGGATCTTGCTGTCGTCGAACTGGCGCAGCGAGCCCTCGTCGAGCGAAATCTCGGTGACGGTGAAGCGCGCGAAGTGGGCCGACACGCCCGGCACGACGCTGACCATCGCGCTGGTGAGCGGCTCGAGCGCGGTATTGGATGACGGCGTGAGCACGCCGATGAATTTGCGTTGAGTCATGGTCAAGGGGCTTCGGGGCCGCAGGGCATTCGTCGTCTATCGCTCTCAGAGTTTCGGAGCGTCGGTCGGGTCGATCGGCGCACCCGGTTTACCCTGACTGCGCGAGGCCAGTTCGAGCTCGTGCAGCAAGGCCTGCCGACGAGCGTCCGTCAGCGTCGCATGGGCCTTGTTGTCGAGCGCAGGGAGGACGAAATCGTTGACCATGTGGCGGATGGCGAGCACGTTCTTCGATTCGCGCAGCCCGCCCTCGATGGGCAGCATGCTCGTCATCACCACCACCGCGTTGCGCTCCGGCAGCGCGACGATGAACTGGCCCTTGAAACCCATCGCGTGGACCTCGGGCTCGGTGGCGACGATGTCGTTGATCCACCAGTACAGGCCGTAGAAGGGCGCCGATGCCGGCGCGGTCATCGTGCGTGCCCAGGCCTGCGACACGATCTGGTGGTCGTTCCAGCGACCACCGCTCAACACCAGCATGCCGACCTTGGCCATGTCCACCGCCCGCAGGCGCAAGCCCCATCCCGACGAGACGAGCCCCTTGTCGTCCGCGCGCTCCCACGCGTAATGCTTCATGCCCAGGGGCTTGAAGATCGTCTGTTCGGCGAAGGCCTGCAACGGCATGCCCGCGTCGGCACCGAGCGTCGCGCTGGCGAGGATCGGGTTGACGTCCGTGTAGTCGAACTCGGCACCTGGCGGGCGCTTCGGTGTGGTTTCGGCTGCAAGCTTCAGGCGGTCGGGAGCGCCGTAATAAATCGGGTCGTCGGTTGGCTTGAAGTTGTAGACCAGTCCCGTGGACATCGACAGGACGTGGCGCAGTTCGATCTCCTGCTTGTCGGCGAACGCGTTCGCAAGGTCGGGGCGCGCGCGGGTCAGCACCGGGGCAACCTTCTCGTCGAGGCGCGCGCGACCCTCGTCGACGAGCACGCCTGCGGCCAGCACGGTGACGTTCTTGGTGATCGAGTACAGCTCGTAGTTGTAGTTGCGGGTCAGGCCCTGGCTGTAACGCTCGAAGATCAACTTGCCATCCTTGACCACGAGGAAGCTGCGAACGTCCAGATTCTCCTTGCGGATGTACTCGGACAACCGAACCAGCGGAGCGGAGTCGACACCGACGCTCTCCGGCCAGGCGGGGGGCAGATCGGTGTCGCCGGCAGCGACGGGGAAATCGGTGCGGCGCTGGCTCTGATCGGCGGCGGTCACGGCGATCGGGGCGGCAAGCAGAGCGGCAAGAGCGAGGGCGGCGGCGCCATGCGCGACGGTAGTGTGGGTTTTCATGGGATGTGGATTCCGGAGTTCGACAGGGTCGTCGTGCAGCGCGCGAGCCTTGGGCCCGCGCGCCGGCCGCTCGTCACACGGGCAGCTTCTTGCTGTAGTCGATCAACAGCGTCGAGCAGACGAACAGGCCCGCACCGGCGGCTGCGAACAGCATCAGCGCGAGGAAGTAGGAGCCGGTGGCCTGCACGATCAAGCCGACCACGATCGGCACGCCGATACCCGCAACGTTGCCGCCCAGGTTCATGGTCCCGCCGAGGAAGCCGACCTGGTCACGCGTGCCGAGGATCGACGGAATGCACCAGAACAGGCCGCACCAGCGCAGGAAGAACAGCGTGACCGACAGCAACACCACGACCGTCACCGGATCATTGACCTGCGCCACGCTGTAGATCGCGATGGTGGCGATGATCGAAGCGAAGCCGAACAGCGTGCGAAGGACCTTGCTCTGGGACGCGCCGGCGGCCTTCCATTTGTCGGCGATCCAGCCGCCAACCATTTCACCCACGAAGCCCGAGAAGAACATGATGAACACGGCCCCGCCCATCTGCTTGATGTCGAACCCATGGACCTTCGAAAGGTAGTTGGGCATCCAGGTCAGCAGGCCATAGAACAAGGCGTTGAAGCACATCCAGCCGAAGAACATTCCCCACACCGAGCGGTAGCGGAAGAAGTCGAGCGGGCGTCCGCTGATCACGGAAGGGGCGGTCGCGGCGTCTTGGGCGTGGGCCGCTTCGATGTAACGCGCTTCGGCCTCGTTGACGCCAGGATGCTCGCGCGGATGATTGCGGATGTAGCGCCACGCGAACAGGCCCGCGAGCACCGTCCCGACGCCGGCCACGACGAACGACAGACGCCATGAGCCAAGCGTTGCAATCAGGGCCGAGATAATGATCGCGCCCAGCGCAGCGCCCAGCGGCGCGCCGCCGTCGAGCAGAGTGGCGCCGCGGCCGCGCTCGTTCTGCGTCATCCAGATGCCATTGAGCTTGCCGCCCGCCGGGTAGATTGGCGCTTCGGCAATGCCCAGACCCAGACGCGTCACCAGCAGGCTGACCCAGCCGGTACAGACCGCGGCGATCGCCTGGAAGAACCCCCACCCCAGCGTTGCGCTTGCGATGACGACGCGCGGACCGAAGCGGTCGGCCAGCATGCCGCCGGGAATCTGCATGAAGGCGTAGGTCCAGAAGAACGAACTCAGCAGCAGGCCCTGTGCTGCCGGCCCGATGTCGAATTCCTTCGCGATCAGCGGCATGGCCACCGAAAGCGAGGCTCGATCGATGTAGTTGATCGAGATCAGGAACAACATCATCAAGAATATTTTCCAGCGGACGCTGGTCGGCGCTGTGCCGGCGGCTTCGGCCGTTCTCGCACTCAGTGAAGCTTCCATCGACCTGTTCTCCTCACGATTCATTCAAGACCGATAAAAATCGGCGTGCCCCTGGGGGACGATGTGATCCGACTCTCCTGCGATTAGCCCTGAACGGAGATCGGTCTGGCCGAAAAAGGAAGGCAAGGCCAGTGTCCGAACTATAGTTGTCAACAATGATGTTTACAAGCACGTTTACAATTATTCTGCGTTATGTGGGCAAAATGTCACATCTCCCATTCGTGCTTCGGACAATACTTGCGAGCTTGGCCGCCGTATCTCGTCAGCGGACGGGTGGGCGGTGTCACGGCTGGTCCGTTCTCCGCATTCGGCTAGACTCGACGATTCGATTTCATCCTGACCCACTCCATGTCCATCGATCAAGAAATCCATGCGGCCTTGTCCGGCGTGATCGATTCCAATACCGGCAAGGATCTCGCTTCGACGAAATCGATCCGCAATCTGCGCATCGATCCTGTCGATGGCGGCGCAGACCTCAGGGTCCGCGGCAGCGTCAATATCTCGCTCGACGTCGAGCTCGGTTATCCCGGGCAGAGCCAGATCGACGTGATCCGCAATCAGGTGGTCACGGCATTGCGTGCCGTGCCGGGCGTTGCCAACGTCAGCGTCAACGTGGCGTCGAAGATCGTCGCGCACGCCGTGCAGCGCGGCGCGAAACCGATGCCCAATGTGAAGAACATCATCGCGATCGCGTCGGGCAAGGGCGGCGTGGGCAAGAGCACGACGGCGGTCAATCTCGCGCTCGCGCTCGCAGCCGAGGGCGCGACCGTCGGCATCCTCGACGCCGACATCTACGGACCTTCGCAGCCCACCATGCTCGGCATCTCCGGGCGGCCCGAGACGAAGGACGGCAAGACCATGGAGCCGATGGAACGTCACGGGATCCAGGCGAGTTCGATCGGCTTCATGATCGATCCCGACGAGCCGATGGTGTGGCGCGGCCCGATCGTGACGCAGGCGCTCACGCAGTTGCTCGAGCAGACCAACTGGCGTGACCTCGACTACCTGGTCGTAGACATGCCGCCCGGCACCGGCGACATCCAGTTGACGCTCTCGCAGAAGGTGCCGGTCACCGGGGCGGTGATCGTCACGACGCCGCAGGACATCGCGCTGCTCGACGCGAAGAAAGGCCTCAAGATGTTCGAGAAGGTCGGCATTCCGATCCTCGGCGTGATCGAGAACATGAGCCTGCACGTGTGCTCGAACTGCGGGCACGTCGAGCACATCTTCGGCTCGGGCGGCGGACAGAAGATGTGCGAGGACTTCGGCGTGACGTTTCTGGGCGCATTGCCGCTCGACATTCGCATTCGCGAGCAGGCCGATTCGGGAACACCGACCGTGGTCGCCGATCCGGACGGCGTCCTCGCGCGGACCTACAAGACGATCGCGCGAAAGATCGCGATCGCGGTCGCCGAGAAGGCGAAGGACATGTCGAGCAAATTTCCGACTATCGTCGTTCGCAACACCTGAGATGAAGGCGGGGTTGCCGGATCAGCGGGGGAGGATGCGAGTGCGCGGCCGCAACCTCGCGCCGCTACGCCGCTTCATTTCTTCGGGTCGGGCGGCTTGCTTCCTTGCGATGGCGCGGGATTGCCTTCGGGTGCGCCCTGCATCGAATAGGGCGGCGCACCCGACGATGCGGTGCCCACTGTCGAAGGCGTTGTCGAACCGGTCTTCTCGTTTTGCGGCATGGCGGGCGCGGCCATGGTGTCGGCGGCCTTCGGCGTGCTGTCGCCAGCAGGTGCAGGAACGGTCGCCGTGCTCGAGGTCGTAGTGGCGTCAGTGCCCGTGCTTGTGCCTGATTCCTTGCTGCATGCGCCGATAACCGCCATCACCGTCCCGAGAACAACCACATGGGTCGCATGAGCCCATCGCTTCATCTGCATACGTTTCTCCTCTTCGCGGCGGGCATGGGAACGTCATCGACAGCAAGCCGCATTGCGAACCGATCGGTGCGAGGCTGCTGTCAGCGCGCAACTCATCGCGGCATCGGCGGGTTTGGGCACATGAGGCGGCGTCGCGTCAACGAAAAATTCAGCCCATGAAGATCTGCGTTGTCGGCGCGGGCGCAATCGGCGGCCTGCTGGCGTTTCGTCTCGCGGCCGCAGGCCACGACGTATCGGTGGTCGCACGCGGCGCGCATCGCGATGCGATCGCGGCGTGCGGCTTGACGCTGGTCGATCATCAGAAGGATCGCACCGACACGCAAACGATGCCCGCGTCGGCCGAGCCATCGGACTTCGGCTTGCAGGACGTGGTCTTCATCGGCCTCAAGGCGCACGCGATTCCCGCGATGCTTCCACGCATCGCACCGTTGCTCGGCCAGCAGACGCTGGTCGTGCCGGCGATCAACGGCGTGCCGTGGTGGTACTTCCAGCGCGAACGCGGCGAGCACGACGGTTTGGTCGTCACGCGCGTCGATCCGCAGGGCGACATGGCGTCCGTGATCGCCGCCGAGGCCATCATCGGATGCGTGGTCCACGCCGCAGCCGAAGTGCGTGAACCGGGCGTCGTGCATCACACCAAGGGCAACGGCTTCATCTTCGGCGAGATCGATCGCGGGCTTGCCGATCCGGTCACTCCGCGCCTGCAGCGGCTTGCCGCCGCGATCGACGAAGCGGGTCTCGAAGCCACGATGTCGAAGGACATCCGCCACGACGTGTGGGCCAAGCTGATCGGCAACCTCAGTTTCAATCCTGTCGCAGCGTTGACCTTCGCCGACATGGCGCGCCTGTGCGCGAGCGAAGGCTTGCTCGAGGTGATCCATCCGTTGCTCAAGGAGGGCATGGCAGTGGCGCGTGGCTATGGCGTGCACATCACGATGACGCCCGATCAACGCATCGATGTCGCGCGGCGGCTCGGCGCGGCGCGCATCTCGATGCATCAGGATTTCGAAGCGCACCGGAAGCCCGAGATCGAAGCGATCGTCGGCGCGCTCATCGAACTCGCCGGCCACGTCGACGTACCGGTCCCGGTCACGCGCATGATCTACGCGCTGGTGCGCGAGCGGGCGTTGTCGGACGGCCTGCTCGATCCCCCTGCGCAATGCGGCGCAGGCTTTCTGCCCCGTTGAGTTCCGATGAGCCGCTCGGAGATGCTCCGAGCGGCCAAGACCCTTAACGAAGTCCCAGGAACCCCAGGATTGCAACAATGATGACAATTGCGCCAACGATCCAGACGATGTTATTCACGAGCGTAGCCTCCAAGTCGATTTAACTTCCCCTCCGTCCCATACCGATCACTACTCGCATCGAGCCAACTCGTCGAGCCCTTTCAAGTGGCCGACCTCTCGAGCGGCCGGTCACGATACAAAATGACGCCCACGTCACGCATCAGTGTAGCGTCCAATTCCAAAAAGGACGGACACCTATGCGACAGAAATCACGACCCATCGGTCTTCTGGAAAACACCTGTTGAAAAGTATCCACACGAGTGCCAGCATCCTCCGCGAAGCATGGTCTGGTTACCGGTTGGTCATTTGCGGGCGGCTCGCGGGCGGCTCGTCATAACAACGAGGGGATCGTCATGGAGATGAAAGTCTCCCGACGGCAGTTCTTCCGCATCAGTGCGGCGGGAATTGGCGCGTCGGGTCTGGCGGCGATGGGCTATTCGACCGCATTCGCGACCGAGCAGGCCCGGCAGTTCAAGCTCGCACGCACCACCGAGACGCGCAACACCTGCCCGTACTGCTCGGTCGGCTGCGGCATCCTCATGTATGGCCTGGGCGACCGCGCGAAGAACGCCAAGTCAGAGATCATGCACATCCAGGGCGATCCCGATCATCCGGTCAATCGCGGCACGCTCTGCCCGAAAGGCGCGGGCCTGCTCGAATTCGTTCACAGCCCCAATCGCCTCAAGTATCCGGAAGTGCGCGAGCCCGGTACTAACGAATGGAAACGCATCAGCTGGGACGACGCCCTGACGCGCATCGCCAAGCTGATGAAGGAAGATCGCGACAAGAACTTCGAGGCGAAGAACAAGGAAGGCGTCACCGTCAATCGCTGGCCGACGATGGGCGTGCTGGCCGCGTCCGCCTCGTCCAACGAAACCGGCTACGTTACGCACAAGGTGGTTCGCTCGCTCGGCATACTCAATTTCGACAATCAAGCCCGTGTCTGACATGGTCCGACGGTAGCAAGTCTTGCTCCGACGTTTGGCCGTGGTGCGATGACCAACCACTGGGTTGACATCAAGAATGCCGATGTAATCCTGATCATGGGCGGCAATGCCGCCGAGGCCCACCCGTGTGGGTTCAAGTGGGTGACCGAAGCCAAGGCGCACAACAAGGCGCGCCTTGTGGTCGTCGATCCGCGCTTCACGCGCTCGGCCGCGGTGGCCGACTTCTATGCGCCGATCCGCGCGGGGACCGACATCGCGTTCCTGGGCGGCGTGATCAATTACCTGATCGCCAACAACAAGTACCACGAGGATTACGTCAAGGCGTACTCCGACATGACGTTCGTGGTGCGCGACGACTTCGACTTCAAGGACGGCATCTTCTCAGGCTACAACCCCGAAAAGCGCGCCTACGACAAGACCTCGTGGAACTACAAGATCGGCGACGACGGCTTCGCCGAAGTCGATCCCACGCTCGCCAATCCGCGTTGTGTGTTCAACCTGATGAAGGCGCACTACGCGCGCTACACGCCCGAGACGGTCGAGAAGATCTGCGGCACGCCCAAGGACAAGTTCCTCAAGGTGTGCGAGATGATCGGCAGCACCGGCCGTGCGGGGCGCGCGATGACGATCATGTACGCGCTCGGATGGACCCAGCACAGCCAGGGTTCGCAGATGATCCGCACCGGCGCGATGGTGCAGCTTCTGCTGGGCAACATGGGCATCTCGGGCGGCGGCATGAACGCGCTGCGCGGGCACTCGAACATCCAGGGGCTGACCGACCTGGGTCTGTTGTCGAATCTGCTTCCAGGCTATATGACCTTGCCGGGCGAGAAGGAGCCGGACTTCCAGGCCTACCTCGACAAGCGCACCTTGAAGCCGTTGCGGCCCAAGCAGGTGAGCTTCTGGCAGAACTATCCCAAGTTCCATGTCAGCCTGATGAAGTCCTGGTTCGGCGATGCTGCGACCAAGGACAACAACTGGGCCTACGACTACCTGCCCAAGCTCGACAAGCTGCACGACGTGCTGCAGGTGTTCGAGGACATGTACAACGGCCGCATCAACGGCTACATCGCGCAGGGCTTCAACCCGCTCGCGTCGTTTCCCAACAAGGCCAAGGTCGGCGCCTCGCTCGCCAAACTGAAGTTCCTCGTGATCGTCGATCCGCTCGCGACCGAGACCGGTGACTTCTGGCGGAACGTCAAAGACTTCAACGAAGTCGAGACCGCGAAGATCCAGACGACCGTATTCCGTCTGCCTTCGACCTGCTTCGCGGAAGAAGACGGTTCGCTCGTCAGTTCCAGCCGCGTGCTGCAATGGCACTGGAAGGGCGCCGATGCGCCCGGCCAGGCGCGCGCCGATCCCGAGATCATGGCGGGAATCTTCACGCGCATCCGCGCGATGTACAGGAAGGATGGTGGCGCGTATCCCGACCCATTACTCAACCTGACGTGGGCGCATCGCGATCCCGAAGCGCCGGCGCCCGACGAGCTGGCGCGCGAGTTCAACGGCAAGGCGCTCGCCGATCTGCCCGATCCCGCCGATGCGACCAAGTCGATCGCGAAAGCCGGTGAGCAGCTCGCGGGCTTCGCGCAATTGCGCGACGATGGCACGACCGCGTGCGGCTGCTGGATCTTCTCGGGCGCGTGGACGCAGGCCGGCAACCAGATGGCCAGGCGAGACAACACCGATTCGGGCAACGGCAACACGCCCAACTGGGCGTGGGCGTGGCCGGCCAATCGCCGCATCCTCTACAACCGCGCCAGCGCCGACCCCACCGGCAAGCCGTGGGACGCCAGGCGCAAGGTGATCGCGTGGAACGGCCAGCGCTGGGCCGGCAACGACGTGCCCGACTACGGCCCGACCGTGAAGCCCGAAGACAACGTCGGGCCGTTCATCCTGCTGCCCGAAGGCGTCGCACGCTTCTTCGCGGTGGGTGCGATGAACGAGGGGCCGTTCCCCGAGCACTACGAGCCGATGGAGTCCCCGCTTGCGGTCAACCTCTTGAACCCGAGCAACGCCAAGGCGGTTTACAACCCGGCCGCGCGCGTGTTCAAGGGCGACCTCGAGCAGTTCGGAAAACCGAAGGATTTTCCCTATGTGGCGACCAGCTATCGCCTGACCGAGCACTTCCATTACTGGACCAAGCACACCAAGACATCGGCGATGCTGCAGCCCGAACAGTTCGTGGAGATCAGCGAGGATCTCGCCAAGCTCAAGGGCATCGCGCTGGGAGATCGCGTCAAGGTGCGATCGAATCGTGGCTTCATCAAGGCGGTCGCTGTCGTCACCAAGCGGATGGCGACTTTGACCTGCAACGGGCAAACGGTGCACACGGTGGGCTTGCCGAACCACTGGGGCTTCACGGGCGTGGCCAGGTCGGGATACCTCATGAATACGCTCACGCCGTTCGTGGGAGACGCCAACACCAACACGCCCGAGTACAAGTCGTTTCTGGTCGACATCGAGAAGGCATAGGAGAACACCATGTCAGACCAGAACATCGTCGCGCGATCCGCGACCACGACGCCGTCGCCGCAGGCCCGCAACCACGCGGTTCAGGTGGCCAAGCTGATCGATGTCTCCAAGTGCATCGGATGCAAGGCCTGCCAGACCGCGTGCAGCGAATGGAACGACCTCGAGTACACGGTCGGAACCAACACCGGCGTGTACGACAACCCGCACGATCTCGAAGCGAACGCATGGACCATCATGCGTTTCTTCGAGACCGAGCCCAAGGATGGGCCAATGGCAGGCATGCTCGACTGGACCATCCGCAAGGACGGCTGCATGCACTGCGAAGATCCGGGCTGCCTGAAGGCCTGTCCGGCGCCGGGCGCGATCGTCAAGTACGCCAACGGCATCGTCGACTTCAACTCCGACAATTGCATCGGTTGCGGCTACTGCATCACCGGCTGTCCGTTCAACGTGCCGCGCATTTCGGAGAAGGACAAGAAGGCCTACAAGTGCACCTTGTGTTCGGACCGGGTAGCGGTCGGTCTGGAACCCGCATGCGTGAAGACCTGCCCGACCGGCGCGATCGTGTTCGGTAGCAAGGAGGACATGAAGGTCCATGCCGAGGAACGCGTCGTCGATCTGAACGAGCGCGGCTATGCCAACGCGGGCCTGTACAACCCCGCGGGCGTCGGCGGCACGCACGTGATGTACGTGTTGAAGGACGCGAAGAATCCCCAGAACGTCAACCTGCCGATCGATCCCTCGATCTCGCCGATGGTCTCGTTGTGGAAGGGTCTGACCAAGCCGCTCGCGGGGCTGGCACTGGGCGCCATCGCGCTCGGTGGATTCCTGCACTACATCACCGTGGGTCCGAAGGAAGAACCGGTGGACGATGTCGATGACCCGGATGGTCGGGGCGGCGGCGACAACTGGGAAGCCGACCGCGCCGTGGTCCGCGAAGCGCGGCGCGATCGGAATGAGGAGGGCGTGCTCACCGATCCGTTGCACGATCCGCTGCGCAACCCGCGCAACCCGCCGAGGAGAGACCTGTGAGAGCCGCCACCAAGCCCGGCATCCTGCGCTACACCGCGGGCCAGCGCGCCAATCACTGGCTTACCGCGATCATGTTCATCCTGCTCGCAACCAGTGGCCTTGCGTTCTTTCATCCCGCGTTCTTCTTCTTCGTGCACCTGCTCGGTGGTCCGCAATGGGCACGCATTCTTCACCCCTTCATCGGTGTCGTGATGTTCATCAGCTTCTTCATCTTCGCGGTGCGGATCTGGAGCTACAACGCGATCAAGCCGGTCGATCGACAATGGATCAAGCAGTTCGACGACGTTGTGATGAACCGCGACGATCTCCTGCCGCCGATCGGGCGCTACAACGCGGGCCAGAAGTATCTGTTCTGGGTGATCGTCGTCTCGATGATCCTGCTGCTCTTGACCGGCCTCGTGATCTGGCGCTCGATCTTCGGACTGTTCTTTCCGGCGCCGGTGCATCGCATCGCGGTGCTGATCCACGCGATCAGCGCGTTTGTGCTGATCGCCGGAATCATCGTGCACATCTACGCGGCTATCTGGGTCAAGGGGTCGGTACGCGCGATGACGCGCGGGACCGTCACTCACGCGTGGGCGCGACATCATCATGCGGGCTGGTATCAGGAAGTGACGGGCGACCGGTCGCTGGCTGCAACGCGGTCCGAGCGTCGCTCCGAGCCCTTGCTTTGAAGCGAAGCTTTGCTTCCTTCTACAGTGGTTCCAGCGCCGGTTTTTTCCGGCGCTTTTTTTGCCTGTTCGCTTCGTCGTTCCACCCGGGCCATCGCGCTATGATCGCGTCGCCTCATCCATCGTCTGCACACCGAGCCCCGTGTCCGACCCGCTGATTCAACCCGAAGTCATCCCGCTGCATCCGGCCGCGCCCGAACCGATCCTGCTGCCCGATCCCGCGACGCTGTTTGCCGATCGTGCACGCCGCTTCGATCACTTCGCGTCGCACATGCCCGAGCAGCATGTGTTCTTCGCGTTCATGGCCGAGCTCGCGCGCGTGCAACACGCGGCGGCGGCATCGTTCAAGCCAAGCGGATTGCCCGATGCGAACGCGCTGGCGACGCGGCACGCGCATCGCATGCCGGTCCTGCCCGCGGGTCTGGCCGATCGCGACGGCTCATGGGTTGCTGCCTTGCGTGCCGTGCTCGATGCAAACATGGCCGCCGATGCGGAACTTCCCGCCGCTGCGGCCGCAGCGCGGCGCAGCCTGCGTTCGAGCGACGACGATGGACTCGATCGCCTCGGCAGCGCCGTGCTCGCGTACGAATACGAGTCGATACCGGCCGCGACCTTGCCGTGGGTCGCCGCAGGTCTGCAGGTGTGGTGGGTGACGGCGCTACACGCGCTCGCGAGGTTCGACCCCTCGGCGGTTCGCGCGCTCGATATCGCCACCGTGTGTCCCTGCTGCGGATCGCTGCCGGTCGCGAGCCTGCGGCGCATCGGCGGCATGCAGCAGGGCTTGCGTTACCTGGTCTGCTCGCTGTGCGCGACGCAATGGCACATGGTTCGCGTCAAGTGCAGCCACTGCGAATCGACCGCGGGCATCGGCTATCTCACGCTCTCGAAAGATCCCGATAGCGCCGCCGGCAAGGCTGCGGCGACGCGCGAAGTCGTCAAGGCCGAAGTGTGCGACGAGTGCTCGAGCTATCTCAAGCTCGTCAGCCTCGAGTCCGATTCGCAGGCCGACCCGGTCGCCGACGACCTTGCCACGCTTGCACTCGATCTCTTGACCGACGAGCGCGGCTATGCGCGCATCGGTCCCAACCTGTTCATCCATCCGGGCGCAGTGGCTGCTTGAATCTCTCGCCCGCGTCCGCAACCCGTGCGACCCGCATGAATATCGAACGTCTGCGTCCGGTCCACGCATCCGCGTACCGCGCACTGATGCTCGAAGCCTATGCGCGCTATCCGGATGCGTTCACCGCCAGCGTCGACGAGCGCGGTCCGCTGCCTTTGTCATGGTGGGAGGCGCGAATCGCAAATGATCCCGATGCGCGTGAGCTCGTCATCGGTGCTTTCGAGGGCGAGCAACTCGTCGGTGTTGCAGGCCTGTCGTTCGAGTCGCGTCCCAAGCTGCGCCACAAGGCGACGCTGTTCGGCATGTACGTGCACGCGAGCGCGAGAAAGCGCGGCCTGGGCCGACGACTGGTTCGAGCGGCGCTGGAGAGCGCGCGGGACAGAAGCCGCATCAAGGTGGTTCAACTCACGGTCACCGAGGGCAATCGTCCGGCGCATGCGCTCTACGAAGAGTGCGGGTTCGTCGCGTTCGGCGTCGAGCCTCTCGCGGTTGAGAGTGGTGCGGGCTATGCGGGCAAGGTTCACATGTGGATCGCAGTCGAGCGCGAATCGAACGCGTCGGTGGCAGTTGCATCGCACGAGGAAATGCAACGTGGCTGAAGCATTCGACCCGGCGCCTCGCGCGACACCCCCATCGGTCGACGCGTTGCTGCGCAGTGCGGCGATGATTGCAGCGGTGGCCACGCATGGCGCATCGAGCGCGACTGCCGCGTTGCGCGAGGCGCTCGAAGAAGGGCGCGCGGCCTGGCTAGACGGCTCATGCCGCGACGAAGCGACGATCGTCGCGCGCGCGCAAACGATCGTGCACACACGACGCGCACGGCGCGCGCGACGCGTCTTCAACCTGACCGGCACCACCCTGCACACCAATCTCGGTCGCGCACCTCTCGCCGAATCAGCGATCGACGCGGCGGTCGAGGCGATGCGCCACCCGATGGCGCTCGAATACGACCTCGGCAGCGGCGGCCGCGGCGATCGCGACGATCTCGTCGCGCACCTGGTCTGCGAACTCACCGGTGCCGAAGCCGCGACCGTCGTCAACAACAACGCCGCAGCCGTTTTGCTCGCGCTCGATACGCTGGGTGGCACAGGCCAACGAAGCCACGAGGTGATCGTGTCGCGCGGCGAGTTGATCGAGATCGGCGGCGCGTTTCGCGTGCCCGACATCATGCGGCGCGCGGGTTGCAGGCTGGTCGAAGTCGGTACCACCAATCGCACGCATCGCAGCGACTATGCGGACGCGATCACGCCGAAGACCGCGCTCTTGATGAAGGTCCATGCGAGCAACTATCGCATCGAGGGCTTCGTCGCCGCCCCCGGCGAACGCGAGATCGCCGAGGTCGCGCATGCGGCCGAACTGCCCTTCATGGTCGATCTGGGCGCGGGCGCGCTGATCGACCTCGAGGCCTACGGTCTTCCGCACGAAGCCACGGTGCGCGAGACGCTCGCCGCCGGCGCCGATGTCGTCACGTTCTCGGGCGACAAGCTGCTGGGCGGTCCGCAGGCCGGCGTCATTGCGGGCAAACGCGCGTTGATCGCGCGCATGAAGAAGAATCCGCTGAAGCGCTGCCTGCGCTGCGACAAGGCGACGCTCGCGGCGCTCGAAGCCACGCTGCTCTTGTATCGCGAGCCCGAACATCTGGTCGAACGCCTGACGACCTTGCGCTGGCTCACGCGCGCGCGCGCGGCGATACGCAAGACTGCCGAGCTTTTGCAGCCTGCATTCGCAGCGACGCTTGTCGGCATCGCGGCCGTCGACGTCGAAGACTGCCTGAGCCAGATCGGCAGCGGCGCGCAGCCGGTCGATCTCTTGCCCAGCGCGGCGCTCGTGATTCGTCCGCTGTACGCGAAGGGCGGGGGCCGCGTCATCGCGAACATAGAAGCCGCGATGCGCGCGTTGCCGGTGCCCGTCATCGGACGCGTCAACAAGGGCGCGTTGTGGCTCGATCTGCGGACGATCGAGGACGCCGACGAGTTGCTCGAGGCGTGGTCGCATCTGATTGTCGAACGATGACTGCGACGATGACTGCGACTCGATGATCGTCGGCACTGCGGGTCACGTCGATCACGGCAAGACCTCGCTGGTGCGCGCGCTGACCGGCGTCGATACCGATCGCCTCGCGGAAGAAAAAGCGCGCGGCATCTCGATCGAGCTCGGCTTCGCATACGCGAGTCTCGATGACGGCGTTGATCAGGGTTCCAAGGCAGAACGGATCAGCTTCATCGACGTGCCGGGTCATCGCAAGTTCGTGCAGACCATGATCGCGGGCGCTGCGGGCATCGACCTCGGTCTTCTCGTGATCGCAGCCGACGACGGACCGATGCCGCAGACGCGCGAGCACCTCGCCATCCTCGCTTGGCTAGGCGTGCCCGCACTCGTGGTCGCGTTGAGCAAGGTCGATGCGGTGGATGAGGAGCGGCGCGAGAGCGCCTTGCGCGAAGTGCGTGCGCTGGTCGATGGGTCACCCTATGCGACCGCGACCATCGTTCCGGTCTCGATCGTGTCGGGCGAAGGAATCGTGATGCTCAAGCACGCGTTGCGGGCCCATCGCGATCGCGTACAGGCGCAGCCCGCCGCGATCGATGCCGGTCCGAACTTTCGTCTCGCGATCGATCGCGCGTTCGTGCTGCACGGTATAGGGCTGACCGTGACGGGCACCTGCTTTTCGGGTCGCGTCGCCGTCGACGACGTGATGACGCTGTTGCCAGGTCGCCTCGAGGCCAGGGTGCGCGGCATCCACGCGCAGAACCGACCGACCGGTGAGGCCCATGGGGGGCAGCGCGTTGCGCTCAACCTTGTCGGCCGCGGCGTGGAGAAGAGCAGCGTTCATCGCGGAGACTGGGTAGTCGCGCCCTCGATCGCGATCGACACTGATCGCTTGGATGTCATTCTGTTTGCGAGGGGAGCACCTGCCGACGGCGAAGCTATGCAGGCGATCGATCAGCGCACCTGGCGCAACCTTCGATTCCATGCGGGCGCGGCATCGGTCAATGCGCGCGTCGTGCTGCTAGGATCAGCTTCGCCGCTCGCGCAGATCGTGTTCGAGAAGCCGCTGCATCTCCTGGCCGGCGATCGCTTCATCTTGCGCGACGGCAGCACCGAAGCGCACGCGTCGGGCAGCATTGCGGGTGGCATCGTGCTCGACGTCGACGTGCCGGCGCGAGGCCGACGCAGCGAGGCGCGACTCGCGTTCCTGCAGACGGCGGCGCGCGGCAACGCGCAGGCGACGCTTGCACATGCGGTGAACGCGAGCGAGAAAGGCGTAGCGCTCGCACGCTGGAACGTCGCTCACAACACTGCATTCGCTGCCGGCGATATCGAGAACCGCATCGGCGCGCGCGCGGTGCGCGGAGCGACTTCGAACATCGGTGAGGCGTCGCAGGTCACGCTGTTCTCGCATGCGCGATGGGACACATTGCTCGCGCGCGTGATCGATGTGCTCGCGTCCGAACACGCGCGCTCGCCCGACGCGGTGGGGCCGGGCCGCGACCGCTTGCGCCGCATGGCGACGCCTTCGCTTGACGCCACGAATTTCGCGCCTTTGATCGCGACGCTCAAGGCGGCCGCCCGCATTTCGCAGACCGGCGCCTGGTTGCATCTGCCCGAGCATCGCGTCGAGTTGTCCGCCGAGGATCGCGCGCGCTTCGATCGCGCGCGCGTATTCCTCGACGGCGCGCATGACGCTAACCATCCGCCGCGCGTGCGCGACATCGCGCGCGAGCTTCACGAAGACGAGGCCGTCATCCGCAGCCTCTTCGTTCGACTCGCGTCGCTCGGGGAAATCTACAGGGTCGCGCATGATCACTACTACACGCCGGCCGCGGTCCATGTGCTTGCACGCGTCGTCGCCGAGTTGCAGCAAAGCGAGGGCTTGGCGAGAGCTGCCGCCTTTCGTGACAGAATCGGCGTCGGTCGCAAGATCGCCATCCAGATCCTCGAGTTCTTCGATCGCGTCGGCTACACGCGTCGCGTCGGCGACGAGCATCGCGTCATTCAGCCAGGTCTCTTCGATGCATGATTGTGTGCACGACCGCGCCCGATCTCGCGCATCATCATCAAAGGAAGAGACACGTTCCCGGTGGAGCGGCCGGACTTCAAATCCGGACAGGGGCCGCCACGCGGTCCCGGGTGGGTTCGACTCCCATTCTCTTCCGCCACCGCTTCGCCGCCTTCGCTGGTCGCGCCTGGCGCTTCACGCGTCGCAACCGTTCCCGCGCATGTCGAGAAAACTTACAGCACGCCAACGCTGAATCCCGCGTCGGGCGCGCTTTCTCATAAGAATCAATGGATACAAGCGGCCGGTATGGATATTGCTCACTGACTCTGAGTTCGGCATTCGCAGCTTTGGGTCCCTCATCGAAGAAAGACGCTCCCATGAAAAAAATTCTGTTCGCGCTCGTTCTCGCGGTGCAATCGCTGATCAGTACCGGCGCGGTCGCAGCGCCGTGCCCGACCTCGACCCTCGCTGCCTATGTCGGCCTGGGGTCGGCGGGATGCACGATCGGCAGTTTTCGTTTTTCCGATTTCGTTTTGCTGCCGCAGATCGCCGGTTCGATATCCTTCAGCAGCATTACCGTGAGCCCCCTGATGCCCGTCCGCACCGCTGTCGGCCTGAATTTCTCTGTCAACGCGCGCGATGGCGCCGGCGGAACGTTCCTGGACAATCTGATCAGCTATCGCGTCACCGGCCTCGGGGCTTCGATCAACGGCGCCTCGCTCGTGATGAGCGGCTCTTCGACGACGGGCGACGGCACCGTGACGGTGATAGAAAACCTTTGTCTGAACGGCTTGTTCGGCCCCGATGGGGTGTCCGGCTGCACAGGCACGCCGCGAGACCTCTTGGTCTTCGATGCCGCCGGCTTCGTCCAGGCATTGGACTCGATCGCGTTCGCCTCCGCGGCGGCGCTCGCTGTCACGACCGATATCGGAGTCGATGGGGGTATCGGCGGCAGCGCATTTCTGGGCTCCGCCAGCAACCTTTTCAGCTTTGTCCCGAGGGCCGTGCCCGAGCCCGGATCATTGTTGCTGATGGCCGCAGGCCTGTTTGCGTTGTTCGCCTATCGAGGCGCGCGGCCTTTGCGAGCTCGCCTCTTTCGTTGAATCCGATCGGCGCGCTCGCGCGTCGCAAGGCCCGTGTTACCGTTCATCAGTAGGTCCACTTTGCGCGCGTCGCCAACAGCGGTCGCCGCGCGCCACATCAAACAGCCAGACTGAGCGAGGTGTCGTCATGCTACGAATCATTCTGTCGTTGGTCACGTTGATCTTTGCGGGCGGTTACGCGTTGCCCGCCGCGGCCTCCAGCCATCGCGAGGCGCCGATCGTGGCGCTCGATCAGAAGGCGGACATCACCGACGTCTATGCGTTTCGAAGTTACGGCGGCGGCGTACCCAAGGTCACGCTGATCATGTGCGTCGACCCGTTGCTCGAACCCGGCAACGGGCCGACCTGGTTTCCGTTCGATCCGGACATCCTTTACGAAATCAAGATCGACAACAACAACGACGCGTCCGAGGACGTGATCGTACAGGTGCGCTTCACAACCGAGCAGCGCCTGCCGGGCTTGTTCCAGGTATATGCGGGCGCGGGGGCGGGTATTGCCGCTCCGGCCAATTCGCCGCCGCCGGTTGCGCCGGGAACGCCGATCGTGCCGCCGATGATCACCGCACTCGAAGGCGCGGGCAGTGAGGGGCTGGGTCAGCGTCAGAGCTACACCGTCACGCTGGTGAAGAACGGCGTCTCGACGCCGATCACCAGAGCCGGCGGCGGCCCGTTCTACGTCGTGCCTGCCAATGTCGGCCCCCGCACGATGAATTACCCGGCGCTGTTTGCGCAGGGCACATACAGCACCAACCTCGCGGACGTGAAGACGTTCGCGGGCACCACCGACGATCCGTTCTACATCGACCTGGGCGCCGCGTTCGACACGCTCAATCTGCGCGCCGCGGTCAATGGTGGCGTGCTGTCAGCGGCGCAGGATGCGGGGCTGGTGAACATCACCAGCGACACCGTTTCCGGCTATGCGGTCAATTCGATCGCGATTGAATTGCCGGTGTCGATGCTGACCAGCACCGGCAGCGTCGAGCCCGCGACGTCGACCGCGGCGACCATCGGCGTATGGGCCACCACGTCGCGGCCACGCACCACCGTCCGCCGCGCGCCGCTGCCCGCGGTGAGCTCGGGCACTTTCAACCAGATTCAGCGCATGGGTAATCCGCTGATCAACGAACTGTTGATCGGCGTCGGCTCCAAGGATCGTTGGAGCATGGACCAGCCGAAGAACGACGCGCAGTTCGCGTCCTTCTTCCTCGATCCGACGCTCGCGCGCGTCATCAATGCATTAACCGCCGGCGCGGTCACGATCCCCATGCCGCCGCGCAACGACCTGCTTCCGCTGGTCACCTACGCACCACCGATCGCAGCGCCCGGTACGCCCGCCGGGCCGATCGCGGACCTGCTGAGATTGAACACCGGCGTTCCGCCGACAGCCGTCGGGTCGACCAGCAGACTGGGACTGCTGGGAGGCGACGCGGCAGGCTATCCGAACGGACGGCGATTGATCGATGACGTCGTCGATATCTCGCTGCGCGCGGTGGTGGGTGTGTTGAATCCGGCCTTCAACGTCTTCCCGAACAATCGCCTGGGTGATGGCGTCAACGTCAACGACGCGACTTTTCGCACGAGCTTTCCTTATCTCGCCGATGCCCCCAGCGGACGTGACCGTCGTCACCTCGATCCCACCGAGCCCGGATGCACTGCGGGGGCGGGTGCGCCTTGCGCGCCTTGATCGATTAGAAATAGAGAGCTGATTCGAACGGGTATCGACCGCGAGGTCGGTACCCGTTTTTCTTTGCTCGATGCGCCGCTGCCGACGCTTCGGCGCGCTCTGTGCGGCCAGCATCAAATCGCGTATTCTCCCTTTTAGTTGACATCTAAAGCTTCTCGAAAGGCAGACCCATGCGCGCTCGACTCGCCGTCCTCTTCGCCACGCTGGCGCTTTCCGCGATGCAGATTGCACAAGCCCAGATCAAGGTCGGCGTCGATCTCTCCACTACCGGACCGGCGGCCTCGATCGGCTTGCCCAGCAAGAACGTTTCGACACTGTGGCCGCGCGAGATCGCCGGCGTTAAGATCGAATACATCATCCTCGACGATGCCTCGAGTCCGACCGGCGCGGTACTCAACGCGCGCAAGCTCACCTCCGAGGACAAGGTCGATGTGATCATCGGGCCGAACACCACGCCGAGCGCGTTGGCGATGATCGACGTTGCAGCCGAATCGCAGACGCCAATGATCGCGCTTGCCGCGTCCGCATCGATCGTGCTGCCGATGGACGCCAAGCGCCATTGGGTCTTCAAGATGCCGCAGAACGATTCGCTGATGGCGACCGCGGTCACCAAGCACATGGCCGACAACGGAGTGAAGACGCTCGGCTTCATCGGCTTCACCGATGCGTACGGGGAGAGCTGGCTGAACGAGGTCAACCGCCTCCTCGACATCCGGCACATCAAGATGGTTGCGGTCGAGCGCTACAACCGCGCCGATACGTCGGTCACGGGCCAGGTGTTGAAGCTGATCGCGGCCAACCCGGACGCGATCCTGATCGCGGGCGCCGGCACGCCCGCGGTCACGCCACAACTTGCGCTGGCACAGCGCGGCTACAAGGGCCGCATCTACCAGACCCACGGCATCGCGACCTACGAGTTCCTGAAGGTCGGCGGCAAGGATGTCGAGGGCACGGTCTTCCCGACCGGTCCCGGCGTCGTCGCCACGCAATTGCCCAATGATCATCCGTCCAAGAAGGTCGCGGTCGATTTCGACAGGCGCTACGAAGCCGCCTACGGTCCCGATTCGGTCACGCAGTTCGCGGGCGATGCGTGGGGTGCGTGGATGCTGCTCGCCGACGCGCTGCCCAAGGCGCTCAAGGTCGCCAAGCCAGGCACTCCGGAGTTCCGCCGTGCGCTGCGCGATGCAATCGAGAGCACGCACAACCTGGTGGTGCCGCAAGGCGTGATTAACATGAGCGCGAAGGACCACGTCGGCCTCGATCAGCGCGCACGGGTGATGGCGAAGATCGAGAACAATCGCTGGAAGTACGTTTCGGAATAAGCCGCGAGGCGTCCACGCAAGGGTGGCGCATGCGGCAGGATTCAGCGTGTGCTACCGCCGCGGCCTTCGCAGAGTTCGACCGTCGCTTCGAACAGCCGATGCTTCGCATCGACGAAGCGCTCGCACGCGCTGAAGTGATTGGCTCCCGGTAGCGGCACGTCCTCGCGCAGGTTGCGCGCCCACGCGATGCCGATCTCGCGCGTGTGTCGCTTGAACTCGTCGGACTCCTCGCCGCCAACCGCGGTGATCAGCGGCGCGTCGGTCGCCGGTTGCATGTAGAGCGGCGACAACGGCGCGACACGATCGAGCGTCAGCTGCAGGTCGGCATTCAGATATGGCGCGTGACGCAAAGGCTCCATGTCGAAGAGCCCGCTGATCGCCACGCCGGCATGCACGACGTTCTTCGGCAGGCGCCGATCGAAATCCGGCCAGCGTGCGGCCAGCATCATCGCCGCGAGGTGCCCGCCCGCCGAGTGACCTGCAACGACGATGCGATCGCGCGCGATGCCGAGCTCCTGCGCATGGGTGCAGATCCACGCGATCGCAGTCAGGTTCTGCCGCACGATGGTCTCGAGCGGATAAACAGGTGCGAGCCCGTAGTCGAGCACTGCGACCCTGATGCCGCGTTCCACGAATGGCGGCGCGATCCACGAGAACTCGGACTTCGACAGCGAACGCCAGTAGCCGCCATGGATGAAGACGACGACCGGCCGCGGATCGTGCAACGTACCTTCGGGCGAGAAGAGATCGAAGGATTCCGAGTCATCGTCGCCATAGGCGATGCCGAGCTGGGCAGACAGCGCACGGCGCGCCGATGCCGCTTCGGCTCGCCATCGCTGGAGAATGGCCAAGAGATCGGCTACCTGATTGCCGTTGTTGTACTGATCGTTGCAGAACGCGGGCGTATACGACGGTGGCGGCGGCAGAAGCATGTGGCAGTCCTCGGGTGACCGATGCACGTTAGCCTGCGATGTGTTCACGCGCAACACGAGGGGTTCGTGTTATCCAGGATTCCGTCCCGGTCGCTTGAAGACCGTCGACCGCGCGGCTACAATCGACCACTCGGGGAAGTAGCTCAGCTGGGAGAGCGTCGCGTTCGCAATGCGAAGGTCGGGAGTTCGATCCTCCTCTTCTCCACCAATCGATGATCCAACGAAGTCCAAGGAAGTCCACAAACATTCATAACCCCGCGTAATTGCGGGGTTTTTTTGTTTAACGAAACGCGTTTTTCCGGTGCCGCCGGTGCCGATTATTGAAACCAGGCGGATGGCCCACTCAAGATGTCGCGCGAGTTCCTCCAATTCCGCCTTACGACCAACGAATGCATTCCGTTCTGCCGGAAGACTGTGAGCCAACTCCCGACGCGGCAGCCTGGGTGCTCTTGGTAAGATTAGAGTGCAGCCGCTGCAAGCCACGAGCTGAAACAGAGGGCGGCCGTGCCAGAGCAGTGGCAACGCCGCCCCGGCGCTCGCCAGTGCGATTGTGGCTGCGTTATCCATCCGGACCCGATGTGGCCATGCTTGGCCCGACACCTGTAAACCCTCCCTTAATCATTGCAATGAGGGAATTGGAATGATATCCACTACGTCGACAGATGTGTTGTTGCGATCCGTAAGATAATATCCGCCATTTTCTATATTAACTAATATCGAAGCTAAACGGCGGGCTCAAAGAATTAGGAATCGCGATGGTTTTGACAACATGAGGCGCCTGAGAAACATCGACTGATTGATTATCACCTCCACAACTCGTTAATAAGAGCGCTACGGCAAACATTTAGCAAACTTCTTGTCTTCATGATCGGCCTTTGTTAACACGACGCGATAGGTTAGAAAGAATGTCTAATACCAAACTGATACGAGTACGGGTTCACATTCGCCGGGGCAATCGTCGCGACGGCCGATCCCATGATGCTGCAAGCAGCTGGAGTTCCGGTGAGATTGCCAGTTGTATAGAGGCCGAAGTTAGTGATATCGGCAATGCCGAAGTAGCCTTGGAACGGATTGCCGCAAGGACCATTCTTCAGGTTGAAGCGGCTGTAAGCCGTATACAGAACCGTTCGCTTGGATAAGCTGTAGCGCGCCCCGAGGCCGAAGAAATTGGCCTTTGGACTACCTAGCGGTGCATTGACGTTCGACGTACTCTTGTCCAACAGGCGGCCGATACCGCCGAGAAAGTCCCAGGCGCCGAATGGCACCGTCACGCCGGCGTAGTAGGCGTGCTCGTCGAGAATGACCGTGCTACCGAACGCCGGGTTAGTGTTGGGGTTGCTGTTCTTGGTACGCCAATAGATTGCGTGCAGCTTGACGACTCCGAAATCGTAGGTCGTCGCGATGTCGCCGGTGCGGACGCGATAGGTGTCGAAGTTGCTCTTGATCTGCTCGTAGCCGGCACCGATGTAGAACGGGCCATTGACATAGGTGACGCCTGCGCCATAGCGATCGTTGCCGCGTTTAGCTTGACCACCCGCGACCGGAGTGGCGTTGCTGGTCGTTGACTCGCCGAGTTGATAGAGGCCTGACAATTGCACGCCAGCGAAACGCGGCGTGTCGTAATACACCGCGTTGTCGTTGCGTAGCCCGTTGTTGACGAACAGGTTGTTGGGTGTCCCGATAGTGCCGTTGCCGAATGGGTCGGCAATAACTTGCACAAGGTTCAACGGGTGGTAGCCGCGGCCGAAGCGGATTTCTCCGAAAGGGCCGGCCAAGCCGACGGTCGCGATACGGCCGAACCAGCGGCTTCCGGTCGACGAATGTGGCACGCTATTGACACCGCCCAGAGCGCCCGGTCCCAACGAGGCGCCGCCGCCAACATTGCCTTGTGGTGAACTGTTATCGCTCAAGTCGAACCCCTGCTCGAGGATAAAGGTTGCTCGCAAGCCGCCGCCGAGGTCTTCGGAGCCTCGAAGGCCCCAGCGAGATCCTGACTCACCGCCGCTACCGATCGACTTCAGCGTACCCAAGTTCGTATGATCGAAGCGGAGATTTCCGTCGGCGACGCCATAGAGCACGACACTAGCTTGCGCATGGGCGGCGCCGGCACACACAACGAAGAGGCCGATTGCATTGCCGATTGCATTGATTAGCTTTCTCACCGAGTTCTCCAATGAGCTGCTGTTCAGATCGCCCAGCAGGCGCGGCGATTCGCGCACGTCGTCGAAGCGCGTTGTCCTAACTTCGCTTAAACGCCGCTTCAGAAATAAATGTCACCAGTACCGTACGGTACGGTATTATTATTCAGATTGGCAAGCGACTTTTGCGACGTCCACGAATCAGCACGGCTTTCATGGAAGAGGGGACTGATCATGACAAGAACCGCCGCAGTATCGCCGCTTGCTGTTCTGCTTGTTACCGCGAATCTCGCACACGCGGAGCCCGCCAGCTATACGATTGAACCGAATCACACGTCGGTCATTTTTGAGGCGAAGCACTTTGGCACGTCGACAATTCGCGTACGGTTCAACGCGACGAGCGGCTCGATCACCATCGACCCGGTCGCCAAAGCTGGAAAGGCCAGCATCGTCATCGACGCCGGCTCTGTTGTATCAGGGGTGCCCAAGTTCGATCAGACACTGCAGGGCATCGACCTGTTCAACGTCAAGCGCTTTCCCGATGCGACCTTTATTGCAACGGATTTTCGCTTTGATGGGGAGAAGGTTTCGCAGGTCAGCGGAACTCTCACGATCATCGGCAACACCCAGCCGGTGACGCTTAACGCCACCAACTACAACTGCTATCAAAGTCCGACGCTAAAGAAGCAGGTTTGTGGCGGCGATTTCGAGACGACCATCAAACGGAGTCTGTGGAACATGAATTTCGGCATTCCGTTCATACCGGACGACACGAGGCTTTTGATCCAGATCGAAGCGACGCGTGATTGATTCATTCGGAATTTGCCCGCGCGGTGGCGCGAGATTGTGCGTTCAACGTGCGAGCCGTTGTGATCCCGCTCCACTGAATCTTCAAGGACCTCGCGCTGTCGGGCCGCATAACCACTGCACGGACGGGCCCCGCTGCACCTTGAACACAGGGATCGGCGTAGTTCCAGTCGGGCGCACGCGGCCGCTTTGTCTCGGCGGAAAGTCGCACGCTATAGCGGCAGCGGGAACGTCGTTATCTGCAGCCAGTTTTAATTGCCTATAAACATTAACGGAGAAACACGAATGAATCGAATTGCCTCCGTGTGCAAGGATCCCGACGCTGCGGACGTAAGTATCACAACACCGCCACCATTGGCGCGCCTCGATTTGCGTGCGGCGAATCTGGTCCCCTTGTGGGAAGTCGCCGCCAATCTCGTTCGCACGGAACCAATGCCGTCATGCGCGCCTTTCCTTTGGGAATATTCAAAGTCGGTCCGTCCGGCGCTGATCGAGGCCGGAGAAACTATTTCGCCCGAAGAAGCTGAACGAAGGGTGTTGCTACTGGCTAATCCTTCCTTACCGAATCCGGCCGCGACGTCAACGCTGGGGGCAGGATTTCAGATGATCAAGGGCGGCGAGATCGCGGAGTCGCACCGCCACACACAAGCGGCCTTGCGCGTCGTCATCGAAGGCAACGGCGCCTTCACTTCGGTCAATGGCGAGCGGTTCACGATGGAACGCGGCGATCTGATTTTGACGCCGAGCTGGACTTGGCATGACCACGAAAAAGAGTCTGGCGGTCCGATGATCTGGTTTGACGGCATTGATGTGCCATTGATGAGCAAGCTCTCTGTTTCGTTTTACGAAGAGTTCCAAGGCGGACAGGTTGCACGCTCGAGACCGGACAATTTTTCTCAAAGCAGTTACGGGCACGGTCTGGTTCCGCTCGACGCTCGCTTCGTGAATCAAGCACCTTTGAATCACTCGGCACCGCAGCTTCGTTATCCGTATATTCAAGCGCGCCATGCTCTTTTATTGATGCAAAAAGGCGGTGCAGCCGACGCGTCACAAGGCTTCAAATTGCGCTACGCCAACTCGGCGACCGGCGGCCATGTCTTGCCGACGATCGCCGCTTTCCTGCAATTGTTGCCGCAAGGATTCACGTCACGTCCGAAACGGCAGACTGACTCCGAAATATTCGTCGTTCTGGAGGGCTCGGGATGCACGCATGTCGGCGATCAAGTATTCCGCTGGCGAGAGAACGATGTCTTTGTCGCGCCCAACTGGATGTGGCGCCATCACGTCGCGGATACCGACGCGGTGCTGTTTTCCTATTCGGAGCGCGCGTTGCACGAAACATTGGGAATCTGGTGCGAAGAAATTCGCGCTTGATTTGAACCATCCTGAGTTGAGTTAGCTGACTAAATATAAAACACGTCATGGCCGTGATAAGTCTTTCCGCGGTTGAAAATGCCATCGGAGCCGGGAGAATGAGCGGCCTGCAATTTCGCGTGGCCTTGCTGTGTTCATTTGTACTGGTGTTTGAAGGTTATGACATCGGATCCATCGGCTTCGCGATCCCTGCACTTGCTTCTTCTTGGGGTTTGAGTCCGGCTGCTTTCACTTTGTCGATTGTCCTCACCGGCGTAGGGATGCTTCTCGGCGCCGTGATCGCGGGACCGCTTGGCGATTGGTATGGGCGCAAGCCCGTATTCGTGGCATGCGTGATTACCTTTGCCATGTTTTCCTTGGCGACCGCGTTGTTGGAAACCACGCATGCCCTCGCAGCGATGCGCTTTTTGACCGGGCTTGGCCTCGGCGGTGGCGTCCCGACAGCGATCGCATTGACGTCGGATTATCTGCCGGCGAAAAACCGCGCCATTCTCGTTGGGGTAATGACCGGCGGCGTCCCGGTCGGTCTCATGATCGGCGGCCTCGTTTCATCGAAGCTAATCCCAAACTATGGCTGGCAGGCAATCTTCATTGTCGGTGGCGTATTTCCACTGTTGATTCTTCCGTTGATTGTTTTTCTGCTGCCGGAATCTGTCCAGATCCTTTTGGCAAAAGACAAATCATCAAAGGAAGCTGCGCGAATTCTCAAGCGAATGGGAATCGAACCGTCGTCCCTCTATCTTCCTCCGGTGCTATTGCTCACGGTTCGTACCGCGGTGGCTCGCAATCCAGTTGCGAGGTTATTTCAAGACGGCAATACCGCGCGCACGGTCCTTTTGTGGATTATGTTCCTTTGCAATTTTCTATCTACGTGGCTGATCATTTTCTGGCTCCCGACCATCCTCAACGCCGCCGGCGCCAATGCCGGAGACGCGGCTTTCTACAGTGCGCTTTTGCCCGTTGGAGGTTTGGTCGGTGTTGTCGGGATTGCAATGATTGCGAGTCGCTTCGGCACGGAAAAAACACTTGCTGTGGCACTGCTTGGCGGAGCGGCTGCGATATTTGCCATGTGGTGGGGGAATCCTTCAGTCGCTCGCACAGCCGTGCTGATCTTTCTGATCGGCGCCGGTCTGATGGGCGCTCAGTTCGGCATGAACGGCTTGAGCGGATCAGTTTATCCCACCCAGATTCGCGCTACCGGTTCAGGTTGGGCCTTTGGGGTGGGACGCTTGGGAAACATCATCGGCCCGGGTTTGGGCGGTTTGGTTTTGGGGCTCGCGTTTCCGCCGAAGACAATGTTCTTGGTCGCCATCTTGCCCGTGGTGATTGCGGCGATCGCCATGGGATTGCTTAGCCGCGAGCGTTCGGCTGGACGGCTTGAAGATAAAACGCCGCGGGAAGACGCTGCTCGATTCGTCTCCGCTTAGAAATAATCAAGAAAGAGATGACCATGTGCAGACCGACATATCGGCACGTGATCTTTGCGGTTTGCATTGGTCTCGCCGCAGCGGCAAATCCGGTTTTTTCGCAAACGACCGGCGAAGTAAAGATGCAAGCCCCCACGGCGACGACGCGCCTCGTCACTCTCGGGACCGCAGCAGGTCCGCTACCTCGCAAAGATCGACCGCAGTCGGCAAACTTGCTGATTGTGAATGGCGTTCTATATCTGGTCGATGCTGGCGAGAATGTGACACGACGGATTGTGCAGGCGGACTACGATTTCCGCAAAGTCGGCAAAATCTTCATCACGCACGGACACAGCGACCACACGATGGGTCTGGCAACCCTGCTTGAACTGAGTGGGAGATTCAACGCCGGGATCCGATTGACATCTATCGACCCCTCGGTACCAAGGCAGCGGTCGGCATGTTCGTCGGCCTGACCGGATTCGTGGGTTATTGCCCGGCCTGTGCAGTGGCGGGTCGTAAGTTAATCTGATCGGCGATTGTTCCTGTAAAGGACCGGTGACCGTGACGGATGCATCTAGAACAAATGCTGGATTTTCATTGTCAAGTGCTTCTCTGTTGGAACATTTGATACGCGGTGCCATCGGTTTCGCGGCAATCTATTTTTCGATCGTCATTGCGCGAAGCGACGGTACCTCTTGGGGAACGGTCGCCTCGCTCGGCCTTGGGATCGCCGCGCTGGTCATGTTTCGAGGTTGTCCGGCCTGTTGGACGGTGGGCTTGGTCATGACACTGGGTGACCTCGTTCGACGTGCCAAGCCGCTCGGGTTGCGCGGTGCCAAGCGCCACGTGGAAACCAAGTTCCCGCAATGAAGCTGTGTCGTTTCGACCGGGATCGGCTTGGCATCGTCGAAGAAGACTTCGTGCGCGATGTGTCTGCTGTGCTCGAGCGGCTGCCGGCATTTCGTTGGGCACATCCGATAGGAGACGCGGTCATTGCCAGACTCGAAACACTGCGTCTGGATATCGATCGAGTCGCGGCCTCAGCACAATGCTTGAAGCTGTCTGACGTAAAGCTCGAAGCGCCAGTTGGCAATCCGTCAAAGATTATCGGCGCACCCGTTAACTACCACAGCCATGCCGACGAGGCGTTACTCGATCGTGTCTTGCACCAGGACCGGCCCGTTCAGGCGATCGATGAGATTGGCTGCTTTCTCAAGGCGAATTCGGCATTGGCCGGTCCGAGTACCCGGATTGCGCTGCCCTTTTTGGATGCACGGGTTGATCACGAAGGCGAGATAGCGGTGATCATCGGTCGCCCAGCCCACAAGGTCAAGGCTAGCGATGCCATGGCGCATCTTGCGGGATATAGCTTGGCGCTCGACATGACCGTGCGCGGCAAGCAAGACCGCTCGCTCCGAAAATCTTGCGACTCATTTGCAGTTCTCGGGCCATGGCTCACGACCAGCGACGAAATACGCGATCCGGCCGACATCGCGTTCACGCTGAGCGTCAATGGGAACTTGCGTCAGCAGAGTAATACCGCGCTCTTGATTCGCTCGATACCCGAACTGATCGAAATGACGTCGGCGTTCTATACGCTTTATCCGGGCGACGTCATCATGACCGGAACACCGGCTGGTGTTGGCCCCGTCGTTCCCGGAGACGAGATAGTTGTCGCATCTCCCCAACTCGGGCGATTAAGCGTCACCATCGGATTGCCGAATGCAATGGACGCCGAACCCCTCACCAAGTTATGACGGAGCGTCAATAGTGGCGACCTTTGTTCTGATACATGGTGCGTGGCACGGCGCGTGGTGTTGGCGTCGTCTCGCCCACGGGTTGCGTGCGGCCGGCACGGTCAACCAGCCATCCTGAACGTGTTGCGCCCCGCGCGCTTTGCGTCGTCGAGCGCTTCATTGGCACGCTTCATCAGCATCGACGCTTCGGTTTCGAAGATTCGCATCGCGATGCCGATGCCGGTCGTTATCTGCATGAAGTGACCTTCGATCATGAAAGGTTTTTCTATCGCGGCGATGATCTTGCGCGCGATGAATTGTGGTTCTTCTTCGCTGTGCAAATGCTCGAGCAGAACGAAACAGCGCGTTGCCGCCGCCGTGACCATAGCGATCATTGACTTGTTTGAAATGATCGATGTCGAGGAACATCAGCGCCAGCGGAGCCTTTTCGCAATCCGTTGTCGCCAAGGCGCACGCAAGCTTGTCGTCGAATTGGTGCCGGTTGGTAATGCCTGTAAGTGTGTCGAACTGCGCCAATCGAGTGAGCCGTTGCTCGGCTTCCTTGGCTGTGGTCACGTCGAGGATCATGCCGTACACACCTTTGACGACGCCGGTCCTTGCGTATATGAGGATGGAAGTCGACCGCGTAGCGAACCCAGTGCGCCGATACCGATCTATCGCCGTGGACGAAGAAATCTTGCGTGATTGATGCGAATATGTGACGACCGTCTCCTCTGCACCACACGAGGCCGAAACGCCCACCGCGAGACGACAAGCAACTAAGTATCGCCCCGGCGTGAACGCCGAAAAAACCTGCGGTAGCGTGCCAAGCCTGAAATCGATTCGATGAAGAGATACGCAGGAAGGCCGAAAGGGACATTTGCCTCGAGCGTCTAGTATTTGCCTACTTGGACTTGCCGCGTTTGAATCGATAATTTTCATTGGAAACAAAATTTTATATTCGCCGGTGTTATATGACTAAACAAGTGAATACACCCATCGTGCGCGGCGACCCTGCTAACACGCGTGAATCGGCGATGCGGGACGCCATTCTGAACATTGCTGCGGAGCTATTTTTCGAGCACGGTTATGACGTGGTAAGTGTTGATTCTATCGTTGCTAAGGTTGGAGGGTCGAAGACCAATATTTATCGGCACTTTGGAGGCAAGGAAGGACTGTTGACGGCACTGGTCGAACGCGAAAGCGAAGCGTTACGTAAGCCTCTCGATAAGCTGGACTTGACGAGCATGAATATTGAGTCAGCACTAAATATTATCGGTATGGTTTTTCTTGATATTGTCTATGACAAACGCGCAATCGCATTGCACCGACTGGTTATAGCTCAAGGCAAGAGATTTCCGATATTGGCTCGATGCTTCGTCGCTGCCGGCCCTGAAGGATCGACCAAAGCGGTCAGCGAAATCATTCGGAGCTGGCAATCCAATGGCGCTATTGCCAAAGACCGTCGATCGGACGTTCTTGCGCGTCAGTTCCTGGAACTGGTGAAACTCAATACGCACAACGAACTGCTGTTTGGTCTTGGACCCCGCCCATCTGTCGCGAAACGGAAATCAGAAGTTTCCGAAGCCGTAGTGACGTTCTTGCGCGGCGTTGCATGTTGACGCCGACTTGACGGTGTTCGTCGCTTTCACACGCATGGCCCAACCGCCTGTCATCACCGGGGGTGACAACGATCGGGGAGGACGTCGCGCAGGCTTGCATATGTGTACGCACTGATGCACACTTGTAATCGGAGACCTCAACCTTCTCATCGGGATTCAGCATGGAAACTACTAAGGTCGGCATCCGGGAATTCCGTTCCGGCCTGGCTGAGTTCATCGCTTCGGAAACGCCGGTGGCGGTGACTCGTCACGGGCAGACCGTGGGTTTCTTCATCCCCGCGCACGGCCAGGCCGATGCGGATGTCGCCGCCCTGAAGAAAGCTTCGGCCGAGCTGGACCGCATGCTGTCGGCCCGGACGGTGGACATCGAGGCGGTGGCCGCCGAGTTCAAGGCCGCGCGCAAGATCACCAAATCGGGCAAGAGGGCCGCGATCAGCGAACAACGCGCCCGTAAGCCCGCCTGATGGGCAAAGGAGCGATGCGAATTGCCTGCGCGCAAGGCACGCGATGACGCAGCGCGCGATCGTCCTCGATGCGAACATCCTGATCCGGGCCGTTCTGGGAAAGCGGGTGCGAGACCTCGTTACGGACCATGCAGCCGAGGTCAGCTTCTTCGCGCCTGACACGGCCTACGCCGAAGCGCGCGAGCACCTTCCTGCGATCCTCGAGTGTCGCGGCGTGAGTGCCTCGACTGTTTTGGCTACCCTCGATGCGCTCGAGAGCATGGTGCAACCAATCGAGGCTGACCTGTATCGCTCGATGGAGCAGCAGGCCTTGGCGCGCATCGACGAGCGCGACCCTAATGATTGGCCAGCGCTCGCCTGCGCCCTGATTCTCGGTGCCCGGTCTGGACCGAAGATGCCGACTTCTTCGGCACCGGCGTTGCCACTTGGACTACCAGCCGGGCGAAGCTATATCTTGCGCCTGATGCGCCCGGTTCAACAGAACCGGACTAAAGTGGCCGCGTATCACAAAAGAGAGCCCGGGGGTACAATGGGGGTAACTCGCGCTTTAGAAAATCGTACATCGGGTGTCCATGCGCCTAGGACGAGTTGTTCGATCCTCCTTCTTGCAGTCCGCTCGGTCTTCAACGAACTGAAGAAGCTCTCCATGGCCGAGTTGTCCCGGACCTCGCCAGCACGGCTCATGCTGCAGGTGATGCCCTGTTCCTTGAGCAGCTCCTGGAAGTGCTCGCTGGTGTACTGGCTGCCGCGGACGCCCTTCTATTTGTCAAGGAGCGAATTGCGTCTGGCCGATCTCGCGCCGGCGGCGGGAGAGAAGGACGAACACCTCGCGAGCAATGTAGCGTTTCAAGCAGCGAATCGCCTCGAGCTTGGAGTGTCCTTCAGCGACCCGCCTTGCCACGTAGGCTTTGGTTCGTTCATCGGTTCTCAGCCGGCCGATCGCGATGATGTGCAGCGCACTGTTGGCAGCGCGATCTCCTCCTCGATTGAGCCGATGCCGGGTGATCTTGCCGGATGAGGCGGGCACTGGACTGACGCCGCAGAGCGCTGCAAAGCTGGATTCTGAGCGAAGCCGTTCGACGTTCGCTCCTGCCGTGATCAGCAATTGTGCAGCCGATTCGTGACCGATCGAATTGCGGGCAACCAG
>JBBSGB010000020.1:0-59855 GCA_038254545.1 Burkholderiales bacterium | reverse complement strand
GCTCGGGCAGGATGCGAAGCCGCTGCGTGGGTCGAGACTGCTGCGGCAGATGTCATCGGAAGCCGGTTCGAAGTCGGACACGAATGATCGCATCCCGGTACCTCGATCGCACGCGGCGGTCCGACAATATGTGAGCGGCATAGCCACGCCACGCCGAGCTTGTCAAGAGCGAAGCCGTCGACTGTGCGCGTGTCATCAAACCTTCACGCACACCCCCGAAGCCCCCTGCTATCGTCGCCGGCGTTTGACCACGACCACTCGGGGACACGACCTATGCTGAACACGACGATACGCGCGCTTCTTCTCGGCGCCACCACGCTTGCCACCCTGCCCGCCATGGCGACGCCGACGCTCTTGGCCATCGGTACGTTGGCGGATTCGTCGGCAGGGAAAGGCGTCGATCTCTCGGGCCTGACCGCACCGCTCGAGAACGGGCTTGCCGGCAACGTGCTCGGCGGGATCGGATCGGCGCTGGCTTGGGCCGGCGGCAACACCTTCCTCGCCGCACCCGATCGCGGGCCGAATGCGACCGCGTACAACAGCGCCGTCGACGACACGGTGTCGTACATCGCGCGTTTCCAGACCGTGCGGATGAACTTGACAGCGAACGGCTCGGGCGCCCCATTACCGTTCACGCTCGGAGCCAGTCTTGCTGCAACCACTCTTCTCTATAGCCCGACGCCGCTGACATATGGCACGGGAGCCGGCTTGGGCAACAAGAGTGACGGGACGCCGCTCGGCTCGGGCGCACCTGCGAACAACACGAGCAGCGCCTACTACTTCACCGGCCGCTCTGACAATTTCGGGCCAGGCAATTCGGGCAACGCCAGCAATGCACGACTCGATCCCGAAGGGATGCGAATATCCAACGACGGCGAGAGCGTCTTCATTTCTGATGAGTACGGCCCATACGTCTATCAATTCGATCGCGCGACCGGGGCGCGCATCAAGTCGTTCGCGTTGCCGGGCAACCTGGATATCGCGAACCTGAGTCCGATGGGCGCCACCGAGATCGGTAGCAACGCAAGCGGTCGCGTCGCCAACAAAGGCATGGAAGGCCTCGCCATCACGCCCGACGGCAAGACGCTGGTAGGCATCATGCAGGCGCCGCTGATCTAGGACGCCGCGGTGAGCGCGGCGAACAAGCTGCTGCGCATCGTCACCATCGATATCGCCACGGGCACAACCCACGAGTACGGCTACAAGCTGACCAACGGTTCGGGCGCCAGCGAGATCACGGCACTCAACGATCACGAGTTCATCATCGACGAGCGGGACGGTAAGGGCCTGGGCGACGGCAGCACCGCGGTCGCGAAAACGCTCTACAAGATCAACCTCACCGGCGCAACCGACATCACCGCCCTCACCGGCGCCGCAGCCGCGGCCGCTGCGGTCGGCAAAACCAGCTTCGTGGACTTGGTTGCGCTGCTGAACGCGAACGGCATCGCGTCCAACGCGATCCCTTCGAAGATCGAAGGCATTGCGTTCGGCGAGGACATCGTCGTCAACGGCATCCTCGAGCACACGCTGTGGATCGCCAACGACAACGACTTCCTGCCGGGAACCTCGGGGCAGAACATGTTCTACGTTCTCGGCGTCACCGATGCGGACCTCGAGGGGTCGAGTTTCGTTGCCCAGGCGGTCGTGCCCGAACCCGGCACCGCACCGCTGGTCCTTGCCGGGCTCGCGGGCCTGACCGCCGTCGCCCGACGCAGGCGCCGCTGACGCCAGTGCGCGCGCCGCGGATGCGCGGCGATGACAGCGCTAAGCCGCGGCTCGCAACAGCCCTGCTGATTTGCTTCAGGAGACCGCGTCCATTAGATTGTCGGGCTTTGCACGTTGCGGCAACGCCCGCGCTTTTGTCTAATGGCCTTGATTGTTCACAAGTACGGCGGCACCTCGATGGGCTCGGCCGAGCGCATCCGCAACGTCGCGCGCCGCGTCGCGAAGTGGCAAAGGGCGGGTCATCAAGTCGTGGTGGTGCCGTCGGCGATGGCGGGCGAGACCAATCGCCTGCTCGCGCTCGCGCGTCAGATCACCGACAGCCCCGACCCGCGCGAACTCGACATGATCGCGGCGACCGGTGAACAGGTTTCGGTCGGCCTGCTCGCCCTCGCGCTCGCCGAGGAAAAAATCGAAGCGCGCAGCTATGCCGGATGGCAGGTACCGATCAGGACCGACAGCGCATATACCAAGGCGCGCATCCAGGCTATCGATCGCATGCGGGTGATGCGCGACCTCGACGATGGCAAGGTCGTGGTCATCACCGGTTTCCAAGGCGTCGATGACGAAGGCCACATCACCACGCTCGGTCGAGGCGGCTCGGACACGTCCGCGGTCGCGGTCGCGGCCGCGTTGAAGGCCGCCGAGTGCCTGATCTTCACCGACGTCGACGGCGTATACACGACCGACCCGCGCATCGTGACGGAAGCACGGCGCCTGAAGGTCATCTCGTTCGAGGAAATGCTCGAGATGGCATCGCTCGGATCGAAGGTCCTGCAGATCCGCTCGGTCGAATTCGCGGGCAAGTATCAGGTCCCGGTGCGCGTGCTCTCCAGCCTCACCGACCCTCTCATCCCGCTGGCCGAAGAAATGCGTTCGGGCACGCTGATCACCTTCGAGGAAGACGAGAACATGGAACAGGCAGTCATCTCCGGCATCGCGTTCAATCGCGACGAAGCCAAGATCACGATCCTCGGCGTGCCCGACAAGCCGGGCATCGCGTATCAGATCCTCGGGCCGATCGCCGATGCCAACATCGACGTCGATATGATCATCCAGAACCAGAGCGTGGGCGGCACCACCGACTTTTCGTTCACGGTCCATCGCAACGAATACCTGCAGGCGCTGGCCGTGATCGACGCGAAGGTCAAGAATGCGATCGGCGCGCGCGAGATCGGCAGCGACGAGAAGGTCTGCAAGGTCTCGGCGGTAGGCATCGGCATGCGCTCGCACGTGGGCATCGCGAGCCTGATGTTCAGGACGCTGTCCGAGGAAGGCATCAACATCCAGATGATCTCGACTTCCGAGATCAAGATCTCGGTGATCATCGACGACAAGTACATGGAGCTCGCCGTGCGCGCGCTGCACAAGGCGTTCGGACTTGAGCAGGCGGCCCCCTAGTCGCCGTTTCAGCGGGACCCCCCAGCGCGCGCGGCGCCTGCGCATCGCAACCAGCCCGCCCAACGCGCCGAGCGCGAAGAGCGCAATCGCGGACGGCTCGGGGATCGCTGCGATGCGCGCCGCCAGCTCCGCATACAGGAAGTCGTCCATCACGACCACATCGTCCACGGCGTCGCCGAGCACGCCGTTGGAGACGATGGTATTCGTACCCGACGTGATGCGCACTCGGGAGATGCTGCCGTCCGTGACCGTAGCGCCGAGAAAACTCAGGCCCTGGTTGCCGGTGACGAGCGCGTTGCGCGAGTGGATCAGCGCGTTGCTGGCGTCGAAGAAGTGGAGGCGTGTGCTTCCCGCGACCTCGACGTCCACGAAAATCAATCCGAACGCGGTGGTGGTCGCTGCGGTCGTCGTGCCCGGCACGAAGAAGTTCACGTCGGTCACGTTGCTGTTGACTGCGGTGAACAGGCGCTGCGGGCTGAACACCTGGAAGTCGCTCGGGAATCCGAACAGGATCGGCGATACGGTGCCCGCGTTGGCGCTGACGAGAAAACCTGTCCCGGTGGCTGAAGACCGCGCCGCGCGGCGACGTCGTGTTGAAGAAGTCCGCCGGAAACGGGTTGGGGTCCGAGCGCGCATCCGGGACGCCATCCCAGTTGATCTCACGGCGCAAACCGCCGAACGACCCGTTGGCCCCGGCCACGGTGGCCGCCGACAGCACTGCGAAACGCGTCGCGCGTCGCGGTGATCGCTGCGGCATTGGAACCCGCCGCTTCGAACGTCATGAACACCGGCACGGCCCAGGCCGTCGAGGCGGCAGAGACGCAGATCGCAACCGCAGCTTGCGTTACATAGGTGGCGAATTGCTTAATGACATCGTGCTCCTGCTGAAAGAGGTTGGCGACGCAAAAATCGCGAGCCATCTTCAAGCGGCGCTTTGGCATCAACGACTTAGCGGTGATCGTTGACGCTTCAACTACTAAGGTGTCAAGTGTTCCGACAGGGCTGCTCGTTTGCCGGCTGCAGTGCTAGCAGGTACACTGCGCCGCCTGCGACGGGATCGTCAATCGCCGGAGACGTGGCCGAGAGGTCGAAGGCACTCCCCTGCTAAGGGAGCATGCGGGCAAAACCTGCATCAAGGGTTCGAATCCCTTCGTCTCCGCCAACGCGGCGACATCAATACGAAAGAAGCGATGAAGCGACCCACACCTGAGAAGCCTTTTGAGCCCCTGTATGCCGCCAAGCGTGAATACGAAGAATTGCGCAGGGGGCTTTCGCGCGCGCTTGCGCAATGGACAGCGGGCGCCGCCGAATTTTCCGCGATCTTTCCGGCCATCGAGGCATTCGAGGACTCGCATCGCAAGCTGATCGAGACGATCTACGAGCAGGGCAATGCACAGTCTCCCGAGGCCGCACAGATTGCTCCTCCCGCTACTGCGCTGGTGCCCGCGAAAAAGAAAGCCATCAAGCAGACCGCGCGCTGAGCGACGCGGACCTTCCAAAACAAAGCCCGCTTGCGCGGGCTTTGTTTTTTTCTTCGAGCGGTATGACGTCAGATCAACGGCGGATCCATGTCCCGTTCCGGATGCCGATGGCGCGCAAGCGCTTCGATGAAGGTCTTGATGTCGTTCGAACCGGGTGTGCTGCCAGCCACAATCAATCCGGGGTCCTGCGAGCCATCGGGTAGTTGCTGCGCAATCCCCGCCTTGTCGAGCAAGCGCCTCGCAGCGCCGATCATCATCATTGTCTTGCCATGGCGGTACTGGTCCTTGACGAACTCCATCGTGTTGCCGATTTTCTCAAGCGCGTCGATCGCAGCGTCGCCATCGACCACGATCAGGGCATCGAACAAAACCGGCGCCGCGTTTTCCATCGAGGCATCGGCTTCGAAGCGTCCCTTGCCGTCCGCTTTGTATGTACCCAGGCGCGGCGCGACGAGCAACGGTACGCCGCCCGCGCTCTTCAATGCGGCGCGGCACGCATCGATGCTGGCCAGGTTGGATCCCTCGGCAACCAGCATCGCGATGCGGCGCGTGCGAATCCCGCCATCGCCTGGCAGATGCGTCAGCGACAGGGCCGGCGACAACTCGACCTCGGGCACGACGTCTTTGCTGATCGCCTTGGGCATCGCGGGCGGCACGTCGATGCCCAGACCTTCGGCCACCTTGGCGGCGAGTTCGGGCGAGACGTTCACGAGGCTCGAAACCATGCGCTCGCGAATCGCGGGCACCGTCACCTTGCTCAGTTCGAAACGAAACCCTCCCACGATGTGAGCCTTCTCCTGCTCGGTCTGACTGTTGTAGAACAGCGTGGCCTGCGTGTAATGGTCGGCGAACTTCTCGGCCTTGCCGCGCACCTTGTCTTCGGTGATTCGCTCGGGAAAGGAAACGAAGCCCTGGGTTCCCGCCTGGAAAGGGCAACCGCCCGCCAGCGAGTTCGGCTCGTAGGCGACGCGGCCCCGCGCGATCGTCTGCCGATGCATGCCGTCGCGCTGGTTGTTGTTGATGGGGGCCAGCGGCGCGTTGATCGGTATCTCGTGGAAGTTCGCCCCGCCCAGGCGGCTGATCTGCGTGTCCACATACGAATGGATCCGGCCGGCGAGCAGCGGGTCGTTGCTGAAGTCGATGCCGGGCACGATGTGCGCGGTGCAGAACGCCACCTGCTCGGTCTCGGCAAAGAAATTATCGGGGTTGCGGTTCAGCACCATGCGACCGACCGGCATCAGGGGCACGAGCTCTTCGGGAACGATCTTGGTGGCGTCGAGCACGTCGAAGCTGAAGCCGTCCGCCTGTTCTTCGGTAAAAATCTGCAGTCCCAATTCCCATTCCGGATATTCGCCGGCCTCGATCGCTTCCCACAGATCGCGCCGATGAAAATCCGAATCGGCGCCTGAGATCTTCACGGCCTCATCCCACACCAGCGAGTGCGTGCAGAGCAACGGCTTCCAGTGGAATTTGCAGAACACCGATTCTCCCGCATCGTTGACGAGACGGAAGGTGTGCACGCCAAAGCCCTGCATCATGCGCAGGCTGCGCGGAATGCCGCGGTCCGACATGACCCACGTGACGACGTGGGTCGCTTCGGGCATCAGCGAAATGAAATCCCAGAACGTATCGTGGGCAGACGCCGCCTGAGGTATCGCGTTGTGTGGCTCGGGCTTTACCGCATGTATCAGGTCGGGAAACTTCATCGCGTCCTGGATGAAGAACACCGGGATGTTGTTGCCCACCAGGTCCCAGTTGCCTTCATCGGTATAGAACTTCACCGCGAAGCCGCGGATATCGCGCGCGGTATCGGTCGAGCCGCGCTCGCCTGCGACCGTCGAGAAGCGCACGAATACCGGCGTGCGCTTGCCTGCGGCCTGGAACGGCGCGGCCCTGGTGATTTCGGTGAGCGGCTTGTAGCACTCGAAATAACCATGCGCCGCGGAGCCGCGCGCATGCACGATGCGCTCGGGGATGCGCTCGTGATCGAAGTGCGTGATCTTCTCGCGCAGGATGAAATCTTCGAGCAGTGTCGGCCCGCGCAGGCCCGCCTTCAATGAATTCTGGTTGTCTCCGATGGCGACGCCCTGATTGGTCGTCAGGTATTGCGCGCCCGAATTGGCGCGCACGTGCGTGAGCGATCCGTCATTGCCGTGGGCGCCGTCCTGCGTGGGCGGCGCGCCGGTCTTGCCCGACGCGTTGGCTTCGCTGACGGTGCTTGCGGCCACGTCCGCGTTGGACACGCTTTCGGTCTGGCCTTGCGACGGCGCGATCGCGTGCTCGTGTCCGTACTCGTTGGCCTTGATCGCGTTGTATGGCATCGCGCTGGCCAGCTTGTCGGTGTCGGCCGCTTTCTGCGAGAGACGGTCGGCACTTGCCGCGGCGTCTCGATGCGATGGACCGCTGGCTGAACTCTTGGCGGCAGCGCTACCGCTGCTCTTGCGTTCGGGCTTTGCGCTTGACGTCGGTTTGCTGGTGGCCATGGTGAGTCCTTCTGTTCGGTTGGGTGCCGTGGATAGGCCGGCGCCGATCGATCGGCGTTAGGCAACACGCCATCTTGAATCCGTCGCGGCGCCCGGCTTTTCGGACGAATACTGATCGGCGGGTAATCATCGGCCACGCGCGAACCCGACCGATTCCGACTGCCGCTTCGACCTAAAGCTGCGCTCGCCCGGCCGGCGTCAACAGATCCTGCGTCTCTTGATGCGACCGCTTGTACGCGGCGAACATCGGACATTGCGGCACCACATCCAGGCCGCGATCGCGCGCGGACTGCAGCGCGGCGCGGACGAGTTGCGAGCCGATGCCGCGTCCTCGCAGCGTCTCGGGCACTTTGATGTGCGTGAAGGTGATGGTCTGCCCGTCGATCTCGTACATCGCGATCGCTTGCGCGCCGTCGACGTCCATCTCGAAACGCCGCGCGCCGGGATTGTCCCTCGTGGTAACGGAATTATTCATCGGGTATCGGCCTTCAGGAAGGTGCGTTCCGCCTCGGTCGACGTGCGGCCGAGGATTTGGTTTCGATGCGGGAAGCGTCCGAAGCGATCGACCACGCCTTTGTGATGCTCGGCGTAGCCGAGTTGGTCGGAGTCGCCGTTCGCGCGGAACAATGCCACCGAGCGCGCCTGCATCGCGCGGTCCTCGCTGTGCATGAACGGCATGTAGAGGAACTGCCGCTGGAACGAGCTCAGCGACGCATCGAGCCCCCGCTCGACCGCGTGCATCGCCAGCGCCAACGCGAGGCCATCGGTCGCATAGGTTTCAACCGAGCCCCGAAAGAGATTGCGTGAGAACTGGTCGAAGACGATCACGGCGGCGACGTGGCCTTCTGCGCTCAGTTGCGCTGCGTCCGGCGGTTCGCGCTCGAGTGCGGCATGCAGATCGGCGAAGCTTTCACGGATCTTTTCATCGATCTCGCGACGCGCGCTGAACCAGTCCTTCGGTTCGAGCTCTTCGAACCAGAAGTGGTTCACCGTATCGATCCAGGTCATTCAATTGCCTCCTTGGTTGCCGTCCACGTTATTCCACACTCTGTGGCGTCGCGCTCAGCTCAGCCCAGTCGAGTTCCTGCTCGAGCCTGCGATAAGCCGCGTCGCCGATCTCTCCGCGTTCGCGCATCGCGCGCCCTTCCCGGCGCGCGGCTTCGATCGCGCGGCGGCGCAGGCTGACGCCGTACGACTCGCGGACCCGCTCGGACGTGCCTTCCTCGAGATGCTGGCGCCCGTCGTTGCATCCCTCACCGCGCCTCTCACGCTTCTCGTCATATTCGCGTCGCAAGACTTCGGCTTCGGGCGACGGGTCGCCCGCGAAGCTGGCCAGTGCCGCGCCATATGCGGCGACGCGCGCGTGCTCGAACTCCTGCCCGACCGGATCGTTGTCGATCAATCGCAAGCGCCCAAGCAACGGTCTCAGGGTCAGGCCTTGCACCACCAGCGTCCGAGGACCACGGCGAACGCAGTCAGCACGATCAGGTCGCGAAACGGAAACGCGCAGTGTCCGTTGGCGTCCGCCTCGGGTAACGCGTAGGCCGCTGCGAGCGTGACAATGCCACGCATCCCGCACCACGAAACCACCACGCCGCCTTGTACGGTCGGCGGAATCATCGGGCGTGGCGGATGAAAACCGAAGCGGCGGACCTTGAGCCGTATCACCGTGATGTAGCTCATGACCCAGACGATGCGTACGCCGATGACGGTCGCGAGCACGGCGAGCGCGAAGCTCACGTAGTCGCCGCGAAGCGACGCGTCGAGGCGTTCTCATATCGGCCGGATCTGCAAGCCGATCAGCACGAACGCGAACGCCTTCAGGATGAAGACGGCGGTTTCCCAGAACGCCAACGACGGAACGCGCAGGCGTGCCGGCATGAACAGCGGAGCAGTCCGGGCGATCACGATCGCATAGACGACGATCGTCAGGATGCCCGACAGGCCGATGCGTTCGGCCACGATCCAGATCGCGAACGTCGAGCCGAACTGCATGATGATCGAGGTCGGCGCGTCCTGGATTCTCCGGATCAAGCGCGCGTTCAGCCACGCTGCAACGACGCCGAAGACGATGCTGCCGACGACCGCATACGCAAACTAGGGCGCCACCTTCGCGGGTACGAAGTCGCCGCCGAGCGCCGCGGCCACCGCGACGCGATAGATCAACAGCGACGAGGCATCGTTCAAGAGGCTTTCGCCTTCGAGGATCGTGAGCAGGCGATGCGGCAGGTGCGCCTGCCTGAGCACCGCAGTCGCCGCCGCGGCATCGGGCGGCGCAACGATCGCGCCCAGCGCAATCGCCACGGCCCACGGCATCTCCGGCACCAGCCAGCGTGCCAGCACGGCCACGGCGATGGTCGTGAGAACCACGGCGACGAACACCAATCCCACCAACGGCGCCCAGTTGTCCTTGAGGTCGCGCGGCGATGAATCGTAGGCCGCGTCGAGCAGCACCGGCGCGATGAAGAGCGCGAGCGCGAGATCGGGCCGCAGCGTCCAGGCAGGCATTCCCGGCACGAACGCAAGCGCCGCGCCGCCGAGCGCGAGCAATACCGGATACGGGATATCGAGCCGCCGTGCGAGGTTGGCAAGCAGCGCCGCGCAGAGCAACAGGGCCAGCAGAGACTCGAAGACCAGCACCGCGGATCACCTGTCGAGGTCTCGAAGAACGCTTACGAAAGCAGCCCGTCATCGATCCGCATCGAGCCTATCGCTCATCGATGGACCTCGCAGCGCCACGGTTCGCAAGCAGTGCGAACGCACTCGCGCCCGCCGCGGCGGCGAGCGCTACGGCTACCCAGGCTGCGATTCGAAACTGTGCGACGAACAGCTCGGGGGTCGCGTCCGACACGAGCACGACGCCGACCAGAGCGGTTGCGAACAATGCCGCAACCCTTGCGATCGCATTGTTGACGCCCGATGCCGCGCCGACGTGATCGGCATCGACCGCCGCCATCACGGTGGTGGTCAGCGGCGCGACGCTGATCGCCAACGCGACGCTCGAGCCCAGGACGGTTGCGGCCAGCAGGGCGGACGCATGCGCGGCCTGATGAGGCGCCGCTGCCGCGAGTACGCCGGAGTCACACGGCGCGGTGACGGCGGAACTCATGGTCCGGAATACACCGAGCTCGAGAAACCGGTGCATCGCCTCGTCCACCAACAGGCGCGTTCGTGTTCAGGTTCGATGGTCATCGCATACACTCGTAGTCAGGGCATCTCATGCTAACAAAGAGGCGCGCACGCGAGGCTGAGGAGCGTAGACCCGCGATGACGGCAAGTCCTTCGTTGGCGTAGTGCGATCGACGCGCGCCCGGCATGCGAGCATTCGAGCAGGCGAAGACATGGGCGCGCCGCATCAAGCGCGACGTCGTGGTCGTTTATTTCGCGGCGCGCGATCCGAGGACGCCGATGATGGTTCGCGTCCTCGCGATTGCCGTTGCCGCCTACGCGCTGAGCCCCATCGATCTGATACCCGACTTCATTCCCGTGCTCGGCTATCTCGACGATCTTGTCATCGTGCCGATTGGCCTGCTTGTCGTCATCCGCCTCTTGCCGCCCGAAGTCCTCGAATCGGCGCGCGTGAAAGCCGAACACATCGCCGATCGCCCGACCAGCCGAACGGCCGCGGCGCTGATCGTCTGCACATGGCTGCTATGCATCGTGGGACTGTGGTACTTCCTCGTTCATGAATGACCGATCGCCCTGATCGATCGGGTCGCAGTCATCGACTCGGGAGACCCTCATGATTCTCGGCTTGCGTACCGCCATTTATTCCACCCCCGACCTCGCGCGCGCGAAGGCGTGGTACGCGCAAGTGCTCGACCTTCAGCCCTACTTCGACCAGCCGTTCTATGTGGGCTTCGCCGTCGGCGGATTCGAGCTAGGGCTCGTTCCCGACGGCACGCCCGGCATCGCGGGCCCACAGCCGTTATGGGGCGTATCGAATGCGGACACCGCGTTCGCGCGGCTGATCGAGCTCGGCGCGACGATGCTCGATCCGGTCACCGCGGTCGGCGATGGCATCCACGTCGCAGCGGTGGTCGACCCGTTCGGCAATCGCTTCGGCATCATCGAGAATCCGCACTTCGATGCAGCTGCGGTCAAGTGACGCGACGATCGAAAGCAAATGCCCCATGTGCTGCCGCCGCGCATCCAAACCGAAAGGCTGGCGTTGCGCCGTCCCGAGCCTGCCGATGCGGAAGCGATCTTCGCCTCCTATCCGCAAGACCCCGAAGTCTGCAGGTACATGATCTGGGCTCCCCATGAATCGTCGGCGGTCACGCAGGCGTTCATTGCAAGTTGCATCGAAGCATGGGAGCGCGGCGAGCGCGCGCCCTACATCGCACCCTGCAATCGTCGAACCAGCCGCTCGGCATGCTCGAGGCCCGTATGCATGGACACGCGATCGACATCGGCTACGTTCTGGCCCGCGAGCATTGGGGACACGGCCTGGTGCCCGAAGCGATCCGGGCGATGGCCGATGCTGTACTGGCGCGCGCGGAATTCTTTCGGATGCAGGCGACGTGCGATACCGAGAACGCGGCCTCCGCGCGCGCGCTGGAGAAGTCCGGATTCGTTCGCGAGGGACGCTTGACGCGCTACACGGTGCGCCCCAACCTGTCGCCCGACCCGCGCGATTGCTTCATGTACGCGCGGTGTCGTTGATCTCGTTGCGCCATCGTATCTTCCACCGAGGAGACCCAATATATGCGTTGGTCGTCGATTTCGCGCACGCTGCTCACCATCGGCGTTTGCGCGCCGGTATTCGGGCAAGCTCTTTCCTCTTCGCGCTTCGACGGCGACTGGACCGTGAGCATCGATTGCCCATCGAACACCGAAGAGTCCGGCGCCAAGGGCTATCGCTTTCAATTCCCGGCTGTGGTCAAGGACGGCGTTCTCGCGGCGAGCGTCGGGATGGAGGGCTGGTCAGCGTCGCTGCGCATCGAAGGGCCGATTCGTTCCGATGGAAGCGCGGAGTTGCGTGCGCGCGGACGAACCGGCAATCCGGAATACGCGGCCAAGCAGCCCTTATCCGGTACCCCGTATTCCTATCGCATCAAGGCGCAGTTCGATGATGACAAGGGGACGGGCTCGCGCATCGAGACACGCGTATGCAATTTCGTCTTTGCAAGGAAATGAGAGGCGCCGCAGACCACCGTGCAGGCCTGACCTGAATCGCGCCGCCGTCCATGCACCGCATCGGCCTCTCTCGCACAAGCCGTCGATAGCCGAACGCGACGGCGTGCTGTACGTCAATCCCGGAAGCGCGGGTCCGCGTCGCTTCAGCTTGCCGATCGCGGTGGCCGAACTCGTCATCGATGCCGATTCGGTGATCGCGAAAATCGTGAGACTCGATCGATGACGACTGGCGAGTTGCGCGTACCAAACGGCGGTGCAATCGTCCGGCGCTCGACATCAACCCCAACAGCTGGAGCGTGAATGCAGAACGATGAGCAAGCGATATGCGATCTGATCGCGGAATGGATCGCCGCATCCAAGGCAGGCGACAGCGAGCGGGTGCTGAGCCTGATGGCCGATGACGTGGTCTTCCTGCTCGCGGGCCACGCACCGATGCGAGGCAAGGCCGGGTTCGCCGCCGCGCAAGCTGCGATACGCGACATGCGCATCGATGCGACGAGCACGGTGGAAGAGGTGCGCGTAATCGGCGACTGGGCCTATGCGTGGACCACGTTGTCGCTCGTCATCACGAAGCCCGACGGCGCGTCGATCGAGCGCAGCGGTCCCACGCTCTCGATCTATCGCAGGCAGGGCGATCGCTGGGTGCTCTATCGCGACGCGAACATGCTGGCCGCCGCGTCGTGACATCGACGACCGGCGACCGACTGCCATCGCTCGTATATCTCCCAGGCCTGACACGCCTACGCGCGCATCGGGGGTCGACCCGATGCGCGCGTACCTCCGACCTCTCGGACCGCCGTCGTCAATCCGCATGCGCCGTCTGGTCGCACTCGTCCGGATTGCGCGAGCAGCGCTTCGCATAGGCGACCAACGCAGCCTTGCGTGCGGCGAGCGCAACCGGCGTCCGGAACGGCGCGAGGATCTGCGTGAGCGTGATCACGTTGCCGTTCTTGACGACCATCTCGACATTGGCCGCATTCTTCACGTCCTGCAGCGGGTTGCCGCGGATCACCGCCAGATCCGCCAGCTTGCCGACTTCCACCGAGCCGAGATCCTTGTCGACGAAGGCGATGCGCGCCGCGTTGATCGTCACGTTCTGAAGCGCCTGGAAGTTCGAGTACACCAGAGCGCCTGCACGAAGCCCGGTGTGCAGCGAGATCCCCGGCGTGACCAGCGGCGTGTCGGTGCCCAGCGCCATCAGGGCCCCTGCCGTCTGGACCTTGCCCGACTGCGCCGCGTCCCTGATCACCCCATCCAGGGTGGCTTGTGTCGGAGCCGGCGTGCCCTGCAATCCAGCGATGAAATTGGGCGGCACCAGCAGGCGGAAACGATCATCGGCGAGGAACGCCGGGTCCTGGCCGACCAACGCGAGCGACGAGAACAGCGTGTCGATGTTGTGGAAGTCGGCCTTGCCATGCACGTCGACGGCGTCCTGATAGCTGATCAAGCCGTTGGCCGACTTGGCCCAGCCATAGCCCATCCGCTGCGTGGCCGACAGGTGGGTCGTACCCCAGATGCCGGTCGACGCGCCCGGCGAGATCATGTGCGTGCCCGATGGGATCCCCATATCGAGCGCGCCCTGGGCGATGCGGGACATGACGGGAATCGGCGCGCGCACATAGGACTTCAGGAAGTCGGCGTCCATCGCCTTGGCCTTGGCGATCTCGAGATCGGCGATCGCCGGCGTGCGCAGCGTGCGGGCGAAACTGTAGAAGCAGCGGTTGCCTTCCCACAGGCCGGGACTGGTGAACAGGCGCGGACCGATCAGGTTGCCGGCCTCGAGCGCCTCGCGGATCTCGGTGCTCTGATGCAGGCCGCCTGCGACCGATTGCGTCGACGTGATGCCGTACGAGAGCAGCAGCGCGGCAACCTGGCCGTACTGCCCACCCTGATAGAGCGTCAACGGGTGGATGTGCGGATCCCAGAGACCGGGCATGACCGTGAATGCCGATGCATCGACATACTTGTTCGCACTCGCCGCCGAGCTGGCATCGTGCGCGCGAATCGCCGTGATGCGGTTTCCCGTGATCACGATGTCCTGATCGGCGCGCAGGCTGTTGGTGACGCCGTCCCACAACTGGCCGGCACGCACGATCGTCACGCCTGCGGGAATCGCCTGCGTCCAGTTGACGGTGAGCGGCACGTCGGTCGCATTGCTGCCGTCGGACTGGATCATGCGCAACCGCGCCGCGGACTTGTAGAGCAGCGTCTTGGAGTCGGCTGCCCAGGACGGTAGGTCGGCGACTTCGGTCGTGATCTGTTGCGCGGCACCGGCGGGCGAGCCATCGGGATTGACCGGCATGACGTGCAGCACCGAGTCCATGATGAAGGCGACGGTCTTGCCGTCGGGCGAAAGCGCCGCGGCACCTTCCTCGCGTTCGGAGATCTGCCGGGGTGCATCGGCCACCGGATAGAACTTCGCCGTCTTGGCTGCCACGTCGATCACGCGCAGCTTGTTGTAGCCCTCGCGAAAGCGATTGTTGATGCGCTCGTTGTCGACCAACATGATCTTCGTGCCATCGGGCGTCCAGTACGGCGTGCTGACCTGCGAGCCGACCTGCGCGATCACGACCTGCGGTGTCTTGGTGGCGACGGTCCAGATCTCGAGTTGACCCGACAGCGTCGTGTACGCGATGCGATCACCGTTGGGCGAGAGCTTGGGCGTGACCATCGACTTGGCGGTGATCGCCGCCAGCCGCGTGCGAGCCTTGGTCGCCACGTTGATCTGATCGACCGCAAGAGCGCCGGCATTGCCCTTCTCGGTCGAGAAGTAGACCGCGCTCCCATCGGCGGTCCATTGCACGTTGCCATCGCGATCGGTGTCGTTGGTCAGTCGCACCGGCGCCTGGCCAATCGTCATCACCCAGACGTCGTTCAATGCCACGAAGGCGACTTTCTTGCCGTCGGGCGACAGCGCCGGCGCGCTGATCCCGATCGCGGTCCGCTGCGAGGTGTCGTCGAAGTGGTGGTTCTTCGCTTGCACCAGGACCGGCCGGCGCAGCTTCAGCAGCGCGTCGAACGCGACTTGCTGCAGGGTCCCGCCGGACGCATCGCGAATGCGGATCTTGCCGTCCGCCGTATAGACGAAGCTGCCGTTGGGCAGATAGCGAACGGGGAACGGGAACAGATCCTCGTTGGACACGGCGTCGCGACCGCCGATGTTGAGAGTGCGTGGCGTGCTCTGGTAGACCAGGCCGCCGTTGGGCGCGAACGCAGGGGCCGCGCCCGCCGCAACGAGCGTGGCGGCGCCGCCGCCCGAAGGAACGGTGAAGACCTTCGGGGTCGTGGTGTTGTCGACAAACGCGATGCGCGTGCCGTCGGGCGACACCATGGGATTGCTTTCCGCCCCCGGACCCACGGTGATCTGCGTGTACTGGCGCGTCGAGAGATTGAAGCTCCAGACCTTGTATTGCACGTCGCCGCTACGATCCGACGAGAACACCACCGCGCTTCCATCGGGTTTCCAGGCGGGCTCGCGGTCGTCGAAGAAGCCGGTGGTCAGCTCCTGCGCACCCGTGCCATCGGGATTGATGGACCAGATATGGAAGTTGCCGTCAGTCGTGTAGTTCTGGAAGGCAATGGTCTTGCCGTCCGGCGACCAGACCGGTGCGGTCGGTTCCACGTCGAAGGCGGTGATGCGCGTCGCGTTGCCCCCCGTGACCGGCATCACCCACAGCGCCCCCTGCGCCGAGAACACCAGGCGCGTGCCGTCCGGCGAAGGCGACACCGCCATGTTGGTGCCCTCCTTCATATCGACCGTCACATCCTTGGTCGATCCGCTCAGAGGGCCGAGCGAGATTTGAGGACCGCCACTCGCAGGCGGCGGATTGGGCGCGCCGTCGTCGTGGCCGCCGCAGGACGCGATCACCGCGAACGATGTCGCAGCGACCACGCTCATGGCCACGCGAACTGTCGAGCTCCACATCGCACCCGAGTTGCCGGCCGCTTCGGTTGACTGGTCGCGGCTGACGTACGGAACACCGCCTTGCTGGCGAGGCGCGTCGCGCCCCTCTCGTCTCGTCTTCATGGGTCTCCTCGTTTGGTCTGATGGAGATCGCGGGGTCTCTTGCCCGTTTCGAACTCCTTTGTTCCTCCCGGTGACAACGCTTGGCGCGACGCGCCGCAGCCGGCGTCGTTGCAAGACGCACGCTCTCGCCAACGGACGACCGTGACCATAGGAGAGACGCCCATATTGGCGAGGTAACGCGAGCATGCATCGATGCCATCCAGTCGCGGCGCGCGACGGAGGCATGGGCAACTTGCACACGTCCTCGATGCGGACAATCATGCGTCGCGGTCAACCCCGACCACGCCGGAGATACGATGCACGACGACAAGCACGCAATCTGCAAAGTGGACTCATGAGAGATTCCCTGCTCCACGGCAAGCGCGCGCTGATCACGCAGACGGACGCGTTCATGGGTCCGGCGTTGATCGAGGTCTTTCGCGAACGCGGGGCCGAAGTCCTGGCCGATCAAGGCTCGCTCGTGGCGTCGGACCAGGCACAGCGTCTCGTCGATCGATCCGGCCCGATCGACATCCTGGTCGCGCATCTCGCGATTCCCGCGCCGACCACCCTCGCCGTCGATGCCAGCGACGACGAATGGAGATCGGTTTTCGCGCACCTGGTCTATCCCTTGCATCGCCTGTGTCGCGCGGTGTTGCCGCAGATGATCGAGCGTCGTGCGGGCAAGATCCTCGTGATCGGCAGCGCATCCGCATTGCGCGGAATGAAGCGCACTTCGACCTACAGCGCTGCACGCGGCGCGCAGCTCGCGTATGCGCAGGCGCTCGGGGTCGAGGTTGCGGCGCATGGCGTTCAGGTCAATGCCATCGCGCAGAACTTCGTCGACAACCCCACGTATTTTCCTGAAGAGGTGCAGGGCAACCCGCGTTTCGTCGAGCGCCTTGCCCGCGAGGTACCGCTCGGCCGGCTGGTGTCCTCGCGAGAGGACGCGCTCTTCGCGGCCTACCTTTGCAGCGATGCGGCGAACTGCTTCGTGGGTCAGGTGTTCCCGATATGCGGCGGATGGGTCACGCGGTGACAGGCTCTCGAGAACCGGCCGCAATGCGCATCCGTGCGTTCGAAAGCCGCGACGAAGAACAGGTCGTCGCGCTCTGGACGTCGTGCGGACTGACGCGTCCGTGGAACGATCCGCATCGCGACATCGCGCGCAAGCTGGCCCTGCAGCCCGAGCTGTTTCTTGTCGGCGTCATCGATGACCGGGTCGTCGCGACCGCGATGGTGGGTTACGAAGGGCACCGCGGCTGGATCCACTACGTCGCCGTCTCGATCGACCATCAGCGCAAAGGCTTCGGCCGCGCACTGATGAACGAGGCCGAACGTCTGCTGATCGAACGCGGCTGTCCGAAGATCAATCTGCAATTGCGTTCATCGAACGCAGAGGCCATCGGCTTCTATCGCGCGCTCGGTTACGTGCAGGACGACGTGGTCGGCCTGGGCAAGCGGCTGATCGAAGATCGCGGGTGAAATTCATCGCTGGGCCGGCGAACTTGTTTCACCGGCCGGAACTCGAAGCACGACTTTTCAAACCGGTATGCGCCGACCCATGAACATGATCGTCAAGACCAGCCTGAGCAAAGTTCCCGAGATCACACTCGCCTTCTGGATCATCAAGATCGCCGCGACCACATTGGGCGAGACCGGCGGCGACGCGGTGACGATGACCTTGCACCTGGGCTACCTGGTCGGCACCATCATCTTCGCGGTGATCCTCTTCATCGCGGTGAGCGCACAGATTTCCGCGAAACGCTTCCACCCGTACCTGTACTGGTTCGTGATCATCGCGACCACCACGGCCGGCACCACGCTGGCCGATTTCTTCGATCGCTCGCTGGGCATCGGTTACCTCGGCGGATCATCGATCCTGTTCGTGCTGCTGATGGCGACGCTGGCCCTGTGGCACTGGTCGCTCGGCTCGGTCTCTGTCGATTCGATCGCGTCGCGCAAGGCCGAGATGTTCTATTGGGCGACCATCATGTTCTCTCAAACCCTGGGCACGGCGCTGGGCGACTGGATGGCCGACAGCAAGACCGGCCTCGGACTGGGGTACGAGGGCGGAGCGATCGTCTTCGCCGCGGGCCTCGCGGTTGTCGCCGCTGCCTACTTCTGGACGAAGTTGTCGCACACCCTTCTGTTCTGGGCCGCTTTCATCCTCACGCGCCCACTGGGGGCTACTGTCGGTGATTTTCTCGACAAGCCGCTTGCCAGCGGTGGACTCGCACTGGGTCGCTTCTGGGCCTCGGCTGCACTCGCGATCTTCATCGTTGCATGCATCGTGTTTCTGCCTCAGCGAGCGGGTCGGCATCCGCGCGCATCCGAAGAAGCTTCGTAGTTGCTCGAATGACGGACTCGTCGCGTTTCGTGGCGAGGCTCGACTCGCGTCGAGACACGTGCCCGAGAGGCGATAGTGGTCAGTTGGCGGCTGGCGGCGCAACCATCGCCGCGGCGTCGATGAAGATTTTCTTGACGCCCGGATGACGCTGACGGATCGCCTCCTCCCATCGGCACACCGCGGCCGACAATTCCGCCACCGACAGCGCCGGATCGAATTGCGCCTCCAGATTCATCAGCACTTCGTCGGGCCCGAACACCGTCGTGAGCACCCGATCCCCCTTGATCACCGCGGGTTCATTGCAGGCCAGTTCGCGAATGCTCGCCACGACTTCGGGCTTGGCCGCTTCGCCCACCAGCAACGCCTCGCTCTCGCGAATCAACAACAACGCGACGACGCTCAGGGTCACGCCGATCGCGATCGATGCCGCGCCATCGATGTAGGGGTTGTCGTAGCGGTGACCGAGATACACGCCGAGGAAGGCGGCCGCAAGCCCGATCAGCGCAGCGGTGTCTTCGAACAACACCGTGAACACCGACGGATGTAGCCGACGCGGCCACGAACTTCATCACGGCGATGGCATGGTTGCCGCCGGTGGCGATGAAGATGACCAGCGGTTTTCGTTGCGGCGTGGATTCCATGACTGAACTCGTGGTTCGGACCGAAAGAAATATGCGCGTTCACGTGCGATCGGACTCGGCGCACGCCTGATTGAAGGCCGGGCCGGCGATCGTACGCCGCGAAGGATCACGCATGTGGCAGAACCTGCCACGAAGTAGGCAGACAACGCACGCGTGCTCGTCTATCGTTGCAATTTCGATCGCATCGCATAGGCGATGATGATTCAGGGTCAATCGCAGCGAGGGCATCGATGCGTAAACGCAAACTGTTTCGCGGCCTGACGATCAATGCCGTCGCCGGAACCTGGGTGGTCTTCTTCGGGCTCGACCTCACGCCCGCGAAGCGTGTGGGCTTTCGCGGCTTCTCCTTCATGCGGCTCGATCACGCGACCGGCGAAGCGGTGTGGCTGCGCGGGATAAAGACCTTCGAGAAGACCGCACCGCATCCTGCGCTGGGCGTGACCTTCTCCACGCGCGAACAACCGATACAATCGTTCCAATGGGCCGACTACGCTGTCATGCCGGGGCGCGCCTATACCTACACGATCGCGGCGCTCTACGGCGATCCTGTGAATCTGCAAGCGCGTATCCAGACCACGCTAGCCATCACCACCGAGACCGAGGTCGGGGGCACGCATTCGGCCTTCTTCAATCGCGGCTCGGTCGCCACGCAGGAATATGCGCGGCGCTTTCAGAATCGTCCGCCGAGCATTGCGGGGCCGAGCGCCTACGCATGGCTGTCGCGCGGCTTGATCGAAGCGATGCTGGCCTTCATCGCGCGCGCAAAAAGTGGTTGGGCGATACACGGTGCAGTCTACGAGTTTCAGTGGCCGGCAGCGCTCGAGGCGTTGAAGAAGGCCGCAGAGCGCGGCGCCGAAGTGCACATCCTGTTCGACGACATCGCCGGCGGCCCGCGCGCGCGCAATCGCGCTGCAATCACCGCTGCCGGCATCGATGCGCTCTGCAAGGGACGGGCGAACGGCAAGCTGATGCACCACAAGTTCTTCGTGCTCAGTCAGGTCAACGCGCAGACGAAGGCGCTTGCGCCGTTGGCCGTATGGACCGGCTCGACCAATCTCACCGAGAACGGCATCTTCGGTCACGCCAACGTAGGCCACATCGTTGCAGATGCAACGATCGCGTCGAATTATCTCGAAGCCTGGCGGCGCCTGGACGCGGACCCGAAGGTCGACGTGGCCTATCGCACTGTCAACACCGCCGTCTCGCCCGCACCGCCGGTGCCTTGGCAGGCGATAACCTCGGCGGTGTTCTCACCGCGCGGCACCAAGGCGTCGCCGTACGACGCGCTCGACTGGTACGCCGCGATCGCGACCGGCGCGCAGAAGGCGTTGATGATGACCTTCGCGTTCGGCATGGAGGAGCGCTTCAAGAACGTCTATCTGATGAACGATGCGATCCTGCGCATGGCGCTGCTCGACAAGGAAGGCAACCCCGCCACGCTCGCGCAGGACAAGCTCGACCTGAAGGCCATCCGGGCGCGACCGAACGTGGTCGTGGCAGTGGGCAACAACATCGTCACCAATGCCTTCGATCGCTGGCTCGCCGAGCTGTCGAAGATCGTCGCGCAGGTCAACGTGCCGTGGGTCCACACCAAATTCATGCTGGTCGATCCGCTAGCCCGCGCGCCCACCGTGGTCAGCGGCAGCGCGAACTTCAGCAAGGCGAGCACCGACACCAACGACGAGAACATGCTGGTCGTGCGCGGCGACCAGCGCGTGTCCGACATCTACTTCGGCGAGTACCTGCGGCTCTACAACCACTACGCGTTTCGCGAGTCGGTCAAGCGCTTCATGGAGCGCACCGGACAGCCGTCGCCCACCGACTGGACGCCGCAATACCTGATCGACGACGATCGCTGGATGGCCGACTATTTCGACCCGCAGGATTCGAGCGCGCGCTATTTGCGACGCGTGTATTTCGGCGGTCCGATGGCTCCAGCGCCCGCCCCTTCTCCCCCGGTTTCCCCCTCACCCGCTTGAAAGGAAAGCGAGCATGGCCACCAATGCGATCAACTGGTTCGAGATCCCGGTCGACGAGTTCGATCGCGCCAAGGCGTTCTACAGCCGCGTCTTCGACTACGAGATGCCGACCATGGACATGGGTCCGATCCGCATGGGCTTCCTGTTGCACGAGCAGGGCAAGGGCGTGGGCGGCGCGATCGTCAAGGGCGAAGGCCTGCTGCCCGCACGCGATGGCACGCTGGTCTATCTGAACGCCGGCGACGACTTATCCACGGTGCTGATGCGCGTCGATGCCGCCGGCGGCAAGGTGTTGATGGAGAAGACGCCGGTCGCGTCGGGCATGGGTCACTACGCGCACTTCCTCGACTCGGAAGGCAACAAGGTCGCGCTGTATTCGCCGAATTGAATTCGCGCCGCGAGTGGCGATGCGACGCCAGGCCCATCCGGCTCGCGACTACTTCAACGCTTCGGTCAGATCGCCCATCGCCGCCATCCCGTTCGCCTTCAACGCACTATCCCTCGCGACCACGCCCGGCAACGGTTCGAGGTTCCAGCGGCGTGTGATCAAACGCAGAATCGACCCCGTGTCGTATGGCGTGTGATCGACCACGCCGTTCTTCGCGAACGGCGAGATGACGATCGCTGGAATGCGCGTGCCCGGGCCGAGTTCGTCCCCGCGCGGCGGCGGGACGTGGTCCCAGATGCCGCCGAACTCGTCGTAGGTGATCACGATCAGCATGTCCTTCCATTGCGGACCGGCCTGCAGTTTCGCAACGAGATCGGCGATGTGCTGGTCAGCGTCCTGGATGTTCGCGTAACCCGGATGCTGGTTGAGATTGCCTTGCGGCTTGTAGAAGCTCACCGCCGGCAATCGTCCCGCGGCCACGTCGGCGACGAGATCGTCGTAGTCCTTCAGATGCCTGGCACGCGCATCCGCATGCGTGGCCGGATCGAACGACGCGTAGTAATTGAACGGCTGGTGATGGGTCTGAAAATTGGGAACGCCGCGCGCTTGATACGGCGTGTAGATCACGCTTCGCTTGACCTGGGGTGCCTGCATGCCGTCGGCGAGCGCGACCCTCCACGCGCCCGCATACCACGTCCAGCTCACGCCCTTTGCATCGAGACGATCACCGATCGTCGCTGCGGTCTGCGGCGGCAAGGTCGTGGGCTTGCCCGGATCGGCGTATGGCAACGCGTTCGCGCTCGCGTCCGCGGGCACGACGCTGCTCGGCTGATACGCGGGCTGCATGGTGTTGATCGCGTAGAACTTGCCGTCGCCAAAATAATTCAGCGGCGTGATGTTGCCTGACACCGCGAACTTCGGCGGACCCTGCAACGCGGACCTGGGCGAGTCAGCCGCAGGCGTGAGAAAAGGCAAGTAGTTTCCGCTCGCGTCCTTCTCCAGCATCGTGATGCTTGCTGCGGCCACGGACTTGTCGGCATTCGGATACTCCGGCGCACACGCGCAGACCAGGTACTGGTGATTGAGGAATGAACCGCCGAAAGCACCCTGGAAGAAATGATCGGCCAGCACATATCGCGCAGCCAGCGCACGCAGCGCGGAACTGTGCGTGTCGAAGTGACCCATCGTCAGCCCGCCTGCATCCGACCACGCGGCAAAGCCGCTGTTGGCGCCGCCAGCGATCTGCATCTGATGCTCGAAGAAACGATGCCAGAGATCGCGCGTCGTCGTCGAGAGATCGAGGGTCGCGCCGGCTCTGGCCTTGAACGCGGTCTCGATGGCGAACGGCGCATTCGCGAGGCCGGCGCTCTGCGCTTCGGTGACGATGGGTGTCACGCCTTTGGCGGTGACACCACCCCAGGACGGCGGCAAGCTCGAGAGCGTGGTCTTGCCATCGCGATCGAGCTGCGCCACATAGGCGGCGGTGATCTTGCGGTCGCGATCGACCACCTGATCCAGGCCGCGCGCGCCCGGGAAGTGGCCGTACAGATTGTCGAACGAGCGGTTCTCCGCGTAGATCACGACCACGTTCTGGATCCGCGCGATCTGTTCGCCGCGCGACGATGCCGAGGTCTCCACACCCCTGTTCGCACACGAGGCCAGCACACCCGACGCGAAAATGAGCATCACGACCGATGCAAAGCGAGATCTCGTCATTACCGTCCCCCATGGAAACTTCACCCTGAAACCGATCAATGTCGGACATCGACATGACACGCGAATGGCAGACGATGATGCCACGACGAGCGCAACCGTTTGCGAGACATCGGCTTACCGCTATGCTCTCGCGTCACCGAAGAGGAGCGGGGACGGCCGCAATTTTTCCCGCGAATCAAGGGACACGTTGAGCTAGGCTGGCCAGCGTCCACTCGCACGGCAGCAACCAATCCGAGGCATCGATGAACGACACGACTCGCACCTTGTTTCCGCAGGACGCGTGATGGCCACGTCCGCCCTCTTCGCCTTCCTTCATCACCTGGCCGCGTTCACGCTGGTCTCGGCCATCGTCGTCGAGTGGCTGCTGATGCGTAACGAGCTCACTGCGCAGAACGCGCGGCAACTCGCACGCGCCGACGCCTTCCTCGGTGCGTCGGCGACCGCGATCCTCGTGATCGGCGCGCTGCGCGTGATGTATTTCGAAAAGGGGCCGTCCTTCTACATGCACAACGAGGCCTTCTTCGCGAAGATGGCGCTGTTCCTGGTGGTCGCCTTGCTGTCGATCTATCCGACGATACAGTTCATGAAGTGGAGCCGGGCCGTGAAGGCCGGGCAGCCGATCGCGCCCGATGCAGGCCAGCTGGCGCTGGTTCGCAGGCTGCTTCACTTCGAACTGATCGGCATCGTCTTGATCCTGTTGTGCGCGGCGCTGATGGCGCGCGGCATCGGCAGCTTCGCTTGAACGCAGGGGTACGTCCGCATTGCGGTTGCGTGACGGCTCTTTTAGGATGCGCGCTTCGAGATCAACACGGGAACACGATGCACGAGCGATTCGGGAGCGCGCTTGTCGGTAACGTCTTTGGGATCGCCATCAGCCTTTCAATCGGCGCAAGCGCATTCGCGCAACAACCGCCTGCCGAGAACAAAGGCGTGAGAGTCGGTCCCGAGATCGAAGGCATGGCCGGACGCCAGTTGCGCATGCGTTCGATCACGCTCGAGCCGGGCGGCGTGTTCGCGGTTCACAATCACAAGGACCGGCCCGCGCTCGAGATCGTCTCCAAGGGCAGCGTCACCGAGTTTCGCGGCGACGCCAGGCGCGAAGTGGTCGAAGGCGAGAGCGTGATTTCCGACCGCAACACCACCCACTGGTGGCGCAACGACGGGACGACGCCGGTAGTGTTCACGGTCGTAGACGTGTTCAATCCGCCGAAGTAACTCTGCTGAAGTAAAAAATCTTTACGGGAGAGACCGGCGATGGGAACGCGTGATCCGCGTGTCGATACCTACATCGCGAAGTCGGCGGAATTTGGGCAGCCTCGGGCGCATCGCGTCGCTGGACGACCTGCCGGACAAGCGGGAATTGACGGGCTTCATCAAGGCAGCGATGAAGCTCAACGAGGTCGGGCCCGCACCAGCCCGCGCGAAGCTTGCGCCCAAGCCGGCGCTGGACATGCCCGACGACTTGTCGCGCGCATTGAAAGGCAACGCGAAGGCCAACGCGGCCTTCGACAAGTTCAGCCCGAGCGCACGACGCGAATACATCGAGTGGATCGTCGAGGCAAAGCGCGCCGAAGCCCGCGCATCGCGTCTTGCGCCGGCCATCGAATGGATATCCGAAGGCAAGGCAAGTCACTGGAAGTACCAACGAGGAGCAAGTGCATGAACACCGTCGCAATCATTGCCGTACTTCTGGTCGCCGCCCTGCACGCCTACTTCATGGTGCTGGAGATGGTGTTGTGGACCAAGCCGTTCGGGCGGAAGACCTTCGGCCTCACACCCGAGTTCGCCGAGGAGAGCAAGGGACTGGCCGCCAATCAGGGACTTTACAACGGCTTTCTCGTCGCGGGATTGCTGTGGAGCGTGATTGCCGGATTGACCACTCCGCTGGGCTTCGCGGTCGCAACTTTCTTTCTGGTGTGCGTGGTCGTCGCCGGCGTGTTCGGCGGGATCACCGTCAATCGCAAGGTTCTCTGGGTCCAGGCGCTGCCCGGTGCGATCGCCCTGATCCTGGTGTGGCTCGCGCGCTGAACTTTTTTTCGGCGCGTGCGACCTATCGAAGTTCGACGAACACAATCGGGAGCGGGCAATGATCAAGAAAAGCGGATCCGCGTATTGGCACGGCGGCATCAAGGACGGTGGCGGCACCATCTCGACCGAGAGCGGCGTCCTCAAGGAGGCACCTTACGGATTCAACGCGCGCTTCGAAGGCGGCAAGGGCAGCAACCCCGAAGAGCTGATCGGCGCCGCGCATGCGGCCTGTTTCTCGATGGCCTTGTCGCTGCAACTCGGCGAAGCGGGCATGACAGCCGAGAGCATACGCACCACCGCCACGGTCTCGCTCGACAAGGATGCCGGCGGCTTCGCGATCAAGGCGGTGCACTTGGATGTGAACGTCAAGATTCCGCGTGCCGAAAAGGCGGCTTTCGAGATGGCGGTTCAAGCGGCGAAAACGGGGTGTCCGGTTTCGAAATTGCTGAACGCCGAGATCACGATGGATGCGAAGCTCGAGACCTGATCAATTCTGCTGCAGCACGTCCGCGCCCTTGGGCGGCGTGAACGTGAACGTCGCGGCATCGACCTTGGGGTTGCGCTCGACATCGCTGAACGTGAGCAAGGTGACTTGCCCCAGCGCGTCGCGCAGTTCCATGGCCGCGAGTTCGCCGCTGCGAAAGCCGATCGAAATCTTTTCGAATGCGGTGTCCCGGGTCTTCGGCGTGGCCTCGAGCCACGCGACGCCATCGCGCACACCGGCATCCTTCAGTTCGAAATTCTTGTCGAGATCGTTGCTGCCGAAGAGTATCGACGCGGGCGTGCCGCCGAGCGCATCGCCGAGCTTCCTCACGGTGACCTGGTTCAAGTCCTTGTCGTAGATCGAGAGCTTGTCGCCGTCGGCCACCAGCACTTGTTCGTAGGGCTTGCTGTAGGTCCAGCGAAACCGGCCCGGCCGCGCGAACACGAAGTCGCCGGTGGTGGGCTGCGATGCCTGCTTGTTGCGCGAGACGACGTGCTGCGTGAAGTTGCCCTTCGCGGTCTTGGTCTGCGTCGCGAAGGCATGCAGGTCGTCGATGGCATTGGCGCGAGCGAAGTTCATTCCAAGCGCCATCGCCAAACAGGTCGCGGCGCTTGCGAGAAAAAACGCGCGGTGCCGATGCGCCTGGCGCGTCTTCGATGCGGGTCGGGTATTCATGAGGTTTGTCGTTTGGGCATTCGATCCCGTTCCGATTATCGCGCGGTGATGAGAGTCGACCCGGTCCTGGCGCGTTCCCTCCCAGACGTCGGCTTCGTGAAACAGAACGTTTCTGGCGCATCAACGGATGCGATCCGGCAATCAGCCTGCCCAACGTCACGGCTTTCGCAACCGTGATCATTTCACACGAATAATTCTTGACAGGCCCTGCAACCTGCTGCAGTTTTGTTCGGCGATCCTTGGGGAGGCGGTCGGATGAGTTCTCACAACTTGTTGAACGGTCAGGCGACGCACATGACTGCAGCGTCCGACAAGCCGACCATTCTCATCGTCGACGATACCCCTGCGAACCTCACGCTGCTCAGCGAAATCCTCAAGCCCGACTACCGCACCAAGGCTGCGGTCAGCGGCGAGAAAGCGCTCAAGCTCGCATTCTCGGCCTCGCCTCCCGACATGGTGTTGCTGGACGTCATGATGCCGGGCATGGACGGCTACGAAGTATGCAGACGCCTGAAGGCCGACCCTTCAACGTGCAACATCCCTGTCATTTTCGTGACCGCAATGAATGAGGTCGAGGACGAAGCCAAGGGCTTGGAAGCCGGTGGCATCGACTACCTCACCAAGCCGATCAGCGCGCCGATCGTCAAGGCGCGCATCAAGACCCATCTCTTGCTGCGCGCCCAGGCACGGGCGATGGAACGCATGATCGCCAAGCTCGAAGCGCAAGCCGACGAGCTGTCGCAGTTCAATCAAACTCTCGAGGATCGCGTGCGCGATGGCGTTGCGCAGCTGGAGCGGCTGGGCAAGCTCAAGCGTTTCTTCTCGCCTTCGGTGGTCGACCTCCTGCTCTCGGACTCCGCAGAGGATCCGCTGAAGAGCCATCGGCGCGAAGTGGCGGCGGTGTTTCTCGATCTGCGGGGCTTCACCGAGTTCACCGAGACTTCCGATCCCGAAGACGTGATGGGCGTGATCAGCGAATACCACGAGGCGATGGGCGCCATCGTCGCGGCGTGCGGCGGAACGATCGAGCGCTTTGCGGGCGACGGCATCATGATCTTCTTCAACGATCCGGTGCTGATCGACAACCCCGCCGCCGAAGCGGTACGCATGACCATCGCCATGCAGGAACGCTTCGCGAACCTCGCGCAGGGATGGAAGAAGCGCGGCTATCAGCTCGCGATGGGGATCGGCGTCGCGCAAGGCTACGCGACCATCGGCGCGATTGGATTCGAAGGGCGGCGCGACTATGGCGTGATCGGAACCGTGACCAATCTCGCCGCGCGCTTGTGCGGCGAGGCGGCCGGCGGCCAGATCCTGATCTCGCAGCGGGTGCATTCCTTCGTCGCTGATTTCGCGGACGCCGTCGCGATGGGTGACCTGCAGCTGAAGGGCTTTCATCGACCGGTTGCGGCGTACTCGGTGCTGGGCTACGCGGCCGACTCCGATGCGCGTTCCGATGGGCAGGCCGAACGCTGGTCTCGCCGTTCGACCGATCGGGTCGCGGGACCGCCGACCGCACACGAGCTTCCCTAGCGTCCCCACGCCGTGCGACTCGGATCGGTCTCGTCCTGGTTCTTTGGTGCGGTGCTGTTCGCACTCGGGGCGAATGCTCTGTTTCTTCTGGCGATCAAGCAGGCACATCGTGAAGTCGCCGTCGCGCAGGATCACCGTCAGAGCGCACTGGCGCTTGCCAACGAACTGCAGCGCGAGACCGAGCGCCTGGCGAGTCTCGTTCGCGCCTATACGGCCACAGGTGAGCCTCGCTACCTGCTCTACTACTACGACATCTTGGGTGCGCGTCAGGGCGAGAAGCCCGCGCCCGTCGCGGAAAATACACGTACCTACTGGGACGACGTGATCGCAGGGCGCGTCAAGCACGTGATTCTCGCCGAAGGCAACAAGCGCTCGCTCGCCGACTTGATGAAGTCCGAAGGGTTCAGCGGCGATGAGTTGGTGGCGCTCAGGCACGTCCTGGACGCGACCGCCGAGATGAACAAGGTCGAACAGATCGCGTTTGCTGCCACCCAGGGCCTGTACAACCCCGAAACTAGGGAATTCGTCTCCGATGGTTCGCCGCGACTCGACTTCGCGACGACGCTGGTTTATAGCAATGCCTACAGCCTCCTGAAATCCGATCTTTCGCATGCAGTCGACGACCTCGTCACGCGGACCGATCGTCGCACGCGAGCCGATGTGGCAGCAGCCGAGACGTGGCTCGAGCGCTGGATTCTCCTGTCACTCATCAGCATGGCGGCGACCATCGCGATGGTGCTGCTGGGATTGCGCGTGATCCGGCGACAGGTGCTGGTCCCCATTCAACAGCTCGGCAATGCGGCCGCCCTGTTGGCCGGCGGAAAGTACGCGACACGTACTGGGCAGCTCAGCGGCGTCGATGAACTCAAGGCGTTCGGACAAACGGTCGACTCGATGGCTCAGGCGATCGAAGACGACATCGATCGCCGTCATTCGACCCAGAAAGAATTGGAGGCGGCGAAGAAGGAGGCAGTCGACGCGACCAACGCGAAGTCGATGTTCCTCGCCAACATGAGCCACGAGATTCGCACGCCGATGAACGCGATCCTGGGTATGGCTTATCTCGCCCTGGGTACCGGTCTAAACGCGCGTCAGCACGACTACGTGAGCAAGATCCACAGCGCCGCCAAGTCGCTGCTCGGGATCATCAACGACATCCTCGACTTCTCGAAGGTCGAAGCCGGCAAGCTCGAACTCGAGGAGGGAAGATTCCGCATCGAGGACGTGGCGGGTAACGCGTTGTCCTTGCTGCGTCAACGCGCTCACGAAAAGGATATCGAGTTACTTTTCGACATCACCGAGCCGCGCCTGCTTGGCGAAGGCGGCGCGTTGATGGGTGATGCGCTCAGGCTCGGCCAAGTGCTCAGCAATCTGTTGTCGAACGCGGTCAAGTTCACGCACAGCGGTTACGTGAAGCTGTTGATCAGCGTCGAGTCCAGCGACGCCGACAGCGAGACCCTGCGGTTCACCGTGCGCGATACTGGGATCGGCATGACGACCGAAGAGATCGCACGGCTCTTCCAGGAATTCACGCAGGCCGACGGCTCGACCACACGTCGATACGGCGGTACCGGGCTGGGCTTGACGATCGCTAAGAAGATTGTCGAATTGATGGGCGGCAGGATCTGGGTCGAGAGTACGCCTGGTGAGGGATCGAGCTTCATCTTCACAGCACGCTTCCCGTTCACCAAGCCGCCGGCACCTCCGTCCCCGCCATTGCCGCACGCGGCGCTGATGCGCGTCCTGGTGGTCGACGATCAGCCCGATGCGAGTCTGGCCCTGGCCGATTTACTGGGTGCATTGGGCGTGGGCGCCACCCATCCCGGTGGCGTCGAGCGCGCCGACGACGGCGACGTCGCGCTCGCGATGGTCGAGAGCGCAGAACGTGAGGGCCGCCCCTACGATCTCATGCTGATCGACTGGGTGATGCCGCGCATGGACGGCGCTGGCGTGCTGAAGGGTCTCAACGCACGCACCGGATCGAAGTCTCCGCTGCCGGTGATCGTGTCGGCCTACGATTCCGACATCATGCATCGCATGGGCGAAGGTCTGGGCGCGCGGCATTTCATACCCAAGCCGGTCCTGCCTGAGTCGATCCGCGAGCTGGTGAAGGGGCTCGCCGGAGACGGCAACGCCCCCGCGTCGACCGAAGCTCGAGCCGCGGCGGGCGTGGATCTAACCGGACTGCGCGTGCTTCTGGTCGAAGACAACGCGATGAACCAGCAATTGGCCGTCGAGCTGATCGAAAGCAAGCATGCCGAGTTACGCGTAGCCAACAACGGGCAGGAAGCCGTCGAACTCCTCAATACGCACGGTGCGAGCTATTACTCGGTCGTATTGATGGACTTGCAGATGCCGGTCATGGACGGGTACGAGGCGACGCGTCTGTTGAGAATGGATGTTCGCTTCGCCGAACTACCGATCATCGCGCTGTCGGCCCATGCGACCACCGACGAACAGGAGCGCTGTCGCGTGCTGGGCATGAACGGTCACCTCAGCAAACCGATCGACCCCGACGTCCTTTAGGCAACGCTTGCGAAACTCGATCGGCGCAGGGTCGCGGCACGCTCGGGGCCGAAGCAACCCTTGCCGGCGCGCAGTACGCCTGCGGCAGCCGGCGCTCGTTCTAATCTGCCCGGCATACGCGGACTCGACGTTCGCTCTGGCCTGCATCACACCGATGGCAAGGTCCATCTCTACCTCCAACTGGTCGAGAGATTCGCGCGTGAATATGCGGGCTTCGGGTCGCTGTTCGAGGCTCTGCTCGCCACCGCCCGATGGGACGAGGCAACCCGTGAAGCTCACACCTTGAAAGGCCTCGCAGCCAGCTTGGGCGCCCATGAAGTTCGCGAGCGCGCGGCATCGCTGGAGTAAGCCGCTCGCGCGCAGGACCCGATCGCCGCGCAAACCCATCTCGCAGCGACGGCCGAGTCTCTAACACCTCTGGTGATCGCGCTGGCCGCACATTTCGAGCGAGAGCACGACGACGACATGGATGCGGGTGGCTCGGAGCAGCGCGGCATGAGCGCACCCACCGCCTGGCTGGGCGAATTTCGCGCGCTGCTCCTGCAAGGCGACGTGGAAGCCAGAGAACTCTGGGAACAAGAGCGCAGCAGTGTCGGCGAGCGCCTGTCGATCGAATCGACACAGCGCATTTCCCGGGCGCTCGAGAATTTCGAATTTGATATCGCCCTGCGTTTGATCGACGATGCCTTGGCCACTCAGGCCAGCGTCCAACCCGAGGAAAGATAGTGATTCACGCAAGAAGATGGATAAATAACTGAAAAGCATTTAATCTCGCGGACAACAATTCTTATTACTATGACAATAGCGCAATGCAGAAAATGAGCCTCTCGGGCGCATGGCTTTTGATTGCGGTACTTTGCGGGCTCCCTGTCGCGGGCAGGCTTTTGAATATTCCTATTCCGGATTCGGCACTGTCGGATACGCGCGCTCCAATCAGTCATATGCCTACCAGCGCTTCATCGACGACGGCGGCACTTTAAAGCGGGATTCGGTCGCGGGCTTGCAACTGGATACGAAGTTCGCCGATCAATTCGGCGCTACGGTGCAGGCGAAGATCGCCCCTGCGACTGCCAATGACAGTCGATTCGAGGGATCGATATCGTGGGCCTTCCTGTCCTATCGACCAACCAACGATTGGCTTGTTCGCGCTGGCAAACAGCGCATTCCGCTGTATCTGTATTCGGAAACCTACGATGTAGGTGCAACTTATGATTTTGCGCGCTTGCCCACCGAGATGTATTCGATCGTGCCGAGCAACGACTTCACGGGTTTGTCGTTCAGCAAGAACTGGTCGATGCAACAAGGTGATATTTCGCTCGACGGGTTTTGGGGGAAATCGAAGAACGACTTCCGCTTCTGGTTTCGCGATGGCATCCCCGGTGTCCAAGGCCCCGGAGCGAATTTTGCCAGTCTCGATTTCAAGCTGGGAGGATTGGTGTTGTCGTTCAGGGCGAAGGATCAAACCGTTCGGCTCGGCATCGGGCGGGCGGTTATCAGACGCCGCGATGGAATGCCGTTTGCATCGACCTTTCCGCTCGTCGAGATAGCGCCCGGGATTGGATATTATCAAGTCGATCCTTCGCTTCCCGGACCGGGCGTTCCGACCGCCCGAGGCGTGACAAACGACACGATGACCTTGGGCGCCGATCTTGCATTGTCGGGCAATGTACGCCTTATCAGTGAATTCGCCCGCAGCCTGGTGTCGGATTCGGACTTCGCTCCGCAAGGAAACAGAGGTTATTTATCGTTGCTCAGGTCGTTCGATAAATGGACCCCTTATATCACGTATTCGTTTCTGCGTTCAGCGCCACGGACGCGGAACTTCTATCGACGCGTCAACAGCAACACAGTGCCGAATTTCTTGCCAGCCGCTGCATTAATCAACGCCTCGCAACGCCTCGGTGCCGATCAAATCGTTGCGTATGATCAACACGCTTGGGCGCTTGGAACATCCTATTCATTCACCGCGAAGAGCAAACTCAAGGCCGAATACCTGAGAACCTATATCGGCGAAGTTTCCCAATTGGTCGACGCGCCTTCCGGAAGCAATATCAGCAACCGGAATATCAACATCATTTCTGTATCTTACAGTTTCGTGTTCTGATGAACGAGCGCATGTACAAGTCGAGCATCCGATTGATTATCGCGGCGCTTGCGAGCGTGTCCAGCCACGCGTCTGCTGCGGGCGGCGTGGTCGTCATCGGCCATCCCGGTCTGAGCGGGGTCGATCCGGTCACTCTCGAAAGGATCTACACGGGCAAGGTGATCGAAGTCAACGGCATGTCGGTAACGGCCGTCAATGCGAGCAGCGGCAGCACGGTGCGCAGCCAGTTCCTGCAGGCCTACCTTCACCAGGACGACGACAGATACACGGCCTATTGGGTCGTGCGCCGGTATATCGGCAAGGGCGCTTCCCCACGCGAACTGCCCAGCAGCGCCGACGTCATCCGCTTCGTCAACGCGACGCCCGGTGGAATAGGCTACATCGACGAAGCCGATGTCCGTCCCGGTATGAATGTGCTGCTGAAATAACGCAATCGTGCAGGGCGCGCCCCAGGTCCGGAACCATGTATCGATCGTCCGGCTTCACTCGGACGAGGAGGCAGGCACAAGAATTTCTCGATTCCCGCTGGCCTGCATCGCCGATACCAGCCCCGCCTTCTCCATGTCTTCGAGCAGGCGTGCCGCGCGGTTGTAGCCGATGCGAAGTTTCCGCTGCACGTACGAGATCGATGCGCGGCGATCCTTGAGCACGATCGCCACCGCCTCGTCGTAGAGCGCATCGGCTTCGCCGCCGTTGCCGTCCGACGATGCGCCGCCGTCCTCGTCGCCGTCACCGAGAGTGCCGCCTTCAAGGATGCCTTCGATGTAGTTCGGGCCGCCCTGCGCCGCGGCCTGCTTTTTGAGGTGCTCCACCACCGCATGCACTTCTTCATCAGCCACGAACGCGCCGTGCACGCGCAGCGGCAGGCCGCTGCCGGGCGGCAGATACAGCATGTCGCCCATGCCAAGCAAGGCTTCGGCGCCCTGCTGGTCGAGGATGGTGCGGCTGTCGATCTTGGATGACACCTGGAACGCGATGCGCGTCGGGATGTTGGCCTTGATCAGGCCGGTGATGACATCGACGCTGGGCCGCTGCGTCGCGAGGATCAGGTGGATGCCCGCCGCGCGCGCCTTCTGCGCGATGCGCGCGATCAGCTCTTCGACCTTCTTGCCGACCACCATCATCAGGTCGGCGAGCTCGTCGATCACGATCACGATGGTGGGCAGCTTGTCGAGCGGCTCGGGCGCTTCGGGTGTGAGCGAGAAGGGGTTGCCGATCTTCTCCTCGCGCCTGGCCGCCTCGGCGATCTTGTTGTTGTAGCCCGCGAGATTGCGCACGCCGAGTTTGCTCATCAGCTTGTAGCGCCGCTCCATCTCGGCCACGGCCCAGTTCAACGCGTGGCCGGCCTGGCGCATGTCGGTGACCACCGGCGCGAGCAGATGCGCGATGCCTTCGTAGACCGACAGCTCGAGCATCTTCGGGTCGATCATGATCAGGCGCACCTGATTGGCCTCGGCCTTGTAGAGCAAGGACAGGATCATCGCGTTGATGCCCACCGACTTGCCGGAACCGGTCGTTCCCGCGACCAGCAGGTGTGGCATCTTCGAGAGGTCAGCGATCACCGGGCGACCCGCGATGTCCTTGCCGAGCGCGAGCGTCAGCGGCGACGGGCTCTCGTTGTAGACCTGCGAGCCGAGGATCTCGGAGAGGCGCACGGCCTGGCGACGCGGGTTCGGCAATTCGAGCCCCATGGTGGTCTTGCCGGGAATCGTCTCGACCACGCGGATCGACACCAGCGACAACGCGCGCGCGAGATCCTTTGCGAGGTTGACGATCTGGCTGCCCTTGACACCGGTGGCGGGCTCGATCTCGTAGCGCGTGATGATCGGGCCCGGATGGGCGGCCACCACCTGCACGTCGACGCCGAAGTCCTTCAGCTTCTTTTCGATCAGTCGCGACGTAAACTCGAGCGTCTCGGGACTGACCGTCTCCTGCATCACCGGCGGCGGCGCGAGCAGTGACAGCGGCGGCAGATCGGTCTCGGGTATCTCGGCGAACAGCGGAACCTGCTTCTCCTTGATGATGCGCGTCGATTGCGGAACCGCCACGACCTGCGGCTCGATGCGGATCGGTGGTGCGTCCTCGATACGCGTGCGCTCCTGCACGACCACCTCTTCACGATGCACCGCGGCCTCCGCGCCCACCGCGCGATCCGCGCGCGCTTCCCGCCGCAGCTTGAACAACATCACCGTGCCTTCGAGCGCCCCGCCAACGCGTTCGGCGATCACCAGCCACGACCATCCGGTGAAGAGCGAGAAGCCGATCGCGAACACCACCAGCAGCGCGAGCGTCGCGCCGGTCATGCCGAAGGCGTGCGTGAGCAGGCGCACTTCCTCGCCGCCGATCACGCCGCCGGGGCCCTGCGGCAATCCGTGGGAGAGGCCGGCCGCGCGCAGATATTCGATGCCGCACGATGCGACGAGCATCACCACGAAACCCGTCACGTGCACCCACACTGGTTCGGGCGGCATGTCATCGTCGGGCAGCAACCGGCTGCGCACTAGCGCGCGATAGCCGATCGCGACGCGGCTGGCGAACAGCACGATCAGCCAATACGCCGAGTAGCCGAATACCGACAGCAACACGTCGGCGAGCCACGCACCGAAGCGCCCGCCGCGATTGCCGAGGCTGGCGACGACCGCATCGTGCGACCAGCCCGGATCGCCCACGCTGTAGGTCACGAGGATCAGGAAGAGATAGATCGCGAGCGCCGCAAACGCCAGCCAGCGCGCTTCGCGCAACAGGCGCGAGGCACGCGAAGGCTCGCCCGCGAGTTCGTCATTACGCGCGTTGGCGCCGAAATTTCCGAAGGGTCGCGCACGCGGTTCGCCGCGGCTGGCGATGCTGGATGTCGATGAGGGTGATGCGGAACGAGGCATCGGAGGATTATATCGGCGTGGGCGGCCACGATGAGGCGTTCATGGTTGCGATCGCATCGATCTGTGCATATCCCGCATCTATAATCCGGTCGTCTTCAATGGCGCCCGTGCTCGATCCCGATGCTTGCGGTTGGCCCCTGCGTCCCCATCTCCATCTCCTGGTCTCCTTTATCGTTCGATCATGTCCGCACCCAAACACGCACGTGTCCTCATCCTCGGCTCCGGTCCGGCCGGCTATACCGCTGCCGTCTATGCAGCGCGCGCGAACCTGAAGCCGAGGCTCATCACCGGTCTCGCGCAGGGCGGCCAATTGATGACGACCACCGATGTCGACAACTGGCCCGCCGATGCCGAAGGCGTGCAAGGCCCCGAGCTGATGCAGCGCTTCCTCGCGCATGCAGAGCGCTTCGAGACCGACGTGGTGTTCGACCACATCCACACCGCCAAGCTCGATCGACGTCCCTTCCTCTTGATCGGCGACTCGGCGCACTACACCTGCGACACGCTGATCATCGCGACCGGCGCGTCGGCGATGTACCTCGGGCTGCCCTCGGAAGAAGCCTTCATGGGCAAGGGCGTGTCGGGCTGCGCGACCTGCGACGGCTTCTTCTACAAGGGGCAGGACGTGGCCGTCATTGGCGGCGGCAACACCGCGGTCGAGGAAGCGCTCTACCTGTCGAACATCGCGAAGAAAGTGACGGTGATCCATCGCCGCGAAAAATTTCGCGCCGAGGCGATCCTCGTCGACAAGCTCAGGGAGAAGGAAAAGTCGGGCGCCGTCGAGGTCAAGTGGAACGCGAGACTCGATGAAGTGCTCGGGGATGCGTCGGGCGTGACCGGGATGCGCGTCGCATCGACCGTCGACGGCAAGACCACCGACGTCGCGCTGTCGGGCGTCTTCATCGCGATCGGCCATCGGCCCAACACCGAGCTCTTCGAAGGTCAGCTCGAGATGAAGAACGGCTACATCATCACCAAGGGCGGCCTCTCGGGACAGGCCACCGAGACCAGCATCCCCGGCGTGTTCGCCGCGGGAGACGTGCAGGATCACGTCTATCGCCAGGCGATCACGAGCGCGGGCACGGGTTGCATGGCCGCGCTCGATGCGCAGCGTTTCCTCGAGAACCTCGACGTGCCGGTCCCCGAAGAAGAGTCGGTCGCGATCGCCTGAAGCGCGTGCGACGGCACGCCCGCATTCATTTCATGCAACGAGACATACGCCGATTTCAAGACCTCGCGGCTCTGCGCGATGGACTCGAACGCGCGGCGCTCGAACGCGAGGCACTCGACCTCGCGCGGCGCGAGCGCGAACGCGAGGCGCGCGAGGCAGCCGCGCAAGCCGAGCGCGAGGCCAACGTGTTCAGGGACGCGGTGGGTGCGGTCGAACCCTTGAAGGTCGCCGCGAGAGCGCAGCATTCGCGTGACCGACCCGCGCCGATCGCGCATCAGCATCGCCGCGACGAAGCCGCCGCGCTGGCCGAATCGATCTCGGATGAATTAGAAAGCGATGTGGTGCTCGACGCCGACGAGGACGCCTCATGGCGACGCAAAGGCATCGCGCCCGACGTGATCAGGAAGCTGCGTCGCGCCCACTGGATCGTCCAATCGGAACTCGACCTGCACGGCGCACGGGTGGGCGAGGCACGTGAAATGCTCGGCGATTTCCTGCGCGATTCGATCAAGCACCGTCTGCGCTGCGTGCGCGTGATCCACGGCAAGGGCCACGGATCGATCGGCAAGCAGCCGGTATTGAAAGGCAAGGTGCGCGGCTGGCTGATGCAGAAGGACGAGGTGCTCGCCTTCTGCCAGGCGCGCGAGTGCGACGGCGGCGGCGGCGCGTTGATCGTGTTGCTGCGGCCCAGTTGAATCGACCGGCCTTCAGTTCACGACTTCGGCAGGCTGCCTCAACAACAACGCAAGCAAGCGCGCGATCTCTTCGCGCATCTTTCGGCGATCGACGATCATGTCGATCGCGCCCTTCTGCAACAAAAACTCCGAACGTTGAAAGCCTTCCGGCAATTTCTCGCGCACCGTCTGCTCGATCACGCGCGGACCCGCGAATCCGATCAGTGCATTGGGCTCGGCCATCACCACGTCGCCCATGAAGGCGAAACTGGCAGACACCCCGCCCATGGTGGGATCGGTCAACACGCTGATGAAAGGCAGCTTCGCCGCCGACAACTTGGTCAGCATGCCGGTGGTCTTGGCCATCTGCATCAGCGACAACAGGCCTTCCTGCATGCGCGCGCCGCCGGTGGCGGTCACGCAGATGAACGGGACCTTCTGCTCGATCGCAGTCTCCACGCCGCGCGCGAAGCGCTCGCCCACCACCGACCCCATCGAGCCGCCCATGAAGCCGAATTCGAAGACCGCGAGCACGACCGGCACGGTGTGGATAGCGCCCGCCATCACTACCATGGCATCGGTTTCCTGCGTCGCTTCCATCGCGTCTTTCAGTCGATCGGAATATTTCTTGCTGTCCTTGAACTTGAGCGTATCGAGCGGCAGCGTGTCGCGACCGATCTCGAAGCGCCCCTCGGGGTCGAGCATCGCCTCGATGCATTCGCGCGCGCCGATGCGCATGTGGTGGTCGCACTTCGGACAGACCTGGCAATTCTTCTCGATGTCGGCCTTGTAGAGCACCGTCTCGCAGCTCGGGCATTTGACCCACAGCCCTTCGGGAATGCGGCGCTGCGCGCCATCGTTGCGTTGTATGCGCGGTGGCAGCAGCTTCTCGATCCAGCTCATGCTCGTTCCTTTTTCTTCATAGCGCTCGGGTGGTCGAGCGCGTTTCGAATCTCGCTCACGAAGACCTCGACGGCTTTGACTTCACGGCCGGGAGGCGCGGACTCGATGGCCTCGATGATACGACTTCCGATCACGACCGCATCGGCGACCTCGGCCACGGTGCAGGCGCTGGCCGCATCGCGGATGCCGAAGCCCACACCGATCGGTATCGAGGTGTGCGCCCTGATCAGCGGCACCTTGTCGGCCACGCCGGCGACGTCGAGCGCGGCGGAGCCGGTAATCCCCTTGAGGCTCACGTAATACACGTACCCCGACGCCGCGCGCGCCACGCACGCGATGCGCTCGTCGGTCGAGGTCGGTGCGAGCAGGTAGATGCTGGCGACGCCGGCGTGTTTCAAGGCGGCCGCGAAGTCTTCGCACTCCTCGGGCGGATAGTCCACCACCAGCACGCCATCGATACCTGCGTCGCGGAGTTCGGCCGCAAGCGCGGCGAGGCCGCCTCGACGCGAGGCCAGCAGTTCGAACGGATTCGCATAGCCCATCAGAACCACCGGCGTATGGTCGTCATCGCGCCGGAACGAGCGCACGCATTCGATGGTCGCCTCGAGGCCCACGCCGTTTCGAATCGCGCGCTCGGTCGCGCGCTGGATCACCGGACCGTCGGCTGATGGGTCGGAGAACGGCACGCCCAGTTCGATCACATCGGACCCCGCGCGCGCGAGCGCGTGCATCAACTCGACCGTCATCGCGGCCGATGGATCGCCCGCGGCGATGTAGGGGATCAGTCCGGTGCGGCCTTGCCGGGCGAGAGATGCGAAGCGCGTCGCGATGCGCGCGTTGACCGCAGTGGTTGCCGTTGCCGTTGGCGCTGCTGATGTCGAGGTGCTCATGCGCCCGTCCGCTCGCGCGCCGTCGAAACGATATGCAGATCCTTGTCACCTCGCCCCGAGAGATTGACGAGCACGATGCGATCCTTGGCCATCGTCGGCGTGAGCGTCGCGGCATACGCGAGCGCATGGCTCGATTCGAGCGCGGGGATGATGCCCTCGATGCGGCAGCAATCGTGAAACGCCGCCAGCGCTTCGGCATCGGTCGCTCCCACGTACTCGGCGCGACCGGTGTCCTTCAACCACGCGTGCTCGGGTCCCACGCCCGGATAGTCGAGGCCCGCCGAGATCGAATGCGTCTCCTGGATCTGGCCGTTGTCGTCCTGCAGGACATAGGTGCGATTGCCGTGGAGCACGCCCGGCGAGCCACGCTGCAGACTCGCCGCATGACGCGAAGTATCGAGGCCGTCACCGGCCGCCTCGACACCGATCAGGCGCACGGACGGGTCGTCGACGTAGTCGTGGAAAATGCCCATCGCGTTGCTGCCGCCGCCCACGCACGCGACGATCACATCGGGCTGCCGTCCCGCGCGCTCAGGCATCTGCCAGCGGCACTCGCGGCCCACGACCGCGTTGAAATCGCGCACCATCATCGGATACGGATGCGGGCCCGCGACGGTGCCGATGATGTAGAAGGTGTTCTCGACATTGGTGACCCAGTCGCGCATCGCCTCGTTGAGCGCGTCCTTCAAGGTCTTCGAGCCCGACTCGACCGGCACGACGCGCGCGCCCAGCAGGTTCATGCGCAACACGTTGGCCGATTGACGCGACACGTCTTCGCTGCCCATGTACACCACGCACTCCATCCCGAAGCGGGCGGCCACGGTCGCGGTCGCGACCCCATGCTGCCCCGCCCCGGTCTCGGCGATCACGCGCGGCTTGCCCATGCGACGCGCCAGCAGCGCCTGGCCGACGGTGTTGTTGATCTTGTGGGCGCCGGTGTGATTCAGATCCTCGCGCTTCATCCAGATCTGCGCGCCGCCGAGCTGTTCGCTCCATCGGCGCGCGTGATAAATGGGGCTCGGCCGACCCACGTAGTGCGCAAGCTCGCTGTTCAACTCGGCAACAAACTCGGGATCGTTGCGATAACGCGCATAGGCCGTGTCGAGTTCATCGAGCGCGCGCATCAGGGTCTCGGCCACGAAACGGCCGCCATAGGGGCCGAAATGGCCGCGCGCATCGGGCCTCGTACCGGGCCCCGATTCGTTGCGCGCCGTCATGGTCGACGCATCCATTGCATTGCGGGCCGCGTGCAGCGCAGCCAAAGAGGGAATGCTCATCGAAGAAACCTAGCGAAGAGACTTGTCTGCCGAATTGTCGGCCAAGCGGACCGCAGCAACGAACTGTCGCATGGCGTCCGCGTCCTTGATGCCCTTGGCGCTCTCGATGCCCGAAGACACATCGACCGCCCAGGGTCGCACGCGAGCGATCGCGTCAGCGACGTTTGCTGTGCTCAAGCCACCACTCAAAACGACCCGACGCGCGGCGGCGGGACCGATGAGCTGATGGGGAACGAGTGACCAATCGAAGACCTTTCCGGAACCGCCGTAGCCGGCGGTGTGCGCATCGAGCAGAAGAGTTGCCGCATCGCGATACGCGTCGGCGAATTCTAGCAAATCGAGTTCGGGCGTCACGCGTGCAGCTTTCATGTAAGGACGCGCGAACGCCTTGCATGCATCGGGCGTTTCCTCGCCATGAAACTGCAGCAGCGACAGGGGCACGCGCTCGAGCACGGCCGCGATTTCGTCTGCCGGCGCGTTGACGAACAGCCCGACCGTGGCGATCGATGCCGGCACGCGCGCGACGAGCTCGGCGGCGCGAGCGATCGAGAGATGACGTGGGCTAGGCGCATAGAACACGAAGCCGAGCGCATCGACGCCAAGCGCCAGCGCCTGCTCGATGTCCACCTCGCGCGTCATGCCGCAGAACTTGATGCGCGTTCGTTCGGCATCTTCCGCGGCGTCGTCAAGCTCGAAGAATCGATCGCTCATGAGGCAAAGCCCGCGTGGATGGTCGAGAACGGTGGCGGTTCCGGAAGCACGATCTCTTCAGGGTAATCGACCTTCGCGAGATACAGGCCGTCGGGCATGAAGGTCGGTGCGGCGACGGTGCGATCGCGGCCTTCGAGCAATTCCGCGATCCACGTCGGGTCGTGTCGTTCGCGACCGATCGCGACCAGCGCGCCGACCAGGTTGCGCACCATGTGATGCACGAAGGCGTTGGCCTTGAATGTGAAGCACACGAAATTTCCGCTCTGCTCGATCGCCACGTTCGTCATGCTCTTGACCGGCGATCTGGCCTGGCACTCGGCGCTGCGAAATGCCGAGAAGTCGTGCGTGCCCACCAGCGTTCGCGATGCGGCGCGCATCGCATCGACGTCCAGCGGCGCATGCGTCCATCCGGCGCGACGGACCCAGTGCGGGGATCGATGCGGCTGTGTCAGCAGCAGGTAGTGATAGGTGCGCGCAACCGCCTGGAAGCGCGCGTCGAAACCATCGTCGACGAATGCGGACCACGTCACGGCGATCGACTCGGGCAGCAAAGCATTGACGCCTCGCACCCAGCCTTGCAGGGTGCGCGTGGCCGCGCAATCGAAATGCACGACCTGTCCCAGGGCATGCACGCCCGCATCGGTGCGGCCGGCGCACGCGACGCGAACCGGTTGGTCGGCGAACTGCGCGAGTGCCGCTTCGAGCGCATCCTGCACGGTGCGACGATGCGGCTGCGATTGCCAGCCATGCCAGGCACGGCCGTCGTATTGAACGCCCAGTGCGAGGCGGGTCACGACGGGCTCACGACGACTTCATCGACGACATCATCGACGCGCCATCGATGACCGGGCCGCGCAGCGGGCCTGCAACCCGCACCGCATGCCGCGTATCGACGCCGGCTGCGTCAGCCGAGTTCGCCGATCAGTTGGCGTGCGCGATCGGCTTGCAACGGGTCACCGCTGCGAACCACTTCCTCGAGCAGTTCGCGGGCGCCGTCGGCGTCGCCGATGTCGCGGTACGCCATCGCCAGATCGAGCTTGGTCGCCATCGCCTGCCACACGTCGGTCCGCGTCGCGTCGCTGGATCTCACTTCCGTGGCCTGGTAGCCGGAATCGAGGTCGAGATTGACGCGCGAGAAAGCGTCGAAGGGTTCGGTCTTTTCGAACTGCTGCGAGTCGAACGCGTGCTTCGAAACCTGCGAACGCGAGTCCTCATTCGGAGGCGGCACGGCTGAATAACCGCCCAGCGTCTGCGTCGTCGCGTTCGTCATCGTTTGTGTCATCGGCGGCATTATCGGTGGCAGATTGCCCGAAATGTTCGAACCGAAAATATCGGAGGCCGTGAAGCTGTCGCCCTCGGCGCGACGCGATGGCTCGGGCTCCTGTTCGGCGCGTGCACGAAACGCGGGCAGGTTCACCGCAGTGCGGGCCGAAGGGTCGGAAACGCCGAACGCCGATGCGGTGAAAGGCTCGACCATCGGCTTGTCGGTCTCGCCGACATCGAAGTCGAGGCCGCCGCGGTTTGCAGGCGCCGGCGCGTCATGCGCGGGGGCGCGAGTGCCGGTATCGGCCTGTAGCGGCGCGAGGCCGGTATCGGACAGGCCGAGGTTGAAATCGAGATCCATTGCAGGCACGGGTCCCGGGGCCGCCGGTGGTTCGAAGCGCGGCATCGGGTCGGTGCGGGTGAGCTCATCAGCGTTATTTGCCGCGCCATTCGCTGTGCGCTCTCCGGCCGAGGTCGAGCCACGCATGTCGAAGTTCGAGGCGCCGAGGCCGGCCGCAGCCGTGCCCAGAGCCGCCGCCGTGCCTAGCCCCACGCCCAACGACGACGTCGCACCGCGGACCGGCGTGGTCGCCGAACCGGTACCGTCGGATGTTGTCGTGATCCCGGTCGGCGCAACCGCCGCGGCCGGCATCTCGCGATACAGAGGATTGTGCGGATCGATGGTCGCCCCGAGCGCGGAAGCCTGCTTCCATTCCTCGCCCTGCCCGCCGGTTTCGGCATACAACTCGGAGGCCATCGTCTCGAAGGTCTTCGAGTCGCCGCGCTTCGCATAGATCTCGAGCAGCTTCAGGCGGACCGCGTGGCGCGTGGGATCGGCGCGCAAGGCTTCCCTGAGGATCTCTTCGGCCTGCGCATCGCGGCCATACGCGATATAGACATCGGCCTCGGCCACCGGATCGACTTCGTTCTGCTCGGGCAGGTTGCCCGCGACCGGAACGAAGTTCGAATGAAAGCCCGTGTTCGCGGTATCGACCGACTGGCCACCGGTGGTTCCGAACAAGGAGTTCGAACGCAGCACGCTGTTGTCGACGAAGATGCTGTCTTCGAAACGCGCGAGCTTGCGACGCCGCAGCATCGTGTAGATGCCGTAGCCGATCAACAGTACCAACAGGATTGCAACGCCGATCAGCAGCATCGTGTTGTCCATCAATTGTTCGAACAGGCCTGGCTCGGTCGCGGTTGCCGGCGCCGGCTTGGCCGTCGTCTTGGTATTGGCGGCCGAAGTCGTTGCCGGAGTTGTGGGTGCAACTGCAGGCGGAGTCGTTGCCTGCGGCTCGGGCGCCGTGGTGCCGGCAGTCGAGGGGGCTGTCGCTGAAGGCGCAGCGCTCGAAGACGTGGTCGGCGCAGGCGTCACGACGGTCGGCAACGTCGAGGAGGAGGCGGTTGATGGTGTTGCGGACGTTGAAGGCGTGGCCGCTATCAGCGCGCCCGCCTCGGACGTCTTGACGTCATTGCCCTTCTGCAGGTCGGCCAGCGTCTGGTTCTTCAGTTGCAGGAGCTTCTGCAGGTCGGCGACGTTCTTCTCGAGCAAGGCGAGACGCGCCTTGGTTTCCTGCAACTCGCGCTCTTTCGCGGCGATCTCGTCGATCGCCGGTGCGTTGAGCGTACCGCGCGCCGCCGATGGGCTTCCCTTGCCGGCATCGCTGCCCGCCTTGCCCGCATCCGCGCGCGACAACTCGAGGCGGTCCTTGACCGCGCCCGGTGCCGCGCTGTCCTCGACACGTGTGGTGAGCCTGCCCGAGGCCTGCGGCCCTGCGGGGCGTGACGTCGGCACTTCGCTCGCGGCGCGCGCAACGCGGTCGCGGTAGTTGCCGAAGTTGGAGCTCTGCGCGACGATGATGCGATGGGCATCGGCCCGGTCGACGGCCTGTGCGGCAGCCGCATCCGGGATGCGTACCGTGGCCCCAGCCAACAGGCGATTGATGTTGCCGGAAAAAGCTTGTGCGTTACTTTGATAAAGCGCTGCAAGCATTTGTTCAAGCGAAATATTATCAGGCTTGTTTTTGCGCGCGATCGAGATCGCGGTGTCGCCCGGCTGGACACGATATTCGCCGCCTGCGGCCTGCGGCGCACCGGAGTCGTTGCTCGCAGCAGGATGCGGCGTGGTGCGGTTCGCGCGTGGCGTCGCGACACCGGCATTGGTCGCGGCTCGTCGCGACGGGGTCGATGTCGTCTGCGTCGTCGTAGTCGTTGTTGCGGTTGTCTTCGAAGCACCCGATGCAGGCACCTGCGCCTGAACGATCGGCCCTGGCTCGGTCTCACGGCGCGCGGTGCGCGTCTCGGGCGGATCGAGCAACATCGTGTATTCGCGCACCAGGCGTCCCGAACTCCAGGTCAGCTCGACCAGCAGATCGAGGTAAGGCTCGTTGACGATTTGATTGGACGTGACCAGCACATACGGCTGGCCGTTCGCACGACGCTGGATCGAGAAGCGCAGTCCGCTCAGGGACGCGCCATATTCGATGTTCGCCTGGCTGAATGCCTCGGCTCCGGCGAGCCTGGCGTTCAGCGAACCGGCTTCATCGCGCGCCACCGACGTCAGGTCGATTTCCGCACGCAGCGATTGACCGAGCCCGGACATCAGGTTGAGGCGACCCAGGCCCGCGGCGTCCGCACCCAATGCCGCGGTCGTCAGAGCCAGTGCGATGCCGAGTCGCCCACGCAGTTTCATGCGGGGCAGTCGAGCCGAACCCTTCGAAGCAAGCTTCATTTCCAGATTCCTGCAGGTGATGGCACGAGCGTCAGATTGCGAGCGTTGAGACGCTTCTTCACCGCCCTTTGGCGATGCGCTTGACGCAGTATTCAATGAATGTTCCGACCTAAGATTTCATGGACTTAGGTTTTCGAGCTAACGCTGAGGTTACGCAGCTTGGCCGCTTTTGTCAGTGAGCCATGTGCCTCACTCGCGCCGCGTTGTTGTCTATCGACAACGAATAGGAGCGCCGCCTCGGTCACTCTAGTCCACTCGACTAAGCGCCGCAGGTGCTCGACCGATCAGGCATCGAGAAAAATTCTCAGCATGCGCCGCAAGGGCTCGGCCGCGCCCCACAGCAACTGATCGCCGACGGTGAACGCGCCCAGATACTCCGGACCCATCGCGAGCTTGCGCATGCGACCCACCGGAATGCTCATGGTGCCGGTGACGGCCGCGGGCGTCAGCGCCGCCATGCTCGCCTCGCGGGTGTTCGGCACGACGCGGGTCCACGCGGTCGACTGCGCGACGATGTCGGTGAGTTCATCGAGTGGCACATCGCGCCTGAGCTTGATGGTCAGCGACTGCGAGTGGCAACGCATCGCGCCGATACGTATGCAGGTCGAGTCGATCGGAATCGGAGCTGTCGCCGGGGACGAAGTGGCAACCCCGGCGAAGCCTGGCCCGCGTCCCAGAATCTTGTTGGTCTCGGCCATGCCCTTCCACTCTTCGAGCGACATGCCGTTGCCCATGTCGCGATCGATCCACGGAATCAGGCTGCCCGCGAGCGGCACGCCGAAGTTGCTGGTCGCCTCGCCGGTCATGCCGTGCTGCGTATCGAGCACCTTTCGGTCGATCTCGAGAATCGCCGAAGACGCCGTGGCGAGCTCGTCGGCAACCGCATCGTGAATCGTGCCGAACTGCGTGAGCAATTCGCGCATGTGCTGTGCGCCACCGCCCGAGGCGGCCTGATAGGTGGTGCAGGTCATCCACTCCACGAGGTCGTGCTTGAACAGGCCGCCCACGGCCATCAGCATGCAGCTCACCGTGCAATTGCCGCCGATGAAATTCTTCACGCCCGCAGCCATCGCCGCATCGATCATCGCGAAATTGACCGGGTCGAGAATGATGATCGCGTCGCCCTGCATGCGCAGGGTCTTGGCCGCGTCGATCCACACGCCCTTCCAGCCCGCACTGCGCAGCTTCGGATAGATCTCGGTGGTGTAGTCGCCGCCTTGACAGGTGATGACCACGTCGAGCTTCTTCAGCGCTTCGACGTCGAAAGCGTTTTGCAGCCGATCCGAGAGCTTGCCCGTGTCGACGCCGTCGATGCGTGGGCCTGCCCCGCCCACGTTCGACGTGCTGAAGAACACCGGCTCGATCAACGCGAAGTCGCCTTCATCGCGCATGCGCTGCATCAGCACCGAGCCCACCATGCCGCGCCATCCCACCATCCCGACCGTCTTCATTTCCCTGCGCCTATGTCTTGATTGCCTGCTCGTAGATGCCGCACTTGTTGATGCGACGCTAGGCGGTTCCAAGTGCCTCGACCACCGCATCCCCCATTGCCTTGGTGCCCACCCGCTCCGTTCCCGGCGCCGCGATGTCCGCAGTCCGCAGACCCTGCGCGAGCACGCTGCGCACTGCCGCTTCGATGCGATCCGCCGCATCGATCTTCTTGAACGTATAACGCAGCATCATGGCTGACGACAATATCGTCGCGAGCGGATTGGCCAAGCCTTTACCCGCGATATCCGGCGCCGACCCATGCGAGGGCTCATAAAGCCCCTTGCCGTTCGCGTCCAGCGAAGCCGACGGCAGCATGCCGATCGAGCCCGTCAGCATCGCCGCTTCGTCCGAGAGGATGTCGCCGAACATGTTGCCTGTGACGATCACGTCGAAATTCTTCGGCGCCTTGACCAGTTGCATCGCCGCGTTGTCGACATACATGTGATCGAGCGCGATGTCCGGGTACGACGCATGCACGTCGAGGACGACGTCCTTCCAGAACTGGAACGTCTCGAGCACGTTGGCCTTGTCCACGCTCGTGACCTTGCCTGGGTGGCCCGCGGCCTTTCGCGTGCGCGCCGCTTCGAACGCGACGCGCGCGATGCGCTCGATCTCGGGCCGCGTGTAGCGCATCGTGTCGAAGGCTTCGTCGCAGCCGGCGAACGCGCCGTCGGGCGAGATGCGCCGGCCGCGCGGCTGACCGAAATAGATGTCGCCGGTGAGTTCCCGGATGATCAAGATGTCGAGGCCCGCGACGATCTCGGGCTTCAGCGACGATGCCGAGGCGAGTTCGGGATACAGGATCGCCGGACGCAGATTGGCGAACAGACCGAGCTCGCGACGCAGGCCGAGGATCGCCTGCTCGGGTCGCAGCGCACGCGGCAGCGTGTCGTATTTCCAGTCGCCCACGGCGCCGAACAGCACCGCGTCGGCGCTCTTCGCAAGCGCAAGCGTCGCGTCGGGCAAGGGATGCCCGCTCGCCTCGTATGCCGCCCCGCCGACCGGCGCATGCTCGAGCTCGAACGACTCGTCGAGCGCGTTCAAGACCTTGACGGCTTCGGCAACGATCTCGGGTCCGATGCCGTCGCCCGGAAGAATTGCAATGTTCATCGCGCGCCCAGTCGGCTGCTCAATCGGTAAAGGCTGTCATGCGCCTCGTCGCGCCCGTCGCGCTGCATCGACACGCTCAACCGGCAATCGAGTTCGCAAGCCAGGGCTGGGCAGCCAGTCGCTTTGCTTCGAATGCGCGGATTTCGTCGGCGTGACGCAGGGTCAGGCCAATGTCGTCGAGACCGTTCAACAGGCAATGCTTGCGAAACGGCTCGACCTCGAACGCGGTTGCGCGGTCGTGCGGATCGATCACGACCTGACGCTCCAGATCGACCGTCAACGCATAGCCCGACGAGATCGCCGCGTCATGCAGCAGCCTTGCGACCTCGGCTTCGGGCAGCACGATCGGCAGCAATCCGTTCTTGAAACAGTTGTTGTAGAAGATGTCGGCGAACGAAGGCGCGATCAATGCGCGAAAGCCGAATTGCGACAGCGCCCAGGGCGCGTGTTCGCGCGACGACCCGCAACCGAAATTCTTGCCGGCGATCAGGATCGACGCGCCGCGAAAGCGCGGTTGATTGAGCACGAAGTCCGGATCGGGCCTGCGGCCTTTCGAATCCATGCCCGGCTCGCCGTGATCGAGATAACGCCACGCATCGAACAGGTTTTCGCCGAAGCCGGTGCGGGCGATCGACTTCAGGAATTGCTTCGGGATGATCGCGTCGGTATCGACGTTGTCGCGATCCATCGGCGCGACGAGACCGCGATGGACTCGGAATGCGTCCATCGTCAGCCTCGCCGTTGTGAAGAGAAAAGCATCACGTGCCGATCATTCTTGGGTCATGTCGCAGAGGGCTACTGCGCCTTCTTGGATTCCTTCTGTATGCCTTCGCCGGTCTTCTCGACGTCCTTGCCGAAACCACCCATGGTGTTGCATCCGGCGAGGACACCGATGAAGGCAAACGCTGCGGTCAAAGCGATCAGTTTTTTCATGACGACTCTCCTTGGTGGTAAATCAACGAAATCAAAGACTGCGTACATCCACAAAATGTCCCATCGATGCCGGCCGCCGCCGCCATCGCCGGACTGACCAGATGGGTGCGACCGCCCTGTCCCTGCCTGCCTTCGAAGTTGCGGTTCGACGTCGATGCGCAACGTTCGCCCGGTTCGAGCCGGTCGGCGTTCATCGCCAGGCACATCGAGCAACCCGCATCGCGCCATTCGAAGCCCGCGCCGATGAAGATCTTGTCGAGGCCTTCGGCTTCGGCCTGCGCCTTCACCAGCCCGGATCCCGGCACGACCATCGCGAGCTTGACGTTGGCGGCGACGCGCCGGTTGAGGCGCTTCAACACCGCGGCCGCATCGCGCAGATCTTCGATGCGCCCATTGGTGCAGGAGCCGATGAAGACCTTGTCGATCATGATCTGGTCGATGCGCACGTTCGGTTCCAGCCCCATGTATGCCAGCGCGCGTTCGAGGCCGTCGCGCTTCTGCGCATCGCGTTCGCGATCAGGGTCGGGCACGCGGCCGTCGATGGTCGTCACCATCTCGGGGGACGTGCCCCAGGTCACCTGCGGCTTGACAGTCGACGCATCGAGCTCGACCACGCGATCGAAGTGCGCGCCGGCGTCCGACTGCAAGGTGCTCCATGCGGACACGGCGGCCTCCCACATCGCGCCGTGCGGCGCATAGGGGCGGCCCTTCACGTATTCGATGGTGGTCGGGTCGCAGGCGATCATGCCCGCGCGTGCGCCCGCTTCGATCGCCATGTTGCAGACGGTCATGCGGCCTTCCATCGACAGCGCGCGTATCGCGCCCCCTCCGAATTCGATCGCGTGACCCGAGCCGCCCGCGACGCCGATCTTGCCGATCACCGCGAGCACCAGATCCTTGGCGGTGCAGCCGCGCGGCAACGCGCCGTCTACGCGCACCAGCATGTTCTTCGATTTTTTTGTGACCAGCGTCTGGGTCGCAAGCACGTGCTCGACCTCGGAAGTGCCGATGCCGAACGCCAGCGCGGCGAATGCGCCATGCGTGCTGGTATGCGAATCGCCGCACACCACCGTCATCCCCGGCAAGGTCGCGCCCTGCTCCGGCCCGACGATGTGCACGATCCCCTGACGACGATCGCGCATGTCGAAGTAGGTCATGCCATAGGCGCGCGCGTTCGCGTCGAGCGTCTCGACCTGTAGGCGCGAGACCGGGTCGGCGATACCGTCAGCGCGGTGCGCGGTGGGCACGTTGTGATCGGCCACCGCGAGGTTGGCGCCGATGCGCCACGGCTTGCGACCGGCGATGCGCAGGCCTTCGAAAGCCTGCGGGCTGGTCACTTCGTGCACGAGATGGCGGTCGATGTAGAGCAGCGACGTGCCGTCTTCTTCGCGATGCACGACATGCGTGTTCCAGAGCTTGTCGTAGAGCGTATCGGCCATCGGGTTGCGTCGTCGATCGAGGAGAAAATGGATCGAAAATTATGCCACATGCGGGCTATCGACCATTCAGCCTCTGTCGCGCGGCAAGGTTCCTGCGGATTGCGCGCCGCCTGGACGCGTGGCAAGGTCTATGTCGCCGCGCTTTACCTGCCGCAGAAGAAGGAGACATTGAAAGACATCATCGCTCTGCCCGGCGCCAAGCGCGTGGCGGTCGTGATGCTGCGCGAAGTCTCCAGCGACGACCTGGGCGAGGCCATGATCACCGGCATCCGCATGAACTCCACGCCCGAAGAGACGCGCCGTTTCGGATTGCCGTTGATCAAGATGGGCGACATCTTCAGCAAGCTTCCCGAGCTGAAGAAGGGCGAGAGCTTCAGCGTCGATTGGGTGCCCGGCAGCGGGACGGTGGTTCTCGTCGATGGCAAGCCAATGGCAGAGCCGATCCCGGACGAAGCGTTCTACGACGCGATCCTGAAGATCTGGCTGGGCGACGATCCCGCGGACGCAACCTCAAGCCGGCGATGCTGGGGACGAAGTAGGCGCGGCGCGAACTTTCCTTCCAAACTTCACACTGAACTTTTCGCTTGACCTAGAGTTAACTCTAGCTGGTTGAATGCGTTTCATGGCATGTCGACGCGTGCCTGAATTCTCCTTGAACGCACAACCTGATGGAGCACTCTCATGAACGCAGCCGAAAACAAACGTATCCTTCAAGCGGTGTTCGACGAACTCGCGAAAGGCAATTCGCGGCCCTTCGTCGATGCGATGTCCGACGATTTTTCCTGGACGATCGCGGGAACCGGCCCGTGGGCGGGCACCTGGCGCGGCAAGAACGCGGTTCGCGAAGAATTGTTCGCGCCGCTATTCGCTCAATTCGAAACGCAGTACACCAACACCGCGCAACGTCTGATCGCCGAAGACGATCTGGTCGTTGTCGAATGTCGCGGCCGCGTGAGGACCAAGAATGGCAAGCGCTACGACAACACCTACTGCTACGTCTGCCGCTTCAAGGCCGGAAAGATGGCCGAGCTGACCGAGTACTGCGACACGCAATTGATCGCCGACGTGTTGACGCCTCCCGTATCCGCCACGGCTTGAACCGAGCGAGGATCGTCCGGTGAAGCGTCCGCCTTCAACTCCAATCGAAGCGGCGACGCTTTACATCGGCGAACTCGCGGCGCGAACCGGACACAGCATCCACACGCTGCGCTGGTATGAAGCGCAGGAGCTGATGCCCGGCGTGGTGCGCGATACAGGCGGTCGGCGCGTCTATTCGAGCCGGCACGTCGAGTGGGTCGATCTGCTCGACCGCCTCCAGCGCACCGGCATGTCGATCGCGGCGATGCGCGAATACGCATCGCTGGTTCGCCAAGGCAAGGCGACGTTGAAGCAGCGACAGGATCTGCTCGCTGCGCATCGGGAGCGCGTCGTCGATACGATCAAGGACTGGAAGCGCAGCCTCGACCTGATCGATCGCAAGATCGACTTCTACGACGCGTGGCTCGCCACTGGGCATCGTCCGAAGGAAGTCCCTGCGAAGCGGAAGAAGAAATCCTGACGTTGCGGTTTCGGCTAGGGAGGCGTGAGGTCGCTTCGCATCTTCGTCTCACGACGGTCCGGCTCATCCCATGCGTTCGTACAGCGACACCACACAAGCGCCGCCCAGACCCAGATTGTGTTGAAGCGCCAGGCGCGCGCCCTCCACCTGCCGCGCCTGCGCGTTGCCTCGCAACTGTTGCGTCAACTCGAAGCATTGCGCGAGTCCGGTGGCGCCCAGCGGATGGCCTTTCGACAGCAAGCCGCCCGACGGATTGGTGACGACGCGGCCGCCATAGGTGTTGTCGCCGTCCTCGACGAACTTCTCGGCGCCGCCGTCGGGACATAAGCCCAGCGCCTCGTAGCTGATCAGCTCATTGTGCGCAAAGCAGTCGTGCAGCTCGCACACCGTGATGTCGGCCGGGCCTACGCCGGCCGCTTCATAGACCTGTTGCGCCGCTTCGCGCGTCATCTCGCTGCCCACCAGCTTCATCATCGAGCCGTCGGCGAAGGTGTCGGCGCGGTCGGTCGTCATGGCCTGGGCCGCGATGCGCACGTCGGTGCGCAAGCCGCGGCGTTTCGCAAAGTCTTCCGAAACAAGGATCGCCGCCGCCGCGCCGCAGGTCGGCGGACAGGCCATCAGCCGCGTCATCACGCCCGGCCAGATCGGCTTGTCGTTCATCACGTCGTCGGTCGTCAGTTCGGTGCGGAACAGGGCGAGCGGATTCTTCGCCGCGTGCCGGCTGGCCTTCGCACGAATCTTCGCAAAGGTCTCGAGCTTCGTGCCGTAACGGCGCATGTGCTCGCGTCCCGCGCCGCCGAAGTAGCGCAACGCGAGCGCGAGTTTCAACCCGTCGGGCTGGTCTATCAACGCGTCACAGGTTTCGTCGAAGCGATCGAACGGCGTGGGCCGGTCGGTGTAGATGCTGCCGAGCGCGCCGGGTCTCATCTGCTCCATCCCCATCGCGAGGACGCAGTCTGCCGCGCCGCTCGCGATCGCCTGACGTGCGAGATAGAGCGCGGTCGATCCCGTCGAACAATTGTTGTTGACGTTGACGATCGGGATGCCGCTCATCCCGACCTCGTAGAGCGCGCGCTGGCCGCAGGTCGAGTCGCCGTAGACGTAGCCTACGTAGGCCTGCTCGACGGCGTCGTAGTCGACGCCCGCGTCCGCCAGCGCAGCGCGCACGGCGGTCGCGCCCATCACGTGATAGGACTCGCTCGCTCCGGGCTTGGAGAAGGGAATCATTCCGACACCGGCTACGAATGCGTTCTGGCTCATGACACTTCGAATGGTTAGCAATGCGACATCGTCAACACACGCACGCGTGAGCCGACGATCAGCCGCCGAAGTTGCCCGACCCAGGCCCCGCGATCACCGGCGTCGCCACCTTCACCTCCGCGCATTGCGCGCGGTACATCAACGCGTGATCCATCAACACCAGCGCCAGCATCGCCTCGGCGATCGGCGTCGCGCGTATGCCCACGCAGGGGTCGTGACGACCGTGGGTCTCCACGATGGTCGGCTTGCCGTCGAGATCGATCGAGCGGCGCGGCAGGCGGATCGACGAGGTCGGCTTGATCGCGATCGAGACCGTGATCGGCTGGCCGGTCGAAATGCCGCCGAGCACGCCGCCCGCGTTGTTACTCGCGAATCCTTCGGGTAACAGTTCGTCGCCGTGCTCGCTGCCCTTCTGCATGATGGACGCAAAGCCGGCGCCTATTTCGACACCTTTCACGGCATTGATGCCCATCATCGCGTAGGCGATCTCGGCATCGAGCTTGTCGAACAACGGATCGCCCAGGCCCACCGGCACGTTGATCGCTTCGACGTCGATGCGCGCACCGACCGAATCGCCGGACTTGCGCAGCGCGTCCATCGCGGCCTCGAGTCGCGGGACGATGGTCGCGTCGGCGGAGAAGAAGGCGTTGCTTCCCACTTCGTCCCACGACGTGAACGGCACCGCGATGTCGCCCAACGCGCTCATGCGGCCGCGCACGATCGTGCCGTACTGCAGGTTCAGCCATTTCTTTGCGATCCCACCCGCCGCGACCATCGGCGCGGTCAGACGCGCCGACGACCGACCACCGCCGCGCGGATCGCGTATGCCGTACTTGTGCCAGTAGGTGTAGTCGGCGTGACCGGGCCGAAAGCTCTGCGCGATCGCCGCGTAGTCGCTGCTCTTCTGGTCTTCGTTGCGGATCATCAGCATGATCGGCGTGCCGGTGGTTCGCCCTTCGAACACCCCGGAAATGATCTCGACCGTATCGCTCTCACGCCGTTGCGTGACGTGACGCGAGGTGCCGGGCTTGCGTCGATCCAGATCGGGTTGAAGATCGTCGACCGACAGCGGCATGCCGGGCGGACAACCATCGACCACGCATCCGATCGCCGATCCATGCGACTCGCCGAAGTTGGTGATGCAGAACAGCCTGCCGAACGTGGAGCCGGACATGACGTACCCAGGAAACGCGACGCGCGATTATCGCAGGTGTATCGCCACTTACTTCATGTCGCCCCTGAGCATCGCGACCCGACTCTGCAATGTCTCCGGCGTCAGCGCTTCCGAATTCATCGGCAACCCGACTGCGAGTTCGAGCCGGCTCGAAGCACGACGCTTGATCGGCCGCGGCAGGCTCGCGAACGCGCTGCCTGATTCGCGTGACGACCAGCTGCCCCACAACCCCCTCAACGCCATCGGAATCACCGGCACGCGATTGCGTTCGGCGATGCGCACGGCGCCTTCCTTGAAGGGATAGATTTCGCCGGTGTCGGTGATGCGACCCTCGGGGAAGATGCACACCAGGTCGCCATCGGCGAGCGCTTCATCGATCAATGCGTTGGCCTTCGTAAACGCCCGCTCATCCTTCTTCGCCGAGACGATGCCGATCGCGCCCGAGGCCCTGAAGAAACTCGCCAGGAGCGGCTGCTTGAAGATGCCGTAGTCCATCACGAAGCGGATCGGTCGCGGGCTCTCGCCCATGATGACGATTGCATCGACGAAGCTCACGTGATTACAGACCAGCAGCGCCGCGCCCTCTTCGGGCAGGTGTTCGATGCCGGTGGTGCGGATGCGATAGAAGGTCGACACCAGGATCCACGAGACGAATCGCACCAGGAATTCAGGCACCAACGTGTAGATGTAGATCGCGACGACGGCATTGAGCAGCCCGGTGATCAGAAACAGTTGCGGAATCGTGAAGCCGAACGAGAACAGCGTGATCGCCATCAGCGACGAGACGATCATGAACATCGAATTGAGGATGTTGTTGGCCGCGATGATGCGGGCGCGATGGGTAGGCTTCGAGCGGCTCTGGATCATCGCGTAGAGCGGCACGCTGTAGAGGCCGCCGAACATCGACAACAGAAAGAGATCGATCATCACGCGCCAGTGCGCGACGCGATGCGCGGCATCGGTCAGGAAAGCCCCCGCGCCCACCAGCGACGCGTCCGCAACGCGAGCAGATTGCAATCCATGCGACGCGAAATAGAGATCGACCGCGAACACCGTCATGCCGATCGAGCCGAACGGCACCAGGCCGATCTCGACCTTGCCGCGCGACAGGCGCTCACACAGGAGCGATCCGGTACCGATGCCGATCGAGAAGGTCGCCAGCAGCAAGGTCACCACTTGCGGATCGCCGCCCAGCACGTCCTTCGCGAAGTTGAAGAACGACGTCAGAAAGGTCGCGCCGAAGAACCACAGCCACGAGATGCCCAAGAGCGACAGGAACACGGCGCGCTGTTCGCGTGCGAGCTTGAGGTTGCGCCACGTCTCGGTAAACGGATTCCAGTTGATCGTCAGGTCGGGCTGATCCGATGGCGACGCGGGCACGAAGGAGACGACGATGCGGCCGGCGACCGCGACGCCCAGGCACACCGCGGCAACCACCACCGGTCCCTGCACCCCGAGGTCGGCCAGCTCGCCACCGACGATGGTGCCCGCCAGGATCGCGACGAAGGTGCCCATCTCGATCATGCCGTTGCCGCCGACCAGTTCGCGCTCGTTCAATTGCTGCGGCAGGTACGCGTACTTCACCGGCCCGAACAAGGTCGAGTGCAGGCCCATCAGGAACGTGCCCGCGTACAGCAACCAGATGTTGTGCAGGAGAAAGCCCGCGCCGCCGATGACCATGATCACGATCTCTAGCGACTTGACCAGACGCATCACGCGCGCCTTGTCGAACTTGTCGGAGATCTGGCCGGAGGTCGCGGAGAACAGCACGAAAGGCAGGATGAAGATCGCCGAGATCACGAACGCCGCGCTCTTGGTATCGACGCCTTCGAACATCGCGGCCTGGTAGGTCACCAGCGCCGTGAACGCGACCTTGAAGATGTTGTCGTTGGCCGCACCCGCGAATTGTGTCCAGAAGAAGGGCGCAAAGCGGCGCTGCTTCAATAGCGCGAACTGGTTCGATGAACTCAAATCAGATCGAATCCGCAATCGCGTCGGCCAGCGCGATGCCCGAAAGCCATGCGTCCTCGACGCGATGACCACGGCACCAGTCGCCGCAGGCGCCTACGCGCAGCTGCGCATCCCACAGCGCGTCGCGCGCGAGCGGCGTGCGCACCAATGCATGGCGCCAGCGATGGACCGCCGCATAGATAGGCTGTTCGGCCGTGCCGGTCGCTTCGTGGAAAGCGCGCAGCAACTTGGTCTTCACGTCCTCGGGATCGTCGTCGAAGTGCTCGACGCTCCACGCCGACTGCGCGTGCACGGTCCAGCGTTCGCCCAGGCGCCGTGCGGGTTTGCTGGACTCGCGCGCGATCCACGCGAGCCGCCCGGAATTCACGAAAGCCGCGTCGCCGACACGGGCGGCATCGGGCACGGCGTCACTCTCGATCGGTTCGGTGAAGCCGAGCAACAGTGCCCAGCACGGCTCGATGCGCGCGCCGGCCGCATGCCGCGCGAGTTCGGGGGCGACGTTGAGCAGGGCTGCGGCGGACTCCGCGGGGACGGCGACGACCACGCCATCGAACAATCCTTCCGTCACCGAGACGGCCGCATCGGTGCCAGGGCCCTCGTCTCCTTCGCGCCGTGAAAGCGACCATCGCGGGGAATCGCCACCGCGTTGATCGGCTCGATTCGCCGCGACCGCATCGAGCTGGACGATGCGCGCATCGAAACGTACATCGAGGCCGCTTGCGAGATGCGCGGCGATCGCCGACATGCCGGGTACGCCCACCCAGCGGCTCGTGTCCGAGCCAGCGTGCGCTCCCGGCGCGGACCTGCCGGATGCCGCACCCAGGCTCTGCACGGAGATCGGCCACGGCTCGACGATGCCGGCCGCGCTCCATCGCTTTGCCTCCGCGACAAACGCCGGATCGCGCCCCGTGAAATATTGCGCGCCGTGATCGAAGCTGCCGATCTCGGTACGCATCGTCGCGACGCGCCCGCCCGCCGCGCTCGCGCGTTCGAATACGGTGACCTCGTGACCGCGATCGACCAGGCGACGCGCACAGGCAAGGCCGGCGACGCCGGCTCCGATGACGGCGATCTTCATGACTCTAATGGGCGCCGCACCGCGCGTTCAGGCCGCACGGGCCGTCGGCGCCGCGCATCCCGTCGGCTTGACCACGCGCTCGGTCGATGCAGGAAATCGGGCCAGCTTGTCGATCGCTCTCGTGGGTCGCGCGACCAGTTCGCCGCCGCAGTTCGGGCAGCGCCCGGAGAGGACGCCGGTCGCGCATGCCATGCAGAAGGTGCACTCGAAGGAACAGATCATCGCGCCCGGCGCATCGGGCGCGAGGTCTCGATCGCAGCATTCGCAATTCGGTCGCAGGGCGAGCATGTGTGGTCCGCCTACTCGGCCACTTCGGCCGGCCAGTCGCGGATGTAGGCCTTCAACATCTGGTTCTCGAAGTTCTGTGCTTCGAGCACCGCCTTGGCCACGTCGAAGAACGAGATCACGCCCAGCAGCATCTTGCCATCCATCACCGGCAGATAGCGCGCATGCCGCTCGAGCATCATGCGACGCACTTCGTTGACATCGGTGTTGGGTGTGCAGGTCAGCGGCGCGTCGTCCATCACGCGGCCGATCGGCGCATCGCCTACGCTGCCGTCCTGCTTGTGGAGGGTCAGGATCAATTCGCGAAACGTGAGCATGCCCACCAGCGCGCCGCCCGACATCACGACGAGCGAACCGATGTCCTTCTCGGCCATCACCGCGACCGCCTCGGAGAGCGGTGTTTCGGGCGTCGCGGTGTAGAGCGTGTTGCCCTTCACCTGGAGGATTTCGCTGACGATCATGTTGGACTCCTCGTTGTTGCAGGCATTGCGGTGTGCGTCGAACAGGGCATCAAGTTACGCGCATCGCCACTGTGCTTCAAGCGTGTTTGCACCGCGCGGGTCATGTCCTGATCGCGCTCTTCATGCGCTCGCACGCGCGCACCAGCGCGGCGGTGATGCCGGACTCCCACGCCGAATGTCCCGCGTCGGGAACCACCACGTAATGCGCATCCGGCCACGCGCGCGCCAACGCATCGGCCGTCATGATCGGGCACACCATGTCGTAGCGGCCCTGCACGATGCTGCACGGCAAATGCCGCAGCCGCGGCACGCCCGCCATCAATGCGCCGTCGTCGAGAAACAGGCGATGCACGAAGTAATGCGTCTCCATGCGCGCGATGCCGATCGCAACCACGTCTTCTTCGGAGTGCGCCATCAGCGCCGCATCGGGCAGCAGCGTCGAGCACGATGCCTCGAAGCTGCTCCACGCGCGCGCCAGCGGCATGTGGATCGCCGGATCGGGGTCGGCGAGGCGCTCGTGGTACCAGCGGATCACGGCGTTGCCGCTGTCGCCGCTGTTGCAAAGCGCGGCGTCCGGCACGTGCGCGAGCAGCGCGCGCCAGGCTTCGGGAAAGACGTGGCGTATGCCCGAGATGAACCAGTCGATCTCTTCGGGCGCGCCGATGAAGATGCCGCGCAACACGAATCCCAGGCAACGCTCGGGATGCGCGATGCCATAGGCGAGCGCGAGCGTCGAACCCCACGAGCCACCGAACACCAGCCAGCGCTCGATGCCCAGCGACACGCGCAGGCGCTCGATGTCGGCGATCAACAGTTGCGTGGTGTTCTGTCGCGTCTCGCCCAGCGGTTTCGAACGCCCTGCGCCCCGTTGATCGAAGATCACGATGCGGTAATGCCAGGGATCGAAGAACTGGCGCGCGCGCGGACTCGCACCGCCGCCCGGGCCGCCGTGCAGGAACAGCACCGGCATTCCGTTGGGCGAACCGCTCTCTTCCCAATACATGGTGTGCAGGTCGTCGAGAGCAAGCATGCCCGACGTACGCGGCTCGATCGGCGGATAGAGCTCGTGACGCAGTTGGCTGAGGTCGCGCATGGGTTTGGAGGCGTGAAGGGCGAGAGCGACCCGATGCTAACATCGGCTCGACCCTGAAGCCCCGCATCAACCATGTCCGACCGAATCCCGAACGATCGCAAAGCGCCCGGCCCGCACGATCCGGGCTTCGACACGCTTGCACTGCATGCGGGCGCCGCGCCCGACCCGACCACGGGCGCACGCGCGACGCCGATCTACGCAACCACCTCGTTCGTGTTTCGCGACAGCGATCACGCCGCCGCGCTCTTCAACATGGAGAGTTCGGGCCACGTCTATACGCGCATCTCGAACCCCACAGTCGCGGTGCTCGAAGAGCGCATCGCCGCGCTCGAAGGCGGCGTTGCCGGACTGGCCACGGCAAGCGGACAGGCGGCGATGCATCTGGGCGCCGCGACCATCGCCGGCGCGGGCAGCCACATCGTCGCCAGCCGCGCGCTCTACGGTGGCTCGCAGAACCTGCTCGCTTACACGCTGCCGCGCTTCGGCATCACCACCACCTTCGTCGACCCGCGCGACCTCGATCAGTGGCGCGACGCGATCAGGCCCGAGACCCGCTTCCTGTTCGGCGAGACGCTCGGCAATCCCGGTCTCGATGTGCTCGACAGCCCCAGCGTGTCGGCGATCGCGCACGAGCGCTGCCTGCCGCTGATGGTCGATTCCACCTTCACGACGCCGTGGCTGATGAAGCCCTTCGAGCACGGCGCCGACCTGCTGTTTCATTCGGCCACCAAGTTCATCGGCGGACACGGCGTGGCGATCGGCGGCCTGCTGGTCGATAGCGGCGCGTTCGATTGGGAAGCCGCGCACGCGAAGAACGGACACTTCGGCGAGCTCGTGAAACCCTATG
>JBBSGB010000019.1:0-69265 GCA_038254545.1 Burkholderiales bacterium | reverse complement strand
GACAAGCTAGCAAGATTGCCCAACGGGTTCGACGCCGACATGCCCGACATCGAGCGCATCGGCGAGCTGTTGCGATTGAAGAGCTTCGTGGTCACCGCGGATCTCGACTTGACGGCGGCGAAGAATGCTAGAGCCGCGCGCGATTTGCGGGAGACCATCGCAACGACGCTGGCCGCCGCGGTGCCGCTCAACAACTGGTTGCGCGCCGCGCCTGCTGCGACCGACTGAAGCGGCAACGCCCTTCGCTTCAACTCGACGCGATGCCTTCTTCCCTGCGCTTCGTCACGCGCACGAAGCGCGCGACGAACACGCCGACCTCGTAGAGCAGGACCAGCGGTACCGCGAGTAGCAGCATCGAGCCGGGGTCGGGCGGCGTGATGATCGCTGCGATCACGAAAGACGCGACGATCACGTAAGGCCGGATGCTCTTCAGGGTTGCAATCGAGATGATCCCGAATCGCACCAGCACGACCACCACGATCGGTACCTCGAAGGTCACGCCGAAGGCGATGAACATCGTCATGACGAAACCGAAATAGCTGTCGATGTCCGGCGCGACCGTCACCGATTTCGGCGCGAATTCGTTGATCACGCGAAACACGGTGCCGAACACGAAGTAGTAGCAGAACGCGACGCCGATGATGAACAGGATGAAGCTCGACGAGATGATCGGCAGTGCGAGCTTCTTCTCGTGCGCATAGAGGCCGGGCGCGACGAACGCCCACATCTGGTAGAGCACCACCGGCAATGCGAGGATGAACGCGACCAGCAGCGTCACCTTGATCGGCACGAGAAAGGGCGTGATGACGCCGGTTGCGATCATCTTCGTGCCCTGCGGCAACGCGTTCAGCATCGGCATCGCCAGGAAGTCGTAGATGTGCGACGAGAACGGCGCGAGGCACACGAAGGCCACGATGATGGCGAGCGCCGACTTGACGACGCGCGAGCGCAGTTCGACCAAGTGCGAGATGAACGACTCGCCCTCGGCCCCGTTGTCGTAAGGAAGTTTCGGAGTGGCCACGATCAGCTGTCGTTGACGTTAACTGCGGCGGTAGCGCGCCACGCGCGCCGCGCCCGATTGCACGCGCGTGCGCCTCCGGGTCGCGCTCTTGAACCACAGCGGCATCGCGCTCTGGCGCTGCGCGAGGTTGCGCCGGAAGTTGCGGCGCTTGCCTGGCGACATCGCCTCGGTCGGTGGCGGAGCGATCGGCATCATCAACGGCGCCGGTGATGCATCGAAAGCCGCATTCAGATCGGCCTCGGTTTCGGAGAGGCCGCCGCGTACCGACGATTCGAACGAGCTGGCGGCCTTCTGCACGCTTTCGCGCATCGATCGCAACTCGTCGATCCGCATTTCGCGATTGACCTCGGCTTTCACGTCGGCGAGATAGCGCTGCGCGCGACCGAGCAGGGTGCCGACGGTGCGCGCGACTTTCGGCAGGCGCTCGGGTCCGATGACGACGAGCGCCACCACACCGATGATCGCGAGTTTGGAAAGTCCGAGGTCGAGCACGGAATCAGGGAGACGTGTTCATGAGCGCGCAGTAGCGACGCCGCGCTCGGATCCCGACGCGCGGCATCGGTTCAACCGCCACGCTCGCGGTCGCGCGGGCCGCGCTTGCAGAGGATAACGAGCGATGCGCGGGGCGATGCGCGAGCCGATATCGCGAACAAATGCGCGCGATCAGGTGCGCGTCTTGTCGCGCGCCTCGACATCGATCGCGTTGTTGTCGACGACGCGATCGGCGACCTTTTGCACAGGCGCATCGGCAGGCGGCTCCGACCCATCCTTCATGCCCGACTTGAAGCCCTTGACCGCACCGCCGAGATCCTCGCCGATGTTGCGCAGCTTCTTCGTGCCGAAGATCAAGAGCACGACGACCAGGACGATCAGCCAATGCCAGATACTCAAACCGCCCATTTCATTCTCCTGATTCGCAAAGCGCGCCTGGGTCCCGCTCCCTTGGGCGTCTATCGCGGCTTCCACGGCCTCGGGCCGCCGAGGACATGCAGGTGGAGATGATAGACCTCCTGCCCGCCGCCCGACCCGGTGTTGAACTGCGTCTTGAAGCCGCCCGGCCCGTTCGGCCCCTCGTAACCCACGCCTTGCTCGCGTGCGATGCGCGGCGCGAGCGCGACCATTTTACCCAACAGCTCGTGATGGCTGTTCTCGCAATCGGCCAGGGTTTCGATGTGCTGCTTGGGGATCACCAGCACGTGCACAGGCGCTGCCGGATTGATGTCGTGGAATGCGAAGAACTCGTCGTCTTCGTAGGCCTTCTTCGAGGGAATCTGCCCGGCGGCGATCTTGCAGAAGATGCAGTTCTCTTTCATGTTCTTCCAGGTCGTCAGGGTTGGTCGCGGCTGCGCGCGGCATGCTTGCGTGCGGCAAATTCGTCAAGGCCCGACAGGCCTTCGCGGCGCGCGAGTTCCGCATAGACGTCGGCGGGCGCGAGATCGAAGTGCGCGAGCATCACCAGGCAATGGAACCACAGGTCCGCGGTCTCGGCGACGATGCGTTGCCGATCGCCGTCCTTGGCGGCCATCACCGTCTCGGTCGCTTCTTCGCCGATCTTCTTGAGAATGTCGTCGGTGCCACGCGTGAGCAGCCGCGCGACGTAGGACGATTCAGGGTCGCCACCGCGACGCGATTCGATCACCTGCGCGAGGCGCGTCAGCACGTCGTTCCGGACGTCTTCGCTCATCGCGTCTCCGTGTCGGCGCTTGCAATCGGCTCATCGCCCTCGACCCAGCGCGCCGTGTCGAGCTCGCCAGCGAGCTTGCGGAAAAAGCAGCTATGCCGACCGGTGTGACACGCGATGCGATCGACCTGCTCGACCTGCATCAACACCGCATCACCATCGCAATCGAGCCGGATCTCGCGAACCTTCTGGAAGTGGCCCGACGTGTCGCCCTTGTGCCAGAGCTGTTGCCGCGACCGGCTCCAATAGACCGCTTCACCGCGCGCGAGCGTTTCGCTCAAGGCCTCGCGGTTCATCCACGCGAGCATCAATACGTCGCCGCTGCCGACCTCCTGCGCGATCGCGGCGACCAGGTCATCGTCATTCCATGCGACCTGATCGAGCCACGTGGGGGCGGCCTGGTTTGCAGCCTCGCTCATGACAGTCGCATCGCGATGCCGCGATCAGCCATGTAGCGTTTGGCTTGCCCCACCGTGAACGTGCCGTAGTGAAAAATGCTCGCGGCCAGCACCGCGTCGGCGTGGCCGTCGAGCACGCCATCGGCCAGATGCGCGAGCGTGCCCACGCCGCCCGACGCGATCACCGGCACCGGCACCGCGTCCGATATCGCGCGCGTGAGTTCGAGGTCGAACCCAAGCTTGGTGCCGTCGCGGTCCATGCTGGTCAGAAGGATTTCTCCGGCACCACGGTCCGTGACTTCCCTGGCCCACGCGACCGCGTCGCGACCCGTGGCCTGACGTCCGCCGTGCGTGTAGACCTGCCAGCCGCCGTCGGCATCGGCCTTCGCATCGATCGCAACCACGATGCATTGCGATCCGTAGCGTGCGGCCGCGTCGCTCACCAATTGCGGATTGGCGACCGCGCTCGAGTTGATACTGATCTTGTCGGCGCCCGCATTCAGCAGTCGCCGCACATCGGCCACGGTGCGCACGCCGCCGCCGACCGTGAGGGGAATGAAAACCTGCGACGCGACGGACTCGATCATCTCGAGGATCAGGTCGCGATCGTCGGCGGTGGCCGTGATGTCGAGAAAGGTGATCTCGTCGGCGCCGGCTTCGTCGTAGCGCCTGGCAACCTCGACCGGATCGCCCGCGTCGCGCAACTGGACGAAGTTGACGCCCTTCACGACGCGGCCGGCATGAACGTCGAGGCAGGGAATGACGCGTTTGGCGAGCACGTCAGCACCCAGCCGGAAGATCGGACCCTGGCCTTCGCCGGGGCGACGAGGTGTTCACGCCGTCTCGATCCCATCGGCCCGCGCCTGCGCCTGCTTGAAATCCAGATCGCCCGAATAGATCGCGCGGCCGCAGATCACGCCTTCGATACCTTCGTCCTCGATCGCGCAGAGGGCTTCGACGTCCGACAGCGACGACAAGCCGCCGCTTGCGATCACCGGCACCGACACCGCCTGCGCGAGCTTCACGGTCGCCTCCAGATTGATGCCGGTGAGCATGCCGTCGCGACCGATGTCGGTGTAGATGATCGCTTCGACGCCATAGCTCTCGAATTTTTTCGCGAGGTCGATCACTTCGTGGCCGGTGAGCTTGGACCAGCCGTCGGTTGCGACCTTGCCCTCGCGGGCGTCGAGACCCACGATGATCTGCCCGGGGAAAGCGCCACAGGCGTCGTGCAGGAAGCCCGGGTTCTTGACCGCGGCCGTGCCGATGATGATGTAGGCGATCCCGTCGTCAAGATAACGCTCGATGGTGTCGAGGTCGCGGATGCCGCCGCCCAGTTGCACCGGGATGCTGCCGCCGACCGCATCGACGATCGCCTTGATGACCGATTCGTTCTTCGGCCGGCCGGCGACCGCGCCGTTGAGATCGACCAGATGCAGGCGCCGCGCGCCTTGCTCGACCCAGTGTTTCGCCATGGCAGCCGGGTCTTCGGAGAACACCGTGGCGTCGTTCAGGTCGCCCTGCTTCAGGCGGACGCAATGGCCGTCTTTCAGGTCGATCGCGGGGATCAGCAGCATGTGAGTTAGAGCGGCGGATGGGGCGGCAGGAAGCGCAGCGGATACTGCGATGGGATGGATCGAATGCGGATCGGTACCGGCGGCGAAGCGGCGTTCACGACAGCCATGATGCGCTCACGGATTCCATGCGACGAAATTCCGATACAACGCCAGACCGGCGTGGGCACTCTTCTCCGGGTGGAATTGGGTGGCAAAAATATTATCGCGGGCCATCGCTGCGGTAAAGGGCGCGCCGTAGACGCTGATGCCCGCCGCATGGTTCGCATCGTCAAGATGCACATGGTAACTGTGAACGAAGTAGAACCAGCTTTGGTCGGCGATGTCGCGCCATAGCGCATGGCGCATCGATTGACTCACGCGATTCCAGCCCATGTGCGGAATCTTGAGAGGACGCGCTCCGCCACCAGCAGCTGGATCGAAGCGCACGCAGCGTCCGGCGATCAGGCCGAGTCCCGGGGTGGGAAGGGCGTCCGAGCTTTCATCGCTCTCGTCGACCAGCATCTGTTCGCCGATACACACGCCCAACAACGGCTTGGTCTTGGCGCATTTCATCAGCGTTTCGACGAGGCCGGTTTCGTTGAGATGGCGCATGCAATCGGGCATCGCGCCCTGACCCGGCAACACGATGCGATCGGCCTCGAGCAACTCGTTCGCATTGCCCGAGATGCGCACGTCCGTATCGGGAGCGACATGCTTCAGGGCCTGCGCGACGCTGCGGACGTTGCCCATGCCGTAGTCGACGATGACGATCACGACGCGGCCACGAGAAAGTCGGCAACGGGATCGAGCTCGACTTCGGGCAGCCTTTCGATAACCGCTGCGCGCATCCGTTCATAAACAGCATCCCCATCGACCCGGGCAAAAGCTCGACTGCGCGTTGCCTCATCAGGCCATTGCGCATATCCGTACCACCAGCCGTCGTCACCACGATGCAGACGCGATCCGAACGATCCAAGTTCTCGCAGGACCCGCGTTCTCTCCGACCACGCCGCGACAAAATCCGACTCGCGATCGGCGTGAAGCTTCCACCGGTAGAGGTACACCTTCATCGAAAACATCAGGCACGCGATCAGAGGCTGCCTTTGGTGCTCGGTATTGTCCCCGCCGTGCGCGCGTCGCGCTCGACGGCCATCCGCAACGCGCGGCCGAAGGCCTTGAAGACCGTCTCGCATTGATGATGGGCGTTGTCGCCGCGCAGGTTGTCGACGTGCAGTGTGACCTGCGCGTGATTGACGAAGCCCTGGAAGAATTCGTGCGCGAGGTCCACGTCGAAGCTGCCGATCATCGCGCGCGTGAACGGCACGTGCCACTCGAGTTCGGGCCTCCCCGAGAAGTCGATCACGACCCGCGACAGCGCTTCGTCGAGCGGCACATAGGCGTGGCCATAGCGGCGTATGCCCTTCTTGTCGCCGATCGCTCTCGCCACCGCCTGCCCGAGCGTGATGCCGATGTCCTCGACGGTGTGATGCGCGTCGATATGCAGGTCGCCCTTGGCTGCAATGTCGAGATCGACCAGGCCGTGACGCGCGATCTGGTCGAGCATGTGATCGAGGAAGGCGACGCCGGTCGCGAGCTTCGCGCGGCCGATGCCGTCGAGATCGACCGCGACCGCGATCTGCGTCTCGGCGGTGTTGCGGGTGACGCTGGCGCGGCGCGCGAGCACCGAGGATTCCAGAGCTGCATTCATATCGCTGTCATCGTGACATTCGGGTTTCGTGGAGGGCCGCAGACAAGGCGTCGAGGAAGATCGCGTTCTCTTCGGGCGTGGAAACCGTAACACGCAGGGCATTTGCGCACAACGGCATGCGCGAGAGGTCTTTGATCAGCACGCGGCGACGCTTCAAGGCTTCGAAGACCCGCGAGGCAGCGGTGGAATCGCGGTTCTCGACGCGAAACAGAATGAAGTTCGCGTCCGATGGGAATGGCGTGATGCCATCGATCGCTTGCAGCGCGCTGAACAGTCTTGCCCGCTCGCCTCGCAAGAGCCCCGCCTGCGCATCGAGCACCTCGTGGTGCTCGAGCGCGAACTGCACCGCGCATTGCGTGAAGACGTTGATGTTGTAAGGCGGCCTGATCTTGTCGAACTCGTTCAGCCATTGCGGCGCGCCCGCCAGATAGCCGAGGCGCGCGCCGGCCAGACCGCTCTTGCTGACCGTGCGCAGAACCAACAGATGGTCGTGATGCGGCAGGTCCGCCATGAAGCTGTCGGATGCGAATGCGCGATAGGCCTCGTCGACGATCACCAGTGTATCGGTCTCACGCGCAGCGATGACGATGGCTTCGACGTCGGCTCTTGCAAACAGGTTGCCGGTCGGATTGTTTGGGTACGCGATGAAAGCGAGAGCGGGACGGCGCGCACGCATCGCAATGATGGTCGCGTCGCGATCGATCGCGAAGTCGGGCTTCAAGGACACGGCCACGTGTTCGAGCCGCGCGATGCGCGCCGACAGTTCGAACATCACGAAGCCGGGTACCAGCGACAACACCGATGCGCGGTCGCGCGCGACCGCGGCGCACGCGAGCGCGATCAATTCGTCCGATCCGTTGCCGAGCATCACGTCGCAGCCCTCGGGCACCTGCATCACGCGACGGATGGCGGCGCGCAACGCGTCGGCGCGCGGGACCGGATAGCGATTCATCGCGACCTTGGCGAGCCGCTGGCCGAGTTCCTCGCGCAGTTCGGTCGGCAACGCGTAGGGATTCTCCATCGCATCGAGCTTCACGAAACCGGTCGCATCGGGCACCGCGTAGGCGTGCATCGCGCGCACGTCGTCGCGAACCACGCGCTCGACGATAGCTCCTGCCGACGGCTGTGCCGCTCGCGCACTCATGAAGGTTCGCGGTCGATTCGGAATTCGGCCGAACGCGCGTGCGCATCGAGCCCTTCGCCGCGCGCCAGCGTCGAGGCCAGCGCCCCGAGCGTCTGCGCCCCCGCGCGGCTGACCGCGACGATCGACGAGCGCTTCTGAAAATCGTAGACGCCGAGCGGCGACGAGAAGCGCGCCGTGCGCGCGGTCGGCAGCACGTGGTTCGGTCCCGCGCAATAGTCGCCGAGTGCTTCGGAGCTGTGGATGCCCATGAAGATCGCGCCGGCGTGGCGGATCTTCGGCAGCAGCGCTTCGGGATCGGCGACCGACAGCTCGAGGTGCTCGGGCGCGATGCGATTGACGATCACACACGCGTCGTCGAGGTTTCGGACCTTGATCAATGCGCAACGATCGCGCATCGAGGCCGTCACGATATCGATGCGCGCGAGCGTCGGCATCAGGCGCGCGATGCTCGCCGCCACCGAATCGATGTAGGCCGCATCGGGGCAAAGCAGGATCGCCTGCGCGACCTCGTCGTGCTCGGCCTGCGAGAAGAGATCCATCGCGATCCAGTCGGCAGGGGCCGCGCCATCGGCGACGACAAGAATCTCCGACGGGCCGGCGATCATGTCGATGCCGACCGCGCCGAACACGCGGCGCTTGGCGGCCGCGACGTAGGCGTTGCCGGGACCGACGATCTTGTCCACGGCCGGTATCGTCGCGGTGCCATACGCGAGCGCTGCAATGGCCTGCGCACCGCCGATCGTGAAGACGCGATCGACGCCGGCGATGGCTGCTGCGGCCACCACCATCGCGTTGCGTTCGCCACCGGGCGTGGGCGTGACCATCACGACTTCGCCGACGCCCGCGACCTTCGCGGGAATCGCGCTCATCAACACCGACGATGGATAGGCCGCAAGGCCGCCGGGCACGTAGAGGCCGACGCGATCGAGTGGCGTCACCCGTTGCCCGACCCGCGTGCCGTCGGCCTCGGTGATGCCCCACGACTCGCCGCGCTGGTGGTCGTGGAAGCGCCGGATGCGCGCGGCCGCGGCTTCGAGCGCATCGCGCTGATCGGCGGGCAGTCCCTCGCGCGCCGCGGCTATCGCATCGCGCGGGACTTCGAGCGCGGCGGCCGATGCGACCGTGAAACGATCGAAGCGCCGCGTGTATTCGATCAGTGCCGCATCGCCGCGCTCGCGCACGTCCGCGAGGATCGCCGCGGCCGCCTGATCGACGGTCGAATCGACGTCGGTATCGAAGCGCAGCAAGGCCGCGAGGTCCGCGTCGAAGCTTGCCGCGCTGCTATCGAGTCGACGGACCGCGCTCACGCTGGCGACGCCTTCGCGCGGCGCGCATCGACCACCTTCGTCAACGCCTCGAGCAAGGGTTGGATCGCATCGCGCTTCAGTTTCAACGCGGCCTGGTTGACGATCAATCGCGATGAGATCGGCATGATGGTCTCGACCTCGACGAGATCATTGGCCGCGAGCGTCGCCCCCGACGACACCAGATCGACGATCGCATCGGCCAGGCCCACCAGCGGCCCGAGCTCCATCGAGCCGTAGAGCTTGATCAGGTCGACGTGCACGCCCTTCATGTCGAAGTGCTCGCGCGCGGCGCGCACGTACTTGGTCGCGATCGACAGGCGCGCGCCCTGCCGGACCGCGTTCGCGTAATCGAAGCCGCGCGGCGCCGCCACCGACAAGCGGCAGCGCGCGATCTCGAGGTCGAGCGGCTGATAGAGGCCGCCGCCGCTGGACGCATCGCCGTGTTCGAGCAGCACGTCCTTGCCGGCTACGCCGAGGTCGGCCGCGCCGTGTTCGACATAGGTCGGCACATCGGCCGCACGCACGATGATGATGCGCACGTCGAAATTCGAGGTTGGGATGATCAGCTTGCGCGAGGACTCGGGATCTTCGGATGCGACGATGCCGGCCGCCGCCAGGAGCGGCAGGGTCTCGGCGATGATGCGGCCCTTCGAAAGCGCGAGCGTGAGCATGGGGTTGCGGATTCAGCCCGCGACGCGATGGATCGTCGCGCCCAGCGCAGTGAGCTTGTTCTCCATCGCTTCGTAGCCGCGATCGAGGTGGTAGATGCGGTCGATGCTGGTTTCGCCATCGGCCACCAGCGCGGCGATCACGAGTCCCGCCGACGCGCGCAGGTCGGTCGCCATCACGGTCGCGCCCGACAGCCGCGGCACGCCCTTGACGATCGCGGTGTTGCCTTCGATCTCGATCGCAGCGCCCAGGCGACTCAATTCCTGCACGTGCATGAAGCGGTTCTCGAAGATCGTCTCGGTGACGCGACTGGTGCCGTCGGCCACGCAGTTGAGCGCCATGAACTGCGCCTGCATGTCGGTAGGGAACGCGGGGTACTCCGAGGTGCGGATGTTGACACCTGCGAGGGTAGCGTCGCGTCCGTTGCGATAGACCCGAATCGAGTCGCCGCCGCATTCGAGCGCGACACCTGCCTCGAGAAGCTTGTCGAGCACCGCGTCGAGACTGCGCGGGCGCACGTTCGTCAACATCACATCGCCGCCATGGCGCGACACGGTCGCCGCGGCTGCGCACAGAAACGTTCCGGTCTCGATGCGATCGGGCATCACCGCGTGACGCGCACCCGAAAGAGCCTCGACGCCTTCGATCACGATGCGGTCGGTCCCCGCACCCTGGACGCGCGCGCCCATCGCGATCAGCACGGTCGCCAGATCGACGATCTCGGGCTCGCGCGCCGCGTTCTCGATCACGGTCTGGCCGTCGGCGAGCGTCGCGGCCATCATCAGGTTCTCGGTGCCGGTCACGGTCACCATGTCAGTGACGATGCGCGCACCCTTCAGGCGTCCGCCCGCGCCATCGACGCGCGCGATCAGGTAGCCCTGCTCGATCTCGATGATCGCGCCCATCGCCTGCAGGCCCTTGATGTGCTGATCGACGGGCCGCTGGCCGATCGCGCAACCGCCCGGCAGCGACACGCGCGCTTCGCCGAAGCGCGCGAGCATCGGCCCGAGCACGAGGATAGCCGCGCGCATCGTCTTGACGAGATCGTAGGCGGCCTCGAGCACCGTGATCGCATCGGCGCGCAGCGTGACGCAGTGCTCGCCGCGCTCGACGTGCATGCCCATGCGCTCGAGCAGGTGAAGCATGGTGCCGACATCGCGCAGGTCGGGCACGTTGGAAAGTTCGAGCGGCTCGCTCGTCAGGAGGCTGGCTGCGAGTATCGGCAGCGCGGCGTTCTTCGCGCCCGAGATCGCGACTTCGCCCGAGAGGCGTTGGCCGCCGGTGATGACGAGCTTATCCACGCTTCAGGTCCGCAGGCGTTTGCTCCGAACGCTCGTCGGGCGTCAGCGTCTTGAACGACAGCGCGTGTATCGCTTCCTTCATGTGGTCGCCGAGAGCTGCGTAGACGAGCTGATGGCGCGCGACTCTCGACTTGCCGACGAAGGCCGGCGCGACGATGGTCGCCTCGAAGTGCGCGCCGTCGTCGCCGCGCACGTCGAGCTCGGTGCAGGCGATGTGGGACGCGATCAGCTCGCGAATCATTTCCTTGGTCATCATGGTCAGATCAATCTAGTGGCGCGTCTTGTAGCCGGACGCGAGCAACTTCAGCGCGATCGCCACGAACACGGCGCAAGTGGCGCCGACGATCGCGAGGCTGACCCACGGCGATACGTCGGACACGCCGAAGAAGCCGTAGCGAAAGCCGTCGATCATGTAGAAGAAGGGATTGGCGTGCGACACGCTCTGCCAGAACGGCGGCAACGAGTGCACCGAGTAGAACACGCCCGAGAGAAAGGTCGCCGGCATGATCAGGAAGTTCTGGAACGCGGCGACCTGATCGAACTTCTCGGCCCACACGCCGGCGATCAGGCCGAGGGTGCCGAGCGCGGTCGTGGCGATCAATGCGAACACGATGATCCACAGCGGCGCGGCGAAGTCGGGCACCGCGAACCACAAGGTCACCACCAGCACCCCTACGCCCACCACGAGCCCGCGCACCATCGATGCGAGCACGTAGGCCGCGAACACTTCGCGATGCGACAGCGGCGTCAGCAACACGAATACCAAATTGCCGCTGATCTTGGACTGGATCAGCGAGGAGGTGGCGTTGGCGAACGCGTTCTGCAGCATCGCCATCATCACCAGGCCGGGGATCAGGAACGCGGTGTACGAGATGCGGCCATAGACCTTCACGTGATCTTCGAGCACGTGCGAAAAGATCATCAGATAAAGCACCGCCACGAGGATCGGGGCGCCGACGGTCTGGTAGCCGACCTTCCAGAAGCGCAAGGACTCCTTGTAGAACAGCGTGCGAAAGCCGGTTGCCTGGCCGAAGTCCGCACCTTCGGGAAGCTGGGGCGGCGCTGCGGCCACCGCGTTCGCGTCCGTCATTGCGGGCGTGGACACCGCACTCGCTTGTGTGTTCATTGCGTATCCACCTGCGTGCTCACTGCGCCACCGCCGCTTCACCGCGCGCGCCGCTCATGATCTGCATGAACACGTCTTCGAGATCGGCGCGCTGGATCGCGACCTGGTCGATCACCGCGCCGGCCGCGCGGCAGCTCGCCAGGATCGGCTCGACTTCGCTCGCAGCGGCCAGGCGCAAGGCCACGCGGTCGGAGGTGCGCGCGGTCCCTGGCTCGACGGCGCGATCGACCAGGCCTTCGGGAAGATGTCCCCGCGCGAAATGCAGGATCAATTGCGCCGCGTCGAAGCGCGCGAGCAGCGAGGCGGTCGATTCGAGCGCGACCACGCGGCCGTGTTGCAGCATCGCGATGCACTTGCACAGCGCCTGCGCTTCTTCGAGGTAATGCGTGGTCAGCACGATGGTGTGGCCTTCGCGATTCAGGCGCGCGATGAATTGCCACAGGGTCTGCCGCAATTCGACATCGACACCGGCGGTCGGCTCGTCGAGCACGATCACCGGCGGCTTGTGCACCAGCGCTTGCGCCACCAGCACGCGACGCTTCATGCCGCCCGACAAGGCGCGCATGTTGACGTTGGCCTTGGCCGTCAGGTCGAGGTTGTGCATGATCTCGTCGATCCAGCGATCGTTGTTCGAGAGACCGAAGTAGCCCGACTGGATGCGCAGGGTCTCGCGCACGGTGAAGAAGGGATCGAACACCAGCTCCTGCGGCACCACGCCGAGCAGCCGCCGACTCGCGCGATAGTCGGTCACGACATCGTGGCCGAGCACGCGCGCCGTGCCCGCGTCGGCGCGCGTGAGGCCCGCGATGATCGAGATCAGGGTGGTCTTGCCGGCGCCGTTGGGTCCGAGCAGCCCGAAGAAGTCGCCCTCGTCGATCGCGAAGCTCACGCCCGCAAGCGCCTGCAGCGCGCGGTAGCGCTTCTGCACGTTTTCGAGATGGATGGCGGCCGGCATGGGTGATCTGGAAATACCACGGGGGAGCACGCGGCAAGTCCATCGGGCACGCGGCGAGGGCGAGATTATAGGCCGCGCACCGTTGTCATTCCGACGGCAGGAGAATCTCAGCGGGTTCGATCAATGTGGTCGATGAGATTCCTGCTGCATCGTGGTGATACGCGAGCTTGCCTTGGCCGCCGGCATCGACTGGTCGCCGATCAGGAGCGTATCGACCCCGTAAAGCTTTGCAAGGCTTGCGACGGCCGCGGACATTCCGGTCCATCGAAGCGACCTGCCTTTCTCCCGCGCATGGCGAGCCGCCGCGAGCAGGACCGCGACGGCGGACGAATCCGAGCGGCCGAGCGCATCGAGCGCGAATTCGGTTTCGCCGCCATCGATCGCACGCATGCAATCCGCCAGGCTGGCCGATGCATTGCCCATCGTGATCGGCGCGGGGAAGCTGTACACGGATGTCTGCAGGCTCGGTCGTCCTGCGTGCGAAGAAAACGACGAGCGTCTCGGCCGTGACCGATCAGCTCTTGCGCCGGCTCGATGAAGTCGCAAGCGACCGATTCTTTTCGGTCAGCGCCTTGATCAGGCCGTCGACGCCGCCCTTGCTCACTTCCTGTTGAAAGGTGTTGCGATAGTTCTCGACCAGCCACACGCCGAGCACATTGACGTCGATGATCTTCCAGCCATCGCTGCCCTTCTCGAGCCGGTAGTTGAGCGTGATCGGCTCACCGCCGCGCGTGTTGACGATCTGCGTGTTGACCTGCACCACCGTGTCGGCGGGATCGGCGCGAAACGGCTTGTATTGCACCTGCTGATCGCGCACTTCGGTCAGCGCACCCGAATACGTGTAGACCAGCAATTGACGGAACTGGTCCGTGATCTGCTTCTGTTGCTCGGGCGTCGCCGTGGACCAGTTGCGGCCAACCGCGCTCGCGGTCATCTTCTGGAAGTTGACGTACGGCAGCACCGTGGTCTCGACCAGAGACTGGATCTTGTTGATGTTGCCGGACTGGATGTCCTTGTCGGTCTTGACGGTCGCAAGGACTTCTTCGGTCAGCTTCTTGACGAGCGCGTCGGGCGCGAGACCCTGGGTCTGCGCAGATGCCGGCCCTGCAACGGCCAACATGGCCACAGCGACCAGGCCGAGGAACACGCTGCGAAATTTCTGCAAGTCCAGGAGCGGGCTTGTCATGAGGTTCTCCAAAGAGTTGGGCGACCGCCAAAACGGACGCTGAAAACGGCCGACCTGTTTCGATGCGCGCGAACGTCGCGTGTTCCCCGCGCATCCTGCTTATCGAACAGGCCGTGCTGCCATTAACCTGGTGCAGGATGAATCGGATGACACGCCGGATCGCGCGCGGCGCCGCGAACCCGGTGAAACGCGGTATCGAGGCGCAACAAATCTCGTCCGCCTACTGCTTGCTCGGTCCGTCGTCCGCCGGCTTGGGCCCCGAAGTCGGCTGCGTCGCATCTCCCCCGGGCGTATCGTCGGCAGGGCGCGTATTGCCGTCGTTCACGAGGCTGCGGCGGCGCGCGAGGTAGGCGTCGCGAACGAATACATAGGGATCGAGCGCGGCGTCTTCAAGGAAGTTGGTGGTGTCGAGCAATTGCGCGCGACGATCGACCAGACGGACGCCGTAAGAGATATTGCGCACCGGGATGTCGTTGACGTAGCGCAAGGGATCGGTTCGGGAATCGACCAGGAACAATGCGCTCGCGTCACGCAGCGTGCTCGGGCCGAGCAGCGGCAGGACGATGTACGGGCCGGTCTGGACTCCCCAGCGCCCCAGCGTCTGACCGAAGTCCTCGTTGTGCTTCTCGAAGCCCCATTTCGACGCGATGTCGAAGCAGCCCAGCAGGCCGACGGTGGTGTTGACGCCCACGCGGCACATGTCCGATCCGCCCTCCTTGATCTTGCCTTGCAGGAAATTGTTGAGCGCCGTGGGTACGTCGGCGATGTTGCCGAAGACGTTCGAGATGCAATAGCGCACCTGCGTCGGCAGGATCGCCTTGTAGCCTTCCGCTACCGGCTTGACGACCGCCTTGTCGACCCTGTCGTTGAAGGTGTAGATCACGCGATTAACGGGTTCGATCGGGTCGAAGCGCGAGCCGGCCGTCTTGACCCGCTCGATGGCCTGCTGGGTGGTCGCGCATCCGGTGACGAGCGCCGTCGATGCGGCGAGCATCGCAACCACGGCCCAGCGAAAACTCCAGCCCAAGCGCGATCGCATCGCTGTTCGCGCCGTTGGTGTCGTTGCCGAAGTCATCGTCTCTTTGGAAGGGTTCATGGTTTGTTGTCCTTGGTATCCACTGACTGTTGCGATGACTGCGGCGTTGACTGTTGCGACGCGGGCGGCGACTTCCCTTCAGCCGCCTTGCTGAACAGGAACTGACTGATCAGATTCTCCAGGATGACTGCGGACTGCGTGGCCACGATGCGATCGCCGTTGGCCAGCATCGCTTGTTCGGCGCCGGGCTCGAGGCCCAGATACTGCTCGCCGAGGAGACCCGAGGTCAGTATTTTGGCAGAACTGTCTTTCGGAAACTTGTAGCCGGCGTCCAGATCGATGTCGGCCACCGCCTGATACGACTTGTCGTCGAAGCGAATCGCGGCGACGCGCCCGACCACGACGCCCGCGCTCTTTACGGGCGCGCGCGGCTTCAGGCCGCCGATGTTGTCGAACTTCGCATTGACCCGATACGTGGCCTGCGTCGAAAAAGATGCAAGGTTGCCCGCCTTGAGCGCGAGAAACAATAGTGCGGCTGCGCCGGCGATCACGAACAGGCCGACCCAGAAGTCGATGGCTTTCGATTGCATGTGCTTTCCTTTTCGGCCCTTCGTGTTCAGCTCGTGCTGAACATCAGCGCCGTCAATATGAAGTCCAGCCCGAGCACCGCGAGCGACGCGGCCACTACGGTGCGGGTGGTCGCGCGTGACACGCCTTCGGGCGTGGGATTCGCCTCGTAGCCCTGGCGAAGCGCGATGAAGGTGACCGCGACACCGAACACGAAGCTCTTGATCACGCCGTTGCCCACGTCGTTCCAGACGTCGACGCCGCCTTGCATCTGCGACCAGAACGCGCCTTCATCGACGCCGATCAGTTGCACGCCCACGATGTAGCCGCCGATGATGCCGACCGCCGAGAACAGTGCGGCGAGGATGGGCATCGCGATCACGCCGGCGAGAAAGCGTGGCGCAATCACGCGCGCGACCGGATCGACCGCCATCATCTCCATCGCCGACAACTGCTCACCCGCCTTCATCAGGCCGATCTCGGCCGTCAGCGATGTACCTGCGCGGCCCGCGAACAACAGCGCGGTCACGACCGGCCCGAGCTCGCGCACCAGCGACAGCGCGACCAGAAGACCGAGCGCCTGCTCCGACCCATAGCGCCGCAAGGTGTAATAGCCCTGCAGCCCCAGCACGAACCCCACGAACAGCCCCGAGACGACGATGATGACGAACGAATAATTGCCGAGGAAATGGATCTGGTCGCGAACCAGCCGAAAGCGCCGCAGCGCATGAAACGTCCGCGCGAGGATCGCGAGAAAGAAGAGCGCGGCATTGCCCGCGTCGCGAACCACGCCGATGCTCCACGCGCCGATGGCGGCGACCGGGTTCATCGAGGATTCTCGCTTTCGTTCGCCGCTGCCTGCGTCGCCACGTCGGCAAGTCCGAGGTCGGCCGCAAACGACGGCGCCGGATAGTGGAACGGCACCGGCCCGTCCGGGGCGCCATCGACGAACTGGCGCACGAAGGGGTCGGTCGATTTTGCGAGCTCGTCAGGCGTGCCTTCGGCCGCGACCTTGCCCGACGCGATGAAATAAACGTAGTCGGCGATCGCCAGCGATTCCGCGACATCGTGCGTGACGACGATCGAAGTCGCGCCGAGCGCATCGGTGAGTGAGCGGATCAGGTTCGCGGTCACGCCCAGCGAGATCGGGTCCAGCCCTGCGAACGGCTCGTCGTAGAGAATCAGTTCGGGATCGAGCGCGATCGCCCGCGCGAGCGCCACGCGACGCGCCATGCCGCCCGAGATTTCGCCGGGCATCAACGCATGCGCGCCGCGCAACCCGACCGCATTCAGCTTCATCAGCACCAGATCGCGGATCAGTTCGTCTGAAAGGTCGGTGTGTTCGCGCAGCGGAAACGCGACGTTCTCGAACACGCTCATGTCGGTGAACAGCGCGCCGAACTGGAACAGTATGCCCATGCGCCGGCGCATCGCGTACAGCTCGCGCTCGCTCATGGTGCCGGTCTCCTGGCCCGCCACGCGAACCGCGCCCGCCTCCGCGCGGAGTTGGCCGCCGATCAATCGCAGGATGGTGGTCTTGCCCGAACCCGATCCGCCCATCACGGCGATCACCTTGCCGCGCCCGAATTGCATCGTCACCCCCGACAGGATGGCGCGCGCACCGTATCGAAAATGCAGATCGGAAATATCGACGAGCGGGCCGTCCGGGACCGCGGTAGCGGCGGATTCGATCATCAGGAGCGGGAGGGAGAAATACGGGCAGAGTGCAACGGGTGATTATAACGATGCGCTCCGTGTTCGATACCTCGTGCCTCGGTGAAGTTCGGATTCGCGCACGCGCTCTGGACATCAGGCCAGCTTTTGGCGCCTCGATCCTTCAATCCTCATTCGTCACCGCGTCCGGTCGCGCGTCTCCGCCAGCCTTTGCTCTGCGCGCGCCAGTGCTTCGAGCGAGCCGCGCAACACCAGCCCGTCACCAGCCTCGAGAAGCGCATCGGGCGCGGGATCGACCCCACGTATTCCGCGCCGACGAATCGCAGTCACCGCCACGCCGAGCTGGTCGATGCCGGTATCGGCCAATGTCTTGCCGATCGCGTGGCTGTTCGCGGCCAGCATCACCGAACGCAGCCGCACGCGGCGCGCGTCGCTGACCGGACCGTCGTGCGCGTCGCCGCGCGCCTCGGCCAGGCCCGCATCCTTGTCGTCGGCGCCGTGGAAGAAGCCCGACAGCATCCGATAGCGCGCTTCGCGCGCCTCCGAAAGCCGCTCGGCCACGCGCTTCACCGGCACTCCCAGGAGCAGCAGCGCATGCGACGCCAGCATCAGGCTGCCCTCGACGATCTCCGGGACGACTTCGGTCGCGCCTGCGCGGCGCAAACGATCGAGGTCGGCGTCGTCATGGGTGCGCACGATCACCGGAAGATGCGGCGCGAGTTCGTGCACGAAGTGCAACGTCTTTTCGGCCGCATTGGTTTCCGCGTAAGTCACGACCAGCGCAGCCGCGCGCTGGATACCCGCGGCCGAGAGCGACTCGCGTCGCGTCGCGTCGCCATAGACGACGGAGTCGCCTGCCAGTTGGGCGTCGCGAACCCGATCGGGGTCGAGATCGAGCGCGACGTAAGCGATGCTTTCCTGGTCGAGCAGCCGCACCAGGCCCTGGCCGCTGCGCCCGAAGCCGCACACGATCACATGGCCGCTCGTGGCCATCGTGCGACTGGCGATCTGCGTCAACGCGAGCGATTGCAACATCCATTCGGACGATGACACGCGCAGCGCGATGCGCTCGCTGTACTGGATCAGGAATGGCGCGGACAGCATCGACAGCAGCATCGCGGCCAACACGATCTGCATCAGCAACGGATCGAGTAGCTGTAGCTCGCCGGCGAGATTGAGCAGCACGAAGCCGAATTCCCCGGCCTGCGCCAGTCCGAGTCCCGTGCGTATCGCCACGCCCGGACTGGCGCCGAAGAGTTTCGCAAGGCCCGTGATCAACAGGAGCTTCAGGCCGATCGGCACCAACAGCAGCAACAGCACGAGTCCGATGTGCGAGAGCACGACCTGCAAGTTGAGCAGCATGCCGATGGTGATGAAGAACAGACCCAGCAGCACGTCGCGAAACGGCTTGATGTCTTCTTCCACGCGATGCCGGTACTCGGTCTCCGAGATCAGCATGCCGGCCACGAAGGCGCCGAGCGCGAGCGACAGGCCGGCAAGCTCGGTGATCCACGCGAGGCCGAGCGTGACCAGGAGCAGATTGAGCATAAAGAGTTCCTGCGACCGTCGGCGCGCGACGATCGTGAACCAGACACCCATCAGCTTCTGGCCGAAGTACAGCAACAACGCCAGGACCCCGGCAGCCTTCACGAACGCCAGCGTCAGCGTCTGCGTGAGTTCGCCGTCGGGCGAAGCCAGCGCCGGCACGATGATCAGGAGCGGAACGACCGCCAGATCCTGGAACAGCAGCACGCCGACGATGCGCCGGCCGTGCTCGGTCTCGAGTTCGATGCGCTCGGTCAGCAGCTTGACGACGATCGCCGTCGATGACATGGCAAGCGCGCCACCCAGGGCGAGCAGCGCAGCGCCGCCGGGATGGCCGAACAGGCCGGGCAGGAGGCGCGTCAGGCCGTAACCACCGACCACCGTCACCACGATCGTGATCGCGACCTGGGCCAGGCCCAGCCCGAACACGATGCGCTTCATCGCATAGAGCTTGGCCAGGCTGAACTCGAGCCCGATCGAGAACATCAGGAATACCACGCCGAACTCGGCGAGATGGCGCGTGCTCTCGAGATCGCTGGCCCATCCCAGCGCATGCGGGCCGATCACGATGCCCACCACCAGGTAGCCGAGCATGGGCGGTAGGTGGATCAGGCGAAACACCACCACACCGCACACGGCGGCGAAGAGGAACAGCAGCGAGAGTTCGAGTGTGCTCAAGATAGTCGCTCGATCTGGTGCGGCAGCGGGTGCATCGGCACGTGGGACAACGCGCGCGGGACATGACGCGCAGCATAAGCAAGCGACATGCCTTGTTATACTCGGCCGATGCCGACCAGCGTGCCCGCCCGTTCCGATTCAGCACCCGACATGCGCAGGACGCTCGCCAAGAAACCGCGTGTTCCGCGCCGCGTCGTGCGTACTTTAACCGCGCCCTCCGAAGCCGACATCACAGGCGCCGATGCCGCGGTCCCATCCTCCGCGATCGCCATCGCGCAACGCGTGCTGAAGATCGAAGCCGCGGCGATCACCGCGATGGCCGCACGCATCGATGGCAGCTTCACGAAAGCGGTGCGCGTGCTGCTCGATTGCAAGGGGCGCGTCGTGGTGTCGGGCATCGGAAAGTCCGGGCACATCGCGCGCAAGACCGCAGCCACCTTCGCGTCGACCGGCACACCGGCGTTCTTCGTGCATGCGGCCGAGGCCAGCCACGGCGACCTCGGCATGGTGACCGAGGCCGACGTGCTCGTCGCGTTTTCGTACTCGGGCGAAACCGATGAGTTGCTCGCGATCGTGCCGATCCTGAAGCGTCAGGGCGCCAAGCTGATCGCCATCACCGGGGAGCGACAATCGCCGCTCGCCTTGCTGGCCGACGTGCATCTGGATGCGCACGTCGATCAGGAGGCGTGCCCGTTGAATCTCGCCCCCACGGCGAGCACCACGGCTGCACTCGCGTTGGGCGATGCGCTCGCGGTCGCGCTGCTCGAGGCGCGCGGTTTCGGCAAGGACGACTTCGCGCGCTCGCATCCGGGCGGCACGCTCGGACGACGCCTGCTCACGCATGTCCGCGACGTGATGCGTGTCGGCGAGGCGATGCCTTCGGTGAACATCGATGCATCGTTGTCCACCGCGCTCCTCGAAATCTCGAAGAAGGGCATGGCGATGACGGCCGTGCTCGACGGCGACGGTCGCGTTGACGGCATCTTCACGGACGGCGATCTGCGTCGCCTGATCGAGAAGACCCAGAATTTTTCGGACGTGCGCGTGGCCGACGTGATGCATCGTTCGCCGCGCAGCATCGGTCCTGACCGGCTCGCCGCAGAAGCTGCCGACCTGATGGAAGAGCATCGGATCAATCAGCTTCTCGTCGTCGATCGGGATCGGAAGCTCGTGGGCGCATTGCATATCCACGACCTCACCAACGCCAAGGTGATCTGATGAAGGTGATGCGGGCCCCACGTTCGTCAGCGTCCTTTCGGCGGCTGTCCAGGAGCGTCCTCGAGCGGCTCGCGAGGATCGAGTTGATGGTGTTCGACGTCGATGGCGTGCTGACCGATGGCAAGCTCTATTTCGGCGTCAACGGAGAGGCTCTCAAGGCCTTCCATGTGCTCGACGGGACCGGGCTCAAGGCGTTGTCGGAAGCGGGCATCGCCATAGCGGTGATGTCGGGCCGCGAGTCGCCGATCACCTTGCGCCGCTGCGCCGAACTCGGCATCAAGCATGTGGCGCAGGGCATTGCCGACAAAGGCGCCGCGTTCGATGCGATGCGTCACGCACTGGGCAAAGCCATCGACGTTTGCGGCTACATGGGTGATGACGAAATCGACCTGCCGGTGATGCGGCGCGTGGGCTTTGCCGCGACCGTGCCGAACGCCGCCGACGGCGTGGCCGAGTTCGCGCATTGGGTCAGCCGGCGCGAAGGCGGCGCGGGCGCCGTGCGCGAAGTGTGCGATCTGCTGCTCGCCGCTCGCGCCTCCGCGCTCGCTTCAGCGCCTGCCTCGATGCGCGCGCCTGACGAGCAAGGCCTCGTGACGCGCGGCAACGCCGGAGCAATGACCGCATGATCAGTTACGATTCCGCGCACGATTCCTCGCGCTACGCTGCGCACTGCTCAGCGTACGAACCCGCGCGTGACGCCGATCGCGACCTCGTCAGCGGTGACCCCACGCGCGAGCACCATGCGTGAACGCGGCACGCTGTTTCTCTCGCTCGCCCTGTTGAGCGGCCTCGCGGTCGGTTCGTACTGGCTCGCCGAACAGGCTCGCCTGACCGATCCCGCGCCCAAGAGCCAGGGACACGACATCGATTACACGGCCAACGACATTACCTTGACGCGGATGGACGACACGGGCCGCGCGCAATACGTGATCGATGCGAAGAAGCTGATTCACTATGCCGACGACGACAGCGGCGAATTGACCCAGCCCCGGCTTGCAGGCGCGAAGGCCGGCCGACCCGAGATGCGCGTGCGCGCCGATCTGGGCAAGACCACCAGCGAAGGCGAAGAGGTCCGGCTCTACGGCAATGTGGTGCTGACACGCGCGCCGTGGGGAGGCGCTGCCGAGTTGGTCGCCAAGGGACCTTACATGCTCGCGCTGCCCGAACAGGAAATGCTGAAGACCGACCAGACTGTCGATGTCAAACAGGGCGGGTCGCACGTGACCGCCAACGGGATGCAATACGATAACGGCTTCCGCAAGCTGCAACTCGATGGCGGCAAGAGTGGCCGCGTCCACGCAGTGATCGAGCCACGCAGCACGCGCGACGCACGAAACGCTGCCCCCGCGTTGGCGTCTCCTTCGGCGTCCCCCCCGGCGCCCTCCAGATGAGCACCATGAAAATCCGGTTCGTTCCCGCTGCGCAGTCCAGCCCGCGCAAGATCGCAATCATCTCGCTGCTCGCCGCCGTCGCGACGGCCGGAATATTTTTTGCGTGCGCCCCGCAAGCTTTTGCCGAACGTGCCGATAAAGACAAACCAGTCATCATCGACGCGGACAAAGGCAGTGGCGACGATCTCAATCAAACCTCGGTTTACACCGGCAATGTCGTGCTGACGAAAGGCACGATCCTCATGCGCGGCGACCAGTTGACGACCCGTCAGGACCCCGAGGGCTACAGCTTCGGAACCCTGATCTCGACGCAGCCGGGCAAGCTCGCGTACTTCAAGCAGAAGCGCGAAGCCGTGGACGAATACATCGAGGGCCAAGCCGAGCGCATCGAGTACGACGAGAAGTCCGATACCGTCAAGCTTTTCAATCGCGCCGTGGTCAAGCGCCTGACCGCCGGCCGCGACGCCGACGAGATTCGCGGCGATCGCATCGACTACAACAGCCGGACCGAAATCTACAACGCGCAGTCGAACACGCCCTCGAATGGCGCAGCCGCCGCAGGGGGCAAGGATTCCCGCGTGCGGGTCATCCTTCAACCGAAGATCAAGCCGGGCACGTCGTCGAACGCGCCCAGTGCGCCGGGCTCCGACGGTGTGCCGGCCGGAGCGGTGCCTTCAGTGCCGATCGAATTGAGGAAGGAGCCGGCGATCGAGAAGAAGCCGGGGTCGTAATGGACTCGGTCGAGACGTCGCTGACCGACGCCGCCGGCAAGGCAACGCCGGAGGCCGCATCGACGCCCCGCGCCGGCACATCGGCGTCGACGTTCGAAGCAGCCCATCTTCAGAAGACCTATGGCAAGCGCACCGTCGTCCACGACGTTTCACTGACGGTCAAGAGCGGCGAAGTAGTGGGCTTGCTCGGCCCCAACGGCGCGGGCAAGACCACCTGCTTCTACATGATGCTCGGCCTGGTTGGCGCCGACGCCGGCTCGATCACGCTCGACGGCACATCGCTCACGCGGTTGCCGATACACAGACGCGCGCGCCTGGGGCTCTCATACCTGCCGCAGGAAGCCTCGGTGTTCCGGCAACTCGATGTCCAGGACAACGTGCGCGCCGTGCTCGAACTGCAACGCGACCTCGACGGACGAAGCCTGTCCAAGGCCGCGATCCATGCGCGTCTCGAAGCGCTGCTCGCGGACCTGCAGATCACGCACCTGCGCACCAACAGCGCGCTGTCGCTGTCGGGCGGCGAAAGGCGCCGCGTCGAGATCGCACGCGCGCTGGCGACGTCGCCGCGTTTCATCCTGCTCGACGAACCGTTCGCCGGCATCGACCCGATCGCGGTGATCGAGATCCAGCGCATCGTGCGTTTCCTCAAATCGCGCGACATCGGCGTACTCATCACCGACCACAACGTGCGCGAAACGCTGGGCATCTGCGATCACGCATACATCATCAACGCAGGGTCGGTCCTTGCCGCAGGTCGGCCCGACGAAATCATTGGCGATGAAAGCGTACGGCGCGTGTATCTTGGTGAACACTTCCGCATGTGATTGAGAATGTAAAGCGGCACGTAAATCGATGAAGCAAGTCCTTCAACTCCGCGTCTCGCAGCACCTTGCGCTGACACCCCAACTGCAACAGTCGATTCGCCTGCTGCAGTTGTCGACGCTCGAACTCAATCAAGAGATCGAGCTCGCGCTGGCGGAGAATCCGCTGCTCGAGCGCAGCGACGATCCCATGGGTTCGGTGGTCCAGCTGGCGGCCGACGGCACCTTGAAGCGTTCCGCGGCCGACGACTTGTTCGACGCGTCGTCATCGAACTACACCGGCGACGTCTCCTCGGACGCAGCGCGCGATCACGGCACCGACATCGGACAGCCGAGCGAGTTCGAAGGCGCCGAGCGTCGCGGTGACGACCTTGCCGCGACCGACTGGAATTCGAGCGAGCGGCGTGGCGAGGGCGGCGAGGACGACCGCGACCTGTCGCACGCCAACACCGCCACCGTCACGCTGCGCGAACACCTGCTGGGACAACTGGCGCTCAAGAAGCTGGGCGACCGCGACCGTGGGCTGGTCTCCGTGTTGATCGAGGCGCTCGACGAAGAAGGTTATCTGGGCGAAGAACTCGAAGACATCATCGCGATGCTCCCGGCCGAGCTCGAGATCGAGATCGACGAACTGTCGACGGCGTTGCGCCTGCTCCAGAGTTTCGATCCGGTGGGCATCGGTGCGCGCAGCGCGTCGGAGTGCCTGGCGCTGCAACTGCGGCGCGAAGAAAGCGGACCCGCTCGCGACGCTCCCGCCTTGGTGCGCGAGCTTGCGTTGCGCCTCGTCATCGAAAACCTCGCGCTGCTCGCAGGGCGCGACTTCACGCGGCTGCGCCGCATCTATCAGTGCAGCGACGACCTTCTGCGCGATGCGCAATCGTTGATCAGGCGCCTCCAGCCGCATCCCGGTCGTTCATTTGCCAAGCACGAGTCGAACTACGTTCTGCCCGATGTGGTCGTCAGGAAGGTCAGGAGCCATTGGCAGGCCTTCCTCAATCCCGAGGTGATGCCCAAGCTTTCGATCAATCAGGCTTACGCGCGCGTGCTGCGCGAGCAGCGCGGCACCGACGGCGCAGCGAACATGGGCTCGCGTCTGCAGGAAGCGCGCTGGCTGATCAAGAACGTGCAGCAACGATTCGATACCATCCTTCGGGTGTCCGAAGCGATCGTCGAGCGTCAGCGCAATTTCTTCACGCACGGCGAGGTCGCGATGCGCCCGCTGGTGCTGCGCGAGATCGCCGACACGCTCGGCCTGCACGAATCCACCATCTCGCGCGTGACCACGCAGAAGTTCATGCTCACCCCGTTCGGCGTGTTCGAGCTCAAGTACTTCTTCGGCAGCCATGTGGCCACCGATGCCGGCGGGGCAGCGTCGTCCACCGCGATTCGCGCATTGATCAAGCAACTGGTCAGCGCCGAGGATGTGAAGAAGCCGCTGTCGGACAGCAAGATCGCCGAGATGCTGGGCGAACAAGGCATCGTCGTGGCTCGGCGTACGATTGCAAAATACCGTGAATCTTTGCGCATTCCCCCTGTCAGCCTTCGGAAGACTCTTTGACGCGGACCCGCTCGTGGCGACACGCCCGGCTCGACTCCGCATTCCTGCAGTGCCCTTGAAAGGAGTGACCATGAACCTCACCATCAGCGGACATCATCTCGACGTGACGCCGGCTATTCGCGAATACGTGATGAACAAGCTCGAACGGGTGAGGCGACACTTCGATCAGGTGATCGACGTAACAGTGGTCATGTCGGTGGAGAAACTGCGACAGAAGGCCGAGATCAACCTGCACTTGCGGGGCAAGGATCTGCATTGCGAAGCGACCGACGAAGACCTCTACGCGGCCGTCGATCTGTTGATCGACAAGCTCGATCGGCAGGTGGTGAAGCACAAGGAATGCGTCAAGGCGCACAACGCCGAGCCGCTCAAGCGTCAGGTCACGGCCTAGAGTCCGGGGACCGAGCTCGGGCGAGTCTATAATCCGCGCTTTGCCAAACCAGCGGTATGCCGGAAACCACCGCAAGCGCGGATATTTCCAGGACCTCCTGCCGCAGTGTTCATGAATCTCATCTGCAAGTTGCTTCCGCCGGCGAACGTCGTGCTGGATCTCGAAGCGTCGAGCAAGAAGCGCGTGTTCGAACAAGCCGGTCTGCTGTTCGAGAACAACCAGGGGCTGGCGCGCAGCAAGGTCTTCGACAGCCTGTTCGCGCGCGAGCGCCTCGGCTCCACCGGCCTCGGTCAGCAGATCGCGATCCCGCACGGCCGCATCAAGGGCCTGCGCGAACCGGTCGCTGCATTTATACGACTGGCCGAGCCGATTCCCTTCGATGCGCCCGATGGCAAGCCGGTTTCCATCCTGGTGTTCCTGATGGTTCCCGAGCAGGCCACGCAAGCGCATCTGGAAATTCTTTCCGAACTCGCACAAATGCTGTCGGACCCCACCTTCCGCGAATCGCTGGCCAAAGCGCCGGATGCGGGCAGCGTGCATCGCATGCTCGTGGAATGGGAACCCTTCAGGCCCGCCGCGTAAGGCAATGCTGGCGTATCGCGTGGCGTCGCTGAATTTCTAGATCGATGTCCACCGTCCGCCAGTTGTTCGACGACAACCGCGAGGCACTCGGGCTTTCGTGGATCGTCGACGAGGCGGTCGAGGCCGATCCCGAGGTGCGGGCCCAGGCCGATAGTGCGTTGAAGGACGCGCACCTCGCAGTCACCGACCTGATCGGCTACTACAACCTGATCCATCCGAACCGGATCCAGGTGATCGGCACTCGCGAGGTCGAATATTTCAGGATGCTGTCGGAGCGCCGGCGCTCCAACTGGCTGGTCGATCTGGGCTATCGGCCGCCTCCGGCGATCATCTATGGAGACGGCCTCTATCCACGGCAGGAATTTCTCGACGCGTGCGAGAAAGCGCGCATCGCGCTGATCGCATCGACCTTTCCCGCCGTCCACATCATCGAGGCCTTGCGCGCCTATCTGGGCAAGAAGCTCGCCGACCGATGCGTGATGCACGGCGTGCTGATGGACGTGCTCGGAGTGGGCATCCTCATCACCGGCGAGTCGGGTCTGGGCAAGAGCGAGCTGGGACTCGAATTGATTTCGCGCGGCCACGGCCTTGTGGCCGACGATGTCGTCGAGCTCGCACGCGTGGGACCGTACACCATCGAAGGTCACTGCCCGAGCTTGCTGGCCAACCTGCTCGAGGTGCGCGGCTTGGGCCTGCTCGACATCAAGGCCATCTTCGGCGAGACCGCGGTGCGTCGCAAGATGCGGCTGCGCATGATCGTCCACCTCGTCAAGCACAGCACGCTCGAAGAAAAGTACCAGCGCCTGCCGCTCGACGTGTTGACCGAGAACGTGCTGGGCATCGAAGTACGCAAGGTCGTCATCCCGGTCGGCCTGGGCCGCAATATCGCGGTGCTGACCGAGGCCGCGGTGCGCAACACCATCCTGCAGTTGCGCGGCGTCGATACGATGGGCGACTTCATGACACGACAATCGGCGGCGGTTCACGAGAACAGCCGCATGGATACGGAGTAGGCCATCGCGCGATGGCGTGATGCATTCGATGGATGCGCAGACAGAAGACCTTGTGCTTAAATGATCGCCGGCTCATTGGCCCTGCTCGTCCGCTTGCATCCCGCTTCATTCCTTTTTTTGCCCATCTGAGGAGAATGCCGTGAAGAAAAACGTGATCCGGTTGGTCGGTGCGCTCTGTATTGCAGCGCCCTTCATATGTACTTCGGCGTTCGCCGCCGACAAGGAGATGACCGGCCAGCAGAGCAAGATGGCCACCTGCAATCAGGATGCGGGCGACAAGAAGGGCGACGAGCGCAAGGCCTTCATGAAGACCTGCCTTTCGGCCAAGAAGATGACGCAGCAAGACAAGATGAAGATGTGCAACAAGGACGCTGCTGGCAAGAAGGGCGACGAGCGCAAGGCCTTCATGAGCGATTGCCTGAAGGGTTGACGACGCAGGGCTCCATGACGCAGCGTCGTGACTGGAACGCAGTCCCCGGAACGGGCCCGAGCGGCCCGTTCCTTTATTGCGTCATCGCCGCGTTGATCTGATTTTCTTATGCGAGTCGTCCTCGTCACCGGCATGTCCGGTTCCGGCAAATCGATCGCCCTGCATGTGCTCGAGGATGCCGGCTACGCGGTCGTCGACAACCTCCCCGCGCGCTTCCTGGGCGACCTGATCGTCGATCTCGAAAAACGTGGCGTCAAACGCGCAGCAGTCAGCATCGACGTGCGCGCGGGCGTCGAGGCCGTCACCGAATTGCCCGCTCTTTTGCCGGTGCTGCGCGAGCGCGGCCATGGCGTGCAACTGCTTTTCCTCACCGCCGATACGGCGACGCTGGTGCAGCGCTATTCGGAAACGCGCAGGCGTCATCCGCTGTCCACGAGCGCCTGGGCGACCGAGCCATCGGCAGGTGCCCCTGGCCTGCCCGAAAGCATAGACAAGGAGCGCCGTCTGCTCGACCCGCTCGAGGGTCTCGGTCATCTGATCGATACCAGCCGCCTTCCCGCGCAGGCCCTGCGCCAGTGGGTGAGCGATTTCATCGGCAGCGAGCGCGCGGCGCTCACGTTGTCGTTCGAGTCGTTCGCGTACAAGCAGGGCGTGCCCGCGGACGCCGACCTGGTGTTCGATGTGCGCTGCCTTCCCAATCCGTTCTACGTCCCGGAATTGAAGCTCCTGACCGGGCTCGATCAGCCGGTGATCGATTTTCTCGAAGCCGTGCCAGAAGTCGGTCACATGGTCGATGACATCGAGGGCTTCGTGACCCAATGGCTACCCGCATACGCGGCCGACAGTCGCAGTTATCTGACGATCGCGATCGGATGCACCGGCGGTCAGCATCGGTCGGTCTATTGCGTTGAAACGCTCGCGCGTCGCCTGCGCAGCGTGCAACCGGTCCTGGTCCGCCATCGCGCTCTGGCGTGGATGATGGGGCGCGCATCGACGTCCGTTCCCGCGGCAACCTGAACCATCGATCGGCTTCGAGGATCGGATTCAACATCGGTTTCAACGAATAGATTCACAGGCTCGAGTCACCAGGTTCGTCGCGTTGAGCGCACATCGCATCACCCTGCCGATCTTCCCGCTGAACACCGTGTTGTTCCCGGGCGGCCTCTTGCCGCTGCGCATTTTCGAAGCGCGTTACATGGACATGATCCGTCGAGCGATGCGCGACGCGAGCGAATTCGGCGTGTGCCTGATCAGGAAGGGACACGAGGTCGGCGAGCGCGGCGTCGAGACCGAGACGATCGGATGCCGCGCACGCATCGACGACTGGAACATGGAACAGCTCGGCGTGCTGCAGATCGCAACCACCGGCACCGAGCGCTTCATCATCGTCTCGCATGCCGTGCAAGCCGATGGACTGATGATCGCCGACGTCGAGCCGATCGAGCACGAGGCCTATGCGCCGCTGCCCGAGGAGGCCGTGCCCTGCGCGTCGCTGCTCGAGCGCATCGTGTCGCAGTGGGAAGCGCACGAGCATGCATCCGGCGTGGCCGAAAGCGACGCTGTCCGAGGTCCGGCTATCGGCAAACCCTACCGGTTCGACGACACCACCTGGGTCGGCAATCGCCTCTCCGAAGTGTTGCCGGTGTCCTTGGCGGCCAAGCAGAAATTGATGGCGCTGACCGACGGTCCCACGCGCATCGCGATCGTGCTTCGCTATCTGAAGCAGCACGGCATCGTGTGACGGTGCGTCGGCGATGACCGCGTACCAGCGCCCTGTCGACGCCACGGCGCTGGCGCAGAATTTTCGCGTCTTCGCGAGCGCGGATTGCGTCGGAGAGCCGCTCTACGCCGCGTTGTCGCGCGCGATCGCAGGCGACCGCGACATCCTCGAGCTCCTGCTCGAAGCGCCCTACCCGCAACGCCGGCCGGTATTGCTGTTCGCGGCCACGCACGACTTGCTACTCGCCGGTGCGGTCCATCCGCTCGCGCGCTTCTATCGCAGCGTTGTGCCGGCGAGCGATGTACGCGTCGATGTCGATCACGCGTTCGCCGCATTCGCCGACTTCTGCAGTCAGCAGCACCACGCGCTCGCCGCTTTGCTGCGCGAGCGCACCACGCAGACCAACGAAGTCGGCCGATGCGCGGGGCTGCGCCTGATGCTCGCGGGACTCGAACGCGAACAACCGATTGCGTTGATCGACGTCGGCTGCAGCGCGGGCCTCAACCTGCTGGTCGATCGCTATCGTTTCGGCTATCGCCTGCCCGACAGGAGCGTGCGCGTGATAGGGCCCGAGTCGCCGGTGATGATTCCCGCGGCATTCGAAGGTGACAATGCGTCCGTGCTCGATCGTTCGCAGATGCCCGCAATCGTCGAGCGCTTCGGCATCGACCTCGCCCCACTGGATGTGCGGGACTCACGCGACGCACGCTGGCTGCGCGCCTGTGTGTGGCCCAGCGAAGTCGAGCGACACGCGCGGCTGGCTGGCGCGATCGCCCTGGCTCGCGAAATGGAGGAAATCGCGGCTCGCAATGCGGCGCCAGAAACGAAACTCGATCTGCGCCGCGGCGACGCTTTCGATCTGCTGCCGGCTGTCGTTGCCGCGATCGCCCGTGAAATACGTCCCGTCGTGTTCCATTCGTGGGTCGTGTCGTACTTCGATCGCGAAGCCCGGACGCGCTTTGCCGAAGCCGTGCGCGCGATCGTGATCGAGCGCGATGGCGTGTGGATTTCAGCCGAGGCGGCCGGAGTGGTTGCCGGGCTGGGCGCGCCGACGCTCCCCGTCGATGCGACCCCTGAACGTCGCGAGGCCACGCTGTGGCACGTCACGACCCGCAACGCGGACGATACGTGCGAAGTGCACACGATGGCGCGCTCGCATCCGCACTGTCGCTGGATCGAGTGGCTGGCCGAAGAGAATTAGGCGGCCAGGCGCACACGCATCAATGTTCGTACCGGCGCCGGTAAGCCAAGCTCGAGCGCTTCGGCGCTGTCCACCCATCGCAGCGAATCCACTGACGCCGCGCAGCGCTTCGCGTGCAACGGCTCGCGAATGCGGGCATGGACCACGTCGGCATGCAGCACGAAGTGCGTGAAGCCATGCGTGAAGCCGGTTTCGCTTTCGAGCGAGTGCACTTCACCGAAGCGTTCGACTTGCGCTCGGAATTCTTCGGGATCCTCGAACGACTCGGATTCGGGCAGCGACCACAGGCCGCCCCAGATGCCGGTCGGTGGGCGGCGTTCGAGCAGCACCTGGTTGCCGCGCGTGATCAGGAGCATCGCGACACGCCGTTCGGGTAGCGGCTTGCGCGGCGCGCGGTGCGGAAGTTCGGCCACGCGGTCCTGACGATGCGCGTGGCAGTCGAGCTCGAACGGGCAAGACGTGCAGGCGGGGTTGCGCGGTGTGCAGACGGTGGCGCCGAGATCCATCAGCCCCTGCGTGTAGCGCTCGAGATCATGCGCGGGCAACAACTCCACGGCCAGAGTCCACAGGCGTCGCGTCGTGGCGCTGCTCGACGGGATGCCTTCGATCGCGAACACGCGTGCAAGCACGCGCTTGACGTTGCCGTCGAGGATCGCGGCGCGGCGACCGAAAGCGAACACCGCGACCGCCGCGGCAGTCGATCGGCCCACTCCCGGCAAACTTTCGAGTGCATCCGGATCGTCAGGGAACACGCCGCCGAACTCGGACACGATTCGTCGCGCGGCCGCATGCAGGTTGCGCGCGCGCGAGTAGTAACCAAGGCCGCTCCAGCAGGCCATCACCTCGTCCTGCGAAGCAACGGCCAGCGCCGCCACGTCGGGAAAGCGTTCGAGAAAGCGTCGATAGAACGGGATGACGGCGGCGACCCGCGTCTGCTGCAGCATGATCTCGGCAACCCAGACCGGGTACGCATCGCGGCCGGTATCGAGTTGCTGCCAGGGCAGCGCATGACGTCCGTGCGTGCGCTGCCACGCGACCAGCATCGGCGCGAAACGCTCACCGAGTGACAACGCGCCGGACGATGCGCGGGTCGATGCACGCGCCGTCAAAAGATCAACGCTCCCTGCTCGGCATCGATCTGCGCGTGCAGCGTCATCTGCAGGCCTTCGTCGACGTCGCGCAAGGCTTGCAGGAGCTCGGTGATCTCGGCTTCGCGATCCGATGTCTCGGCCAATCGTTCCTCCAGCGTTTCGCTGGTGTCCTGGATGTGCTTGATCGATTCGATGCGGCGTCGCAACTGGCTCTGGTGCTCGCGGATCTGGCCTTCGAGCGGCGCCATGACGGCTTTCAGCCACGCTTCGACATCGCGATTAGCCGCTTCGAAAGTCTCGCGCACGCGGCTGGCGATCGACTCGAAGAACTTCTGCGTGAGCACCAGTTGATCGTTGGAAAAAATCGTCACCAGCCCGAATCGATCGTGATAGACGCCTTCGACGCGCACCACCTCGTTCTGGTAACGGACCAGAGAAAACTTCATCGGGGCCGCGAGCATCATGCCGTGCTCGCTCGAGAACTTGCGATACATCGCGCTCACCATCCCGGCGATTTCGTCGGTCTTGCTCTGGGAGCGAGCCAGTCGCGAACGCGCGCTGGTGAAGAATCCTTCCATCGTGCCGCGCAGTCCGGTCGAGAACCACGAGCGCACCATCTGCTCGCGAGTCGTGCGTATCTCTTCGCGCAGCGAATGGACGCCGAGCTCGGCGAACAACTCAGCCGAGGCTCTTGCGAACACCGAGCGCAAGGCCTGGAATGTCATCAGGCTGCGATCGAAAGCCGATTTCTCGCTTTTCACGCGCGTGACCATGTGCGTGACCACGCTGGCGTTCTTGCCGCGCAGCGCCTGCAGGTCGCCTGCCTGACGCGCTAGGCCGCTGGCGCGCGCCAGCAGCACGCCACGGCTTGCGTCGATCAGCTCGGCCATCTCGCGCGCCACGATGTCGCGAAAGATCTCCTGCTTGCGCGGAATCAGGTCGATCGACATCGCGCGTTCGAGCGCGGGTAGCCGACTCTTGGCAAGCAGTGCGTCGTCGCCGTGGACCTTCGCGCTCAGTCCCTTTTGCGCCGACACGGGGAAGATGTGCGAGGCGTCGATCTCGAGCGTCTTCGCGCAACTGTGGATCTGGCGCTCGATCATCGCGTCGACGTCCCGCTCCGAAGTCAGGTCGTCCCACATGCTATCGATCTTGTTGAGGACGACCATGCGGCCATGTCCTTTCCCGGTCGCGGCCGCACCGATATGCTGACGCCAGACTTCGATGTCGGTGCGCGTCACGCCGGTATCGGCCGCGAGGATGAACAGCACTGCGTGCGCGTTGGGGATCAGGTTGAGCGTCAGCTCGGGCTCGGTGCCGATCGCGTTCAGGCCGGGCGTATCGAGGATTACCAGGCCTTGCGCGAGCAGCGGATGCGGGAAATTGATGACCGCATGGCGCCACATCGAGATCTCGACGGTGCCGTTCTCGTCGACCAGGGTCTTGTGTTCGGGATCGTCGGCATCGTGCAGGCCGTACCGCTGCGCCTCTTCGACCGGCACGCGACGCGTCATGCTGACCTGCTTGAACGCTTCGAGCATGCCGTCGCCCGAGCGCGTATCGAGCGGGGACACACGCCACTCGTCGGGCAACTCCTTGTAGTCGGCGGTGGTCGCATGCTGCGCGCGGGTCTCGATCGGCAAGAGGCGTATCGACGGCGGCAAGGTCTCGTCGTACATCAGCTCGGTCGGACACATGGTGGTGCGGCCGGCCGACGAGGGCAGGATGCGCTTGCCGTAATCGGCGAAGAAGATCGCGTTGATCAGTTCCGACTTGCCGCGCGAGAACTCGGCAATGAAGGCGATCGTCAGGCGGTCCTCGGCGAGCTTGGCCAGCAACCGCGCGATGCGCGTCTCGATGTCGCGATCGATCAACTGGGTCGAGCGCAGCCATTGCCGATAGCCTTCGACGGCGCGCGTCAACGAGAAGCGCCAGGTGCTGTATTCCTGAAATTTTTCGACGAGGCTGTTCATGAGGCCAGATGCGAGCGACGAGCAATGATGCCAAAGCAGGCGCCAAAAGCATAAGGCCTGGCCCCGACTATCCATAGTGCGAAAAGCGGGAAGCAACACGCTTGTCGTACCGTAAACACAGCGGGGTGCGACCTCGCGCCGTCGGTCGGCGCATGGCGACCGATCAGCGTCGGCGCAACAATGGATGCCGACAAGTCAGCGCTGGCAGCGCGGGCAATAGAAGCTCGATCGCTGTCCCTGACGAATCACGCGTATCGGTGTCGCACACATGCGGCACGGCCGGCCTTCACGGTCATAGACGAAGTAGTCCTGCTGGAAATAGCCTGCCGCCCCATCGGCGCCGACGAAATCGCGCAAGGTGCTTCCACCCTTCGCAATTGCGGCGGCGAGCGTCTCCCGAATCGCATCGGCCAGGCGCTCGTATCGTTCGAGCGAGATGCGGCCGGCCGCGGTGCGCGGGTGGATGCGGGCGCGAAACAGGCTCTCGGATGCATAGATGTTGCCCACGCCCACCACGGCTTCCCCCGCGAGAAGGAACTGCTTGATCGAGGCCGCGCGGTCGCGCGAAAGGTGGTGCAGGAGGCGTCCGCCGCGAGCCGCATCGAAGGCCTCCGAGAAGGGCTCGACGCCGAGCTTGCGAAAATGCCTGCTGTCCAGCACCGGGCCCTGGTCGCCGCCATGCCAGAGTACAAGGCCGAAACGGCGCGGGTCGTTGAATCTGAGGACGCGATCACCGAGTATCAGGTCGATGTGGTCGTGCGCGCGCACCGGTGTGTCGGCCGCCATCACCCGCAACGTGCCGGTCATGCCGAGATGGACGAGCAGGGTTCCGCCGTGCGGCGTGTACTGCGGCCCCCTCTTGCCTTCAGGAGCGACGCAACCGATCAGAATGAACTTTCCCCTGCGATCGACAGTCTCGATTTGCAGGCCCAGGAGCGACTCGGCAAGGTTTGCGGGCACCGCGCTGCGCAGTCCCGCGTGACGCACGACTACCGCGTCGATGCGCCGCCCGGTGATGCCGGGTGTAATTCCCCTGCGGGTAACCTCGACTTCAGGAAGCTCGGGCATCGAGCCGCTCCCAGAGAGGCAGCCGCCCTGGCCGTAACCGACGTATGCTCGGGGCGTAACGAAATGTGCGTGATTTCACACGATCCTCGCGCGATCTGCGGTTGCGAGCGTGTAGCCTTTCAACCTACCATCGATCAACGAATTTCTTTTGAGTGGGGCAGTCGTGAACATTCCGTGTGTTGGTGCAGCAAACGACCGCAGGAGCTCGAAGCAAGGTATGCCGAAAGCAGGCGCGCGGCGCGTCAAGGCGATCACGCTTGCGTTGGAGTCGGCGCTGGGGTCGGCACTCGCAGGAGGTGCATTGTCGCTGATGCTCGCGCTGCCTGTAGCATCGGCGCAGCAGGCGCCGCACCCGCCACTGCCGACGGCTGGCAGCCACGCCGACGCGCTGCCGGACAACACCCTCACCCCGCCCACGCTCTTCAAGCTGTTGATGTCGGAGATCGCCGCGCAGCGCGGCGCGCCCGACGCGGCCTATGCAACCGAGCTCAAGCTCGCGCAAGAGACACGCGATCCACGTATCGCCCGGCGCGCGACCGAATTCGCGGTGCAGGCGCGCCAGCCAGCGGCGGCTGTCGAGGCGGCGCGCTTGTGGACCGAGCTGAGCCCCGAGTCGCAGGTTGCATCCGACACTTTCATCACACTGCTGGTCCTGTCGGGCCGGCTCGACGAGGCGCAGCCTTTCCTTGCCGCCAAGATCGAGGCCGCGTCTTCGAAATCGCAGGCGCTCGCGCAGGTCTATGGCCTGCTTGCGCAGAGCCAGCAACGCAAGCAAGCCTACGACCTGATTCGCAAGCTCGCGAGCAGCTATCCGGCGCTGCCGGAGGCGCATCTGGTACTGGCCCAGGCTGCGCAGGCCGCCGGCGACAAGGCAGCCGCGCTCGAAGAGACGCGCACCGCGGTGCGCCTGCAGCCTGACGCGGAACCATCGACGCTCATGCTCGCGCAGTTGCTGCAATTCGACTCTCCCAAGGAAACCGACACGCTGCTGTCGGGATTCATTGCGCGCAACCCGAAGTCGGTACAGATGCGCATGGCCTACGTGCGCTTCCTGAACGGCGAGCGGCGTTACGACGAATCCGCCGCGCAACTCGCGCGCATACGCAAGGACGTCCCGAACGACGCCGAGAAGATCTACACGCTCGGCTTGCTGGCCTATCAGGCGAACAAGCCCAAGGATGCCGAAAGTTATTTCAAGCGCTTCGTGGAGTTGCGTACGCCGCGGCGCATCGACGCCAAGGGCGCAGCGGCCGTGGCAGCCGATCAGGTGACCAACGACGAGGACAACGACAACGACGCTGCGGGGGCGGGGCGCGGCGCCGATCGCGCGTATCTCTATCTCGCGCAGATCGCCGAAGACGCGAAGGACTATCCGCGCGCGCTGGACTGGCTGGCCAAGGTTGGCGAAGGCAACGAATACGCGACCGCGCGCATACGCCGCGCGCTGATCCTCGCGCGTCAAGGCAAGATCGATATCGCGCGCGATGAGCTGCATGCCCTCCCCGCGACCACGCCGGCGGCTGCGACCCAATTGACGCTGGCCGAAGCGCAGATGCTGCGCGATGCCGACCGCAACCAGGCGGCCTTCGATTTGCTCGCCGCTGCCGTCGAGAAGTCGCCGAACAGTCCCGATCTGCTCTACGACTACGGCATGACCGCCGAGAAGCTCGGCCGCTTCGATGTGCTCGAGAGTGCGATGCGCACCGTGATTCGCGTGCGGCCCGACAATGCGCAGGCCTATAACGCCCTGGGCTACACCCTGGCCGATCGCAACCAGCGCCTCGACGAAGCGAAGACGCTGATCGAGAAGGCGAACGCGCTGGCTCCTGACGACGCTTCCATTCTCGACAGCATGGGCTGGGTGCAGTACCGGCTGGGCAACAACCGTGAGGCGCTGCAGAGTCTTGAGCGCGCCTACCGGCTGAGAGCCGATGCCGAGATCGCGGTCCATCTCGGCGAAGTGTTGTGGGTTTCGGGACGACAGGCCGACGCCGAGCGCGCGTGGAAGGAAGCGAGCGCGAAGGAACCGCAGAACCTGGTCTTGCAGCAAACGCTGGCGCGATTCAACGTGCAGATGGGCAAGCGCTGACGGCTCGCACATCCATGCCTTTGCGTTCGGGGCGCAGGCGCGCGGTCGCGACTTCGTTGCTCTTTATTCTCGCGGGCTGCGCATCGATTCCCATCGCAAACGAAAGCCGCCTCGCCGGCGCGCGTTCGATCGAAGGACGACTATCGGTTCGCTACAAGGACCTCGAACGCGGCAAGGAAGACGCGCTGTCCGGTCGCTTCGAATGGACGCAAAGGGGTGACGACGTCGAGGTGAGCCTGCTCGATCCGCTCGGCCAGACCGTCGCCCTGATCCGCTCCGGTCCGGCTCATTCATCGATCGTCTTTCGCGACGGACGCAAGGTCGAAGGTGCCACACCGGAGGCCTTGACACAAGACACGCTCGGCTGGACGTTACCGTTGTCCCGCCTCGTCTCATGGCTCGATGGCAAGGACGCCGCGACCAGCACTGCGGTCAAGCTCGCGGACGGCGGACTTCGCCAGGACAACTGGACGATCCACTTCGTTCGCGACGAAGAGACGAGCAAGATCACGGGCGGGGGCGCAACCGGTGCCGCAACCGGCGTACCGCCAAGGCGCATCGATCTTCACTATCCCGGACCGCCCGCCGAGATAGACATGCGCCTCGTAATCGACCAGCGCAGCGGTCCATGAGATGGCCGACCACACCTCCGAACAGACCTACTTCGCACCGGCAAAGGTCAATCTCTTTCTTCACGTGCTCGGCAGACGGATCGACGGCTATCACCTGATCCAGAGCGCGATGCAGTTGATCGACCTGGCCGACGTGCTCACGATCCTGCCGCGTGACGACGGCCGCATCGTACGCGCAGCCGATGTGCCGGGCGTGGCCGAAGAGCAGGACCTCGCGATTCGCGCAGCGCGCCTCCTGCGGCAGGCTTCGTCGAGCAGCGGGGGCGCGACGATTGCGATCACCAAGCACATCCCGATCGGCGGCGGGCTGGGCGGCGGCAGCTCCGACGCGGCGACCACTCTGCTTGCACTAAACCATCTGTGGAGACTCGACTGGTCGCGCGCACGACTGATGGAGCTCGGGGCAACGCTCGGCGCCGACGTACCGTTCTTCATCGCCGGCGGCAGCGCATTCGTCGAAGGTATCGGCGAGATCGTGACACCGATCGAGCTTGCGGATGCGCACTACGCGGTGCTTCACCCCGGCGTCTCTGTGCCGACCGCGCTCGTGTTCGGAGCGCCTGAATTGACAAGGGATGCCGAAGCCATCAAAATCTCGGACTTTTCCAAAAGCGGGTCGAGTGTCGTTCTGAGTGGTTGTGACGACACGCGAGGTAGCCAGAGCCCGCTCTTTCGGAACGATCTCGAAGTCGTCGCATGTTCCCGTTTCGATGCCGTTGGCGACGCGATGGCGTGGCTATCGCGCGATTGGCGAGGCGCATCGGGAACGGCGCGGATGAGCGGCTCGGGCGCGTGCGTATTCCGGGCATTCGCGAACAGTGACGACGCGGAGCTATGCGTCGCCGCAGTGCCTGCTGGATGGTCGGGTTGGAGCGCGAAGAGTCTGGCCGCTCACCCGCATCGCGAGCTCGCCGCCGATCGTTGAACGGACGCGGCGCCGAACGCGCAGGCGACTTGCAAGACGTGCAGATTTGGCCGTCGCGATATGCGTACGGTGTAGCGGTTGCGTAGGGGAGTCGCCAAGTTGGTTAAGGCACTGGATTTTGATTCCAGCATGCGAAGGTTCGAGTCCTTCCTCCCCTGCCAGATTTTCCCGACGAGCCATTGCCACGCAAGCTTCGCGCGGCGACAGGAGCGACTCGGCGACCCGACAGCGAAGCGGAAGCGACCATGGCCGAAGGATTGATGGTGTTCTCCGGAAACGCGAACCCGCATCTGGCGGCGGCGGTTTCCAGGAACCTCAACCTTCCGCTCGGCAAGGCGACTGTAGGTCGCTTCTCGGATGGCGAGGTCAACGTCGAGATTCAGGATCATGTCCGCGGCAAGGACGCGTTCGTGTTGCAGTCCACGTGCGCGCCCACCAACGACAACCTGATGGAGATCATGGTGATGGTCGATGCGTTGAAGCGCTCGTCGGCCGGACGCGTCACCGCCGCGATTCCGTATTTCGGTTATGCGCGACAGGATCGCCGACCGCGCTCGGCACGCGTGGCGATCTCGGCGAAGGTGGTCGCCAACATGCTGCAGGCGGTCGGTGTCGACCGCGTACTGACGATGGATCTGCATGCCGACCAGATCCAGGGGTTTTTCGATATACCGGTGGACAACATCTATGCGTCGCCGATCCTGCTTGCGGACCTCTACAAGCGCGATCTGAAGAATTTGCAGGTGGTGTCGCCCGACGTGGGCGGTGTGGTGCGCGCGCGCGCATTCGCGAAGCGCCTCGACACCGATCTGGCGATCATCGACAAGCGCCGGCCGCGCGCCAACGTGTCGGAGGTGATGAACATCATCGGCGATGTCGAAGGTCGCACCTGCGTGATCATGGACGACATGGTCGACACGGCGAACACGCTGTGCAAGGCGGCACAGGCACTGAAGGAGCGCGGCGCCGAAAAGGTGCTGGCGTATTGCACGCATCCGGTGTTGTCGGGCGGCGCGGTCCAGCGCATCGATGCGTCCAGCCTCGACGAGCTGGTGGTGGTCGATACCATCCCGCTGAACCGCGACGCACAGAAGAGCGAGAAGATCCGGCAGATTTCGTGCGCGCTGTTGCTGGCCGAGACGATCGCCCGCATCAGCAAGGGCGATTCGGTGAGTTCGTTGTTCGCTGAATAGATCGTCATTCTCGCGAACGCGGTATGACGGCAAGAATTTGAGGCAGGCCGTGTTGTTTCGCCGCGGCTCGTCGTATCGAAAAGCGGAACACCCCCCGTCTGGTCGCGGACGGGTTCTGAAATCTTTTTGGAGAAGTTCATGAAAGTCGTAGCCAACACACGCAACACGCAAGGTACGGGTGCGAGCCGCCGCCTGCGTCGCGCCGGCAAGGTTCCCGGGATCGTTTACGGCAGCAGCCATGCGCCGGTCAACATCGAGCTCGATCACAACAATCTCTTCCACGCCTTGCGCAAGGAAGCCTTCCACTCGTCGATCCTCGACCTCGAGATCGATGGCAAGGGCGCGAGCAACGTCCTGTTGCGCGACGTGCAGATGCATCCGTTCAAGCAGCAGGTCCTGCACATCGATTTCCAGCGCGTCGCCGCAAACGAGAAGATCCACGTGCGCGTGCCGTTGCATTTCATCAATGCCGAAGTCTCGCCCGCGGTGAAGCTCTCGTCGAACGTGGTCAGCCACGTGATGAACGACATCGAGGTGGTCTGCCTTCCGTCCGAGTTGCCCGAGTTCATCGAGATCGACCTTTCGAATCTCGAAGCGCAAGGGACGGTCCACGTGTCCGACATGAAGCTACCGGCCGGGGTCTCGGTGACGCCGCATCCCGAAGAAGTCGTTGCAACCGCAACGACTCCGCGAGCGATGATCGAGGAAAAGGCAGCCGAGCTCGAAGCTGCCGCCGCAGCTACGGCAACGCCCGCAGCGGGTGGTGCCGCCGGCAAGGGCGACAAGGTCGAGAAAGCGGAAAAAGGCGCGGAAAAAGGCGCCGACAAGGGCGACAAGAAGTAAGCCGTCGTACGCTCGTACCAGAAGCCCCAGCGCGAGTCGGGGCTTTTTTATTGCAGATGCCGTAGCAATCGCTGCTGCAACCTCTATTGCAACTTCAGCAACCCTCCATCGCAATGAACTCGACCCCGATCAAGCTCGTCGTCGGACTCGGCAACCCCGGCGCGCAGTACGCGATGACGCGCCACAACGCGGGCTTCTGGCTGGTGGACCGCTATGCACAGACGCATCGCATCGCATTGCGCGGCGAGCGCGCCTTTCACGGCATCGTCGGCAAGGACGGCGCGCGCTGGCTGCTGATGCCCGAGACCTTCATGAATCGTTCGGGCCTCGCCGTTGGCGCGCTCGCGCGCTTCTACAAAATCATGCCCGACGAGATCCTGGTCGCGCACGACGAGCTCGATCTGCTGCCCGGCGCGATCAAGCTCAAGCTGGGCGGCGGCACTGCCGGTCACAACGGACTGAGGGACATCGCCGCCGTGCTCGGCACGCCGCAGTTCTGGCGCATGCGCATCGGCATCGGCCACCCGCGCGAACTCGAGCTGCAACAACAGGTGGTGGACTTCGTGCTGCATCCGCCGCGTCGTGACGAGCAGGCTTCGATCGACGTGGCGATCGAGCGCGGCATCGACGTGCTGCCCAATCTCTTCGCGGGCGAAGCCGAAGCCGCGATGATGGTCCTGCACACCGCGCCGAAATAGCCTCTCACCGCTCTCTCCATGTGATTCATCGGCGATTGCGCGCATCGGTCGCGCTCATCTGGCGACAGTGCTTTGCGCAAGGCATGATGCGCGGTCTTCATTTCTCATGCTGGAGTCGTCGAATGAATCGTTGCTTGCTTTGCCGCACGAGTGTTGCGGCGCTGATGTTCGCCACGCTGCTCTCGAGCGCGGGCGCACAAGCACCCGCGCCCTCGTCCGCCCCGATCACTGCCGCCAAGGTCTATGACGTTCGCGACTTCTTCAAGAAGCCCGAGCGTTCACGTTTTTCGCTTGCGCCCGACGGCAGGCACCTCGCGTTCATGGCCCGCAACAACGGCCGGCAGAACGTGTTCGTGCAGACGCTCGACGCCGGCGGCGCGCCCAGCGGCGAAGCCAGGGCGCTGACGAACGAATCCGCGCGTGATGTATCGGGCTTCTTCTGGAAGGGCAACGCGCACGTCGTCTATGCGAAGGACTTCGGAGGCGACGAGAACTTTCACGTGCTCGCGGTGCCCATCGCGGGAGACAGCGGCGCGATCAAGGACCTCACGCCTTACGACGGCGTACGCGCCGGCATCGTCGACGATCTCGAGGACGACGACAACCATCTGCTGATCTCGCACAACAAGCGCGACAAAAAGGTTTTCGACGTCTATCGCGTCGACGTAAGGACCGGCGAAGCGAAGCTGGTGGCCGAGAACCCCGGCAACATCACCGGCTGGATCACCGACCACGACGGCAAGCTGCGCGTGGCCACCACCAACGATGGAGTGAATACATCGGTCCTGTATCGCGACGCGGAGTCGGAGCCGTTCAAGACCATCGTCACGAGCAATTTCCGCGAAACCCTTCAGCCGCTTTTCTTCACGTTCGACAACAAGCGGCTCTACGTGAATTCGAATCGCGGCCGTGACAAGCAGGCCATCTTCGAGTTCGATCCGAAGATCGCGAAGGAAGACAGGCTGATCTAGGAGAACGCCGAGGTCGATACCTCGGGCTTCGGTATTCGCGCAAACGCAAGGTGCTCACTCAGATCATCTACGTGGATTGGAAGCCCGAGCGCAAGATCGTGGACCCCGCCACCGACGCGCTCTATGCGGACCTCCGCAGGCAATTGCCCGGCTACGAGATCGATCTGGTCAGCCATACCAAGGACGAGTCCCGCTACGTCGTCGCGGCCTACAACGATCGCACCCAGGGTATTCGCTACGTCTACGACGTGAAGTCCAAAGCGCTCACCAAGCTCGGCGAGATCCAGCCATGGCTAGCCGAGGCGAACATGGCACCGATGAAGCCGATCACCTACAAGTCGCGCGATGGCCTGACGATCAACCGCTACCTCACTTTGCCGGTCGGCAAGGACCCGAAGAATCTTCCGGTCATCGTCAACCCGCATGGCGGACCGTGGTATCGCGATACGTGGCGCTTCAACCCTGAAATCCAGTTCCTCGCCAATCGCGGCTATGCGGTGCTGCAGACGAATTTCCGCGGCTCGACCGGCTATGGGCGCGAGTTCTGGGAAGCGAGCTTCAGGCAGTGGGGCAAGACCATGCAGAACGACATCACCGATGGCGTCGAATGGTTGAAGCAGCAGGGCATCGCCGACCCCAAACGCATCGCTATCTACGGCGGCAGCTACGGCGGCTACGCGACCTTGGCAGGCGTGACCTTCACGCCCGACCTCTACGCGGCCGCGGTGGACTACGTGGGGGTGTCGAACATGTTCACGTTCATGAAGAGTTGAGCATCTTCACGAGCAAATAAAAAGCAGGCTTCGGCCTGCTTTTTTTGTGAGCGTCATATCGTCTTGAGTCAAAGCCTTCTTAAACAAGCACCACTACGTCGCTGTACTGAACGAGCAGCTCTCAGGCAAGAAATGCTGACCAAATCTAGTCTAGCCGTACCTCGCGCGCAAGCGGCCTGAACTTTCCTTCTTTCCGGTCTCTTCAACCATCGCGCTCATCGATTTGGACGACGCGACGGCAGGAACCGCGGTGCTAAACTCGGCTCGCATTGCGCGTCTTCGCTCGTTGGTGCGAGACGTGCCGCCCGTTCCTCTTCGCCCACTCGCCTCCCACGCGCCATGCAGAACTCCGCATTCTTCGAAAACATGCAAGAGCGCATCTCGAAGCTGCTCGATGAAACTCCGGTTGCCGATCTGCGCAAGAACCTGCGCGCCGTCTTGCAGCAGGGCTTCGAGCATTTCGATCTCGCAACCCGCGAACAACTCGACCTGCAGACCGAATTGCTCGCGCGCGCACAAGACAAGATCGCCGAACTCGAAATGCGCATCAGTGCGCTCGAAGGAACCGGAGCGCACCCTTCGGAGTTGCAGGACCCGCCGCTCGGCTGATCGATCCGCGCGCTGTAGGCCCGATCGCGGACTCGGTCACACGGCGCACGACACACCCTCGACATTCATGCGCCGCTCGCGATGTCGCTTGCGATCCTGAAGAGCCGCGCGCTCGCCGGCATGTCGGCGCCCGAGGTCGTCGTCGAAGTCCATCTCTCCGGCGGCCTGCCGAACTTCAGCATCGTCGGTCTCGCCGATACCGAGGTGAAGGAAAGCCGCGGTCGCGTGCGTGCCGCGATCCTCAATGCGCGCTTCGAGTTTCCCGCGCGCCGCATCACCGTCAATCTGGCGCCCGCCGACCTGCCGAAGGAGTCGGGGCGTTTCGATCTGCCGATCGCGCTCGGCATCCTGGTGGCGTCGGGGCAGCTGCCGGCCAAGCGCCTCGACGATTACGAGTACGCAGGCGAGTTGTCGCTGTCGGGCGCATTGCGGCCGATACGCGGCGCGCTCGCGATGACGCATGCATTGGCGCGGCAGGTGCGCCCATCTGATACGCCGCGGCGCGGTTTCATTCTTCCGCGCGAGTCGGCCGATGAAGCGGCGCTGGCCGAGGGAACCGACGTCTATCCCGCAGCGAGCCTGCTCGAGGTCTGCGCGCATTTGTCGGGACAAGCGCCGTTGTGCAGGGCCGCGCCAACGGACCCGAGTAGCAGGCCCTCGTATCGCGACCTCTCCGATGTCAAGGGCCAAGCCAGCGCCAAGCGCGCACTCGAAGTCGCCGCAGCCGGCGGCCACAGCGTGCTGATGGTCGGCCCGCCGGGTACCGGCAAGTCGATGCTCGCCTCGCGCTTCGCGGGCCTACTGCCCCCGATGACGACCGACGAGGCGCTCGAGTCCGCGGCGATCGCAAGCCTCGCGGGTCGCTTCTCGGCGGGCGCGTGGCGCGAGCGTCCCTACCGGTCGCCGCATCACACCGCATCGGGCGCAGCGCTGGTCGGCGGTGGCAGCGTACCGCGGCCAGGCGAGATCTCGCTTGCCCATCACGGCGTGCTGTTTCTCGACGAGTTGCCGGAGTTCGATCGACGCGTGCTCGAGGTGCTGCGCGAGCCGCTCGAATCGGGCCACATCACGATCTCGCGTGCCGCGCGGCAGGCCGATTTCCCTGCGCGCTTTCAATTGATCGCCGCGATGAATCCCTGCCCTTGCGGTTATCTCGGCCATCCGACTCGCGCCTGCCGATGCACGCACGACGCGCTCGCGCGTTATCGCGATCGCATCTCGGGGCCATTGCTCGACCGCATCGACCTGCAGATCGAAGTTCCCGCGCTGTCCAACACCGAAATCGCATCGGCGCCCGATGGCGAAGCCAGCGCGGCTATCGCCACGCGTACCTGCGCCGCACGCCAACGACAGCTCGCACGACAGGACCGGTCCAACGCGATGCTGGACGGCGCCGCGATCGACCGGCATTGCAAGCCCGATATCGGTGGCGCGGCGCTATTGCAGAACGCGATGGCGCGACTGGGTTGGTCGGCCCGCGCCTATCACCGCGTGCTCAAGGTCGCGAGAACGATTGCCGATCTCGATGGCGACAGCCGCGTCGCGTCACGGCATATCGCCGAGGCGATCGGCTATCGACGGGGCCTGCATCGCGAGTCATCGTGACCGCAGCGGCGGCGTCAGATCGATCTGCGTGACCACCGCGACGATGTCCTTGTTCAGCACCTCGAGCGCTTCGCTCCACGCGCGCACCGTGTCGTCGTAGGTCGACGTGGCGATGGGACGTGAGGCCACGGTACGGCCCGAGCGGATGTTGTCGTCGCTGGCCCGGCGCACGCTCCACAGCACATCGATCACGGCGTCGCCTCCCGGCACTGCGTCGAAACGCTGCACGTCGATCGTGATGCGCAGATCTGGATTTGCGATCGAAGCCTGCGGATAGGCGGCCACGTGCGCGGGACGTCCGGCGTCGGCGAGCGACTTCGTCAGGCGCACCGCGAGCACGCGTCCGATGCCGTTCTTCACGGGTTCGGCCCACAACTGCTGCTCCGCGACGTTGACGCGATTGGCGCCGTCGCGCGTGACGATCTGCGGACGATCGATCAGTTCGGGCACGGTGACCGCGCTGATCACGATGCCGGGCAGTGTGTTCGATTTCGCTGCGGTCGCTGCGGTCGTGACTGCCGATGATGATCCATCGCTCAGCGCATAGAAGCGCTCGCTCGCGGTCGGGGTCGAGCAGCTCGCGCACATGGCGGCGAGCGTGGTCACCAGCGCAGCATGCAGCATCCAACGCCCCGTTGAGCGCCTGACCGAACGCGGCGTTGAACGCCGCTTGGGCCACAACGGCGAACGCGACTGCCGGAAGGCGACGAGAGAGCGCTTCATTTGACGAGTCCGGAAGGCGCCGCGGTACTCGGCGCGGGTGTTGGCACGGGCGACGGTGCGGGTGATGACGTCGCGTCCCGCGCAGGCGCCGCGGACGGCACGACCGGCCGCACCGCAGGCGCGATCCCGATCGGCAGGTCGGCTGCCTTGCCTCTGAGTAGAGACTCGGGATGCCGTTGCAGATAGTCCATCAAGAGGCGCAGCGATGCCGCCGCGCGATTGACTTCGGCCAGGGTGCCGCGCAGGTCCTGCTGGACCGGCGCATCGGACGCGAGCACGCTCTCGGCGTTCTTCGCGGTCTTCCTGATTTCGGCCAGCGTCGCGGCGAGTTCGGGTGCGACCTCGTCGGTGACTTTCGACAACAACTTGTCGGTGCCCTTCATCGTCACCTGCAACTGCGCGAGCGTGCGACGCAGATCGGCGGACAGTTGATCGAACGGGATCTTCTCCACCTTCTTGGCGATGTTGGCAATGCTTTCCTGCAATTCGTCGAAGCTGCCCGGCACCGTCGGAATGATGCGCGCACCGTGCTTGTCCTTGGTCACGGCCATCGCGACAGGCGCAGCATTCTTGATGAAGTCGAGCGCGAGATATTTTTGCCCGGTCAACAGATTGCCGCTGCGCAGTTGCGCGCGCAGGCCGCGCTTTTCGATCGCGCGCGCATAGACCTCGTCGAGATCGACCGGCTTGCCGTTCTTGTCGGCGCGGCCAATGCGCGCGGGCAGCACGTCACGATAGAGCACGAACTCGACCGGGAAGCGGAACTCGCGCGTGTCGCGATCGAACTCCATGTCGATCGCCCGCACTTCACCCACGATATAACCGCGGAACTCGACGGCCGCACCGACGTTCAGCCCGCGTATCGAATCGGTGAAATAGGCGATGTATCGTTCGAGTTGCCCCTCGGAGCGCTTCATCGCCATGCGCTCGTTGTCGAACAACATGAATGCGGTGTCGTTGGCGACCGGCGGTCCGGGTGATTCGTTTTCCGGACTCTGGAACGCGATGCCGCCGACCACCACCGACACCAGCGACTGCGTGGCCACCCTGACCCCCGAGCCGTCGATCGTCACGTCGATGCCGCTCGCCTGCCAGAAGCGCGTGTTCTGCGTCACGTACTTTTCGTTCGGCGAGTGCACGAACACGTGTGCGGTGACGCCCTTGCCGTCGGGATCGAGCTGGATGGCCGTGACCTCGCCCACCTGGAAGCGCCGAAAGAACACCGGCGAGCCGATGTCGAGCGACCCGATATCGGCCGCGTGCAGCAGGAATTCGCGGCCGGGTTCGTCGGTGGTCACCGCGGGTTGCGTATCGAGGCCGATGAATTCGCGGCGCGAATCGGTGGACTTGCCGACGTCCATGCCGATGTAGGAGCCTGACAGCAGCGTCGTCAGCCCCGAGATCTGGCCGCCCGCGATGCGCGGCTTGACGATCCAGAAGCGTGTGTCGTCGACCAGCAGGTCGGTGGCGTTGCGCGTCATCTGCGCCTTCACCACCACGCCTTTCTTTCCAGGCCCGAGCGTGATGGTCTGCACGGTGCCGATATCGACGTTCTTGTATTTGATCCTGGTCTTGCCGGCCTCGAGTCCTTCGGCGGTCTTGAACTGGATCTCGATGGTGGGCCCCTGCGTGCGCAGGGCATGCACGACCAGGTAGAGGCCGACCAGCACCGCGACCAGCGGGATGACCCACACCAGCGAGATCGAGCGCCGTTTGCGACGCGCGACGCGGGCCATGGGGATGCCTTCAATCGGAGGCGGCGTGGGCGGCGTGCCGCCGGCAGCAGGGCCTGCGGGGGATTGCGCGGTGGACTCTGCGGGCGATGAAGCGGCCGCGGCTGTGGACGACTCCTCGGGCGACGCGGCGGACGATGCTGGAGGCGCCGTCGCGGACGACGACGCGGGTCGCTGATCCGGCCGCTGACCGGGCGACGGAGGTTCAGTCATCGTCCTCGTCCGGATCGGTGTCGGCTTCGTCGATCGCGTCCCAGATCAGGCGCGGATCGAAGGCCTGCGACGCCAGGATGGTGAACACACAGACCGCGCCGAACGCAAGCACGCCGGGACCGGCGGTCACCTCGGCAAGACCTTTCAACTGAACCAGCGCAGTGAGGATCGCAACCGCATAGATGTCCAGCATCGACCATCGTCCGATGAACTCGACGACCCGATACAGCCGGGTGCGCTGCGCCGGTTTGCGCAGCGTGCGGCGTTGCACCGAGAGCGCGAGACCCGCGAGCACGATCAGCTTGGCGAGCGGCACCACGATACTCGCGAAGAAGACCAACAACGCTAACGGCCATGAGCCCGCTTTCCAGAGATAGACCACGCCCGAGTAGATCGTATCGGTCTGCTCTTCGAAGAGCGTGCGCGAGTCGGTGATCGGAAAAACATTGGCCGGAATGTACAGGATGAAGGCCGAGATCAGATAGGCCCAGGTGCGCGCGAGGCTCGCGGGCTTGCGGATGCGCAAGGTCTCGCCGCAACGCGGGCACTCGGCGTCGGCGGGTTGGTCGACCGCAGCCGAAGGCTGCGACGATGCATCAGGAACAGACGTCGAGGGCATCGCGGACGTTGCGACATCGGCCTCCGGCGTGCCGAGCCGCTGGCTCAGCAGGCCGCACGACGGGCATGCGTAGAGTCCCGCGCGGCGCGCGGTGACGGCGCCGTAACGCCGCCGCGCCTCGGCAACCGCCGCGAGCCATTCGGCTTCTTCGGCCGCCTGCTTCGCGGCCGTCTCTGCATCGACCTCGCGCGGGCGATCCTCGAGCAGATCGACGGTCCTGGTGATCGCGCGCGGCATCATGGCCGGGTTTCCCCCACGGCACCCTCCGCGACTTCATTCGCGACCTTGTCGGCATCTTCGTCCGAGGTGATCGGCAGACGCGCCCAGACATCGCGCGCGTTGAAGGCCGAATTCGCCGCGGCGAGGACCAGGATCAACGCCCCGATCGAATACAGCGCGACCCCAGGGATCACGACTGCCATCTGTCCGAGCTTCACCACCGAGACCAGCGCGCCAAGCATGAAGACTTCGAGCATGCCCCACGGTCGCACCGCCTGCACGATGCGCAAGAGGCGCGCCGAACCGGGTGGCATCGCGTCGATCTGGCCGACGTCGAAGCGCAACACGCCGATCAGCAGATAAAGCATCGCCGAGAGATCGAAGGCAGGCGCGAGGATGGTGGTCGCGAACACCAGTACAGCGATCGCCTGCAGGTCCTGTTGCCACATGTGCACGACCGCACCGAACAGCGTCGTAGTCACGCCATTGCCCTGTGCTTCAAGGCTGACCAGCGGAAATGCATTACCGATCAGGAACAGGATCGCGCCCGCTACGATCAGCGCGAAGGTATAGCTGACCGACTTGCCCGAGTCACGAATCAGGAGCGACTTGCAGCGCCAGCAATTGACGCTCGCGCGGCTGGGCACGCGGCGCGGTTCTTCCTGCAAGGCATCGCATTCGGGGCAGGCGATCATCGCGGTGTGCGTAATCGCCGCGCCACGCTCAGCGCGTGGCGCTCGGCGCGGTCCGCCCGCCCATCGAAGTCTCCTGATCGTTCCACCCGCCCCCCAATGCCTTGATGAGATCGACACTGTAGTTCAGCCGCGCCTGGCGATTCTGCACCAGCAGCAACTCGGCACTGTTGGCCGTGCGCGTCGCGTCGAGCACATCGAGATATTCCCCGTAGCCTTGCTGATAGCGCGAGCGCGACAGGCGCAGCGAACGTCGCGCCGCTTCGACCTGCGTGTTGACCTCGCCTTCGGCTGCGCTGCTCTCGGTCACATTGGTCAATGCATCCGAGACTTCCCTGAACGCGGTCTCGACCGTCTTCTGATACGACGCGGCCTGCTCGTCGGTTCGGGCGCGTGCCTGATCGACGCGCGCAGCATAACGGCCGGCGGCGAAGATCGGCTCGGTGACGCCGAGACCGATGGTCCAGAAGCGAAACGGCGCCTTCAACAGATCGGACAATTCGAAGCTCTGACCGCCGTATGCGCCGGTCAACCTGAAGGTCGGGAACAGCGCAGCCTTTGCGAAACCGATCTGGGCGTTGGCGGCGACCAGATTCTGCTCGGCACTGCGCACATCGGGACGGCGTTCGAGCAAGGTCGACGGGAGTCCCGGCGGCGGGCCGCTGGGGACGGGCAGATTGTCGAGCGTAGCCAAGGCCGCGGTCGGTTCGATGCGCAATGAGAGGTTGCTGGTGAGGTTGCCCAGCTGATGTTCCTGGATGGCGCGTTGTCGGCGCAGCTCGCGCACTTGCACCGCAATCTGCGCGCGCAGCGTCTCGGATTGCGCGTAGTCGAGTCCCGATGAATAGCCCGCATCGAGGCGCTTTTTCGCGATGCCCACCGATTCGTGGACGGCAGCCAGCGTGCTGCTCGTCACCGCGATCTGGGCGTCGAGCGAGCGCAGCGCGAAGTAGGTCTGCGCGGTCGTACTTGCGAGCGTCAATGCGGTCACGTCGCGCGCATAGGTCGTCGAGAGCAAGGTCGCTCGCGACGATTCGGTCGCGCGTCGCAGGCGTCCCCAAAGATCGAGTTCGTACGAGATCTGCGCGTCGAGCTGGAAGAAATTGCCGTAGAGGACCCGCCCGCTTCCCGCTGTCGTACTGCCTCCGGCGGCGCCTGCCGACGAAGCACCTGCGCCCGTCGAGCCACCGCCCACGCCTATGCGTTGACGGGCGCCGACACCCGACAGATCGACCTCGGGAAACAGCGCGGCCCTGGTTTCGCGCAATGCGCCGCGCGCCTCGTCGATGCGAGCGATTGCCAGACGCAGGTCCGCGTTGTTGGCGAGGGCCGACGCGATCAGGTCGTTGAGTTGCTGATCGTTGTAGAGCTTCCACCAGTCGCCGGGGATCGCTGCCGGAGCGTTGACGGAATCGGCAGGCGCACTCGCCGCGTAGTCGGCCGGCAATGCCAGCTCGGGTCGCTTATAGTCCGGGCCGACCGCACAGCCCGCGAGGACCGCGATGGCGACGACTCCGGTCGTGAGGCGCGCGGCACGCTCGGTGAAATTCATTGCAGTCGATAGGGGTTGCTCACGCATGATCGCCTTCCTTTCTCGACCCTTCGGATGCGTTGCGCTGCTGGTCGGGATGCATCGCGCGCTGGGCTTCGTCGTGTTCGCGCTTGGCCTCTTCTACCTCCTTCGGCTTCGGTGAGCGTGCGAGGAGAGTGAAGAACAGCGGGATGAAGATCGGTGCGATGAAAGTCGCGATGATCATGCCGCCGAAGACACCTGTGCCCATCGATTGGCGCGCGCCCGCACCGGCGCCGGTGGCAAAGACCAGCGGCGCGACGCCGAGCACGAAGGCCAGCGACGTCATCACGATCGGCCGAAAGCGCAGGCGCGCCGCGGTCATCGCGGCGTCGAAGCGCGACTGCCCTTCGAGCAGCGCCTGCTCGGCGAACGCCACGATCAGGATCGCATTCTTTGCGGCCAGGCCGATCAGCACGACGAGGCCGATCTGGAAGTAGATGTCGTTGTTCATGTCGCGTATGAACACGAAGGCCAGGGCCCCGGCGAGTGCGAACGGCACGGCCAGCAGCACCGCGGCGGGCAGGCCCCAGCGTTCGAAAAGAGCCGACAGGATCAGATAGACCATGATGATCGCGAGACCGAACGCGAACACCGATGCATTGCCGGTGCGCTTCTCCTGGTAGGCCTGGCCGGTCCACTCGATCTGGTAACCCTGCGGCAAGGTCTTCGCGGCGATCTCCTCGACCGCGCGGATGGCCTCGCCCGACGAATAGCCCGGCTTGCTGCTCCCGAAAATCTTGGCGGCCACGAAGCCGTTGTAGCGCTCGAGCTGTTCGGCGCCGATGATGTTCTCGACCTTCACCAGCGCACGCAACGGAATCATGTTGCTGGTGATGCCCGGCGCGGTCGCACCCGCCGAACCAGTGGCGCCGCTTGCGGCGATCTGCGAGGCCGGAAGCGACGAACGCACATAGACGTTGCCGATGTCCTCGGGATTCGAGCGGTATGGCGCATCCGCCTGTAGCTGCACGCGAAAAGTCCGACCCGACAGGTTGAAGTCGTTCACGTAGAGCGATCCCATCGTCGCCTGCAACGCCGCATAGACATCGGCCACCGGCACGCCCAGCGCGATCGCCTTCTCGCGATCGACATCGACACGCAGCTGAGGAATGGTCGGCCGGAAGAACGTGTTCTGCGGGCCCAGTCGCGGGTCGGCCTGCATCGCGGCGGTGAGGTCCTTGATGACTCCGGCCAAGCGGACCGGATCGGCGTTCGTGGTTCGGTCCTGCACATAGACCTCGTAGCCACCCGTCGATCCGAGTCCCTGGATGGCCGGTGGATTGAAGGCGAGTACGAGGCCGTCGCCGATGCGCCCATTGGCGCCGAAGAATTGACCGACCAGTTGATCGGCCGTGGTCTTGCGCTTCGAATAATCCTTCAAGGGAACGAAGATGGTGGCCGCATTGGTCTTGCTGCCGCCGGCGATGAAGTCGAAGCCGTTGATCACGAACATGTACGCGATCGCCTCGTTGTCCTTGACCATGTCGCGCAACTGGGCGGTAGTCCGCTCGGTGCGCTTCAAGCTCGCGCCGTCGGGCAACTGGATCGACGAAATGATATAGCCCTGGTCTTCGGGCGGCACCAGCGAGCCGGGAATGCGCCAGAGCAGGAGGCCGACGATGACGAGCAGGCCCGCAAAGATCAGCGCCGAAACGATGCGATGCGCGAGGCCGCGCTTGACGAACGCGCGATAAGTCCCCGAGACGCGATTGAAGCCGTGATTGAACCAGCGGAAATACTTCGATTCCTCGTTGTGCCCGGACTTGAGCAGCAATGCGCACAGCGCGGGCGTCAGGGTCAGTGCGACGACGCCCGAAAGAACCACCGCTACCGTGACGGTCACCGCGAACTGCTTGTAGAGCTGGCCTGCGATGCCGCCCAGGAACGCAACCGGAATGAATACGGCGGCGAGCACCATCACGATCGCGATCACCGCGCCCTGCACCTCGCGCATCGCCTCGATCGAGGCGGTCTTCGCATCGAGCCCTTCCTCGCGCATCAGGCGCTCGACGTTTTCCAGGACCACGATCGCATCGTCCACCACGATCCCGATCGCGAGCACCATTGCGAACAAGGTCAGCGTGTTGATCGAGAAACCGAAGATGTAGAGCCCCGCGAACGTGCCGATCAGCGAGACCGGTACAGCGATCGCCGGGATCAGGGTTGCGCGCCAGGTCTGCAGGAAGACGAATACCACCAGGATCACGAGAACCGCCGCGATCGCGAAGGTGTGGACGACCTCGGTGATCGAGGCCTTGACGAAGTTGGTCGTGTCGAACGGAACCGTGTATTCGACGCCTTCGGGGAAGCTCGGCTTCAATGCGTCGAAGCGCGCCTTGACGGCTCTTTCGACCTCGAGCGCGTTGGCACCGCTTTGCAGAAACACGCCGATCGGAATGTTCGGCTTGTCATTGAGGAAACTGGAAACGTCGTAGCTTTGTGCGCCCAGCTCGACACGCGCCACGTCGTGAATCCGCAGCGTGCCGTTGGGCCCGTTCGCGCGCAGCACGATGTTCCCGAACTCCGCCGCGTCCACAAGGCGGCCCCTGGTGGTCACCGTATAGACCAACTCCTGATCGTTGGGCGCGGGCTCTGCGCCGATGCGACCAGCCGCGTATTGCTGGTTCTGCGCCAGGATGGCGTCGCGTACGTCCGAAGGCGTCACGCCCAGCTGCGCCATCTTCGCCGGGTTCAGCCACACGCGCATCGAATAGTCGCGCGCGAGGAAGTTGATCACGTCGCCGACGCCCGGTACGCGCTTGATCTCGTCGATCATGTTGATCGTGACGAAGTTGGACAGACGCAGCGTGTCGACCTTGCCGTCCTTCGAATACATCGCCGCGACCAGCAGGAAGTTGTTCGAGCGCTTCTGCACCGTCAGGCCCTGGCGCTGCACTTCCTGCGGCAAGCGCGGGATCGCGGTCTGCACGCGGTTGTTGACGTCCAGTTGCGCCTTGTCGCCGTTGGAGCCAACCTGGAAAGTCGCAGTGATCGCGACCTGACCGTTGGCGCTATTGGAGGTCGAACTGAAGTAGAGCAGGTTCTCGATGCCCGAGAGCTGCTCCTCGATCGGCGAAGCCACGGTCTTCGACAGCGTCTCCGCGCTCGCGCCCGGATAGGTCGCGGTGATCGTGACGGTGGGTGGCGCGATCTCGGGATACTGCGCGATCGGCAGGACATTGAGGGCCACCAGGCCCGCAAGCACGATGATGATCGAGATGACGCTTGCGAAGATCGGTCGCAGGATGAAGAACTTCGACATGTGTACTCCGGAAAATCAGGTCACGACTTGCCGTTCGCGCCGCCCTTGGCGGGCGGCGTTGAAGCCGGGCCCGACGGGGCAGCCGGTGCGGCTGCGGCACCCTGACCTTGCGCGGACGCCTGACCTTGCGGTTGTCCCGGTGCAGGTGGCGCAGCGCCACTCGCTGCGGCCTGCGGCGGATGCGGCGCGACGGGCGCATCGGGACGCAGCTTGACGAGGTTGTCGATGATCACCTTGTCGCCTGCTTGCAAGCCCTTCTTGACAGCCCACGATGAGCCTTGCCAGGAGCCGACCTCGATCGGCCGCGGCATCGCCTTGCTGTCCGGTCCGACCACCCACACGCTCTTGCCGCGATCGCTGGTCGATACGGCGGACTGCGGAACGAAGTACACCTCCTCCTCCCCGATCGTGACCCGCACGCGCACGAACTGGCCGGGCAGGATCGCGAGCGCCGGATTGGGAACCTCTGCGCGCAACTGGATCGTGCCCAGCGTGCGATCGACGGTCGATGCCGCGAAATTGAGCTTGCCGGCTTCCGCATAGACGCGGCCGTCGGGCAGCACCAGGTGCACCTGCGCGTTGCGCTCGTTGCTGCGCACCTTCTGGTATTCGGGTTCGGCGAACGAGAAGCGCACCCAGATCGGATCGGTCTGCGAAATCGTCGTCAGCAGCGACGAGTCGGTTCCCGCGGTCACCAGCGAGCCTTCGGAATTGACGGCACGGCCGGTCACCCCCGATATCGGCGCGACGACCTTGGTGTAGCCGAGATTCAATTGGGCGCTGCGTACCTCGGCTTCACGCGCCATCACCTGCGCCTGTGTGGTCTTGCGCGTGGACACCGAAGTGTCGTATTCGCGACCGCTGATCGCCTGTTCGGCTGCGAGCGGCTTCAGACGGTCTTCTTCGCGCTTGGACTGATCGAGCGTCGCACGTGCCTGCGCGAGCGCTGCATTAGCCTGCGCGAGCGCGATCTCGTACGGCGCCGGATCGATCAGGAACAGCACCGCCCCCGCCTTGACGCGGTCGCCCTCGGTGTAGCGCTGCTTCAGAAGAATGCCCGACACGCGCGCGCGCACCTGGACTTCCTTCGAGCCCTCGCTCTGGCCCACCGCCTCGATGTTGACAGGCACGCGTTCCAGTTTGGCCTCGACGAAGGTGACCGGCATCGCCTGCCCGCCCGGGCCACCCGGCCCGCCGGGACCACCCCCCTTTTGCGCGTCCTTGTTGCCACAGGCCGCCAGCGCGAGTGCGGCAACCAGGCAAACGCCCGAGAGCAGGTTGATTGGCCGGTCCGGGTGAACGACGACGCGCGAGACGATGCGGCGGGCGGCTGCGAAAGAAGAAAACAAAGGTAGGCGTAAGTTCATGGTGAACATGAAAAGACTGGGAGGATGACGACTGGAAAGGGCATGCCCGGCCGGGCCGATGACTCTGGACGAGGGCTGGTGGCTGGACGAGAGGACGAGGTGAGAAAAAAGATGCCGCAGGGGTGACGCAATGACGGTGCGAGTACTGCGCGCGGACCGCGGCGATGGTAGTCCGACGCGCCGATGTCCCGCATTTTGCCGGGGCCACACAGGAATGCTCGGGATTCCTTGAGCAATGTCGCAGATCGCCCGCAGACCGCAAACGCGAAGGATTATACAATCATGAATGTATGTAAAGTACTTGCCAGGTATCGATTGCCGTGGCCGCGCGCCGTTCTTTCCTGAAAGCCGAGCAACATGGTCCGCCGCACGAAGGAAAATTCACAGGAGACGCGCCGCGCAATCATCGCGGCTGCACGCGAGGTGTTTTATCACAAGGGCGTGACGAGAACCTCGCTCGAACAGATCGCAGCGGCCGCCGGCGTCACGCGCGGCGCGATCTACTGGCACTTCGCAGACAAGGCCGAGCTGTTCTATGCAATGCGCGACGAGGTGCAATTGCCGCTGGTCGACTGCTGCGAGGTCGCGCTCGAGGGCGCCTGCGAAACCCTGGACTCGCTGGATCGCATCGGGCACTTCCTGAACGTCGTGGTCGGCTCGATCGCGAAGGACAAAGCGACGCGACGCACCTTCCAGATCGTGAGCTTCAAGTGCGAGTACGTGGACGAGTTCGCGCGCGACCTCGAGACCGCGTGCAGCATGCACGCCGATCTGCGGGCCAAGCTCGCGGCGCTGTACCGAGAGGCGCAACGTCGCGGCATCCTGCGCGACGGGCTGACGGCGGCGCGCGCAGCCTCGGACTCGATGATCTTTCTCTCGGGCCTGATCAGGATCTGGCTGGTCGATGAAAGCGGGACGCTGGTGCGAAAGAATGCGCGGCGGCTGATCGTCGATCATATCGAGGGCAAGCGCGCAACGACGCTGCCGCGTCGCGCGATCGGCGGTATCGACAGCCGCACAATCCATTGCGCGGGCGGTCGTACCGTCAGTCGAGCCTCAAGGAAGTCATGAAGGTCTCCACCGCCTGACGACCCGCGTTGCTGGTCAGCACATCGCTCGGGCCGATCACGAGGATTTCGATCTCGCGGCCTTGCCGCTCTGCAAAGCGCGCGACGACCTTCAAGCGTTGGCCGTCACGCTGTCCTTCGGCTTCGAAGGTCGCAGCTTCGATGTCGCGGCGATCGGCCGCGTGCAGGATCACGCTGCCCGAGCGGCCGGCCGATGCGCCGACGTCGTCGAGCAGCTTGGCCTCGAAGGTCTTGCGCGCTCTTTGCGCGTCGCTGCCGGGCCTCAACTCGAATGCGCCGATCGCGAAGGCGACGTCGCCGACCGACACGACGTGCAATGCGAGCGGCAGCCGCATGGTTCCCACCGGCGCTTCGCGCGTCGCGCTCGTCACGCGTCCCGGAAAGCTCGCGATGAAGCCGCACCAGCCGCGCCCGCAATCGGGCCGGTAGTCGCGCCAGTCGTAGCGCGGGTAACACGCAGCAACGAGCAGCAATGCGGCGACGATCGTTGCGACGCGTGACAGGAACACGCGGGCGAAAACTCCGGTTCGATGTCGTTTCATCCGGCGCTCATCGCTCGCCAGTCGGAGTTTGGGACAATGCGCATGCATCCGCGCTCCGATCTTCATATCCATCCGCACGTCCAACCATTCCTTTCGAGAGGTCGATCATGCTCGTCACGTTCAAGTCGAAGGCCGCAGCCGATATTCCCATGTATCCCGAGCACGCGAAGATGTTGCTGTCGGTCGTCGGCAAACCCTTCGAACCCGAGTCGGCGCCGAAAGGCATCATCACCGCCGCGGAAGCCCCGGCCGCCCTGGCGAAGCTCAAGGCCGCAGCCGATGCGTCGCGCAAAAGTGAGAAGGACGGCGCGCAAAATTCGACCGACGACCAGCCCGGCCAGGCGATTTCGGTCGGCCTCGCGCAGCGCGCATTTCCGCTGATCGACATGCTCGAGCGCGCCGTCAAGGATCAACGGGACGTAGTGTGGGGCGTGTAGGCCTCAGCGTGCCAGCGCCCGTGTGATGAAGAAGCCTGCGGTCGCGGCCGCTGCGCTCACGAACGCGCCCCACGTGAGGTCCGCGACCACGATAGCCACCGGCCAGCCCTTCAAGGTTGCGAGATTGGTCAGGTCGTAGGTCGCGTAGCAGAAAAATCCGAACAGCGCCCCATACAGCGTCGCACGCCCCCACGCGCCCGCGTCGAGCCCGGGCAGCACCGCGAAGAACACCAGTCCTGCGATGTAAATCAGATAGAACAGCACGGCCGCAGTCCAGTTGGGCGTCTCGAGCATCAGGTGGCCGATGCCGTTGCGGTACAGGTCCTTCGCGACGAAGCCGAGCCACACGAAGTCGAGCGCGGCGAATACGACCAGCGTCGAAGCGTAGGCGAGCGCGCAGACGATCAACGAACGGCTCATCGAATCTCCCGGGTGAAATACGAACGGGTGGGCGGCACGCGACAACCGCGCGATTGTGCGTGCATCGCATGCGATGCGCTACGGCCCGAAAGCCGATCCCCTATCCGCGATCGACTGACGATTGTTGCAAAAAGCCCGGTGCGGGGATAGAAAGACCCGACCCGCCAGCCCGGATCGAGAACCGGACGGCGCCGCCGATGCGAATCGTTCAGGGAGGAACGGCATGACGCGTCTATCGGAAGGCACGCCTTCATTCGCCGACGAAGCCGAGCGCGTGCAGGCACGACGCCGCGCCCTCGCGACCGCCGACCCGGAGGGTGTGCCGACGTTCGCGCTGGCGCTGTCGGGCGGCGGCATTCGCAGCGCGACGTTCGCGCTCGGCGTCATGCAAGCCTTGAACGAGGTGTCCGTCGCTTCGAGCGGCGTTGCAAAGCCGGGGACGGCGACCGAGCCTGCCGGGGACGTCTCGACCGACACTCGCGACGTGGGCAAGCCCGACCGCTACCTGTCGAATCTGCTCGCACGCTTCGACTATCTCTCGACCGTCAGCGGCGGAGGATACGTGGGCGCGTTCTTCTGCAGCATGTTCATACCTGGGCGCATCGAAGGCGTTTGCACGTTGTCGCGCCCACAAGCTTCGCGCGACGCGGCGCAGCTCGCCTATGAGGTCATGGCCGACGAGCCTCCGAGCCGCACGCGCATCCAGGCCATGAAGGGCGTCCGGTCGGATCGGCAACCGCTGGCGTGGCTTCGGGAGAACGGTCGATACCTCGCGCCTACGGGCGCGGGCGATATGGTTTATGCAGGAGCGCTTGCGATTCGTAATTGGCTCGCGATCCAGTATGTGCTTGCGACCGCAATCGTGGCCGTGCTTGCGGCACTGATGCTGATGCGGGCTCTCTTGGTGCTGATGTTTCGCGATGAAAGGGTGCTGGGATTTTTCGAGTTGAGCAATGCGCTGTCGTCGTCGATCGCATCGGGCCTGATCTGGGGCATCGGCGGCGCTGTCGTGGTGCTGTGGTCGTTTCCGGTGGGGGTTGCCTTCTGGCTTGCGCACGCGGACCCAAGCAAGTCCGATAGCGAGATCCCGACCGGATACTCGTTCGCGGCGTGGGGCGACTTCCTGCTTGGATTCGTCTTGGCGGGAGGGGTTGCCTGGGCCGGCATCTTCGAACGATATCGCGCGTTCGCGGATTTCTTTTTTGCCCTCGGCATCCAGGCGCTGCTCGGCTTTCTCGTCTATGTCGCGACCTGGCGCGGTTGCTCGGTCACCGCGCATCGAGTGGTGCTGACCCGCCGCCTCGCGCTGTCGATGAAGGTTGCCGCGATCGTCTTCCTGTTCGCACTCGCCGATTCCCTGGCCCTGATGCTCTACGACAAGTTGCAGGCGAGCAGCGCGGCGCTGTCCGGTTCGGCCGTATCGACAGCGTTGCTGGCCGCGGCGATCTGGAGCGTGCGCCACCTGTCCGTGTTGTTCGACCAGAAAAGCGGCGTGAGCTGGTGGCGCAAGTTGCCCATCGATTGGGTTGCGGGTATCGGCGCGTTCGTGATCGGGCTCGCGCTGATCGTGATCTGGGCGATCCTGATCAACTGGATGATGTGGGTGGGCACGACAGCGGCGCTCGCAGGGCTCGATTGGACATCGGTCTTCCTTTTGCTCGCGATCGCCTCGGTCACCGCGGCGATGGCGATGGTGATCGGCTACTTTCCGGCGTTCATCAATCTCTCGTCGTTGCAGTCGATCTACGGTGCGCGGCTGACGCGCGCGTATCTGGGCGCGTCCAACGGTGAACGACTGGAGGCGCGCAAACGTTCCGAAGGGGTCAGGTCGGTCGTGGGCGGCAGCGTTGCCGAGCCGCTGCGATCCGATCAGATCGAGCATGAAGACTATTACGCGCCCGAAGTGCTCGCGCCTTTGCATGTCATCAACGTCACCGTCAACCAGACCACCGATTCGAACGAGCAACTGGTTCAGCGCGACCGCAAGGGGTTACCCTTGGCGGTAGTGCCCTGCGGCTTTTCGATCGACGGCGATTTTCATGCTTTCGCGCCTGACGCAAACGCGTCGTCGTCGATCGCGCGCATACCGACCGTCGGGCAATGGGTCGGCGCCTCGGGGGCTGCGGTCGGGACCGGCCTCGGGCGCACCACGACGCGCGGCCTTTCTCTGCTTCTCGGGCTGGCCAATGTACGCCTGGGCACGTGGTGGCGGTCGTGCCAATGGACGGCCGCAGAAAAGACCGCGGATCGCAAGGAACGCAAGTGGCTCGGATGGAGCCTGGAGCACGTGTTCGCCACGCAGTACTACCTATTCTGCGAACTCACCGCCCAATTCCACGGCATGCGCCGTCGCTGGCAATACCTTTCCGACGGCGGACACTTCGATAACACCGGCATCTACGAACTGCTGCGGCCTGAGCGCGAGGTCGCTTTCATCGTGGCATGCGACAACGGCGCCGATGTCGACGGGCGTTTCGACGATCTCGCGAACCTCGTGCGATTGGCCCGCATCGACTTCGGCCTCGAGTTGACGATCAATCAGGCGATCTGCGACGAGCCCTATCTCGGACGCATCTTCGGGCGACCCAACGACCTGGTCGGCCACCCGGCGTCGAAAAGGTGCGCCATGCTGATCGACGTGTTCAAGACCGATCGGGATACGCAAGAACGCAGACTCACCGGTCGCATCGTCGTGTTGAAACCTCGCGTGATCAGCGGCACTCCGCTGGACGTTCTGCAGTACGCGGCATCGCATCCGACCTTTCCCAACGAATCGACCGCGCAGCAATTCTTCGACGAGGCGCAATGGGAAAGCTATCGCCGGCTCGGCGTCACCATCGGTCGCACCGTGTTCGGCCTGAAGGACAACGCGGCCTCGGCCACCACGGACGCGTTGTGGCGCTTCCTCGCACTCGACAAGCTGAAGCCGGGCGCTACTTGACCATGCGCGGAGCTTTTGCCTTTTTGACCGGTCAGACCTTCCTCGACGACGCCATATTCCTCGAATGTACGCAGGAGGGACCATCAACATGTTTCGAAACATCACCGCCGCAGCAGTCCTGTCGCTGCTCGCCGCCTGCGCGCATCCCGACTTGTTGCGGGTGGGCATGACGCGGCAGGACCTTGACGCGCGCTTCGGGGCGCCGGCCGCGATGCGGCACGACCCCGACGGCGACGTGCTGATCTATTCGAGCGCGCCCCTCGGGCAACGCGCCTCGGCCGCGCACCTCGACGCACAAGGCCGCGTGCTGTCGGTGGAACCGTTGCTGAACACCGAACACTTCGCGACCATCAAGGTCGGCGAGTGGAACAAGCACGACGTGCTCACGCACTTCGGCACGCCCGCCGAGGTCTCGCGCACCCTGCATTACGAGGTCTGGTCGTATCGCTATCGCGAGAACGAGACCTGGGATTCACTGTTTCACGTGATGTTCGATCCCGCGGGTGTCGTCAGACAGACGCAGAACGGACCGGACCCGATGTACGAGAAACGCGACGCCGGGCGCGAATGAGCAACACGACGTCGCAACAATTTCGATCACCGGAAAGGAGATGCCATGCTGATCACGTTCAAATCCCGCGCCAGCGCCGACGTCACGATGCTGGTCGATACCGCGAAATACATTCTCGGGGTGCTGGGCAAGCATCTCGGCGAACGCGGCGTGATCACGGCCGCGGAAGTCCCCGACGCGCTCGCACGGCTCGACGCCGCGATCGAAGCGGGCAAGAAGCATGACGAGATGCTGCGTCACAATGGCTCGGCCGCGCTGCATCACTCGGAGCGCGACGCGCATCCAGAAGCGATCCGCATCGATCAGCGTGCGTGGCCGATCCGCGAAATGCTGCGCGAATCGTGCGACGCGAATGCGGACGTGATGTGGGGCGTGTGAAAGATAGGCGCACGGCGCATCAATCGGCGCCGACCAGAAATCGTTCGAGGCGCTCGACTTCGGCGTCCATCGCGCGCCTGAACGCGACCGTGCGCGGTCGCTTCGCGACGTACCCCGGCTCGACCTCGACGCGAACCGATCCGTCGCGTGACGAAGCTCGCATCGGCATGCGCGTCGATACGTTCACCCAGCCGATCACCTGCGCATCGCCCTCGGCGTCCCACAGCATCGGCATGGCGTAATAGCCCAGCCGGCGCTTGTGCGGCGGCGTGTAGGCCTCGAAGCGATAGTCCCAACCCCATAGGTGCCGGAAGCGGCGGCGATCCCACACCAGCGGATCGAAAGGCGCGAGGAACCGCACGATGGGTTCACGCACGCGTTCGTCGTGTTCAGGTTCCGGGTCGCCATGCGCGGACCATACATAGGTGACGCCATCCACCACGCCCGATTGCAATGCGCCTCGACGCAGCAGCGACGCAACCCGGTCGTGCAATTCAACCCGAGGGACGGCGCGATCGTCGAGCATGCCGACGAGCTGGATCAGACTCGACTTCGGCAACGGTGCGTAGAGCGACACGAGCAAATGGATCAGTCCATCGGCGCGGCGCTGTGGCGTCAGGGTCCGGGGTCGTTCGAACGGCGGCTCGGGGCCAGTCGCTGTGCTTGGAAGGGCACGCGCAGAAACCTCGTAGATGCGAATGCCACGCTCGCGACGCGCGACATGCAGAAGGCCGCGGTAATGCAAGACTTCGAGCATGCGTGTCGTCGCATTCGACGATCCGCCCCACGCGTTGACGATCGAGGCGCGCGGATGCCGTGCGAGAAGAGCCGCGCCGATCTCACGCGGATGACTCGCGCCGTGCGTTTCGAGATGATCGAGAATCGCGCGGCGCAGATGCGGATGCTCGTCCTCGACATGCCAGCGCCTCCCGACACGCCGCGGATACAGCAGGCCGCGATGCATGCGATGCACGAAGCCATAGACATGCAGCATGTCCTCGAACACCGGCAGCGATGGATACGCAGCTTCGAGATCGCCGGCACGGTAGTCGATCACGCGATGACGCAGGATCAGGTCCTGCGCGCGGGCCGGTGCACGGATCGGATCGGCCTGCACGAAGCCCAGGCGCGCGATCGCCGAGCTCAGGTCGGTCTGCGGAAAGAAGGTGCGGGCGATCGCCGCACGGCGCAGGTCGGCCGTCGTGTGCATTCGATGCACGCTCACGTGCCAGGAACGATCGGGTCCGAGACGCGGCGTACCTTCACGTCGATGAACATGCCCAGAAAGTCGCCGACGCGGCCGGTGAACGAACCCTGGATCGGTGCGGCCTGGAAGGCATCGCGCGTGACGGCGACGCGGATCAGATCGGTGCCGCCGTAGAGCCGATTGGTCGGGTCGAACGTCAGCCAGCCCGCACCCGGAACATAGACCTCGACCCACGCGTGCGTGGCGCCGCCACCGACCACGCCGCTGGCCTGTCCATCGATCGAAGGATCGTAGATATAGCCCGACACGAAGCGCGCGGCGAAGCCGAGACGGCGCACCGCTTCGATCATCAACAGCGCGAAGTCGCGGCACGAACCCGCGCGCAGGCCCAGCGTCTCGGTGGGCGACTGCGTGCCCTCGGTGTCGCGCGCGGCATAGGTGAAATCGCCTTTGATGGTCTCGGTGATGTCCTGCAGCATGCGTCGCGTGGGGATGTTGCCGATCGAGGGGATGAACATGTTGGCCCAGGCGGTCACACGGCCGTCGGGGTCGCCGTGCTGGGGAACGAGCAAGGCGCCCAGGTCGATGCGCTCTTCGGCGCTGTACGCGAACGGATAGAAGCGCGCGTGCGGCGCGAGCGGGGACTCGAGACCGCTCGCTCCGAAATGCTCGATCGTGAAGCGTGCGACCATGCGCAATTCGTCCGCCGACGTGCGCGGCGTGACCAGCGTGACGCCGTTGGAGAAGGCGTCGTGCACCCAGCGGATGTCGGACTCTGGCGTCACGTCCAGAGACAGGTCGAGCACCTGCACGTCGTAACCCGAGCGCGGGCGGAACATCACGCGATGCTCGCCGAACGTCACCGGCCTCGCGTAGCGATAGGTCGTGGTGTGCTCCACCTGCAGGATGACGGACATGATGAGCGGTGCGAGAGGCGAGATGGATGTCGAGGCGCAGGCAGCGCCGCGCTAGAGATTCGGCGCGAGCCAGCGCTCGACTTCGGCGATCGATTCCGCGCGACGTGCCGCGACGTCGGCCACCTGATCGCTGCCGATCCTGCCGACCGCGAAATACTTCGCGTCGGGATGCGCGAAGTAGAAGCCCGACACCGACGAGGCGGGCAGCATCGCGAAGCTCTCGGTCACCGTCATGCCGATCTCTTCGGCGGCCAGCAGTTCGAACATCGGTGCCTTGACTGTGTGGTCAGGGCACGCCGGATAACCGGGCGCGGGACGTATGCCGCGATATTGCTCGGCGATCAGGTCGCTGTTGGACAGCGTCTCGCCGGGCGCGTAGCCCCACAGGTCGCGTCGTACGCGCGCATGCAGGGTTTCCGCGAATGCCTCGGCGAGTCGATCGGCGATCGCCTTCAACATGATCGATGAGTAATCGTCGTACTCGGCCTCGAAGCGCGCCACCTGCTTGTCGGCGCCGAGGCCCGCAGTGACGGCGAACGCGCCGATCCAGTCGGGCACGCCTGACTCCCTGGGCGCGATGTAGTCGGCCAACGCGCGATTGGGCGTGCCGGCGGGCTTGTGCGTCTGCTGCCGCAGTCCGGTCCACGTGAGGATCGCTTGCTCGCGCGCCTCGTCGGCATACAGCACGATATCGTCGCCGACGCTGGCCGCCGGATAGAACGCGACGACCGCGTTCGCGGTCAACCAGCGATTGGCCAGTACCTTCTTCAACATCATCTGGCCGTCGCCGTAGACGCGACGCGCCGACTCGCCGACCAGGTCGTCGGTGAGGATGCCGGGGAATGCGCCATGCAATTCCCAGGTCTGGAAGAACGGGCCCCAGTCGATCGCTTCGGCGATCTCGCGCAGGTCATAGTTCTTGAAGACGCGGCGCCCGATGAACTTGGGTTTTGGCGCTTGATACGAGGACCAATCGATCGGCATCCGGTTCGCACGCGCGGCTTCGAGCGAGATCAACGGCGAGGCCTTCTTGCTCGCATGCAGTTCACGCAGCTTCGCGTACTCGGCTTCGATCTCGGCGAGGTAGCGTTCCTTGCCTGCCGGCGCGAGCAAGCTCTGCGTAACGCCCACCGAGCGGCTCGCATCGACCACATGCACGACGGGTCCTTCGTAATGCGGTGCGATCTTGACGGCGGTGTGCGCGCGCGACGTCGTGGCGCCGCCGATCAACAGCGGAATCTTCAGCATGCGGAAATGCTCGTCGCGCTGCATCTCGCGCGCGACATAGGCCATCTCCTCGAGGCTGGGCGTGATCAGGCCCGAAAGGCCGACGATGTCCGCGCCTTCTGCCTTGGCTTTCGCGAGGATGTCCGAGCACGGCACCATCACGCCCATGTTGACGACGTCGAAGTTGTTGCATTGAAGGACGACCGTGACGATGTTCTTGCCGATGTCGTGCACGTCGCCCTTGACGGTCGCGATCACGATCTTGCCTTTGGCCTTCGATTCGCCGCCGGCCGCGACATGCGCAGCCTTCTCGGCCTCGATGAAGGGAATCAGGTGCGCCACCGCCTGCTTCATCACGCGTGCGCTCTTGACGACTTGCGGCAGGAACATCTTGCCCGCGCCGAAGAGGTCGCCGACGATGCTCATACCGTCCATCAACGGGCCTTCGATCACGTTGAGCGTGCGTCCCCCGGCGGCTGCCATCTTCTGACGCACTTCCTCGGTGTCTTCGACGATCCATTGCGTAATGCCGTGCACCAGCGCATGCGAGAGCCGCTTTTCGACCGGATCAGCGCGCCACGCAAGCGTCTGTTCTTCGCGCTTGCCACCCGATTTCAGGTTGGGCGCGAATTCGATCATGCGTTCGGTCGCGTCCGGCCTGCGATTGAGCACCACGTCCTCGACGCGCTCGCGCAGCTCGGGATCGAGATCGTCGTACACGCCGATCATGCCGGCGTTGACGATGCCCATTGTCAGGCCCGCCCGGATCGCGTGATAGAGGAACACCGTGTGGATCGCTTCGCGCGCGGGATCGTTGCCGCGAAACGAGAAGCTCACGTTCGACACGCCACCCGAGAGCTTGGCGTGCGGCAGGTTCGCCTTGATCCACTTGCAGGCTTCGATGAAGTCGACCGCGTAGTTGTTGTGCTCCTCGATGCCGGTCGCGATCGCGAAGATGTTCGGGTCGAAGATGATGTCTTCGGGCGGAAAGCCGATCTTGCCGACCAGCAGGTCGTAGGCGCGCTTGCAGATGTCGGTCTTGCGCGCGAAGGTATCGGCCTGGCCTTTTTCGTCGAACGCCATCACGACGATCGCCGCACCGTAACGCTTGCACAGCTTGGCTTGGCGCAGGAACTCGTCTTCGCCCTCCTTCATCGAGATCGAGTTGACGATGGACTTGCCCTGCACGCACTTGAGACCGGCTTCGATCACCTCCCACTTCGACGAGTCGATCATGATCGGCGCGCGCGCGATGTCGGGCTCGGATGCGATCAGGTGCAGGAAGCGCACCATCGCCGCTTTCGAATCGAGCATCGCCTCGTCCATGTTGATGTCGATGATCTGCGCGCCGTTCTCGACCTGCTGGCGCGCGACCACCAGCGCGTCCTCGAAACGGTCTTCGAGGATCATCCGCGCGAAGGCTTTCGAGCCGGTGACGTTGGTGCGCTCGCCCACGTTCACGAACAGCGAGTCATCGTCGATGGTGAAGGGCTCGAGGCCCGAGAGCCGCAGCGGGCGATAGGGCTCCGATGCAGATTCGGCGGCTGACGCGTTCGGGGTCGAAGGTTTGTTCATGTGGGCCGGAAAAACGCTCGCGCCCCACGGAGGGGGCGCGAAAGCGGGCAACGAGATGGAAAGGGATCAGGCAGCCAGCGGCATAGCGCTCGACATCGATGGAATGCGTCTCGGTGCAATGTCCTCGAGTACGGTCGCGATCGCCGCGATGTGCTCCGGCGTCGTCCCGCAACAGCCGCCGGCCAGATTGATGAAGCCGGACTCCGCGAATTCCTTCACCAGCGACGACGTGATCAGCGGCGTCTCGTCGAAGCCGGTCTCGCTCATCGGATTGGGCAGTCCGGCATTCGGATAGACGCTCACCCAGGTCTCTGCGATGCGCGAGAGCTCGGCAATGTAAGGCCGCATCAACGCGGCGCCGAGCGCGCAATTCAGGCCGATCGACAGCGGTTCGGCGTGGCGCACCGAGTTCCAGAACGCTTCGACGGTCTGGCCGGAAAGAATGCGGCCCGAGGCGTCGGTGACGGTGCCCGAGATCATCAGCGGCAGCCGTGCGTGACCTGTGTCTTCGTAGTACTGATCGATCGCGAACAGAGCGGCCTTGGCATTGAGCGTGTCGAAGATCGTCTCGACGATCAACAGGTCGGCGCCGCCCTCGACGAGGCCGCGTACCTGCTCGTAGTAGGCGTCGCGAAGATCTTCGAAGGTCACGTTGCGCGCGCCCGGATCGTTGACATCCGATGAGATCGACGCGGTCTTGGGCGTGGGGCCGAGCGCGCCCACGACGAAGCGCGGCTTGTCGGGGGTCGAATATTTTTCGCACGCGGCCTTGGCGATGCGCGCCGATTCCAGGTTCATCTCGTAGGCGAGATCCTCCATGCGGTAGTCGGCCTGCGCGATCCTGGTCGCACCGAACGTGTTGGTCTCGATCAGGTCGGCGCCGGCCGCGAGATATAGCTCGTGGATCTCGCGGATCACCTGCGGCTGCGTCAGTGACAGCAATTCGTTGTTGCCCTTCAGGTGCAACTCGGCACCGGAGGCTGCCGAGTCCGCGATAAAGTCCGCGAAGCGCGCGCCGCGATAGCCCGCTTCATCGAGCTTGTAGCGCTGGATCATCGTGCCCATGGCGCCATCGATGATCAGGACGCGACGTTCCAGAAGACCCGGCAGTACGGCGGCGGCGTCGATGGACATGATGGACTCCGGTGAATGCAGCGATGGCGATCGATCGAGCGCCCCGGACGAGACAGGAATCGTCAGGTGTCGACAATTTTAACGCGGATGGGCATAGCCGGCGCCGGCGCGGTGCGCGCCGGCAGCGCGTCGCACGATCTCAGTGCAGGACCAGCGGCTGCTGCATCATCGAGTCGAAACGCGAAAGATACTCGTCGATTTCTTCGATCGAAGGCTCGCTGTCGATCAGCGTGGCGACCTCCTTGCGAAACGAATCGGCGAGCGCTCCTCCGAGGAAGATCTCGCGTTTTGCGGTCTTGTCCATGATTTCGAAACCACCGTTTTCTTCGCGCCCATCCCCTGCCGCGAAGCTGGCGAATTCGACGACGCAATAGTTCGGGCTGTTGTAGATCATGTTCATCGATGCCTCCGATTGCGAAGGCTCACCGAGCGAAACAAGCGCCATGAGCCTTCTGAATATCAAGCAAGATCGGGGCCAAACGACCGGATTCAAGCGCCAAGCGTCGGCACCTGCGCCGACCACTCACTTTCGCCAGAATCCTGGAGTGAAGAGTACGAGAATCGTGAATAGTTCAAGCCGGCCGAGCATCATCGCCACGATGCAGATCCAGCTCTGCGCGTCGCTGAGAACCGCGAAGGTCGTGGCCGGGCCCACCTGGTTCATGCCGGGGCCCGCGTTGTTCACGCACGAAATCACTGCAGTGAACGCAGTGATCACGTCGAGCCCCGTGAACAGCATCGCGATCGTCAGGCTGACGATGGTCGCGCCGTAAATCAGCATGAATGCCAGCATCGAGAACACGACCTTGTTGTCGACGATCTCGCTGCCCAGGCGCAACGGGTTGACGACGCGCGGGTGCAGGATGCGCACCATCTCACGCGCGGTCTGCTTGAACATCAGCACCGCACGGATCATCTTGATGCCGCCGCCGGTCGACCCGGCGCTTGCCGAGAAGCACGACAGGAACAGCATGAAGACCGGCGCGAACTCGGGCCAGATGCTGAAATCGGTGCTGGCGAATCCCGCCGTGGTCGCGACCGACACGGTGTTGAAGAACGCGTAGCGCAACGCGGTCCACGGCTCGAAATAGGTGCCGGTGCGCAGCAGATAGCTCGCCACGATCAGGCTGCCGAGCACCAATGCGCTCAACGTCCAGCGCGCTTCCGGACAACGCGCATAGGCCGATAGGCTGCGTTGCCGGAAGGCACGAAAGTGCGTCGCGAAGTTGAGCGCGGCGAGCGTCATGAAGATCATCGCCACGAACTCGATCGCAAACGAATCGAAGTAGGCGAAGCTCGCGTCGTGTGTCGATACGCCACCCAGGCTCAGGATCGAAGCGCCGTGGCAG
>JBBSGB010000018.1:0-78295 GCA_038254545.1 Burkholderiales bacterium | reverse complement strand
GTGCTCGGCCAGATCGCGATCGAGAGTTCGGATCGCGGGCGCGCGTTCGGTGAATCCGAGATCCGTCTCTTGCAGACCGTCGCGTCGAGCATGGGCGTCGCGCTCGAAAACGCCCGCCTGTTCGACGAGAAGCAGCGACTGTTGAAAGAGACCGAGCAGCGCAACGCAGAGCTCGCGGTGATCAACAGCATCCAGCGGGGTATGGCCGGGTCGCTCGATTTTCAGGGCATCGTCGATCTGGTGGGCGACAAGTTGCGCGAGGTGCTGCACACCGAGGAACTCGGCATTCGGTGGCTCGACTATCAGCGGAGGGAACTCCACTTTCTCTACGAATACGAGCACGGCGTTCGCCACAGACCCAAGCCCGGAACGTTTTCTGACGAGCGCTGGGCGTGGATTACGTCGATGCGCGATCTCCGCGTCGACAACACCGCAGCCGAAATGGCCGCGAACGGGACGATCCCGGGCACGGACACCGCGCTCTCGGGAGTGAGAGTTCCCATCATCGGCGGCGATCGCGTGGTCGGCACCATCATCGTCGAGAGCTTCGAGCGCGAATACGCGTTCGGCGAATCCGAAGTGCGGCTCTTGCAGACGGTCGCGTCGAGCATGGGTGTGGCACTCGAAAACGCGCGCCTCTTCGACGAGACGCAGCGGTTACTGAAAGAGACCGAGCAACGCAACGCCGAACTCGCGGTCATCAACGCGATCCAGGAGGGGCTGGCGGGGTCGCTCGACTTTCAATCGATCGTGGACCGCGTGGGCGACAAGCTGCGTGACGTTTTCCGGACCGGCGACCTGGGGATTCGCTGGAACAACGCGTCTGAAGGAACGGTCTCATACCTCTACGAATTCGAGCACGGTGTCCGCATCTTCCCGCAGCGGCACGCGATCAGTCGTGAAAGTCCCGTCGCCCGCGCGCTCGAACGCCACGAAACCTTCATTGTCCACACGCAAGACGAGTTTGCGGCCCTCGGCCTGCGCGTAGTTCCCGGCACCGACGCCAGCCGGTCGGTGGTCGTCGTCCCTATCATTGCCAGCGATCGTCTGCTGGGGGGCATCGCGATGGAGGACCACGAGCGGGACTATGCGTTCGGGCCATCCGAGGTACGGCTCCTGCAGACGGTGGCTTCGAGCATGGGCATCGCGCTCGAAAACGCGCGACTGTTCGATGAGACGCAACGGTTGCTGAAAGAGACCGAGCAGCGCGCGGCCGAACTCGCGGTGATCAACAGCATCCAGAAGGGGATGGCGGGCTCGCTCGACTTCGACGCCATCATCGAATTGGTGGGCGACCAGCTACGCATAGTGCTTCGGTCGGATGACCTGGCCATTATGTGGTTCGACCCGACGAGAAAACTCATCCTACGCCCCTACGCCATCGAGCACGGCCAACGCGTCTCCCTCTCGCCGACCGAGTTGAGGCCGGGGAGTGCGGCGGCCAAGCTGATCGCTACGCGCGAGCCGCTGATCTTCACCGATGTCCCGGCGGCCATCGCGACCGGCGAGCTCTCGCACACGCCCGGCGGCGACGTCAGCCTGTCACTGGTGCTGGTCCCCATTGTCGCGTCGGAGCGGGCACTCGGATACATTGGGGTGGAGCATTTTCATCGCGTGCTCGGCGAAGCCGACGTACGACTCGTGCAGACCGTTGCGTCGAGCATGGGCGTCGCGCTCGAGAACGCGCGCCTGTTCGACGAGACGCAGCAACGCGCGGCCGAGCTGGCCACCGTCAACACGGTCTCGCAGCAACTCGCGGCCAAGCTCGATGTCGATGCGCTGATCGAGTTGGTCGGCGAGCAGATCCGCAGCGTCTTCAAGGCCGACCTAGCGTATGTGGCCTTGCTCGATCGCAGCACCAACCTGATCGAGTTCCGCTATCAATACGGCGAAGAGAACGCGTCGCTGCCGTACGGGCAGGGGCTCACCAGCAAAATCATCGAGACCGGTCAGGCGCTCATTTTCAACTCGGATGTGAACGAGCGCAGCCAGCAAATCGGCGCGAACCTGGTCGGCAAGAATGCGTTGTCATATCTCGGGGTGCCAATCTTCGTGGCCGGCGTGTGCGAGGGCGTGGTCAGCGTGCAGAGCACGCAACGCGAAGGTGAATTCGACAGCGACGATCAACGCTTGCTCGAAACGATTGCGGCCAACGTCGGCGTGGCGTTGCAGAACGCGCTGCTGTTCAACGAAACCAGGGAAGCGCTCGAGCAACAGACCGCGTCGGCCGAGGTCTTGCAGGCGATCAGCAATTCGGTCTCCGACGCGCAGCCCGTGTTCGACACCATCCTCGACAGTTGTTCGCGCCTCTTCAATGTGGAGGGGTCGGTGATCAGCCTGATCGGCGAGGATGGCCGTCTGCACATCGGTGCCATGCACGCGCACGCGACACCGACCGACGAGCCCGGTTGGTCGCAGGCGGAGTTGCAACGACGGGCCGAGCACATGCGGTCGCTCTACCCAAGGCCGCTCAGCGGCACCGGCGCCGAAGCGGCGATCCGTGCGCACGGTGTGTTGAGCTTCCCCGACGTTGTGAACGGTCTCGATGTGCCGCCAAGCGTGCGCGAGCTGGCGCAGGGCATGGGCTTGAACTACTCGATCATCATGGCGCCGCTGATGCGCGGCGACGAGGGAATCGGCGCGATCTCCCTCATGCGCCGAACGCTGGGCACGTTCACCGACAAGGAAGGGACGCTCCTCAAGACCTTCGCCGACCAGGCCGTGATCGCGATTCAGAACTCGCGTTTGTTCAACGACACGCAGCAGGCCTTGCGCCACCAGACTGCCAGCGCGGACATCCTGCGCGTCATCAGCGCTTCGCCCACCGACACGCAGCCGGTGTTCAACGCCATCGTCGACACCGCTGTGAAGCTGCTGGACTGCGACCTCGCCTGGTTCTCGCTCGTCGACGGCAAGCACTACGTGCCTTGCGCAGGGGCCACGCCGGCCGGCTTCGAGACCGACCGCTGGACCGAGCCGGTGCTGATCGACCCGGCCGCCAACTTTCCCTCGCGGGCCATCGTCTCGCAGCAGATCGTGCACATCCCCGACTGGGACGCGATCGAACTGCCCGAAAGGCAGCAGATGATCCGTGCGGCCACCGGCGTGCGCGCTTCGCTGGCCGTGCCGCTGGTGCGCGAGGGTGTCTCCATCGGCGTGCTGATGCTGTTTCGCAACCGGCCGGGCGGCTTTGCCGACAAGGAGATTGCCGTCGCCGAATCCTTCCGCGACCAGGCCGTGATCGCAATCGAGAACGTGCGCCTTTTCAACGAGACGCGCGATGCGCTCGAGCGCCAGACCGCGACGACCGAGGTGCTGGAGGTCATCAACGCATCGCCCGGCGATCTCCTCCCGGTGTTCGAGGCGATCGGCGTGCGCGCGTCACGGCTGTGCGATGCCGACGGCGGGGGACTGTGGTTGGTCGAAGGCGATCAGGCGCGTTTCAGCGGGGGTCAACGCAACTTGCCGCAGGCCTATGTGGACGATGATCGCACCGCAGGAAACATTCCGCTCGCCTACCTCCTGGGAAAGGCGCGAGACGCCAAGTATCTGCACGTTGCCGACATCCAGGATACCGAGGTCTATCGCAACGGAGTCCCGTTCTTCGTGGCCTGTGTCGAGACGGGCCGCATTCGCACTTACCTGGGCGTCCCGCTGACCGACGAGAGCGGCGCCGTCGTCGGCGTGTTCACGTTGATCCGCGCCGAGGTTCGACCGTTCAACGACAAGCAGATCGCGCTGGTGCAGTCGTTCGCGGCACAGGCGCAGATCGCGATGAAGAACGCGCGCCTGATGCAGGAGACCCAGGAGGCGCTCGAACAGCAGACCGCGACGGCCGAAGTGTTGCAAGTCATCAGCCAGTCCGTCGAGGACCCCCAGCCCGTCTTCGACATCATCCTTCAGAGTTGCGCGCGGCTGTTTCGCAGCAAGCGTCTCGTGCTGCTGCGGGTGGGCGACGACGATCAGTTGCATTTGTGGGCATCGACCGGCCTCGACGAGCCGCAGCGCGCGCGCAGTCTGTACCCGAGGTCGCTTGAAGGAACGGCGAGCGAACTGTCGCTGATCGAACGCAGGCTGGTCACGTTCGCCGACGTGCGTCATGGCGACGGCGTCCCGGCCGGGCTGCGTCGTGTCGCCGAAGAGCTCGACGACAACTTCGCGGTCGCGGTCGCACCGATGATCTGGGAAGGCCGCGGCATCGGTGTCATCAACGTGATCCGTTCGGCAGGTGACGCCTTCGCCGAATCCGAGCGCACCTTGTTGACGACCTTCGCGAACCAGGCCGTGATCGCGATCCAGAACGCGCGCCTCTTCAACGAGACCAAGGAGGCGCTGGAACAGCAGACCGCATCGGCCGAAGTCCTCCAGGCGATCAGCAACTCGGTGTCCGACACGGCGCCGGTGTTCGACAAGATCCTGGAGAGCTGCAGGAGGCTCTTCGACAGTTCCGAGCAGGGCATCGTACTCGTCGGCAACGACGGCTTCATGAAGCTTGCCGCCAATCACGGACCGGCCTTCGAGAAGCTCCAGGCGATCTATGCGGAGAATGTCCCGATCGGGCCGTACGTGGCGGGGATCATGCGGCGCGAGCCGGTCCATTACGTCAATGTGCTCGACCATCCGGTAGAGACTCCGGCGCGCCTGGTCGCCGAGCGATTGCAGGTCGGGGCCTACTCGCAGGTTCTGGCGCCGATGATCTGGGAAGACCAGCCCGTCGGCTTCCTGTATGCGATCCGGCAACCGGCGACGGGCTTCGCGACGAAAGAGATCAAGCTGCTCGAGACCTTCGCCGACCAGGCCGTGATCGCGATCCAGAACGCGCGGCTGTTCAAGGAGGCGCAAGAAGCCCGTGCCGCGGCCGAGACCGCCAACGACGCGAAGAGCTCGTTCCTCGCGACCATGAGCCACGAGATCCGCACGCCGATGAACGCGGTGATCGGCATGAGCGGCCTGCTGCTCGACACGCCGTTGAACGACGAGCAGCGCGACTTCGCGGGAACCATCCGCGACAGTGGCGATGCGCTGCTCACCATCATCAACGACATTCTCGACTTCTCGAAGATCGAGGCCGGTCGCATGGATGTGGAGATGCATCCGTTCGACTTGCGCGAGTGCGTCGAGTCGGCACTTGACCTGGTCGGTGCGCGTGCGGCCGAGAAGCATCTCGACGTCGCGTACGAGCTCGAAGGCGAGATGCCTGCGGCCGTCGAAGGCGACGTGACGCGGCTGCGGCAAGTACTGCTCAACCTGTTGAGCAACGCGGTCAAGTTCACCGACGCGGGCGAAGTCGTGCTCACGGCGCAGGTTTGCACTGTGGACACTGGCGAGCCGCAGATCGAGTTCGCGGTGCGCGACACCGGCATCGGTCTCACGGGAGAGAGCATGGCCAAGCTGTTCCAGAGCTTCAGCCAGGCCGATAGCTCGACCACCCGCAAATATGGCGGCACGGGGCTCGGGCTCGCGATCAGCAAGCGTCTGGTCGAGCTGATGTGCGGCACGATGTGGGTCGAGAGCGGCGGCCTCGGCCGTGGCTCGACCTTCCACTTCACGATCCGCGCGCCGCGCGCCGAACTGCCGGCCGCGAGCCGCCGCAGCTTCGCAGGCGAGCAGCCCGCGCTGATCGGCAAGCGCGTATTGGTGGTCGACGACAACGCCACCAACCGCAAGATCCTGGGGCTCCAGTCCGGCCGTTGGGGTCTGCTCCATCGAGAGACCGGCGACCCGGCCGAAGCCTTGCGGTGGATGAAGGACGGCGAGCGCTTCGATCTCGCCATCATCGACATGCACATGCCTGACATGGATGGCATCACGCTCGCGCGGCGGATCCGTGCGATCGATGCGGCCCTGCCGATGGTGCTCTTCACGTCGCTCGGCCGTCGCGAGGCAATCGCCGAGGGTGGCGATCTATTCAAGGCCACGCTCGCCAAGCCGTTGCGACAGAGCCAGCTGTTCGACACGCTGGTAACGCTGCTGGCCGGGGGCACCGACCAGCCTCGGCCGATTACGCCGGTCAAGCCGGGGATCGATCCGACGATGGCCGCGCGCCATCCGCTGCGCATCCTCTTGGCCGAAGACAACGCCGTGAACCAGAAGCTCGCGCTGCGCTTGTTGCAGCAGATGGGCTATCGCGCCGATGTGGCGAGCAACGGTGTCGAGGCGATCGAGTGCGTGGCACGCCAGCCCTACGACGTGGTGCTGATGGACGTGCAGATGCCGGAGATGGACGGCCTCGAAGCGTCCCGCCGGATCACGCAGCGCTGGCCTGCGCATACACGTCCGCGCGTCGTGGCGATGACGGCTAATGCGATGCAGGGTGACCGCGAGGAATGCCTCGCGGCGGGCATGGACGACTACCTGACCAAGCCGATCCGGGTCGACCAACTGGTCGACGCCCTGATGCGCGTGAATGTACGCAAGGACGCTGCGCATGGATGAGCCGACCATCGATCCCACCGTGTTCGCCGAGTTGCAGCAAGCCGCCGGCGCCGAGTTCATCAGCGAACTGATCGACACCTTTCTCGAAGAAGCGCCAACCATGTTCGACGAGACGCGCGATGCCTTGGCCAAGCGCGATGCGGAGCGCTATCGTCGCGCTGCGCATTCGTTGAAATCCAACAGCAACACCTTCGGCGCGTTCAAGCTCGGTGCGATGGCGCGCGAAATCGAATTGAAGGGAATGTCACCCGATCCGGCAGTCGACGCGACGGCGCTCGATGCTCTGGCATCCGAATACGCACGCGTCGCATCGGCGTTGAAAGGTCTGCGCCATGCATGAAACAGGCGCTCGCCTGCTGGTAGCCGACGACAACAAGGTCAACCGCCTGCTGCTCGCGCGCAGCCTCGAACTGCAAGGCCACCGCGTGGCGTGCGCAGAGAACGGCCGCGTCGCGCTCGACATGCTGCGCAAGGATGCCTACGACCTTCTGCTGCTCGATATGGAAATGCCCGAGATGGATGGCTTCCAGGTGCTCGAACAACTCGTCGGCGATCTGCGCTTACGCGACCTTCCGGTCATCGTCACCTCGTCGCTCGAAGGCGTGAATCACGTCGTGCGCTGCATCGAACTCGGTGCGGAAGACTATCTCCACAAGCCGGTCAACCCGGTACTCCTGAAGGCACGCGTCGGCGCGAGTCTCGAGAAGAAGCGGCTGCGCGATCAGCAGAGGGAATTGATGCGTCGCTTCGCGACCAGCGAGGTTGCGCAGGATCTCGAGCAGTCGGGCTTCGCCTTGGGCGGCCGGCGCGTCGAGGCTTCGGTGATGTTCTCCGACATCCGCGGCTTCACCGCGATGGTGGAATCGCAGTCGCCCGAAGAGACCATCGAGCTGCTCAACACCTATTACACGCTGATGTTCGACGCCATCAACGGCCACGGCGGCGTGGTCAACCAGATGATCGGCGACGGCCTGATGGCGATCTTCGGCGCGCCGCTGCCCCTGGACGATCACCCGCAGGCCGCGGTGCGCGCTGCGCTCGACATGATCGAGGTGATCGAGCTCTTCAACGCCGAGCGGACGGCAGCGAACAAGCCGGCGATCCGCATCGGCATCGGCATCGCATCGGGCGAGGTGGTGGCCGGCTATACCGGCACGCAATTGCGCGCGACCTACACGTGCATCGGCGACACCGTCAACCTGGCCGCGCGGCTGGAGGAGCACACCAAGCTTGCCAGGCGCACGATCCTGATCGATGGCGTCACTCGCGCAGCTTTGCCCGAGGATGTGCGGATCGAAAGGCTCGAGCCCGTATTGCTGCGCGGCAAGGCGATGGCCGTCGAGGTATATGCGATCGAACGGATGTAGCCGCCGGGAGGGCGCTTGCGCCGCGCGCAAATTGGTGAAGCCGCTTCGCTCGGCTACAATACGCGCCGCCTCGAGCACCTTCCCCGCGCACCTTCCCGCACCGTTCGTTTCCCTCTCGACCATTGATGAATAAATATTTGCGGACTCAATCAAAGTCCTTCTGGATGTTCGTCTCCCCGCGTGCCATCGCGGCGGCGGGCACGGTGATCGCTGCGCTGGCGTTGATGGATCTCGCCGTCGCCCAGAGCGCAGCGCCCGCGGCTGCCGCAGCGCCCGCCGCCAAGGAGATCGGCGGTGACGCGCAGCGCGGCAAGATCAAGGTTGCAGCCTGCGTAGGCTGCCACGGCATTCCCGGCTACAAAGCCGATTTCCCCACCGTGTACAGCGTGCCGATGCTGGGCGGGCAGAACGCCAAGTACATCGAGAGCGCGTTGAAGGCCTATCAGAAAGGCGAACGTCGCTTCCCGACCATGATCGCGACCGCGCGCTCGTTGTCGGACCAGGACATTGCGGACGTCGCCGCTTACTACGCCGCGCAGCGCTGAGGATGCATCGATGACTCGCCCTATCGTTTCGAAAGCCCTCTCGTTCGCAAGCGTCGCGATTGCCGCACTGCTGGCCGCGAGTGCTGCCCAGGCTCGCGGCGATGCCGACAACGGCAAGGAGCTCGCGACCAAGAAATACGCCTGCGTGTCGTGCCACGGTGCGGCCTTCAATAATCCGATCGACGCGAGCTATCCCAAGCTCGCCGGACAGCACTACGACTATCTGCGACAGGCCCTGATCGCGTACCAGAAGGGCGATCATCCGACCTTCGGTCGCAGCAATGCGGTGATGGCTGCGCAGGCCAAGCCGCTGTCGGCCAAGGAGATCGACGACATCGCGACCTACCTGTCGGACCTGCCGCCGTCGTTGGTGCTCAAGCGCTAGGGCTCGATCCGTATCGATGCGCATCGACGCGCATCGATGACTACGTGCGGCCGCATCTGCGGCCGTTTCATTTGGGGATCCCGTACGCTCACTGCCTCATCGGCATGCGCTTGTGCGCGCGTTGCTCTACGCAACGAACGTAGGCTGCTCCGTCGGGTGCAGTGCGATGGCGTTCCGCGGTCCAAAGCATTTCGCCCAGGCATTCCATCACCTCGTGGTGCGCGTCATGCTCCGAACCCAGGCCTGCGATCAAGGCTTCGACTGCCGCGCGAATTCCGGACGGCTGGTCGATCGAGACCTGTTCGGCGATCGACAGGTGCATGGCCAAGTGGAGGAACGGGTTCGCCTCGCCCTCGCGCGCTTCGAAGGGGTCGGGCTCGCCGTCCGCAATCGGCGCGAGCGTGTCGAAGTAATCGGGATGCCGCGCGACCCAATCGCTCGCGATCGCTTCGATTGGCGTCAGCGGCAGGCCGCCGCGCTGCTTGGCAAGCGTGTCGCGAAAGAATCGGCGGACCTCCTCACGCGAAGGATTGAACATGCGCCCGCCTACGACACGAGCCGTGCGATCGCGAATGCGGCGCCGGCTGCGAGACCGCCGATGACGAAGGTCTGCACGGCCGAGGTCGCAGGCGGCGTGCCGGTGTAACGGCCTTTCACCCATCCGAAACCGAACAGCGCCGCGAGCGTGACCACGGTCGATGCGCCGAGCGCGGTCGCGATGCTGTTCGTCAACAGATAGGGCGCCAACGGCACGAAGCCGCCAACGACATAGGCGAGGGCGATCGTGATCGCGCTCTGGCGCGCGCGCTTCGGGTCGGGTTCTTCGAGTCCGAGCTCGAATCGCATCATGAAGTCGCGCCAGCGTTCGGGCTGGCGTTCGAGCGCAGCGATCAGAGGCGCGGTGTCTTGCTCGGACACGCCGTAGGTTTCCATGATCTCGATGATTTCGCGCCTTTCGTGCGCCGGCTTTTCGATGATCTCGGTTTCTTCGCGGCGTCGTTCGGCTTCGTAGTGGTCGCGTTCGGCGCGCGCCGAAAGGTAGCCGCCCAGCCCCATCGCGATCGAGCCCGCGGCGATTTCCGCGAGACCCGCGGTGACAATCAAGGCCGTGCCGTAACCGCTGGCCGCATTGAGTGCCCCGCTGATGCCTGCCGCGAGCGCGAACGGCACCGTAAGCCCGTCGGCCATGCCGAGCACGATGTCGCGCACCGTGTCGCTCGAGCGGAAGTGGCGCTCGGTATGCCCACCGGCCGCGCTCGCAGGCTTGGTCGCCGCGTGGACGCTCGATCTCATGATGCCTTCGCCTCGATCGGCGCCCGCGTCTTGGGTCTGAAGGCGCACAGGTCTGCAACCACGCATCGAAAGCATTCAGGCGTGCGCGCCTTGCAGACGTGACGGCCGTGCAGGATCAACCAGTGGTGCGCGCCGAAGAGAAATTCTTCGGGGACGCGTTTCATCAAGAGCGCTTCGACACGTCCGACGGTCGTGCCGCGTGCGAGGCCGGTGCGATTCGATACGCGAAACACATGCGTGTCGACCGCTAGCGTGTGTTCGCCGAAGACCACATTGAGGATCACGTTGGCGGTCTTGCGCCCGACACCGGGCAGCGCCTCGAGCGCGGCGCGATCGTTCGGCACTTCGCCGTCATGGCGATCGAGCAGCGCGCGGCTCATCGCGACCACGTTCTTCGCCTTGGTGCGATACAGGCCGATGGCCTTGATATAGGGCTCGAGTCCTTCGGCGCCCAACGCGATCATCGCCTGCGGCGTATTGGCGATCGGAAACAGGCTGCGCATCGCCTTGTTGACCGAGACATCGGTGGCCTGCGCCGAAAGAATCACCGCGACCAGGAGTTCGAAGGGACTCGCGTATTCGAGTTCGGTGGCGGGCGCGGGATCGGCCGCGGCGAGGCGTGCGAAGAACGCGTATCGTTGCTCGGCGTTCATCGGCGGTCGCGAGTTGCAGGCATGGGCCATTTTATCAGCCGCGGTTCGAAGCCTTGCTGCCTCGCCGCCACGCTATCAAGGCGCCGCCTTCATGCGACTGTCATGCGCGCGGCTTAAGGTCACGGCTGTAATCGATCAGGAGGAAACAGCCATGAAACGATTTGCAATCTTCAAGCCCGCGCTCGCGCTGGCGTTCATCGGCGGCGCTCTGCTCGCCGCCCCCGTGGCATACGCCGACGAGGACCAATGGGGCAACCGCCGCGATGGCGACTTTCCCAAGCCGCTCGTGATCGGCCATCGCGGCGGCGGCAGTGGATATCTTCCCGAGCACACGCTCGAAGCCTATGCACTGGGCATCGAGCTCGGCGCCGACTTCGTCGAACCAGACCTGGTGGCAACCAAGGACGGTGTGCTGATTGCGCGACACGAGCCGAACATGATCGGTACGACCAATGTCAAGGACCTGCCGCAGTTCGCCAGCCGCCGCAAGAAGGTGATGGTCGATGGCGTAGAGGACGATGGGTTCTTCGCGTCGGACTTCACGCTTGCAGAGATCAAGCAGTTGCGCGCGATCCAACGTCTGTCGGATCGCGATCAGCGCTTCAACGGCTTCGATCAGGTCCCCACGCTGACCGAGATCATCGAATTCGTGAAGATGAAGTCGAAGGAAAAAGGCCGGCCGATCGGTATCTATCCTGAAACCAAGCATCCGACTTATCACCAGTCCATCGGGCTGCCGCTAGAGGACCGACTGCTCGCGGTGCTGTCCAAGGCGGGGTGGAACGACCGTCGCGCACCGGTATTCATCCAGTCGTTCGAGCAGGCCAATCTCAAGTACCTGCGCAAGAAGACCTCGATCAGGCTGATCCAGTTGATCGACGCATCCGACACCGCGCTCGACGGGTCGCTGGTCTATACCAAGCCGTCCGATCGCCCTTACGACTGGACTGTCGCGGGCCGCACCGATCTCTACAGCTATCTGGTCACTCAGAAGGGTCTCGCGGAAGTGCGCACCTATGCCGACGGCATCGGCCCCTGGAAACGCTACATCGTCAGCGTGGCGGGCACCGACAAGAACGGCGACGGCAAGGCCGACGACGTGGACGGCAACGGCATCGTCAACGATGCCGACAAGAAGGCGTTGCCGCCGTCGAAGGTGATCGAGAACGCGCACAAGCTCGGCCTCTTGGTGCACCCCTACACCTTTCGCAACGAGCCGCGCTATCTGGCCGCCGACTACCACGCCGCGCCCACGAGCGAATACATCCAGTTCTATCTGCTAGGCGTCGATGGCTTGTTCAGCGACTTCGCCGACACGGCCGTTGCGGCCCGCATCATGTTCAAGCTGCTGGGCGACCCGGACTTCGCGAAGTGCTTCGTGCGCGGCGAACGTCGTCGTGACAAGGATTGCGATTGATGGCGGCTAGGACGCGCTGCCTCTGCCTTGACGCTGCTCGCTCGCACGCGCGACCGCTGACGCGATGATCGCTCGCTTGCGCGCGTCGGCGTCGGACTTCGGCGACGGTGTGGCGATCGCATCCTTGCGACTTGCCTCGGCCGAGCGCTCGTCCGCAAGTCGCCGATTGCGGGACTCGTAGCGAGTTCTCGCATCGGCCGCATGCGCGTCATCCCACCCGAAACCCGCCGGAACCATGGCGATGCAGTCGACCGGGCAGGGCGGTACGCACAACTCGCAACCGGTGCAGAGCTCGGGGATCACGTCGTGCATGCGCTTGGCAGCGCCGACGATCGCGTCGACCGGACAGGCTTGAATGCAGAGCGTGCAACCGATGCACAGCACCTCGTCGATGACGGCGAGCGCAAGCGGCTTCTCGATGCCGTTGGCGGGATTCAGCGGCAGGGGCGTGCTGCCCGTGACCAACGCGATGCGCGCAACGCCCCGTGCGCCGCCCGGCGGACACTGGTTGATCTCGGCATCACCACTGGCGATTGCGCTCGCGTACGGCAGGCAACCGTCGAAGCCGCATTGCCGGCATTGCGTCTGCGGCAGGACCGCGTCGATGCGGTCGGTCAGTGAAATTTCGGGCTTCATCGCCCCGGAGGTTCGCTGAGTGCGCTACGCGTGCTTGCGTATGAAATCGTGGATGCGAGGATAGATCAGGCCGCGCCAGCGCTTGCCGCTGAAGATGCCGTAGTGCCCGCACTTGGGCGCGGTGAAGTGCTGCTTCATCGCCTTCGGGATGCTCGTACAGAGATCGTGTGCCGCTTCGGTCTGGCCGCTGCCGGAGATGTCGTCGAGCTCGCCTTCGATGGTGAAGAGCGCGACGGTCTTGATGTCTTGGGGGGCGACCTTGTCGCCGCGGACCACCCAGGTTCCCGTGGCGAGCGCGTGGTCCTGGAAAACCGTCTTGATGGTGTCGAGGTAGTACTCGGCGGGCATGTCGAGCACCGCGTTGTACTCGTCATAGAAGCGCCGATGTTCTTCGGCGTCCGCGTCGTCGCCGCGCACCAGTTGCAGATAGAAGTCGTGATGCGAGCTCAGATGACGATTGGGATTCATCGCCACGAAGCCGGCGTGCTGCAGAAAACCCGGATAGACGCTGCGCAGATAGCCTGGATAGTTGGCCGGCACCTTGTAGATCACGTTGTTCTCGAACCACGCATACGGCTTGGTGGTGGCGAGGTTGTTGACCTCGGTCGGGCTTTTGCGCGAGTCGATCGGGCCGCCCATCATCGTCATCGTGCGCGGCAGCTTCGGATCCTTGGCCGAGGCCATCAGCGACACGGCTGCAAGCACCGGCACGGTCGGCTGACACACGGAAATCACGTGGACGTCGGGGCCGAGATGGCGAATGAATTGCTGGATGTAGGCGATGTAGTCGTCGAGATGGAACGGGCCTTCGATCAGCGGCACCATGCGTGCATCGACCCAGTCGGTGAGGTACACGTCGTGCGCGGTGATCAACTGGCGCACGGTGTCGCGCAACAGCGTCGAATGGTGACCCGACAGCGGCGCAACCAGCAGGACTTTGGGGTCGGCGGGGCGCTTGCTCATCTCCGGCGGAAAGAAGCGCTGGAAGTGCAACAGCTTGCAGAACGGCTTTTCGATTTCGACGCGCTGAAGAATCGGAACCTCGGTGGGCCCCTGCTTGCCTTCGATGGTGGTCGAGTGCAGACCGAACTCGGGCTTCTCGTATTCCTTACCCAGGCGGAAGAAAAGTTCGTAACCCGCCGCGAGCCGGTTGGCGAATGGCATGTAGGCCAGCGGACTGTGCGGGCTCGAGAACATCTTCGCGCCCGCCGAGGCGAATGCCGTCATCGGGTTCAGCATCGCGCGTTGCAACTCGTGCATTTGATAGAGCATCGGATCTCTTGTTGTTGATGACCGGCGAGCCGCGAACCGGCGCGCGGCGACGCGCGATTATCGGCGTCGATGCCTCGTACGGCAAGTCGGATGAAGACGTATAAATCAGCCGCTTACCAGAAGTTCTCGACGATGAACTGCCCCGGCGTTTCGCGGCGCACCGGCGTCATGCCGCGTTCGCCCAGCATCGCCCGTACCTCCTTGATCATCGACGGGTTGCCACAAATCATGAGGCGCGAATCCTCGGCTCCGATCGCGATGCCGAGCGAGCTTTCGAGACTGCCGTCGGAGAGTTGGGTCGTGATGCGCCCGTGCCGCAGGCCCGTGCCGCTTTCGCGCGTGAGCGTCGGCACGTAGTGGAGCTGCGCGCGGCCCTGCGCAGGAAGTCGTGTGCGAAGGCCCTTCGCCCACGCCTCGAGCTCTTCGCGATACGCGAGCTCGGCTTGCACGCCGACGCTGTGCACGACGACGATGGCTTCGTAGGCGTTGTGGACCGCGTCGTCTTCGAGCATGGACATGAAAGGCGCGATTCCCGTCCCGGTCGCAAGCAGCCACAAGTGCTTGCCGCCCCTGAAGCGGTCGGTCCGCAGGAAACCATAGACGCTGCCATCGATCCTGAGCGCGTCGCCGACGCCGCGCTTGGCGAGCGGTTGCGAGAACGGACCGTCGGGAACAACGATGGAATAGAACTCGAGGTAGGGCGCGTCGGGGCTCGAGGCGACCGAGTAGGCGCGCCACACCATCGCGCCATCGCCGCCTGCAACGCCGAGCCGGACGAACTGGCCCGGCACGAATCCGAGACCCTCAGGTCGCGAGACCCGAAACGAGAACAGATGAGACGCCCAGTCGCGGCGCCAGAGGATCGCGACTTCCTGCGAGCTATCGTCGGCGCTCATGCAACTTGCGGCCGATTGCGCGCAAGCGATCGGCGCGGGCCCATGCTCACTTCTCCAGGAACTGGATTTTTTCCTTCACGTCTTTCCACTGATCGGCGTCGGAAAAATGCGGCTTCATGCGCGTGATGCTCGGCCAGCCCTTCGCCAACTCGACGTTGATCGGGATGAACTGCTTCTGGTCGCTCGGCACGTCTTCCTCCGCGAAGATGGCGTTGACCGGACACTCGGGAATACACACCGCGCAATCGATGCATTCATCGGGATCGATCGCAAGAAAATTGGGACCCTCGCGAAAGCAGTCGACGGGGCAGACGTCGACGCAATCGGTATAGCGGCATTTGATGCAGGACTCGGTGACGACGTGCGTCATGCGGAAACTCCGGAACGCGATGAGCGTAGTGCGGTGAAGCGATGAATAAAGCCGTGCAATGAAGCGAGGCGCGATTCTACCGCAGGGCATCGTTATAATCCGGAGTCCGCGCATGTGCGCGATGCGACGTGGTCTTCCGACATCATTGCACGCGCGCCCTGAGCCAGCGACGGCCATGCCGACCAACCTCCCGATTCTCCTCACTTGGCTGCGCATCCTCCTGATCCCTCTGGTGGTCGGTGTGTTCTACCTGCCCGACGCGTGGTTGACCGGCGCGGAAAAGAACACGACGGCGACGGTGATCTTCGTGGTCGCCGCGCTCACCGACTGGCTCGACGGCTGGCTGGCGCGACGCTGGAACCAGACCTCGTCGTTCGGTGCCTTCCTCGATCCGGTCGCCGACAAGTTGATGGTGACCGCGGCGCTCTTGATCCTGTTGTGGTTGAGCCGCATCAACGTGCTGATCGCGCTCGTCATCATCGGCCGCGAGATCGCGATCTCGGCGCTGCGCGAATGGATGGCGCAACTCGGCGCCGGCAAGAGCATGACGGTGCACTGGCTGGGAAAGATCAAGACCATCGCGCAGATGGTCGCGATTCCGATGCTGCTCTATGACGACTGGTTCTTCGTTTTCGATTCGCACTTCGTCGGTACGCGCCTGATCTGGATCGCGGCGCTGCTGACGGTGTGGTCGATGCTGTACTACATGCGCCGTGCGTATCCGAAGATCCTCGCGCGCACGCGCCGGCCCAAACGCCCGAGGCGCTTTCCCCGTCGTGTGGCCGATAGCGATCCGCCGCAGCCGTGATGCGCATGCGTCGATCTGCGACCGCGGCTGCAATCTAGCGTGCCGGCGCGTTGTGTGGCGTTGATTCCCGCCGCGGGCACCGGCTCGCGCGCAGGCGGCGACGTTCCCAAGCAATACCTCGAAGTGGCGGGCAAGCCGATCATCGTTCGTACCGTCGAGGCCTTCGCTGCCGTTCCCGCGATCGAGCGCATCGCGGTCGTGATCGCGCCCGGCGATACGCACTTCGAGCGCCTCGCATTCGACGATGCGACGACGCGTTTGCTGCGCGTCGTGCGCGCGGGCGGTGCGACCCGCGATGTGTCGGTGAAGAACGGCCTCGATGCGCTGCGCGATACGCATGAGGACAACGACTGGGTGCTGGTTCACGATGCCGCGCGCTGCGGGATCACGCCCGCGATGATCGACGCCTTGATCGGGGCCCTGCGCGATGACGAGGTTGGCGGCCTGCTTGCGTTGCCGGCCGCGGATACCATCAAGCGCGCCGACCGCGATCCATCGGGTCGAGCGCGCGTCGTCGAAACCCTCGCTCGCGCATCGTTATGGCAGGCGCAGACGCCGCAGATGTTTCGCTTTTCGCTGCTGCGCGATGCGCTCGCTGTCGCGCAGGAACAGGGTCTCGCGATTACCGACGAAGCGAGCGCGATCGAAGCGGCGGGCCACAGGCCGCGCCTCGTCATGGGCGCCGCGCGAAACTTCAAGGTCACGACCGCCGACGACCTGGCCATGATGGACGCGCTGTTGCGCGCGTCGTCGTCCGCAAACAAGACTGAAACCCAATGATCATCACCTCGCTGCTCGATACCGACCTCTACAAGTTCACGATGATGCAGGTGGTGCTGCATCAATTCCCCGGCGCGCAGGTCGAGTACCGCTTCAAGTGCCGCACGCCCGGGATCGATCTCGTGCCGCATGTCGCGGAGATTCGCGACGAGATCCGCCAACTCTGCTCGCTGCGGTTTCGTGAAGAAGAGTTGCGATGGCTGCGCAGCCTGCGCTTCATCAAGAGCGACTTCGTCGACTTTCTGGACCTGTTCCAGATGAACGAGAAGTACATCACGGTGTCGCCCTCGCCTCTGGACAATGGCGAGATCGAGATCGTGATCGTCGGACCGTGGCTCTACACGATCCTGTTCGAGATCCCGATCCTCGCGATCGTCAACGAGATCTATTTTCGGCGCATGCAGGCCTTCCCCGATTTCATCGAAGGTCGCAGGCGGTTGATCGAGAAGATCGCACTGGTGACCGGCGACGAACGCCTGGTCGATTGCAAGATCGCCGACTACGGCACGCGGCGACGTTTCTCGAAGCTGTGGCAGCAAGAGGTCTTGCAAATCCTGCGTCAGCGCCTGGGTCCGCAGTTCGCGGGGACCAGCAATACATGGTTCGCGATGAAGCAGAACCTCACGCCCCTGGGGACGATGGCGCACGAGTATCTGCAGGCCTGCCAGTCGCTGGGGCCGCGGCTGCGCGATTCGCAGGTGTATGCATTCGAGCGCTGGGCACGCGAATATCGCGGGGACCTCGGCATCGCGCTGTCGGACGTCTATGGCTTCGATGCCTTCCTGCGCGACTTCGACATGTATTTCTGCAAGCTCTTCGACGGGGTGCGCCACGACTCGGGCGACCCGATCGCGTGGGGGGAACGCATGATCGCGCACCTCGAGAAGCTGCGTATCGATCCCAAGACCAAGACGCTGATCTTCTCGGACAGCCTCGACTTTGCGCGCGTGGTCGAGCTCTACCTGCGCTTCGCCGACCGCGCGCGGCTCGCGTTCGGCGTAGGCACCAATCTCACCAACGACCTCGGCTACACGCCGTTGCAGATCGTGATGAAGATGGTTCGATGCAACGGACAACCGGTGGCCAAGCTCTCGGATACGCCCGCCAAGAACATGTGCGACGACGAAGCCTACCTCGCATATCTGCGTCAGGTGTTCGAGATTCCCGCGACGCGGCGCTGACACGCGGGCGCTCATTCGCGTCCCGCGTCAACATACGAAGCGCGCAATTCGCACGGACGACGTTCTGCCCGTTCGTCCTAGTACGCCGTCCCCATCGCATCCCGCCCGGTGTTTGATTAGCTTATGGCCGTGAGCAACGTGCCGCAATCAACACAACCCGGGGAGAACGTCGATGGAGCAGGCAGCTATGGTCTATGACAACCCGAGCGTTCATTCGGGGCGGCTGCGCGATCGTGCGCATCATGCATTGCCCGGGGGCGACTCGGTCATACCGCGCGACGAACGCGAGGCGGCCGTGCATAGCATGCCGACGATATCCAGCGATCCCTTGCTGCAGCTTCTGGGCACCATGCACATGGGTGCCATCCTGATCTCGCGCGAAGGCCGCGTGGTGTACCTCAACGAAGCGGGCAAGGCCGCGTTGGCCGCGCCGCTCGGCCTCGCGCTGCGCGGCGATCATGTGGTCGTCATCGCGCCCGATGTGCGGCGCAAATTCATGACTGCGCTGGCTCAGGCCTGCAACGCGCCTTACATCGACGGTTCGGTCTTGTTGAGTGCGGACAGCGCCTGCGGACCGCGGCGCGCGTTACGGGTGGTGTCGATGGAACGCATCGCGGCAAGCAAGGCGCAGCGCATGCCGCATACCGACAACGGCCTCGCGCTCTTGTGCATCGCGTGCTCGCGCCTGCGCACGCCCGATGCGCAGCTGCTCGGGCAGCTGTTCGGATTGACCGGCGCCGAATCGGCTTTGATGGCCGCGGTTGCAAGTGGCGAGCGTCTTCATGCCTGTGCCGCGCGCCGCGGCGTATCGCTCGCCACGGTGCGCGCGCAGCTTCGCAATGTATTCGTCAAGACCGGCGCGGCGACGCAGTCGGAATTGACGTTCATCGCGTGGTCGATCCCAGGGCTGTGGATCGCATGACTGTCGATCGAATGAGCCGGCCGCGCGCATCGCGCGCCGCTCCGGCTAACATGCGCCTTCGATCGAACGACGAGGGGCGGAAGGCATGGGCGAGGCTCGAGAATCAGGATCGCACGTTGTCGCACGCGGGCGCGCGATTGCGTCGCATGCGATGGCGGGCGTCGCGTTGCTGTGCGGGGTTTCGTCGGCGAACGCGGGGGGCTTCGATGGTGCATCGCTGACGCTTTACTGGATCCTGCCGTTCGTGGGCATCCTCGCCTCGATCGCCTTGCTTCCGCTGTTCACGCCGACCTTCTGGCATCGCCACTTCGGCAAGATCGCTCTGGTCTGGGCCTTGCTGTTCGTCGTGCCTTTCGCGTCGATGTTCGGAACGACTGAAACCGCGCATCAACTCGCTCATGCCGGGTTGCTCGAATACCTGCCATTCGTGGTGCTGCTCTTTGCGCTCTACACGGTTTCGGGCGGCATCGGCGTGTTCGGCAATCTGCACGGCTCGCCGGGCACGAACACGGTGCTACTTGCGCTGGGCGCGGTTCTTGCGAACCTGATGGGAACCACCGGCGCCGCGATGGTGCTGGTGCGGCCTTTGATCCGCGCGAACGACAACCGCCCGCACAACGTGCACGTGCTGATGTTCTTCATCTTCCTCGTCGCCAATGCCGGGGGCTCGCTGACGCCGCTCGGCGACCCGCCGCTCTTTCTCGGATTTCTCAACGGCGTGTCGTTCTTCTGGACGACGACGGCGATGCTCGGACCGACACTGACGCTATGCGGCGCATTGCTGGCGATCTTCTATGCGCTCGATCGCTACCTGTATGCGAAGGCGGGAGAAGAGCGGCCGGATCCCACACCGGATCGACCGCTGCGCGTCAGTGGCAAGGTCAACATCCTGCTGCTGGTGGCTGTCGTCGCTGCGGTATTGATGAGCGGCTTCTGGCGTCCCGGGATCGCGTTCACTGTGCTGGATACGCCGCTCGAGTGGCAGAACATCGCGCGCGACGCATTGCTCATCGCCATCGCGCTCGTGTCGCTGGCGATCACGCCCAGTGGAATCCACGAGGCCAACGAATTCAACTGGGGGCCGATGAAGGAGGTCGCCAAGCTGTTCGCCGCGATCTTCGTGACCATCATTCCTGCCATCGCGATCCTGAAAGCGGGAGAGTCGGGTGCCATGGCCTCACTGACGCGCCTGGTGACCACCGCATCGGGCGAACCCAACAATCCGATGTACTTCTGGCTGACCGGCATGCTCTCGGCTTTCCTCGACAACGCGCCGACCTATCTGGTGTTCTTCAATCTCGCGGGCGCCGATGCGAAATACCTCATGGCGCATCGCGAGACGCTCGAAGCGATTTCTGGCGGCGCGGTGTTCATGGGCGCGCTCAGCTACATTGGCAACGCGCCCAATTTCATGGTGCGCTCGATCGCCGAGGATCGCGGCATACGGATGCCGTCGTTCTTCGGCTACATGGTGTGGTCATGCGGCATCCTGCTGCCTTTGTTCGCAGTGCTCACGGTTCTCTACTTCCAATGATCTCCACAACCAAGCCGCGTGTACTGGTGACGCGCGCAGTGTTCCCCGAACACCTCGAGCGACTGGTCGCGCACTTCGAGGTCGAATCCAACCAGGGCGACGAGCCGATCGCGCCGGACCAGTTGATCCAACGACTTCGAGACATCGACGGCCTGCTGGTTAGCGGAGGCGACCGGGTCGACGCGCGCTTGCTCGATCAGGCACCCGCATTGCGAGCGGTCTCCACGATTTCGGTCGGCACCAATCACATCGATCTCCCCGCATGTACCGAGCGCGGCATCGTCGTCACCAATACGCCCGACGTGTTGACCGATACCACCGCCGATTTCGGCTGGGTGCTGATGATGGCCGCCGCGCGTCGCGTGGCCGAGTCGGAGCACTGGCTGCGGGCGGGCCAGTGGAAGCGCTGGAGCCTCGACCAGTTTCTAGGCTCCGACGTGCATCATGCGACCCTCGGCATCCTCGGCATGGGTCGCATCGGCCAGGCGCTCGCGCGCCGCGCCGCGGGTTTCTCGATGCGCGTGTTGTATCACAATCGTTCGCGCCTGGACGCGGCGATCGAAGCGGAGTGCAAGGCGACCTACGTGTCACGCGATGCCTTGTTCTCGGAGGCCGATCACGTGCTGCTCGTCCTGCCGTACACGCAGGAAAATCATCACATCGTGGGTGAAGCCGAGTTGGCGCGCATGAAACCCACAGCGACGCTGACCAATATCGCGCGAGGCGGGCTGGTCGATGAGAACGCATTGGCCGATGCGCTTGCGAACGGCAGGCTGGGCGCTGCGAGCCTCGACGTGTACGAAGGAGAGCCGAACATCAACCCGCGTCTTCTGGCTTTGAAGAACGTGGTATTGACGCCGCACCTGGGGAGCGCTTCGCGGGCGACGCGCGATGCGATGGCGAGGCTGGCGATCGATCGATTGATTGCTTCGCTAGAGTCACTTTCTTTGCTTCGCCAAAGAAAGTAACCAAAGAAAGGCGAGCCCGGCGCTGCTGCCCTGTAACTGACGCAGTCAGTCACAGGGTTCCCGAGTCGAGCGGTCTGGGGGCGGCGCGCCGAGAACTCGCTGCGCTCAAACACTCGTCGCTTAAAGGCCCCGCCCCCAGCCCGCTCGCCTCGGCAGCATCACAAGGGTAAAGAAAGAATAAGAGCAAAAACTGAAGCCATAGCAACGGCAGCACCCCCAACGCCGCTTCGAAGCGAAGCGAGGCCTTTGACGTTGATCCCCTTGTGAGGCTGCCGATTCGCGGAGGGTTCAGGCGGGGCCGTTAAGCGCCGAGTGTTTGAGCGCAGCGAGTTCTCGGCGCGCCGCCTGAGTCCTGCGCGAATCGGGGACCCTGTGACTGACGCGGTCAGTCACAGGGCAGCCTCACCGGGTGTCGCCTTTCTTTGGTTACTTTCTTTGGCGGAGCAAAGAAAGTGACTCTGCGAAGCGAACTCATTCACCGCAATGCAAAGTCCACCCGCGCTGCCTTCCTCCCGTCCTCAACCCCGTTTGCACTCAACTTCGGCTGCACCAGAAACACCCGGCTGCGCTCGATCCTGTTGGTGTCTTCGATGTAATGCCGCACCACGTCCGCGCGCGCCTCCGCCAGCCAGCGCGGATCGTTGGGGTCGAGCTTGATGTTCGCGAGCAGCAGCTTCTCCATCTCCTCGACCGGCAGCGACTTCGCGAGGCCGATCAAGCTGCGCGGCTTGTCGGGCAGCTTGGCGTCGTCGTAGACGCGCGCGAGATATTTCGGATATTCGTCGGGCGCGATCGTCACGTCGTTGCGTCCGACCGGCTCGTCCGGTTTCGACAGATCCTTCGCCTTGAGGTCCTTCAATTTGTCGAGCAGGTGGTCGCGCTTGATGCCTTCCGGATCGCTGGCCGGATCGAACCTTCCGATGATGTCAAGCTTGAGCTGCGATCGATCGGCAAGCGCTTTCGCAAGCGTGTCGAGCTTCTTCTTCCCGTCTGCAGTGAGCTCGCTCACGCCTGGAGCGAATTCGACGTAGCCGAGTTGCTGAGCCTCGCTACCACTGCCTCCGACGGCCGATGCGATCAACGAAAACGGCGCCGCGACGGCTCGTGCGAGTATGTTGAGAATCGCATTCCAGATCACGCCGCCGATGCTGAATTGCGGATCGGACAGGGTTCCGGAGATGGGAAGGTTGAGGTTGATCTCGCCGCGCGAGTTCTTCAGGAGCGAGACCGCGAACCGCACCGGCAGCGTGGTCGCGGTAGGGCTGTCGACTTTTTCCCCGAAGGTGAGCTGGTCGAGAAAGAGCTGGTTCTGCGCGTTGAGCTTGCCGTTCTCGATGTGGTACTTGACCGTCATCGACATCTTGCCGCGCTCGATCACATAGCCCGCATAGCGAATCGCGTACGGCGAAAGACGCGTCATCTCGATGTCCTTGGCCACCGCCGATATGTCCGTGAATGCGGTCGCGGCGAACAGATTGATCTGGCCGCTCACGTCCAGCGACCCGTCGCCGTCGATGCGGCCCTGCACGTGGATGTCGGCGGGCTTCTGGTCGTTCGACGCGATCACCGAGATGTCGCCGTTGAGGTCGGTGAGAGTGGCGCTGTAGTTGGGCTTGACGAAGTTGTCGGTCACGCCGATGCGGCCGGACACCAGCTTGATGCCGGCGACGCGGACCATGGGTTTCGATTCCGATGTGGAGGGCTTCGCGTTCGGGCTCGGGCTCGAGCGCGCAGTCGAACCGTCCGTCGTAGGCGCTGCAATCGTCGCGGACGAGGTCGCAATCGTCTGCTTCTCGTTGGCCGGAGGCGGAGCGGTCTCCGGCGTCGTGACCGATTGCTGCTCGCCGGGTCGCGCCAATACATCCTGCACGTTGAGCCGACCGTTGGCGTTGACGATCAGTCGCGCGTAGAAGTCGCTCAAGGTCACGTTGCCCAGCGTGACCACGAGCGGCGCAGAGCCGACCGGCATCTGCGCATCGACCTTGGGAATGTCGAGCGACTTCCAGCGCACGAATTCCTCGGACGTGAGCTTGTCGAGCGCGCGCAGCCGGACGATGCCCGCCGATCCGCGGTAGGCGATACCGGGTGTGGAACTCGCAGGGCTTTTCGCCGTGCCCGTCCCGCGCGGCGCTTCGACATGCAAGGTGCCGCGCGCATTGAGGTCGCCGCTCTCGACGACGATGTTCAAGCGGTCGCCCGCGTAGGCCGTGGCCCAGCCCACCGCGACCTGATTGGCGTCGATGCTGGCGTCGAGCATCAGCGGCGACAGCGCGACCTTGCCCTTCGCGGCGAGCTTGCCGCGTTGCTCGATGGTGGCCGACAGGTCGAATGGAATCACCGCGCCGTCGCTCGTGCCGATGTTCTCGGCCTGGAGATTCAGCGGCGCGGCTCGCACGCGCACCGGTCGGCCCGCGGCTGCATCTTCGAACGTGAGATCGCCGCGCTCGACCACCAGCGATTTCACGATCGCGGTGAATGCGGGTGCGTTCTCGGTCACCACCTGGACGCCGGCGGCCTTGTCCTGCGGTACGCGCGCGGTGGCCGCGGGCTGCGCCTCGACCAGCGCGGCGCGCAGGTTGATGCGGCCCTTCGCATCGCGCTTGATCGTGACGACCGGTGCGATGAGCTTCAGCGATGCGGCCGTGAACGCACGCGTGCCGAGGTCGAATGCGCCACCGTCGAGCGCGATCGCATCGGCGCCCACCAACGCGGCCTTTTCGCTGGGCAGGGTGGTGCGAAGCTTCCCGATGCGCACGACGAGTTCATCGACGTGGCCCGCGAGTCGCGCTCCCGAAGCATCGACGGAAAAGCGTGCGCTGGCGTCGAGGCTGCCTTCGTCGATGCGCGCGACCAGATAGGAAGCGAGATAGGGCGCGACGCGGGCGGGTCGGAAATTCCGGATCGCGATGGTTCCCGATGCGCTGCGTCTTGCGATCACCGCATGGCCGCGCGTCTCGATGCTCGCGCCGTCTTCGCTGGCCAGCGAGACGTTGAAGCTCGTCGGCGCGTCGCCGTGCAGGGTCAGTGCGCCGGCTTCGAGATTGATGTTCTTGAGCAGCGTCGCGACCCCGGTCGTCGTGGTCGTTGTCGCAGCAGTCGTCGCCGCGGCGACCATCTGATCGGTAAAGCGCAGGCTGCCCTTGTCGAGCTTGAGCGCCGCGATGCTGAACGTCGGCGCCGCAGCGGCTTTGATGGTGCTCGCAGTCGTAAAGGGCGAATCCGGTGGGGGCGGTGTCGCTACCGGCGTGAACAGATCGACGAGGTCGATGCCGCCGTCGCGCCTGCGCGTGGCTTCGACATGCGGCTCGGCGATCTCCACCCGTTGCAGGGCCACGTCGCCGTTCAAGGGATCGAACTTCGCGATGTCGATGTCGATCGCTTGCGCAGTCACCGCCTCGTGACCGTTTCGATCGGCGAGGCGCAGGTCGGTCACCGCGACGTGTCCCGAGATGTCGAGCATCTGCGGGATCGTGCGAGCCGTGTGATCTTTCCCGGCGTCCTTGCTGGCCGCCTTGAAATGCACTGCGAGCTTCGCGCCGAACTTGCCCGATGCGATCTTGAATCGCAGTTTCACGGGAACGAAGTCCATGTAGGCCGGCAGATCCAGGTCGGCGATATCGAGCTGCACCGCGGCCTCGCGCGTGTTCGAGAACAGTTGCGCCTTTCCGCCCAGATCGATGGGGCTGCCGTTCACGCGCGCCGCGAAGTCGGGCGTGACAAAGATCTCCGTGTCGTAGGGAAGGTTCGAGACAAAGGGCACGCCGATGCGCAGCTGGTCGATCAGATGCTTCTTGCCGGTCACGCGGTCGTCGAAGGCGATGCTCCCATCCTCGAGGCGGATGTTGTTCAACGAGAAGAGCAGGGGCGACTCGGTCTTCGGCTTGGCGAGTATCTTGTCGACGATGTCGGAAAAACTGAAGCGCTGCGGCGCGAGGCGCGCGATCGAGAGCTTCGGCCGCGTGACGTGCAACGCGTCGAACACCAGCGCGCGTTTGAAGAGCGAAGCCGCGGAGATGTCGGCGACCACCTGGTCGATCTGCGCGGCGACGGTCGTGCCGTCAGGCTCGTAGAGCTTGAAGTCGTCGATGGTGGCCGACAACGTGTAGGGGTTGAGCTTGACCGAGCCGATCGCGGCCTTGCGTCCGAGTTGCTCGGCGATCGCGTTCACGGCAACCGACTTGACGATGCCCGGTGCGACGAAGTAGCCGACGATACCGATGATGACCAGTAGCGCGGCCAGTACCATCGCCGCGTTGCGAATGACGCGCAGCCATTGATTGCGGTTGAAGCCGGCGCTTGTCATCGGTCCCCCTCTGCTCACTCGAACGCGGCCTAGTATAAGGACGCAGTCCTGCCATGCCGTCGCATCAGAACAGCGTCAGCAGGTCGCGCGGTTGGGCGAGCACGATGTCGGCTTCCCATTGCGTCGGCGCGCTGTGTGCGCAATAGCCCCAGGCCGCGGCGATCGTATCCATGCCGGCGGCGTGCCCCGCGACGATGTCGCGGTGATCGTCGCCCACATAGACGCATGCGGATGGCGGCAGGTCGAGCAGTTCGGCCGCGTGCAGGAGCGGCCCGGGATGCGGCTTCGAGAACGGCGTCGTGTCGCCGCTCACGATCGCGCCGGCGCGACCGGCGAGTCCGAGATAGACGGCCAGCGGTTCGGTGAAGCGCGCAGCCTTGTTGGTGACGATGCCCCACGCGAGGCCGCGTTGTTCGAGAGCGGCCAGCACTTCATGCATGCCGTCGAAGAGTCGGGTATGGATCGCAAGCGCGTCCCGGTATCGCAAAAGAAATTCGTCGCGCAACGCGACGTAGTCTTGGTCGTCAGGCGACCTTCCGAATGCCACGCGCAAAAGGCCGCGCGCGCCCTGTGAAGCGACCGGCCTCAAGACCTCGAGTGGCAACGCATCGATGCCACGCGCAAGTCGCATCGCGTTGGCAGCGGCAGCGAGATCGGGCGCGGTATCGGCGAGCGTGCCGTCGAGGTCGAAGAGCATGCCGCGCCAACGACCCGGGTGGAGGTCCGCTGCCATCAGGAATTGTCGGGAGTCGTTGCGCTCGACGCGGCAACCGCCGCTTCGCGCGTCGCTGCAGCCGTCGCCGCGCGCGTCGTCGAAATCATGTAGTTCACGTCTACGTTCGGCGCGAGCCAGTAGCGACGGGTCAGCGGGTTGTAGTGCAGCCCGGTCATGCCATCGACTTCGAGATCCGCGCCGCGCGCGTGGCGCGACAATTCCGCGGGCGTGATGAAGCGCTTGTAGTCGTGGGTGCCCTTGGGCAACAGGCGCAACAGATACTCGGCGCCGACCACCGCCATCAGGTAGGCCTTGGGGTTGCGATTGATGGTGGAAAAAAAAACGTGGCCGTTCGGCTTGACCAGCGTGGCGCACGCGCGAACGACGGCCGCGGGGTCGGGAACGTGCTCGAGCATCTCCATGCAGGTCACCACGTCGAAGCGGTCCGGCTTGCGCACGGCGAGATCTTCGGCCGCGATTTCCTCGTAACGCACCGCGATGCCGGACTCGAGGCTGTGCAAGGCCGCGACCGCGAGCGGCTTTTCGGACAGGTCGATGCCGGTGACATCGGCGCCGCACGCAGCCATGGATTCGGCCAGGATGCCGCCGCCGCACCCGACGTCGACGACCCGCGCGCCTTGCAGCTTTGCACGCGCGGCGATCCAGTCCAGGCGCAGCGGGTTGATCGCATGCAAGGGCGCGAACTCGCCGGTCGGATCCCACCAGCGATGCGCGAGCTCGCCGAATTTACGGAGTTCCTCGGGGTCGGCGTTGATGGCGGAGGCGGGCGTGGAGAGATCGGTCATGGCAGCTCCGAAGCGAAGAGGCGAACGCTAGCATGGCTGTCGACCGCCTCCTCCCATCGAAGGAAGGGTGGAGCAAAGACCCGCAAGCAGGCAAAAAAAAGCCCCGCTTTCGCGGGGCTCATGGCAAACGCTATGGCGTCGCTGTTCTTGTCTTTCTATGTTCCCGGTCAGCGGTTCGGCGCGCGGGTGCCGACGACTTCGATCTCCACGCGACGATTCTTCGCGCGGCCGGCCGGGTTGTCCTTGCCGTTGATCGTGTTCGGAGCGATCGGCTGACTCTTGCCCTTGCCTTCGGTGTAGATGCGGTTCGCTTCGACACCCTTGCTGACGAGGTAAGCCTTGACCGATTCGGCACGACGCACCGACAGCTTCTGGTTGTACGCGACCGAGCCGATGCTGTCGGTGTGGCCGACGGCAATGATCACTTCGAGGTTGATCGCGCCAAGCTTGCTGACCAGATCGTCGAGCTTGGCCTTGCCTTCGGGCTTCAACGTGGACTTGTTGAAATCGAAGAACGCATCGGCTGCAAACGTGATCTTCTCTGCAGCAGGCGTCGCCGGGGCCACTGCTGGCGGCTGGGCGGCAGCAGGAGGTGCAGGCGGGGGTGCTACGACCGCAGGTTTGGGAACGAGGTCGGGATCGCACTCGATCTGAGCGAGCGCAGGAGTGAAATATCCGGTGCGCCAGCAAAGACCGAAAGGATCGCGAACAATGATCCCGCGCGCGTCTTGCACATAGCCGCTTACCGGGGTCGCAGCCTTGATGTCCGTGAGGGGTTGCTGCGGCGGCGACGCTACCGGCGCCACCATGGCGCAACCTGCCGACGCCAAGAGTGCAGCCAAAGCTGACATTTTGACCGACTTATTCATGTTTCTCCTTTTGATTTCGATTTCAACGCAGATGCGCTGCAGCCGCATCTACGAATTCATACCCTCGATGCCTCGTGGGTCGCAGAGCAAACTTCCCCGTTCAAGTCCGGTTATGACCTAGTCGATACCCGTTCTCAAGCTCAGCGCCGCACTTCTCAAGCATCAATTGCGACCGCAAAATTACCGCGCATCCAATTGACTTCTCATCCGATTCTGCCACAGGGCTATGTCGCTTGCACCCTTGGATTCCGCGGCGCGCGCGCCTTGCGCGACGAATTGTCGCTTTCGCACAACAGCCTCGCCGCGTACCCAAACATCCGTGACCGCTTCGCGTCCGGCTACAAAAATCAGATGCGACGCCACATCGAAAATCGGATTGAAGTCGAGAGCCGACAAGTCGAACGCGGCCAGATCGGCTTCCTTCCCAGCCACGATGCTGCCGATTCGCGCGTCGAGCCCGCACGCTTTTGCGCCCGCCAGCGTCGCCGCGCGCAGCACCTGGTGCGCGTTGAAGGCGTCAGCCCGGCCGGAGACGCCCTTGGCCAGTAATGCGGCCAGCCGCATCTCGCCGGGCATGTCGAGCCGATTGTTGCTGGCGCTGCCGTCGGTGCCGATGCCGATGGAAATGCCCGCGTCGAGATAGCGCGCGATCGGAGCGATTCCCGACGCGAGCTTGAGATTGGACGCCGGGCAATGGGCGATGGCCACCCCGCGCTCGGCGAACAGGCGAATCTCGTTCGCGTCCAGATGGACCGCGTGGACCGCGGTCAATTGCGGCGAGATCAGGCCCAGGCGTTCGAGTCGGGTGATCGGCCGCATGCCGTGCTGGGCTTCCTCTTGCCGGATCTCGTCCAGCGTTTCGTGCAGATGGATCTGCATCGGCAGGCCGGTCTGGCCCATCAGCATCGCGATGCGCTCGAAGGTGGTATCGCGAATCGTGTATGGCGCGTGCGGGGCGAACGCGAACGTCAGCATCGGATCGCCGCGCCGGCGGTCGAACAGCGCGAGTCCACGGTCCAGATAGTCATCGGCGTCGCCACCGGCAGCGGTAGGCAGATCGATCACGGTCAAGCCCAGGTGCGCGCGCATGCCGATCTCGCGCGCGGCCGCCCCCGCCGCATCGGGAAAGAAATACATGTCGGAGAAACAGGTGGTCCCGCCGCGAAGCATCTCCAGACATGCGAGACGGGTACCGGCGGTCACGAAGTCTTCGGATAAAAGCGCCTTCTCGACCGGCCAGATGCGCGTGTGCAGCCAGTCCATCAGCGGCAGGTCGTCGCCGAGTCCGCGCAGCAGGGTCATTGCCGCATGCGTATGGAGATTGAAGAGACCGGGAGTGACGACGTGATCGGCGAGGATGGTTTCGCGCTCCGCGGCGTAGCGTTCGCGCAGTTCGGCGAGCGGCAGCACCGCGACGATGAGGCCCACATCATCGATCGCGATCGCATGGTCTTCGAGCACTACGCCGGCCGGTTCGATCGGCACGATCCAGCGCGGCACGATCAATTCGGCGACGGGTTGCGGCTCTTGCATCGGCGCGAATATAGCAAAGGGTGCGAGGCGGCCGGAACCGGACCGCTGATTTCGAGCGAGGACTCCACGCTTGGATGTGCGCGCCGCGGCAGTCTGCGGCGGCCCTCGTCACGACCGGCTGGCGAGGCCGCCGTGCTAAAATCACAAGTTAAATTTCGGCCGCGCGCCCGACTCTTGGCTGCATTATTCGCGCCCTGACAGTCGTGCATCTGCGCTTGCGTTATGCGGCCGTTCCCACGATGCCTGTTCACCCCGTTTCTTGCTCGTGCTGGCGTAATCCATCGCTGGCCCGTACTTCATGAATCCGTTTGCCAAGGAAATGATCCCGGTCAGTCTCGAAGAAGAGATGCGCCGGTCATATCTCGACTACGCGATGAGCGTGATCGTGGGTCGTGCACTGCCCGACCTGCGCGATGGCCTCAAACCCGTCCACAGGCGCGTGCTATACGGCATGAACGAACTGGGCAACCACTCCAATCGCCCGTACAAGAAATCGGCGCGCGTGTCCGGCGACGTGATGGGCAAGTACCACCCGCACGGCGACGCGGCGATCTACGACACCATGGTTCGCATGGCGCAGCCGTTCTCGCTGCGCTATCCGCTGATCGACGGCCAGGGCAATTTCGGATCGGTCGACGGCGATAACGCGGCGGCCTCGCGCTACACCGAGGTGCGGCTCTCCAGGATCGCCGAGGCGATGATCGCGGACCTCGATCGCGAGACCGTCGATTTCGTGCCCAACTACGACGGCCAGGAAAGAGAGCCGGTGGTCCTGCCGGCCAAGATCCCGAACCTGCTTGTCAACGGCTCGACCGGCATCGCGGTCGGCATGGCGACCAACATTCCGCCGCACAACCTGCGCGAAGTGGTCGATGCCTGCCTGCACGTGCTCAAGAACCCGGACTGCACGATCGACGAATTGATCGAGATCGTGCCCGCGCCCGACTTTCCTACCGGCGGCGTGATCCACGGCATCGCCGGTGTGCGCGAGGGTTATCGCACCGGCCGCGGCCGCATCGTGATGCGCGCCAAGTCGCACTTCGAGGACATCGACAAGGGAAATCGCACCTCGATCATCATCGACGAGCTGCCCTACCAGGTGAACAAGAAGACCCTGCTCGAGCGCATCGCCGAGCTGTTGCAGGAAAAGAAGCTCGAAGGCATCGCGCACGTCCAGGACGAGTCCGACAAGTCGGGCATGCGCGTGGTCATCGATCTGAAGCGTGGCGAAGTACCCGAGGTGGTGCTCAACAACCTCTTCAAGAACACGCAGCTTCAGGACACGTTCGGTATGAACATGGTGGCGCTGCTCGACGGTCAGCCGCGCCTGTGCAATCTCAAGATGATTATCGATGCGTTCGTCTCGCATCGTCGCGAGATCGTCACGCGCCGCACCGTGTTCGAGTTGAAGAAGGCGCGCGAGCGCGGCCATGTGCTCGAAGGCCTGGCGGTCGCGCTGGCCAACATCGACGAGTTCATCGCGCTGATCAAGGCCGCACCCACGCCGCCGATCGCCAAGCAGGAGCTGATGCGCCGCGCGTGGGACTCGTCGCTGGTGCGGGAGATGCTGGCGCGTGCCGAGACCGAGGAATCCGGTGGCCGCGAAGCCTACCGGCCCGAGGGCCTGCCTGCGCACTACGGCATGCAGCCCGATGGCCTTTACAAGCTTTCGGACGACCAGGCGCAGGAGATTTTGCAGATGCGCCTGCAGCGCCTGACCGGGCTCGAGCAGGACAAGATCGTCGAGGAATACCGCGAGGTGATGGGCCAGATCGCCGATCTGCTCGACATCCTTGCCAAGCCCGCGCGCATCACCGCGATCATCACCGAAGAGCTGCAGCAGATCAGGAACGATTTCGGTGACGATCGCCGCAGCGAGATCGTGCTCAACGCGCTCGACATGAACGACGAAGACCTGATCACGCCGCAGGACATGGTGGTGACGATCTCGCACACCGGCTACATCAAGAGCCAGCCGATCGCCGAATACCGCGCGCAGAAGCGCGGCGGTCGCGGCAAGCAAGCCGCGGCGACCAAGGAAGACGACTGGATCGACCAGCTCTTCATCGCCAACACGCACGACATGATCCTGGCGTTCTCGGATCGCGGCCGGGTCTATTGGTTGAAGGTCTATGAAGTGCCGCAGGGTTCGCGCGGCTCGCGTGGCAGGCCGATGGTCAACATGTGGCCGTTGGCCGATGGCGAGAAGATCACCGTCGTGCTGGCGGTCAAGACCTTCGACGACGCGCACTACGTCTTCATGGCGACGTCGCTGGGCACCGTCAAGAAGACGCCGCTGACCGACTTCGCGAACCGTCGCACCGCCGGCATCATCGCGGTCGATCTCGACGACGGCGATCATCTGATCGGCGTGGCCATCACCGACGGCCGTCACGACGTGATGCTGTTCGCCGATTCGGGCAAGGCGGTGCGCTTCGACGAGAACGATGTGCGTTCGATGGGTCGTGGCGCGCGCGGCGTGCGCGGCATGAACCTCGAGCCCGGTCAGCAGGTGATCGCGCTCTTGGTCGCGCCCAACGAAGACGAGAATCGCGCTTCACAGAGCGTGTTGACGGCGACCGAGAACGGCTACGGCAAGCGCACACCGATCGGTGAGTACACGCGCCACGGTCGCGGAACCAAAGGCATGATCGCGATCTCCACCTCCGAGCGCAACGGCAAGGTGGTCGCGGCCACGCTGGTCGATGTCAAGGACGAGATCATGCTGATCACTACCGGCGGCGTGCTGATCCGCACGCGCGTGTCCGAGATTCGCGAGATGGGCCGTGCCACGCAGGGTGTGACCTTGATCAGCGTCGATCAAGGCACGCGCCTGGTCGGTCTGCAACGCGTGGTCGAGACCGACGACAGCGAAGAGCTTCCCGTGGGCGACGGCAACGCGAGTACCGACGAACCCGCGTGACCAGGACAGCGGCGGGCGCGACCGCCCCGACCATCGCGTGGTTCAACCCGATCCTTTACGATTTTCAACAGATGCGTCGCTTCGGCGCAGGAGACTCCCGATGAAGAAAACAGTTACCGCATTGACCGGCATGCTCGTCGCCGGCGCCCTGGCCCTGCCCATAACGGTCAACGCGCAGGCACCGAAGGCGCCTCCGACGGCCACTCCTCCGGCTGCGACTGCGCCCGCCCCGGCTGCCCCGGCAGCGCCTGTCACCGTGACGCCCGAAGCACGCGCCGCGATCAAGGAGCTGATCGAAACCATGAAGATGCGCGAGAACATGGCGAAGGCCTTTCAGTTGATGGGTCAGAACCTGCCGCTGCAGATGGCGCAGGCGATGAATGCGCAGATCGAGAACAACGCGTCCTTGTCGCAGGAACAAAAACAGAAGGTGCGCGCGGGCATGAATCAGCCCTTCGAGAACGCCGTCAAGGAAGCGCAGGCCATCATCAACGACCCCAAGAACGTCGATGAATCGATCGAGCGCATGTATCCGATCTACGCGAAGTACTACACCGCCGACGAGGTCCGTCAGATCACCGCGTTCTACAAGACGCCGGTCGGTGCCAAGACGCTGAGCGTGACGCCGCAGCTCATCAACGAATCGATGCAGGCGGGGTTCTCGATCTTCCAGCCACGCGTGAACGCGGTGATGGAAAAGACCATCAAGAAGGAAGTCGATGCGGTGACCCAGGCGAGCACGCCGGCGAAGGCACCCGCGAAAGCACCGGCGAAGAAGTAAGGCACGGCGAAGGACAACGCATGACGCGCGCCTACAATTTCTCGCCGGGTCCCGCGACCATTCCCGAAGAGGTGCTGCGTCAGGCCGCGAGCGAAATGCTCGACTGGCGCGGCAGCGGCATGTCGGTGATGGAGATGAGCCATCGCAGCGCCGACTACGCGCCCGTGATCGGCGAAGCCGAGGCCGATCTGCGTGAACTGCTGGGCGCGCCCGCGAACTACAAGATCCTCTTCATGCAGGGCGGGGCACTGGCGGAGAACGCGATCGTGCCGCTCAACATGATGCGCGGCATTGGCGTGGCCGATTACGTCGACACCGGCATCTGGGCGACCAAGTCGATCAACGAAGCGCGTCGCTACGGCGAGGTGCACGTGATCGCGTCGAGCAAATCCCATGGCTATACGCGCGTGCCGAAGGAGCACGAGTGGAAGCCGACGAAGGGCGCGGCCTACGTGCATATCTGCGGCAATGAGACGATCGGTGGCATCGAATATCAATGGACGCCCGATGTGCGGGCCGTATACGGCGACGGCACGGCTTTGATCGAAGACGCGTCGTCGCACATCCTGTCGCGGCCGATCGACGTGACGCGTTATGGCCTGATCTACGGCGGCGCACAGAAGAACGTCAGCATGGCCGGCCTGACCTTCGTGATCGTTCGGGAAGACCTGATCGGCAAGGCGCATCCCCTGTGCCCGGCGGCCTTCGACTACAAGGTGGTGGCCGACAACGACTCGATGTTCAACACTCCGCCTACCTACGCGATCTATCTGGCAGGCTTGGTGTTCAAGTGGCTGAAGGCGCGCCCTGCCGCGATCGGTCGTCCCGATCTGTCGCCGCTGGCGGCGATCGAACTGCAGAACGTCGACAAAGCCAGGCTGCTGTACGACGCGCTCGATGCATCGGACTTCTATGCGACCAACGTCGCGGTCGAAGACAGGTCGCGCATGAACGTGACCTTCAGCCTTCGCGATGACGAATTGACGAAGCGCTTCGTCGCCGATTCGGCCGCTGCGGGACTCAAGGGCTTGAAGGGTCATCGCGCGGTCGGCGGCATACGCGCGTCGATCTACAATGCGATGCCGCGCGCCGGTGTCGAGGCGCTGGTGACATTCATGCGTGACTTCGAACGCAAACACGGTTGAATGAGTTCCGCACGCGATGCCATGAACGACGCCTCCAGGCCCGACACGCTCGCCTCGCTGCGCGACGAGATCGACACGATCGATGCGGAAGTCCTCGCGCTGCTCAATCGACGCGCGCGCGTCGCGCATCGCGTGGGCGAATGGAAGCGCGAGACCGACGCGAACGCGCAGGTGTTTCGTCCCGAGCGTGAAGCGCAGGTGGTGCGGCGCCTGGGCGCATTGAACGAGGGGCCGCTGCCCGACGATGCGATCGCGACCATCTATCGAGAAATCATGTCGGCATGCCGCGCGCTCGAGCGTTCCGCGGTGGTCGCCTATCTCGGGCCCGAAGGAACCTACAGCGAGCATGCAGTGATCCTGCAGTTCGGACGCTCGGTCGAGCGTCGGCCGTGCGCGACCATCGATGAGATCTTTCGCGAGGTCGAGGCGACGTCGTCGGACTTCGGCGTGATCCCGGTGGAGAACTCGACCGAGGGCACCGTCAATCGCAGCCTCGACATGCTGCTCAATTCGCCGCTACGCATTTGCGGCGAAGTCGCGTTGGCGATCGATCACCATCTGCTCACGAAAACCGGATCGATGGCTGCCGGCGACGGGCGCGCCGTGACCCGCGTCTGCGCGCATCCGCAAGCGCTCGCGCAATGCATGCAATGGCTCGATCGCCACTACCCCGACATCGAAAGAGTGCCGGTCGCAAGCAACGGCCTCGCCGCGAAGATGGCCGCCGAAGACGACGGTGTCGCCGCGATCGCCGGCGACCTCGCGATCGAACGCTATGGGCTCGTTGCGGTCGCGTCGCATATCCAGGATCTCGCGCGCAACACCACGCGCTTCGCGGTGATCGGCGCGATCGCCACGACGCCGTCGGGCCGCGACCAGACTTCGATCGTGTTCTCGGTCGCCAACAAGTCGGGCGCCGTCCACGAAGCGCTCGAACCGCTCGCGCGTCACGGCGTGTCGATGACGCGCTTCGAGTCGCGCCCCGCGCGCACCGGCGTGTGGGTCTATCACTTCTACATCGACGTCGAAGGCCACGAGACCGATCCCGGCGTGGCCGCGGCGCTGGGCGAACTGAAAGCCCAGGCCGGATTCTTCAAGGTCCTCGGTTCGTATCCACTGGCCTGAGCACGGCGCCGCGCCGCGTCGCCGCCAGCGGTGCCTTTCCTGATTGCGAGACTTCACATGACGACTTCGCCGGTCCCGGCACTTCACATCCCCGACTACATCCGCTCGATCGCGCCCTACATCGGCGGCAAGCCGATCGAGGAGGTCGCGCGCGAGTTCGGGCTCGACCCCGCGAAGATCGTCAAGCTCGCATCGAACGAAAACCCGCTCGGCATTCCGCGGAGCGCACAGCGCGCGATGGCCGCCGCGATGGCGGAGATCGCGCGCTATCCGGACGACAACGGATTCGACTTGAAGCAGGTGCTCTCGAAGAAGCTCGGCATCGATCCCGAGTGGATCGTGCTCGGCTCCGGATCGAGCGACATCCTGATCACCGCGGCGATGACCTTCTCGGGCAGCGCGGGCCGCGTCGTGTATTCGCAATACGGCTTCGTCGTCTATGGGCTCGCGACGCAGAAGATCGGCGCGCGCGCGACCGTCGTTCCTGCCACCGCAGCGCTCGGGCACGATCTGGATGCGATGCTCGTCGCTGCCTGCGGCAAAGACGGCGAGGGCGCAGCACAGCTCGTGTACATCGCCAATCCGAGCAACCCCACCGGCACCTTCCTCGAGCCGCAACGCATCGCGTCCTTTCTCGCCGCGCTGCCTGCAGAAACCGTGGTCGTGCTCGACGAGGCCTACACCGAATATCTCGAGCCGGCCTTGCGCTTCGACTCGACGCAATGGGTGCGGCGTTTTCCGAACCTGCTGATTTCGCGCACCTTCAGCAAGGCCTACGGGCTCGCGGGTCTGCGGATCGGCTACGGCATTGCACAGCCCGCGCTCACCGACCTGATGAATCGCGTGCGGGCGGCCTTCAACGTCAATGCACTCGCGCAAGCGGCGGCCGTCGCGGCGCTCGGCGACCAGGCGTTTCTCCAAGAGATCTACACGCTCAATCGCGCCGGTCTTCTTCAACTCTCCAAAGCCTTCGATGCGGCAGGCATCGAATACATCCCGTCGTACGGCAACTTCATTCTCTTCAAGGCGGGCGACGATGAGGATGCAGGCGCGCGCGTCAATCTCGCGTTGTTGAAGCGCGGCGTCATCGTGCGACCGGTCGCGAACTACGGCCTGCCGCAATGGCTGCGCGTGTCGATCGGAACGCAGCGCGAGAACGAGGCGTTTCTTGCGGCATTGCCCGATGCGATGGGACGCGCTGCGGAAACGAGCGCGATCGCAGGCACGGTTGCGTGATGCGACCGGATAGCGTCCGAACCAGCGTGGCGCCATCGGCTGACCCATGTTCGCGCGCGTAGCGATACTTGGCAGCGGCCTGATCGGCGGCTCGTTCGCGCTCGCGCTGCGGCGCGCAGGTCTCGTGCAAGGCTTCGTTGCGTACGATCGCGATCCCGCGGCGGCTGCGCGCGCGCGCGAACTCGGCATCATCGACACCGTCGCGCTGGATGCGCGCCAAGCGGTCGCTGGATGCGACTTCGTCGTCATCGCCGCACCAGTCGCGCAGACCGAAAGCATTCTCGATGCGATCGCGCCGCATCTCGAAGCCGATGCGATCGTCACCGATGTCGGCAGCACCAAGCGCGACGTGATCGCCGCCGCGCGTCGCGCGCTTGGCGCAAGCATCGCGCGCTTCGTGCCGGGGCATCCAATCGCGGGCCGCGAAGTGCACGGGCCCGACGCGGCGCTCGCCGACTTGTTCATCGGCAAGCGCGTGTTACTCACTCCGCTTGCGGAGAATAACGAAGCGATCGTCGCGCGTGTGCGTGACGCCTGGATTGCATGCGGCGCGCTTGTCGAGCTACTGGACGCCGACGCGCACGATCAGGTGCTCTCGGCGGTCAGCCATCTGCCGCATCTACTCGCGTATGCGCTGGTCGCGCAGATTGCAGATGCGCCAGACGCAAAGCTCAAGTTTGCGTTCGCGGGCGGCGGCTTTCGCGACTTCACGCGCATCGCCGCGAGCAGTCCGGAGATGTGGCGCGACATCACGATCGCCAACCGCGACGCATTGCTCGACGATCTCGACGGCTATCGTGCGGGTCTCGATGCATTGCGCGCGTGGATCGCGACACGCGATCGCGATGCGATCGAAGCGATGTTCAAGAAGGCGAGCGCGGCGCGCAGCGAATGGGGAGATCGGCGCTGAGCGACGAGGTACTACTGCATGAACCACCCGTGACTGACCACCAGCGACTGGCCCGTCAACGCATTGCTCGGGAATGACGCGAACAGGAGCGCGACCTCGGCCACGTCGGCAACCGTCGTGAACTCCTTGTCCACGGTGTCCTTCAGCATCACGTTCCGGATCACCTCGTCTTCGCTGATGCCGAGTTTGGCGGCCTGCTCGGGGATCTGCTTGTCCACCAGCGGCGTGCGCACGAAGCCCGGGCAGATCACGTTGGCGCGCACGTTGTGCGCGGCGCCTTCCTTGGCGATCGTCTTCGCGAGCCCGATCAGGCCGTGCTTGGCGGTCACGTACGGTGACTTGAGCACCGATGCTTCCTTCGAATGCACCGACCCCATGTAGATGATGCTGCCGCCCTTGCCCGACGCATACATGTGCTTGATGCAGGCGCGCGTGGTGAGGAAGGCGCCGTCGAGATGGATCGCGAGCATCTTCTTCCACTCGTCGAAGCCGAACTCCTCGATCGGATGCACGATCTGGATGCCGGCGTTCGACACCAGGATATCGACGCCGCCCAAGTGCTTGACCGTCTCTTCGACGGCCGCATCGACCTGCGCCTCGTCGGTCACGTCGCACGCGAGGCCGATCGCCTTGCCGCCCTTCTTCACGATGTCGGCCGCAGCCGCTATCGCCGCGTCCTTGTTCATGTCGGCGATCGCAACGGCCGCGCCTTCGCGCGCGAACGTATCGGCGATTTCCTTGCCGATGCCGCTGGCGGCCCCGGTGACGAATGCAACCTTGTCTTTCAAACGCATGGTCAGCCCTTTGTCTTGGAGGATGGAGGTGGTTTTCGCGCTTTGGCGAGCGAAGGCTTCGGGGTTCGCTCCTTGGCCAACGTCTTCGATGCCTTGATCAATGCGACCGTCTCTTCACGGTCGCGCACACCGGCCGGCCCGTGCGCTGCGTTGATTCCCTGCGCGAGATCGTAGACCGTCACGTCGCTGTCGAGGTTCGAGGCCTCGAGCCGGTCGAGATGCTCATGCGTGCGGCGCATGTCCGCAACGCCCGCGGCCCAGTGCTCGCGCATCGACGGCCGCGAGAACTCGTAGTCCTTCGAATCGCTTTCGAAGGCGCTCTGGCGATAGATCAGATGCACGATATCGACGTGCGGCGAGCGCAGCGAAGAGTCGAGTGCGCGCAGGTCGGGGTCGTCGCGCAAGGTCTCCGGCAGGCGCTTGATCAGGCGCCGCATCGCGCCGCGCATGCGCTGCATCTCCGCAATCTTCTCGGTCGTGAAGCGCGAGCGGCTCGAATACATGATGTCCTTGTGCCGCTGCAGGACGCCCGCGAGATTGGCCGGCACGGGTCCGCGCGCAGGGAACAGATCGACCTGCACGACCAGCAGCTTCTCGTCGTCCCTCTCGTCGAGCACGTATTGCAGCGGCGTGTTCGAGAGGATGCCGCCGTCCCAATAGGCATCGCCGTCGATCATCACCGGCGCGAACGCGGGAGGCAAGGCGCCCGAGGCCATGATGTGCTCGGGACCGATCGTCATCTTCGGATCGAAGTTGTCGAACCATTTCGAATTGCCGGTCGCGATGTTGACCGCGCCCACCGACAGCCGCATCGTCTTCGCATTGATGCGATCGAAGTCCACCAGCCGTTCGAGGGTCGAACGCAATTCGCCCGCGTCGTAGATGCTGAGCGCACCCGGTGTGCCTTCGGGTTGCAGCATGGCGGGCGGCACGCGCGGGCGATAGAAGCCGGGTACGCCGAAGGTCGCGGCCCAGGTTGCGCTCCACTGATTGAACGCCCCGCGCTGGCCGTCGAAGATCGGCGCCTGACGTGCCGGACCCGACGACACCAGCTCCCAGAATTCGCGCAGGCGATCGATGCGATGCTCGAGTGCGTTGCCCGCGATCAACGCGGCGTTGATCGCGCCGATCGACACGCCCGCGACCCAGGTCGGCTCCGCACCGATCGCGGTCAACTCTTCGAATATGCCGGCCTGATAGGCGCCCAGCGCGCCGCCGCCTTGAAGGACGAGGACGACGCTTTCGTGGTCGAGCGCAAGCTTGCGGGAGAAGGACGAGGACATGACGTTCGGTCTCGCAACTTTTTCGGCATCGCCGTGCCACACAGTCGCGCGGAATTGAAACGGCTTCAGCTCGAGGTGATCGCGGTGACGATTCGACAAAGTTCGCGATTATGCTCCGGTACCATGGCGCGCTTGCGCCCGTGATTGCCACCTCATCGTTACGTAGTCACCGCGCAGTCGACGCGCCATCTGCCGCCCATGTCTTCTTCCTCCCATCCGCTGCGCCAGCCTGGTGAAGCACCGGTTGTCGGGCCGCACCCAGTCGCAATCGGCGTGAAGCCCGGTTCGGGACGCGCGAGTCTGCGCGTCATCGCGGTATGGGAAGCCGTCAAGGGCCTGCTCGTGATTCTCGCTGCCGCCGTTGCGGTGAAGCTGCTGCACACCGGCGCAGACCACGTGATCGACGTGATCGTCGATCACCTCCATCTCGATCCGGCGGGACACACATCGCGGCTGTTCATGCGTACCGCCCAGCACATGAACGACAAGCGCCTGGTGATGCTGGCCGCGGCGGCGATCGCCTACGCGCTGCTTCGTTTCGTCGAGGCATGGGGGCTGTGGTACCAGAAAAGCTGGGGCTGGCTGCTCGGCATCGCGAGTGCGGGACTTTATCTGCCGCTGGAGATCTTCGAGATCTATCGGCGCTTTTCCTGGAGCAGCGTCGGGCTGTTCGCGATCAACGTGCTCATCATCGTGCTGCTATGGCTCAATCGGACGCGGCATCAGGTGGTCGCATGAGACGGACGCGAGGGCGCACCGCATGAACGCGCGTCGCGCGTACGTCGATCTCGCCCCCGCCGCGCGTGCGCGCGGCACGGTTCGCGTGCCGGGCTCCAAAAGCATTTCGAATCGCGTGCTGCTGCTCGCGGCGTTGGCCGAAGGCACCACGCAGATCACGGGACTGCTGCGCTCGGACGACACTGCCGTGATGATCGATGCGTTGCGGGCGCTCGGCGTTCCGCTTCGTGAGAGCGGCACTGTGCTCGCCATCGACGGCGCCCCCGAGTTCCCCACGCGCGAGGCCCATCTCTTCATGGGCAACTCGGGCCTCTCGATTCGCACGTTGACCGCGGTGCTCGCATTCGCGAACGGGCGCTACCGGCTCTCGGGCATCGCGCGCATGCACGAGCGACCGATCGGCGATCTCGTCGATGCGTTGAACGCGCTGGGCGCGCGCATCGAATACGAAGCGGGCCATGGTTATCCGCCGCTGCGCATCGCCCCGGCGTCGCTTGCGCCCGTCGAGGGCGAGGCGCGGGCACGCGTCATGCGTGTGCGCGGCGATACGTCGAGCCAGTTTCTCACCGGGCTGCTGCAGGCAGCTCCGCTGCTGACCGGGGACGCGGACTTCGTCGTCGAGGTCGAGGGCATGCTGATCTCGCGTCCCTATGTCGACCTGACGATCGCGTTGATGAGGCGCTTCGGCGTCGATGTGCTCGAAGCGTCGGCCAATCGCTTCGTGGTTTCCGGCGCCGCGCGCTACGCGAGCCCGGGCCCGGTCGTCGTCGAAGGCGACGCCTCTTCGGCCTCCTACCTGTTGGCTGCGGGCCTGCTCGGCGGCGGGCCGGTGCGCGTCGAAGGCATGGTCCGCAACAGCCTGCAGGGCGATGCGCGCTTCGTCGACGTGCTGATCGCGATGGGTGCCGAGATCGCAGAGGACGACGATGCGGTCACAGTGCGTTCTCCCGGCATCGCTTCGGGCTTTCGCTTGCGCGCGATCGACGCTGATTTCAATGACATCCCCGACGCCGCGATGACCGCCGCCGTCCTCGCTTTGTTCGCCGACGCCCCGAGCACGTTGCGCAACATCGGCAACTGGCGCGTGAAGGAAACCGATCGCATCGCCGCGATGGCCAGCGAGTTGAAGAAGTTCGGCGCTGCCGTCGAGACCGGCCACGACTGGTTGCGGATTGCGCAGCCACCAGTTCCGCCGCGCGTTCGGTTCGATGCCACGGGCATCCCGATCGCCGTCGACACCTACGACGACCATCGCATCGCGATGTGTTTTTCGCTGGCGACTTTTCTCGGTACGCCGGTGCGCATCAACGATCCCGACTGCGTCGCCAAGACCTTTCCCGACTATTTCGAACGCTTCGAATCGCTCGTCGAGCACGGACGCGTCACGATCCCGTCGGAGCCCTCGGCCGTTTCTGCGGGCACGCGCGTATGACCGATGACGAGAGCGCGCCCGTCGTCGCCATCGACGGCCCGACCGCATCGGGCAAAGGCAGCGTCGCGCATCGCGTCGGCGACGCGCTCGGCTTTCACGTGCTCGACAGCGGCGCGCTCTATCGCCTCACCGCCTATGCAGCCGACCGCGACGGCATCGACGCGGGCGACGAGGCTGCGCTCGCCGACTGCGCGCTCGCCCTCGAGCCGCGCTTCGTCGCAGGTCGCATCGATCTCGATGGGATCGACGTCACCGATGCGATTCGCGACGAACGCATCGGCAATCTCGCGTCCTCGATCGCGGCCTTTCCCCAAGTTCGCGCGGCTCTGCTCGATCGCCAACGTGCATTTGAGGAGGCACCGGGATTGGTCGCCGATGGACGCGACATGGGAACGATTGTATTTCCTCGCGCCGCCCTCAAGATATTCCTTGTCGCCGATGTTGCGGCGCGTGCCGCGCGGCGGCATAAACAGTTGATCGAGAAAGGGATTCCTGCTAAGCTCCCCGTCCTTTTGCGCGAGTTGCAGGAGCGCGATGCGCGCGATGCAAGTCGCAGTACCTCGCCGCTTGCCAAGGCAGTCGATGCGATAACGATCGATAGCTCCGATCTCGATCTGGATGCGGTGGTATCGCAGGTGCTCGAGCTCGCCAGGCAAAGGGGAATCCGCGTGTCGAGAGATTGATTCGCAGTTGTTGATTTTTGTTCACGCACTACGGTGGCCCGAGCGATCGGGCCTGATTTTTTTATCAACCCAACCCAGGTCCGCGTCCACGCGGTTTTCAATCACACATGGCATCCGTTACCAATCTCGCCTCCCCCGAGGCCAAACAAATCGCCGCACAGAATCCCGATTCGTTCGCCGCGATGTTTGAAGACAGCCTGACGCATCAAGACATGCGCGCAGGTGAAGTCATCACCGCAGAGGTGGTGCGCATCGACTTCAATTTCGTCGTTGTCAATGCGGGGTTGAAATCTGAGAGCTTCATCCCCGTCGAAGAATTCAAGAACGATCTGGGCGAAATCGAAGCCAAGCCGGGCGATTTCGTCTCGGTGGCGATCGAGTCGCTCGAAAACGGTTTCGGCGACACGCTGCTGTCGCGCGACAAGGCCAAGCGCCTCGCGTCGTGGATGGCGCTGGAAAAAGCGCTCGACACCGGCGAACAGATCGTCGGCACCATCACCGGCAAGGTCAAGGGCGGCCTGACCGTCATGACCAACGGCATCCGTGCGTTCCTTCCGGGTTCGCTGGTCGATACGCGCCCGGTCAAGGACACCACGCCGTTCGAAGGCAAGACCTTCGACTTCAAGGTCATCAAGCTCGATCGCAAGCGCAACAACGTCGTGGTCTCGCGTCGCGCGGTGGTCGAAGCGTCGATGGGCGAAGAGCGCGCCAAGCTGCTGGAGACCCTGAAGGAAGGCACCATCGTCACCGGCGTCGTCAAGAACATCACCGACTACGGTGCGTTCGTCGACCTGGGCGGCATCGACGGCCTGCTGCACATCACCGACCTCGCATGGCGTCGCGTGCGTCACCCGTCCGAGCTGATCTCGGTCGGCCAGGAAATCACCGCCAAGGTCTTGAAGTTCGATCAGGAAAAGAATCGCGTATCGCTCGGCGTCAAGCAGCTCGGCGAAGATCCGTGGGTGGGCCTGTCGCGTCGCTATCCGTCGGGCACGCGCCTGTTCGGCAAGGTCACCAACATCACCGACTACGGCGCATTCGTCGAAGTCGAGCAGGGCATCGAAGGCCTGGTGCACGTGTCCGAAATGGACTGGACCAATCGCAACATCTCGCCGGCCAAGGTCGTGGCTCTCGGCGATGAGGTCGAAGTCATGGTGCTCGAGATCGACGAAGACCGTCGCCGCATCAGCCTGGGCATGAAGCAGTGCAAGCCCAATCCGTGGGAAGAGTTCGCGCACAACCACAAGAAGGGCGACAAGGTCTCGGGCGCGATCAAGTCGATCACCGACTTCGGCGTCTTCATCGGCCTGCCGGGCGGCATCGACGGTCTGGTGCACCTGTCCGATTTGTCGTGGAGCGAGCCCGGCGAAGAAGCCGTGCGCAAGTTCAAGAAGGGCGACGAGCTCGAAGCGACGGTTCTCGCGATCGATCTCGAGCGCGAGCGCATCTCGCTGGGCGTCAAGCAGATGGAAGGCGATCCGTTCTCGAACTTCGCTTCGACCTACGAGAAGGGTGCGATCGTCGACGGCACTGTCAAGAGCGTTGATGCACGCGGTGCGGTGGTCACGATCGCGGGCGATGTCGAAGGCTATCTGCGTGCGTCCGAGATCTCGCGCGATCGTGTCGAAGATGCACGCAACGTGCTGAAGGAAGGCGACGCGGTCAATGCGATGGTCATCAACGTCGATCGCAAGAACCGCAGCATCAACCTGTCGATCAAGGCCAAGGACAGTGCCGACACGCAGGAGACGATGGCGCGCATGGCCGCCGAGAGCGGTGCCGCAACCGGCACCACCAACCTCGGCGCGCTGTTGAAAGCGAAGCTCGACAGCGGTAGTCAGCAAAACTGATGCAGTAGAACTGATGCAGCAGAACTGATGCAGCAGAACTGAACGAAGAAGAAATGCGGACGCGATGCTTGGTTGGGCGCGTCCGCACATTTTTTTTGCGGTCGTCTACATGCTGTTTCCAGTCTCTCGTGAACCGCTGATTTCCTGATCCCGCACGCATGACCCGCGCATGACTAAATCCGAGCTGATCGCCCGCCTTGCCGAGCGTTATCCGCAACTGATCGCGAAGGATGCCGACTTCGCGGTCAATACCATCCTCGAAGCGATGACTGAGTCCCTCGCCGTCGGCCAGCGCATCGAGATTCGCGGCTTCGGAAGCTTTGCGTTGAATACGCGCCCGCCCCGGGTAGGGCGCAATCCGAAGTCCGGCGAGAAGGTACTGGTGCCGGAAAAGCGCGTGCCACATTTCAAGGCCGGCAAGGAATTGCGCGAGCGCGTCGATATCGGCGCGAATGGCGATGCAACCACAAAGACCGGTCGCGCGCCGTCGATCGGCGCCGAAGCGAGTGAAGGCGCGTCAGCGTTCGATCGTTCGATCCCAGAGTGACGTCATCACCATTCCGAAGTTCGGAATGACTGGCCAGAGGAGCTAGCCATGCGCATCATCGTCGGAGCATTGTGGCTGGTCCTCTTCGTCGTCTTGTTCGCATTCGCGGTCAACAACACCGCGCTTGCCGACCTGCATTTCTTCGCCGGCATGAGCTGGAGCGCGCCGCTGATCGCACTGCTGCTGGCATTCTTCGTGGCTGGTTTCGTCTGCGGCTTCGTCGCGTTGATGCCAACTTGGGTGCGCCAAAAAGTCGAGTTGCGGCGACTGCGCAGGATCGCGCCGCAGAAGGCCGACAGCGGCCCGGCGGGCGGCTCGCCGGCACGCATGCCCACCAACGAAGAGTCGGCCGATGCGATCGCCTCGATCGCGCGCGGCGCCCGTACCACGACTTGACCGCGACGATGTGACCGCACCCATCTGATCGCGCGCTTTCCCCTTCACTCTCGCTCATGGAATTCCAGCCGTGGATGCTGCTTGCGATCGCCGGTGCCTTCGCCCTCGGATGGGTCACGGCTCGCGTCGATCTGCGTGCGTTGCTGACTGAATCGCGCAGCCTGCCGCGGTCCTATTTCAAGGGCCTTAACTTCCTGTTGTCCGAGCAGCCCGATCGTGCCATCGACGCGTTCATCGAGGTCGTCAAGCTCGATCCCGAAACGATCGAATTGCATTTCGCGCTCGGCAGCCTGTTTCGCCGTCGCGGCGAGACCGAGCGCGCGATCCGCATGCATCACAACCTGCTCAACCGGCCGGACCTTCCCGATGAGCAGCGCACCCATGCGCTCTACGAGCTCGGCCAGGACTATCTGAAAGCCGGGCTTCTCGATCGCGCCGAAGAATCCTTCCAGCAGTTGAAGGGCACGGCTTACGGCGTCGATGCGCAACGTCACCTGCTCGAGATCTTCCAGATCGAGAAACAGTGGACGCAGGCGATCGAGATCGCCGACGAGTTGCAGCGTGCAGGCGCGGGATCGAACCAGATCCGCATCGCGCAGTTTCATTGCGAGATCGCGCACACCGCGATCAGCGAGTCGCGGCTCGAGGACGCCAAGCGCGCGCTGGCCGATGCGCTCGCCGCCAATCGCCAGAACGTGCGCGCGTTGATCCTGCAGGGCGACATCGCCGCGCAGGAGCAGCGCGACGAAGACGCGATCGCGTCGTGGAAGCGGGTCGAGCAGCAGAACGCGCCCTATGTCGCGCTGGTCGGCGATCGCCTGATCGACGCGTTCACGCGCCAGAGTCGCGCCGAGGAAGGGCTCAAGCTGCTGCGTTCTTGGCTCGACACCAACCCGTCGATCGATCTGCTCGAGACCGTGGTGCGCGCCACGCGCGAGGCGCAGGGCAACGCAGCGGCCAACGAGATCGCGCGGCTCGAGCTGCATCGCAGCCCGAGCCTGCTCGCGCTCGCGCAGTACCTCGACACGCGCGGTCAGCTCGACCTGCCGCGCGAAGACGATCGCGGCGATCTCGATGTCGTCAAGACTCTGCTGCATCGTCACACGCGCAAGCTCGGCCGCTACGTGTGCACGCAGTGCGGCTTCAAGGCGCACCAATTCTATTGGCAATGTCCGGGTTGCTCGAACTGGGAAACCTACCCGCCGCGCCGTACCGAAGAACTCGAAACCCAAAGGAATTGAAACGATGAAAGTGACGATCGTGGGCAGCGGCTACGTGGGGCTCGTCACGGGCGCCTGTCTGGCCGAGGTCGGCAATCATGTGGTGTGCCTGGACGTCGATACGAAGAAGATAGACATCCTGAACAGCGGCAGCATTCCGATCCACGAGCCCGGTCTGCTCGAGATGGTGACGCGCAATCGTCAGGCCGGCCGCATCTCGTTCACCACCGATGTCGAGCGCGCGGTGGCGCACGGCGAGGTGCAGTTCATCGCTGTCGGCACACCGCCCGATGAAGACGGCTCGGCCGATCTCAAGTACGTGACCACGGCTGCGCGCAGCATCGGCAAGCACATGGCCGGCTTCAAGGTCGTCGTCGACAAGTCCACGGTACCGGTCGGCACCGCCGACAAGGTCCGCGAAGCGATCGCCGACGAGCTTGCGAAACGCGGCTCCGCCGTGCAATTCACGGTCGTGTCGAATCCCGAGTTCCTGAAGGAAGGCGCTGCGGTCGATGACTTCATGCGGCCCGATCGCGTGGTGCTCGGGTGCGCGGCCGACGAACCCGGCGAGCGCGCACGGCGCGTGATGCGCTCGTTGTACTCACCGTTCCAGCGCAATCACGAACGCATGCTGTTCATGGACGTGCGCTCGGCCGAGCTGACCAAGTACGCGGCCAATGCGATGCTGGCCACCCGCATCTCGTTCATGAACGAACTCGCCAACCTCGCCGAAGTGCTGGGCGCCGACATCGAGCTGGTGCGTCAGGGCATCGGCTCAGACCCGCGCATCGGCTATCACTTCCTCTATGCGGGCTGCGGCTACGGCGGCTCATGTTTTCCGAAGGACGTGCAGGCGTTGAAACGCAGCGGCATCGAAGCGGGGCGCCCGTCGCGCATCCTCGAAGCGGTCGAGGCCGCCAACGAAGCGCAGAAACATGTGCTGGTCGACAAGCTGGTCGCGCGCTTCGGCGAAGACTTGTCGGGCCGCCGCTTCGCGTTGTGGGGACTGGCGTTCAAGCCAAACACCGACGACATGCGTGAAGCGCCGTCGCGCGTGCTGATTCGCCAGGTGCTCGAACGCGGCGGCGCGATCACCGCGCACGATCCGGTCGCGATGGACGAAGCCAAACGCGTGCTGGCGCTCGACTATGCCGATCAACCCGAATGGCTGGCCCGCATCGCCTACGCCGATACACCCGAGGCTGCGCTCGAAGGCTGCGACGCGCTGATCATCGTCACCGAGTGGAAGGCATTTCGCAGTCCCGACTTCGATGCGATGCAAAGCAAGTTGTCGGAGAAGGTGATCTTCGACGGTCGCAATCTTTACGACCCCGAGCGCATCGCGGCTTTCGACCTCGACTACATCCCGATCGGCAGGCCCGCAGTGCGCTCGTCGGTGGCGTCGACGACGGTGCTCGCCAAATAACGCCGCAATGGATTCATTCGATCGCAGTCGTATCGCCGCCGCGCGCGTGCTCGTGGTCGGCGACGTGATGCTCGATCGCTACTGGTTCGGCGATGTCGAACGTATCTCGCCGGAAGCACCGGTGCCCGTGGTGCGCGTCACGCGTCGCGAAGATCGCCTGGGCGGCGCGGCCAACGTCGCGAAGAATGCCGCGGCTCTCGGCGCAAGCGTGGGCCTGTTGTCGGTGGTCGGTCGCGACGAGCCCGGCGAGCGCGTCGCCGAGCTGCTCGCCGAGACCGGCATCGCATCGCATCTGCATCGCGACGACAACCTGCCCACGACCATCAAGCTGCGCGTGATCGGTCGCCAGCAGCAACTCGTGCGTGTCGATTTCGAGGACGCGCCCAGCCGCGAGGTGCTGGCCGACAAACTCGAACAGTTCGTCGGGCTGCTCGCGCAATACGATGTGGTGGTGATGTCCGATTACGGCAAGGGCGGCCTTACGCACATCGGCCGCATGATCGCAGCCGCGCGCCGCGCCGAGCGCCGCGTGCTGGTCGATCCCAAAGGCGACGACTACGCGCGCTACGAAGGCGCGAGCATCCTCACGCCCAATCGCGCCGAGCTGCGCGAGGTGGTCGGCCGATGGACCGGCGAAGCCGATCTCGAGGCGCGCGTGAAAAACCTGATCGACTCGCTCGGATTGGAAGCGCTGCTGGTCACGCGCGCCGAAGAGGGCATGACATTGTTCGAGACTAGCGACGACGCGCTCGAGCGCTACGACGTTCCCGCACAGGCGCGCGAAGTGTTCGATGTGACCGGCGCCGGCGACACGGTGATCGCCACACTTGCGACCTTGCTCGCCGCGGGCGCCGACTTGCACCGGTCGGTCGACTACGCGAACCGCGCCGGCGGCATCGTGGTCGGCAAGCTCGGTACTTCAGTGGTGACGGCCGACGAGTTGTTCTGAAAGCGTCCCGTCGGACTTCTCATTTGTATTCTTCAGCGAACAGATTGTCGATGAAGAGGACCGTGTCCGTGGTCGGTTTCTGCATCCAGAACTGAATCGAAAGTCTCTGGATCGGCGTCGTTGCGACCGACCCGGATAGAGCGGGAAACGTGACCGATTGCGGGGACCCTCCCAACGCGCTGACTGAAAAGGTGCGTGACGGCTGATCGAGTGACCAGTTGATGTCGATCACATTGCCGGAGTCATAGCCGGAGATCTGGCCGGCTGACGGAAGCCCGAACGGGTCGCCGAGCCTCGCACCGTCGAATCCTCGGACAACATTGACGCTCCCTTTCGAGGGCGGCAGGAAATTCGACAGCTCGACCCCGCCGATGAAGTCAAGTTGTTGCTCGATTTGAAAATTCGTAACCCGAAGCCTACGGTTCCTAGCCCGACGAGCCGAAGCCGCACGTGCCCGCGGATGTTCGCGGCCGGGCTGGTCGTGAAAGGCTCGGTCAGCGCGAGGAGAAAGACTCTTCGATCATCGGGCGACGCCGTAAAAGCCGGCAACGGCGCGATGCGCACTGCTCGCCCACCGGCGGAGTCGTTGACCACGGTCGCGGACAAGAACTGCGTCCTCCAGATCAACGTGTCGTTGGGCGGCGTAGGCGCCGGCGTGGAAGACGGCAGCGCGCCGAGCGTATCGGTGTCGAACTTGGCATCCAACCGCGGAATCGTCGTGCAGCCCGCAATCAGCAGAAGAGCTGTCGCGCAGATCGCTCCGAGCCCGTGGCTGCGTGCCCCCGAAGTCGACGTGCTGCGTTCCGATTTGCCTTGGCTCCTGAACATGTTCATGCACTTCTCCCTCGAACGCGAAACCGGCGCGCGAAGTGCGACGCCGGGCTGATTCAAAGCTCTCTGGTCATGAAGACGCTATACGGATCTTCCGCATATTCCGCAAACGGTCCGCAATATTCAAAACCAAATCCTGCGTACAGTTTTCGAGCGGGGTCGAAGGCTTCCATCGATACCGTCTCCAGGCTCACGCGGTTATAGGAACGGCGCCTGGCTTCTTCGAGTATGTGACCGAGAAGTTTCTTTGCCACGCCTTTTCTGAGATGCGATGACGACGTGCGCATCGATTTGATTTCCGCATGTTGGGCATCCAGTTGCTTGATCGCTCCGCAGCCCAGGAGCTGACCATTATCCCAAGCGGTCCAGAAGGTGATCTCCGGCTTGCGCAGGGCTTCGATATCCAGGGCATGCACGCTCTCGGGCGTCGAGTGCAGCGCCACGGACCGAAGATGCTCTTGCAGCAGCTCATGGATTTCGGTCCCTGACAGATCGTCTACCTTGATGTGCATGGATGATCCTGCTCGGCTTCGAAGTACGCGACATTGGCGATCCAATTGCGCTTCCTGCGCGAGAGGCGAGACTCTTTCTCTTCGCCGTCGAAGCTTGCCGACGCACGGCTGAAGAGCGATTGATCGACACCTTCGAACGCATTGACGCTCACGACCGCGTAGAGGCGGTCGTCGATCCTGCTGGTCACGAGGGGCACGACGCCGCACCGGGTGACATGGGTGCGATTCCATGGAACGGTCAGGCCGTATCAGCGCTCCGTGAGCGCGAGATTTACTCCGAGTCCCGCGAAAGCCGCCGAGAAGCTGCGGCGCAGCCACGCCTGCACGCGTGGCGACTCGATGACCGCCTTGCGAAAGGCATTGGCGAGAAGGCCATAGACGACGAAGACGACGAACGTCATCGCCATGAATACCCCGCTCAGTACCAGCAGATGCAGCAGGGGGGAAGGCGCATCGGGTGCGACGAACTGGGGCAGGAACGCGAGGAAGAAGATGGTGAGCTTGGGGTTCAGGATGTTCAGCAGGAACGCCCTGACGACGAGGCTGCCCGCTGTGGCGCTACCGGGAGCGCCGCTCACGGCGAATGCCGTCTTGTCGCGCCACGTGGCGATGGCGAGGTAGAAAAGATAGAGGACGCCCGCGAACTTGAGAACCTGGAATGCGAGGGCGCTCGCATGCATGACAGCGGACAGGCCCAGGATAGTGGCGAGGAGGTGAGGCACGATTCCGGCCGTACAACCCAACGAGGCGAATATGCTCGCGCGCTTGCCCAAGGAAAGTCCGGTGGAGACCGTGAACACCACGCCGGTGCCGGGGATCAGAACAACGATCAGCGAGGTGATGAGGAAGTTCATCGTGATCATCGAGGTGGGTCTCCTTGTTGTGTCAGTCGAGCCCGGACGTCTCGAATGAATTATCAGGCACGCCCGAACTCGTTTGGATGTGATCCATCACTCGCGCGCCGCGGCGTCGGCTCAGCGCCGAGTCAGCTCTCATGGCGGATGCATATTGAAGGCCCTGAAAGCAGGGACTTGGTTGTGTTGCAACTGTTTGATCCACGTGCCAACAGGATCCGAATCGCTTAAGAACAATGCCGTCCGGGCCCTCGGAACCCTCAAGCTCAGTGGCGACGTACGCCGTTGATTGGGTTCCGCGACTTGTCCCGACAATCCAGACTGGCAGCTTGGCGTTTTCTCGTAACCACGCGATGACAGCTTTAAGGTCTGCCGCATGCTCGGCCCTCTGTCTGAAACCTCCAAGAAAAGGGGGCGTCTGCCGATCGGATGGTGCGTCGATGACGGCAACGATCAGACCCTGGTCGGCGAACAGCTGGCGCGTTCGAACGAGAAAATTTCCGGCGCCCCATTTCATGGAGCCGTCCGGAGAGAGCTGTAGCCCCCCGTGACCGCCGGGAATTAACACAACAGTTGCTTTGGCATCCGGCGGCGAGAGCAGGATCATTCGCTGCGTGGCCCCAGGTCGAGTCGGAATATCCACCACCCTCTGCGGAGTCTGAGCCTGTGCCTGAAGCAATGACGCCATCAGGTACAAAATGAACAGCAGCTTCAATCCGCGCATGACGCCTTCAGGTGTCTAACGTTCAAGCTGACCCGCGGCTCTGCGGCACGAAATTGGGAAGTAGGTGTAGGCCCGGCCAGCATTCCGCAAAGCTGCAGGGCGGATGATTACTTGCGTGCGCGAGCGATGAGGTCCATTTCCACAATCGATCCTCCCGGGAGGGCGGCCGCGACTACGGTAGTTCTAGCCGGTTTAGCGGCGCCCATGCGTTGAGCATAGACAGTGTTTAGGGGCGTGAAGTCATCAGCCTTCGTGAGGAATACTGTGACCTTCACGACATCTGTCCAATCCAGCCCTTCTGCCTTGAGTACGGCTTCTAGGTTGTCAAGAACCCGATTCATCGCCTGTTCAAAGGTATCGGCAACCTGCTTTCCGGTTTTCGGGTCTCTTGGGACTTGACCGGCCGCGAATAAGAATCCGCCAGAGACGATCCCCTGAGAATACGGTCCTGCCGCTTTCGGAGCGTCATCAGTAGAGACAATTCGCAGCGCTTGCGGGGTAGTTGTTTGAGCGGTTGCTGCTTGAGTCACTGCGAAGATCGAGAGGACAACTGCACATACCTTGGCCGCTTTCATCGATGCTCCTTGTGTTTCGCCAATGTCTGGCCGTGAGATCGTCGCATGGTTTCGTGCACACGACCATAGCGATACGAAGGAGGCTGCACCACCTCCTTGGCGCGGGAAAGATCTTCCATCGCTCCAGGCGCTACAGCAACGCCTTGCGCTTGCGCCGTATCCGGCGCCTGATGTCTGATGTTTGACAGGAGCGGCAGCCGCGGTGGGCAAAGCCCACTTGTGGATATTCGCTTGTCTCGGCTTCATTTGCGGGGTTCCTTCAAGCCGGTAGGGCGCCCAAAAATTATCGCGGATGGCGTTATCGCACAATCGCAATCCGCACTTCTGCCGCTTCGTATTCCGGATCAAGTATGCAACCGGATCGGCTTGGAGCACGACTAGATTTAGACATCACGCAATCTATGAAACCGTGCTGTCCGAGTCAACGATGCTCACGGCCTTCTCATGGAAGTTGCTGCATGTCCGCATCGATCCCGCGGCCGCCATAGCATCGACCGCGCTCGTCGCGAACAGCACCAGCGATATCATGTGCGCCCGCTTCGTGCACCCACGTCCCGCTTCCCCGCGCACCTCCATGACCTACATCGTCACCGGCGCAGCCGGCTTCATCGGCAGCAATCTCGTCAGGGCCCTGAACGATCGCGGCGAAACCGACGTGATCGCGATCGACGATCTGACGCACGCCGACAAGTTCAACAACCTGGTCGATTGCGAGATCGCGGACTACCTCGATCGCGGCGACTTCATCGCACGCTTCACGCGCAGCGACTTCGGTCGCGTGCGCGCGGTCCTGCACCAGGGCGCGTGCTCGGACACGATGGAGACCGACGGCCGCTACATGATGGACAACAACTACCGCTACTCGCTCGCGCTGATGGACGCGTGCGGCGAGCAGCGCATCCCGTTTCTCTATGCGTCGTCGGCCGCGACCTACGGTGCGGGTCCGCGCTTCGTCGAGGAGCGCGGCGCCGAGCGGCCGCTCAACGTCTATGGCTATTCGAAGTTCCTGTTCGACCAGGTCGTCCGTCGGCGTCTTCCCGATACGAAGCATCAGATCGCAGGCTTTCGCTACTTCAACGTCTATGGTCCACGCGAGTCGCACAAGGGCCGCATGGCGTCGGTGGCCTTTCACAACTTCAACCAGTTCAAGGGCGACGGTTGCGTGAAGTTGTTCGAAGGTCATGCGGGCTATGGCGACGGCATGCAGCAGCGCGACTTCGTGTCGGTCGAGGATGTCGTCAAGGTCAACCTGCACTTCCTCGAGCACGGCACGTCGGGGATCTACAACCTCGGCACCGGTCGCGCGCAGACCTTCAACGATGTGGCGATGTCGGTGGTCAACAGCCTGCGCCGCCACGGAGGGCAAGAGGCTCTGCCGCTCGATCAGCAGGTCGCCGATGGGCTGATCGAATACGTTGCCTTCCCCGAAGCCTTGAAGGGCAAGTACCAGAGCTTCACCGAAGCCGACACGACGCGGCTGCGCGCGGCCGGTTACGACACGCCTTTCCTGACCGTCGAAGAAGGCGTCTCGCGTTATTGCGACTGGCTGGCCTCAGCGCAAGGCTGCGCGACAGCGCATCCGTAGAACGGATGCGGTCGGCCGCCGTCGCATCATCAGTCGTCGTCCTCATCCGTGTCGGGTCGCAAGTCAACCTTCAGGACTTGGCCGAACCCCCTGGGAGGCAGCCCGAAACCGGCGGCCGACACATACAGGTTCCCGTCGCGGCCGAAGGTCATCGCGGTGGGCAGCATCAGGTTCGACGCGATGACCTTCAGGTCCCCGTGTCGCGTGACTCGCACGACGCGTCCCGATGCCGGGGTGGGACCTGGATGGCCGACTGTGTTCTCCAGCACATACATGCGCCCGCGGCTATCGAACGCGATGCCGGTCACGATAGTCAATCCCGTGACGACCACCTTGACATGCCCACGCTTGGTGATCCTCAGGATCTTCGAGGCGCCCTGGACTATCGGGAACGTGCCGAGATTGCCCACGTAGAAATTGCCGTCGTGAACGGCCATCGCAGTCGGGACGATGTGCCCCTGGCTCGCCGAGATGTCGGCGATGCGATTGATGCGGCCGTCGGTCGTGATCACGTCGAGCTCGCCGTGGTTCGGTTCGACCGCGTAGAGATCGTCGTCGAGCGCGACCATGCTATACCAGGTACCGTCGGGCTCGAAGTCGTCTTGCTCGATGACCTGCGTCGGGTAAGCCATCTGAAATGCGCTCAGGTTCGCGATCAATTTCCAGCTGCCATCCTTGTTCACGCGCACGACGCCGTTGGGTATCGAAGGCACGCCATGCGAACACCCGGCGCCGGCGAGTATCCCGTACAGCCTCCCATCGACGAAGGCGATATCGGCGACGCCCGACACCAGGCTGCCCGACTCCGGATTGGTCTGGCTCGACGGGAAATCGTCGGCGATTGTGGTGCGATGCCCGTGCGAATCGATGCGCGAGATACGCGAACCCGTCGGGCTGCCGGTATAGGGCCCGACAGTCGGCACCTGGGTGCACTGTCCGACGGTCGAGTTGGTTCCACCTACTCCGCCTTCGGCGACATAGAGGGCACCGTCCGGCCCGAACTTCAGCCCGCGCGGATTGTTGAGTCCGGTCGCGTAGACCGAAACGACCGCGGCCTGCGGCGCGTTGGAGCGGTTCGTCTCGAGCGGCTCGGCTCGAACCGCGGCGCCGGTTGCGAATGCGCTGACGAACACCATGCCGGCTATGCCGGCCCGTCCCTGAAGAGGCTTCATCGCTGCTCCTTTCGAATGGCCGACGGCTCGAATGGTCCGGGCTTCGGCAAGCTGTCAAGAGGCCTCCAGGTATTCGCCCGTGGCGCCCCCTGAATCGACGCCGCAAGCCGAGCCGCGGAGTCGATCCAGAACAATATAGGCGCTGGGGCCAAAGCTGCAAAGCGCAATCCGACGAAACTGTCGATTCGTGGGTCGGATCTGCCTACGAGCGGAACGCGATTGCCTACCCGAACTGAAACGCCGACACCGTCGTCCCCATCACGCGATCGCTGAATACGCGCCGGCCCGCGACATCGCCGGCGCTGCCAGCCACCACCATCAGCGGAATCAGATGCTCCTCGCGCGGATGCGAGAGGCGGCCATCGGGATGCTCGTCCCAGCGCGCGAGCGCGTCGCCGCGCTTTGACGCGTCGACTATGCCGACGGTCTCGGTGAGCCACGCATCGAAGCGGTCCGAGATCGGACCGAAGCGCGCATCGCCATAGCCGCGCATGTTGTGAAAGCTCATGCCGCTGCCGACAATGAACACGCCTTCGTCGCGCAGCGGCGCGAGCGCGTGGCCGACGGCGCCGTGTTCGCGCGCATCGAGTCCCGCGCGCACCGACAGTTGCACGACCGGGATGTCGGCCTCGGGCGCCATCAGCAACAGCGGAATGAACATGCCGTGGTCGTAGGCGCGCTCGCGGTCTTCATCGTTCGGCAAGCCGGCGGCCGACAGCAGCGCGCGCACTCGGGCTGCAAGCGCGGGGCTGCCCGACGGCGCGTAACGCAATTCATAGGTGTGCGGTGGAAAGCCGCTGTAGTCGAACAACAGGCCGGGCCGCTCCGCGCTGCCCACCGCGTAGTGCGGCGTTTCCCAGTGCGCCGACACCATTAGGATCGCGGAAGGCTTCTGTGGCAGGGCGGACATCGCGCCGCGGAGAAACTCGCCCATGCGTGTCCACGTGTCGCGCGGGTTCCAGTCCATGAAGAAGCAGGGACCTGCGCCATGCGGGATGTAGAGCGAGGGCGTGCGCGCCGCAACGGATTCATCAGTCCCTGCCGGGTTGCTGGCCGGGTCGTTGGTCACCGGACTCATTGCTCGATCCGCGTCGCCTCGTAGATCTTGATCGTCGGCGCCTCGCTTGCCATCGCGCCCATCGCCTTGCCGAACGCGCGCGACGCCGGTACTGCGAAGTGCGCACTGAGCGCGGCCATGTCGGCCCACTCCTCGACGAAGACCAGTCGCAGCGGATTCTCGGCATCGCGATGCACGGCGTGTGAAATGCAACCGGACTCCTTGCGCGAGCGCCTGACGTGCTCGAGGCTGAGCATCAGGGCTTCATCGATGCGCTCGGGCTTGGCGAGCATCGCGCCGGTGATGACGATCATCGCGAATCTCCCCTTCAATACACGTCGCCATTCTCGGCGATCTTCTTGTCTTCGTAGGGCGCGACGACGCGGCGCTGGAACTCGGCCTTGGCGGAATCGAGCGCGCCGACGACCGCGTTGAGGTGTTCGTAGCGCAGGCCCTTGGCGTCGATGTAGGCCTTGGCCATCAACGAGATCATGTAGTTGAGGTCGCCCGCGGTGGTGTCCTTGTCGATCACGGCGGCGGTGGCGTCGGTGGCCGGCTTGAGCTTGTCGCGCTCTTTGCTGAGGATGTAGGGCATGGTCCTTCCTTTGAATTGAAGGGCGCATTATCGCGCGGCTGGCCCGCATCCATCCTTCGTCACGACCGCATCGCGTCCTTCACGATCGGCCATTGCCGGCGGCTCACCGGCAGGCGCTCGGGCACGTTGCGCAGGGTCACCACCCAGTGCGGCTCGCCGACGGCATCGCCGCTGCCCACGCTCTCGACGCGCTCGAATCCGCCGATCGCGCTGCGTGACACCAGCGCATTGCGATGCACGCGGATGAAGCGATCGGCGAACTCGTTTTCGAGATCGACCAGCGGCTCCTCGGTCAGGTACTCGCGGTCGGCGGTGCGAATCGTGATGTACTTGAGCTCGGCCTTCAGATAGACGACATCGGCCACCGGTACCAGCAGCACGCGGCCGCGCTCGACCACCGCGATCGTGTCGCGTTTCCTGCCCGTGGCCTCGCCCGATTCGCGCGCGGCCGCAGCGATCGCCTGCGTCTGCTGCTGACGGGTCAGCGCACGCACGCGCATCAGCGCTTCGAGCAGGCGCGCGGCACGCACCGGCTTCATCAGATAGTCGAGCGCGTGGACCTCGAAAGCCTTGACTGCGTATTCGTCGAAAGCGGTGACGAAAACGATCGCCGGCGGCTCGGGCAGCGCGCCCAGGTGGCGCGCGAGTTCGATGCCGGTCATGCCGGGCATCTGCACGTCGATCAGCGCGATGTCGGCCGGCGTCTCGGCCAGCCGGTCGAGTGCGCTCCTGCCGTCGCCTGCCTCGCCGACGATGGTGTGCGGAAATTCGTGCGCGACATCCGAGAGCAGATCGATCATGCGTGCGCGCGCCGGCGCTTCGTCATCGACGATGAGGATGCGTGCAATGGTGTCGTTGTTGTCGTTCATCGGGTCCTCGACGGTGACTCCTCCGCCTTCAGGGGAGAGGCTGGGAGAGGGTTCGGCCGCGCGCGCGGCCCTCGTCGCCGCTCCGCCGGCAGCCGCATGCGAACCACATAGCGGCCCTCGCGCACCGCACTGTCGACGGTCGCTTCCAGATCATGCACGAGCGCCAGACGTTGACGCACGTTGTCGAGGCCGATGCCGTTGCCGCGCGTCTGCGCAGCGGCCGCGTCGCCTTGCCAGGGATTGGCGATGCCGATCTCGACGTAGCGTCCGACCCGCGCGATGTCGATCGTGATCGTGCCGCCGATCTGCGAAGGCTCGATGCCGTGATGCACGGCGTTCTCGATCAGCGGTTGCAGCAACAGCGTGGGCACCAGCGCAGCGAGCGATCCCTCATCGACGTGCCATTCGGTCGCAAGCCGATCGCCCAGGCGCAGCTTCTCGATCGCGAGATATTGCTTGCACAGGTCGATCTCGTTTGCCAGCGGCACGCGCTCGCGGCTGTCGCGCATCAGGACGCGAAACAGGTCGGCGATATCTTCGAGCACCGTCTCGGCGCGACGTGGGTCCGAACGGATCAGGCCGAGTGCGGCGTTCAGGCTGTTGAACAGGAAGTGAGGACGGATGCGCGACTGCAGCGCCTGCAACTGCGCCTCGGCAAGCGCGGGCGAATAGGCGCGGTCGCGCAGCCGGGCCCAGTAGAGAATGGCGCCGGCCAGCAGCATCGCGAAGGCCGCATCGCGCCACACGATCGGCGGTCGCAACGATTCGCTCACGGTGATGAAAGACTCCACGCCTATCGTCAACGACGCCGGCAACAGCAGCACGATCGCAAACTGCAATCGCGCCGGCCAGCGCCACGTCATGCGACGGATCAAACATCCGAACAGCAGGCTCGCGATCAGTACCGGTTCGATCAGCATCGCCATCCGCAACCATTGCGCGAGCCACTGCGCGGACGATTCGGCGTTGAGCGCGGCGATGCAGAAGAACAGCGCGTTGGTGCCCAGAACGATGCGCAGCGTGAGGCCGAGGTTGCACCAGTCCGGCACCGCGCTGTCGATCACGATCGCGGTCTCTTCGAGCGGCTGACTTATACTTTCCTCGCTCACGCGGCCCCTATCGTTCAGGCGGGATGCCTCTGCAAAACCGATCGCTGCGTGCGCAGCCGCATGCCGCGCGACCACTTATCCATTGCACAATCACGGCTCGATTCGGACCGCCGAAGATAATGACACAACAATTTTCGCGCAAGGCCGAAGCCTGGTCCGCACGTTTTTCCGAGCCCATGTCCGCGCTGTTGAAGCGCTATACCGCGTCGGTGAGCTTCGACCAGCGGCTCGCCCTGGTCGACATCGAAGGCTCGCTCGCGCATGCCGAGATGCTGCATCACGTGGGCATCCTTTCGGATGCCGATCATGCGGCGATCGTCAAGGGCATGGCGACGATACGCGAGGAGATCGAGGCCGGGCGCTTCACCTGGGCAATCGATCTCGAAGACGTGCATCTGAATATCGAGCGACGACTCACTGAGATCGCAGGCGACGCCGGCAAGCGCCTGCACACCGCGCGCTCGCGCAACGACCAGGTCGCCACCGACATGCGCCTGTGGCTGCGTGGCGCGATCGACGGTCTGCACGAACGACTGGTCGCCATGCAGCGCTCGCTGCTCAATCTGGCCGACGCGCACGTCGAAACCATCATGCCGGGCTTCACGCACATGCAGGTCGCGCAGCCGGTCACGTTCGGGCACCACCTGCTGGCCTACGTCGAGATGTTCGCGCGCGACGACGAGCGTTTTGCCGATTGCAGAAAGCGCGTCAATCGCCTTCCGCTGGGCGCGGCCGCGCTCGCGGGCACGAGCTTTGCCATCGATCGCGAAAGAGTCGCGAAGACGCTGGGCTTCGACGGCGTGTGCCACAACTCGCTCGACGCGGTGTCGGATCGTGACTTCGCGATCGAGTTCGCATCGTCCGCGTCGCTGGCGATGATGCACATCTCACGCCTGTCCGAAGAGTTGGTGCTGTGGATGAGCCCGCGCTTTGGCTTCATCGACATCGCGGATCGCTTCTGCACCGGCTCGTCGATCATGCCGCAGAAAAAGAACCCGGACGCGGCCGAACTGGCGCGGGGCAAGACCGGCCGCGTCTACGGCGATCTGATGGCGTTGTTGACGTTGATGAAGGGCCAGCCGCTGACGTACAACAAGGACAACCAGGAAGACAAGGAACCGCTGTTCGACGCGTTCGATACGCTGGACGACACGCTCGCGATCTTTGCCGAGATGATCGCGGGCATCTCGGTCAAGCCCGATGCCATGCGCGCGGCTGCGCTCCAAGGCTTCGCGACCGCGACCGATCTCGCGGACTACCTTGTGAAGAAAGGCCTGCCGTTTCGCGACGCGCACGAAGCGGTCGCGCGCGCGGTGCGCGCCTGCGAGGAGCGCGGGGTGGACCTGGCCGACCTGTCGCTCGAGGACTTGCGGGCGATGGTGGAGAACCATGCGAACCCGGCCGCTTCGCGCATCGGCGAGGACGTGCACGCGGTGCTCACGCTCGAAGGTTCGGTCGCGAGTCGCAGGCACGTAGGCGGGACGGCGCCCTTGCGGGTGCGCGACGAGATCGCGGCCCATCGCATGCGCTTGAAGCAGGGCACGACCACAACATCCTGAAGCGATGACGATTGAGAATCAGCGACCCGGCGATCGGATCGCGACAACGAGGAGGAACGATAGATGGCGAAGCTCGTGGTGCTCTACAAGAAACCTGCCGATGCGGCCGCGTTCGACAACTACTACTTCAAGACGCACGTCCCGCTTGCGAACAAGATTCCCGGACTGCTCAGCTACCAGGTCAGCTCGGGCGCAGTCGCAAGCCCGACAGGCGTGTCGCCCTATCACCTCGTCGCGACACTCGAGTTCGAGTCGATGAGCGCGTTACAGCAGGCGCTCGCATCACCCGAGGGAGGCGCGGCTGCAGGCGATCTCGCCAACTTCGCACAGGCAGGTGTCGAGATGCTGATGTTCGATACCAAGGACGTCTGAGGGCCGACCGATCGGCATCGAAAATTTCTTTTTTCTCGTGTCGAAATGAGTTCGGACGAATCGTCATTGTCGTGAGCATGCAGCCGCATCGCTCGCGACATTTCGAGAGGACACCATGAACTACACGATCATGATCTACGAAACGCCGGCCGACTTCGCGACGCGCAACGACCCCGATGCGGGCAAGCGCGCAGCCTATTGGTCCGAGTGGCCGATCTACACCAAGGCGCTGCAGGACGCGGGCGTGATGCGCGGCGGCGCGGGCCTATAGCCGCCCGATACCGCGACGGTGCTCAGGTTCAAGGACGGTAAGCAACAGGTGCAGGACGGACCGTTCGCCGACACCAAGGAACAGCTGGGCGGGTTCTACATCATCGACGTGCCCGACCTGGATGCCGCGCTCGAATGGACCGCGCGCTGCCCCCGCCGCCCGGGACGCGTCTATGAAGTGCGGCCCAACCTCGTGCACGACTGAGTGGTCGTGCACGTTGCGCGTCAACCGGCGTGGATGCGCGTGACCTAATCGAAGGCGCAATCGATCAGGCGGCCCGGAATTCCTACGGCCGCCTGATCGCTTTTCTTTCTGCGCGCTCGCACGATGTCGCAGCCGCCGAGGACGCGTTGTCCGACGCCTTCCATGCGGCGCTCGAACACTGGCCTCGCACCGGCATTCCAGACAGGCCCGAGGCCTGGCTTCTGACCGCCGCGCGCCGCAAGCTGATCGATGCTGCGCGCCACGTGCGCGTCCGCGACGCGAGCCTGCCGACGCTGGCGATGGTGGCCGACGCCGAACAACTTGCACAGTCCAGCGTGGACTTTCCAGACGAGCGTCTGAAGCTGCTCTTCATCTGCGCGCATCCTGCGATCGATGCGGCCGCGCGCACGCCGCTGATGCTGCAGACCGTGCTCGGGCTGGACGCGGCGCGCATCGCTTCGGCGTTTCTCGCCAGGCCGTCTGCGATGGGTCAACGCCTGTCGCGTGCGAAGACCAAGATCCGCGACGCGGGCATCGGGTTCGAAGTGCCTGACGATTGCGATCTGCCACCGCGGGTCGATGCGGTGCTCGAGGCGATCTACGCCGCCTACGGCAGCGGCTGGGATGACGTGGCCGGCGCCGACGCGCGACGCAAGGGACTCGCGCTTGAAGCGATCGCGCTTGGGCGATTGATGCGGCAATTGATGCCGGCGGAGCCCGAGGTTGCGAGCCTGCTCGCATTGATGCTGCATTGTCAGGCGCGCTTGGCGGCGCGCCGCGCGAACGACGGAGCCTATCTGCCGCTCTCCGAACAGGACGTGGGGCTCTGGTCGCGTCCGATGATCGCCGAGGGCGATGCGTTGTTGCGCGCGGCAGAGCGCGCGGGAAGAGTCGGCCGCTTTCAACTCGAAGGCGCGATCCAGTCGCTGCAGGCGCAACGATTGACGATGGGCCGCGTCGATTGGCCTGCGATCGCGTGGCTCTACGAAGGCCTCGCGCAATTGTTTCCCACCATCGGTGGCCTGGTCGGCCGCGCCGCCGCTGTCGCCGAAGCGCGCGGTGCGGGGGACGGCTACGCATTGCTCACGCAGATGCCACCCGAGGCGGTGCAGACCTATCAGCCGTATTGGGCGCTGGCCGCGCATCTGCTGACTCGCCTCGGTCGCATCGAAGACGCGCGCGCTGCCTATGGCCGCGCGATCGGACTCTGCGAAGACCCCGCAATGCGCGCCTTCCTCGCGGCTAGAGTGGGATAAGTGCCTTACCCCTCGACACCAGGTGTCAACGCGTTCCCATCGCACGCAACGCTTCGCGCGGAATCGCGAAGTTCGGATAACGCTGCTTGAGCCGCGCGACTTCGCGATCGGCCTCTTCGTCGTTGCCGGCCTCGCGCAGCTTGACGATGTGATCGGACCATGCCTCGGGCGATTCGAGTTCGGCGCGCGAGCTTGCACCCGGCTTTTCGCGTGCCTCCGCTTGCCCGTCTGTGCTTCGCGAAAGCGCTCGCGGCGTGATGGCGGTTGATGTTGCAGGCGCGGCAGGCAGGGGCGCCGCGTTCGATGCGGGCGCTTCGGCCTTTTGGCGCGTCGGGCCCGATGAAATTTCTCCGGCGAGATCGGGCGCCGTTGCCGACGGCGCATTCCGCGCGACGGAGTCATTGGGACCGGCCGCCGCGATGTTCGGGGCGCGGCGACGCAGGCTCGATGACCTGGTCTCCGGTTCGCGATTTGCGCTTCGACCCTTGTCCGCTCCGGAATCCGCAGGTCCGATCGCGCCTGCGCCCTGCGTGTCCGACGTCGAGGGCACGACTGCCTGTGACGGTGCCTGAGCAGGTGCCTGCGCGGGCGCCTGCGTCGCCTCTGGCCGCGCCTGGTTCGCATCGACCAGGTCGGGACGTTCCCACCATCCGTGCGTCGCGACGAGACCGGTCATGATCGAGACGACCAGCAGGGCCGCGGCCGAGAGCGGCCAGCGTCGCGCCGCGAAGGGATGCGAACCCGCAAGACGCGCGGCGTCGTGGGGCTTCGCGCCCACTGCCCGCGCGGCTGCCGCGAGAACGGCCGCACGCACCCGCGGATCGGGCCGCTCGGCTAGCGCGTCCGAAACTTCGCGATAGACGTGCTCGATCATTTCGCGCTCGCTGCGTTCGTCAGCTTCAGGTTTCATCGCCGGCTGCCTGGATATTCGACACGTGTGGCTGCAACCATACTGCGCAGGCCGCACGCAAGCGCTTCATCGCGTAACGCACACGGCTCTTCGCGGTCTCGATGCCGACCGACGTGATGGCCGCTATCGCTTCGAGCGACACGCCGCCTTCCACATGCAGAAGAAAAGCCTCGCGCTGCGCAATCGGCAGTGCCTCGACCGCAGCGAGGAACGCGTTTGCATATTCACGCGACATCGCCTGCACGTCGGGCCGCACGGACTCGCCGGCGGCGATGCGCTCGAGCAGATTCGACGCGTCGTGGTCTTCGACGTCGTCGGGATCGTTGGCCGCATCGAGTGCTAGCGCCATGTGTCTCCTGGTCGCGCGCCAGTGATCGACCAGCTTGCTGCGCGCAATCGTGTAGAGCCAGGTCGTGAACTTCGCCTCGGGCGCGTAGCTGCTGGCGTTGCGGACCACCGCCATCCAGGTGTTCTGCAGCAGGTCGTCGGCTTCCTCGGCCCCGATCGATTGGCGCCGAAAGAATCGATGGACCGCGCGTTCGTGCCGGTCGTAGAGCCGCGTGAATGCCGACGCGTCGCCGGCCGCATAGGCAAGCATCAAGCCCTCGTCCGCGTCCTCGGGTTCGACATTCATGCGGCACTCATTGTGCCGTGTCGCGCGGCATGGCTTTACCAGCGTCGCGGTGGTTCCGGCACGAAGCCGCCGCTGTTGGGGAATGGGTTGGTCGCGACCGGCGGCAAGTGCGGCGACGGGATGATGCCCATCGCGATCAGGTTTTCGCGGCGATCGTAGTGAATCGTCACGATCTCGTTGGGCGTGCTTTGCATGCGCTCGAAGCGCACGTTGACGATCGCGGAATTCTCGATCGCGCCATAGCCGGTGCCGATGCGCTCTCGCTGCTGCGGGACGATGGCGCCGTTGCGCGCGGCTTCCGACTTGATCGCGTCGTTCGCACGAAGGCTCGCGGGTGCATCGGCCTCAGCTTCGGCTTCGCTGCGCGAAGAAGGGGACGCAGCAGGCATTTCACCCTGCGTCCTGGCTCGTGAATCGGCACGGGAATCGGCCGACGACTCGCGACCGACCTGCGCCTGCGCGATCGGCTGCGGCCGCTCGTTGAAGATCGCGATGCCGATCACGCCGACGTTGGCCGGCCGGCCGGTCCGCGACGCATACGAGTCGGGCAGCGTCGTGAATTCGAACGCATTGACCTGTTCCATGCTCTTGCGCCAGCCCGTGACCTGCATGCTTCCAAAGGGATCGAGCACATAGCCGCGCTGGTTCCACGCGGCGGTTTCGCCCGAGACCGCGTTCACGCCGTCGACCGACAGCACGTTCAAGGTCCTCGAGCCATAGCGATTGGCGAGCATCACCGCATAGCGTGCGCCCGGGCGTCCGGCGATCCACCACTCCCCCTTGTGCAGGATCGGCGTCAGCGTCTGGCCGGTGGTTCGATCGATCACTTGCACATCGACGAGATCGCCGATCGCGTGTGCGGGCAGCGCGAACATCAAGGTCAGCGTGGCGCACAGGCTGATTGCGGCTTTGCGAAGCATCATCGTTCTCCGGTTGTGGAAAGGGACGATGCTATGAACGCTGTAAGGATGCCGATGGGGTTAACGGGTCTGGCCTCGGCCGATCCGCATCGACTCTGCACAGGCGTGTCCTAGGGTAATCCCCGCAGGTCTGAATGCAGGCTTGTCCCTATACTCGCGGCACCCGTATCCACAGCGCGGCTGGCACGCCTCAACTGTTTCGTACGAGAGCCCCATGTCCTTCCTGCTCGCGTTATCCCGATTGATCGACGCGCTCACCGAACGGATCGGCAAGAGTGTTTACTGGCTGGTGCTGGCCACGGTACTGATCAGCGCGTTCAACGCGATCGTGCGCAAGGCCTTCGACTGGAGCTCGAATGGCCTGCTCGAGATCCAGTGGTATCTCTTTTCGGCCGTGTTCCTGCTGGGTGCCGGCTATACCTTGCTGCGCAACGAGCACGTGCGCATCGACGTGATCGCCGGGCGCTTGTCGAAACGCACGCAAGCGTGGATCGATATTTTCGGCGGCGCGTTTTTCCTGCTGCCGATGGCGATCCTCATCGGTTGGCTCGCGTGGCCCGTATTCGTCGATACCTATGTGCGCAACGAGGTATCCACCAATGCCGGCGGCCTGACCGTTTGGCCCGCGCGGCTGTTGATGCCCGTAGGCTTCGCGCTGCTGGCGATCCAGGGCGTCTCCGAGATCATCAAGCGCATCGCATTTCTGATGGGCCTCATCCCCGACCCCAGCGAGAAGATCGTGGTCAGGACGGCGGAGGAGGAGCTCGCCGAGGAGATCCTGCGGGCACGCGGTGAACAGGCCGTGGCCGCCGACATCCTTCAGGCGGCGAAGCGCGAGCCATGACCGCCTTCCTGATCGCGAACATCGCGCCACTGATGTTCGTATCGCTCGTCGTGGTGCTGCTGCTCGGCTATCCGGTCGCGTTTTCGCTCGCGGCCGTCGGCATCTTCTATGCGCTGGTCGGCATCCAGCTCGGCCTGCTCACGCCCTCGCTGGTGCAGGCGTTGCCCGAGCGCGTGTGGGGCGTGATGTCGAACGATACCTTGCTGGCGGTGCCGTTCTTCACCTTCATGGGATTGATACTCGAACGAAGCGGCATGGCCGAGGACCTGCTCGAGACCATCGGCCAGGTGTTCGGACCGGTGCGCGGTGGGCTCGCCTACGCGGTCATCTTCGTGGGCGCGCTGCTTGCCGCAACTACCGGTGTCGTCGCCGCGTCGGTGATCTCGATGGGCCTGATCTCGCTGCCGATCATGCTGCGCTACGGATATGACCGGCGCTTTGCCACCGGCGTGATCGCCGCATCGGGCACGCTGGCGCAGATCATTCCGCCGTCGCTGGTACTGATCATCATGGCCGACCAGCTCGGCCGTTCGGTCGGCGACATGTACGCCGGCGCGTTCATCCCCGGCATCACGCTCGCTTGCCTCTACGCCGTGTATGCGCTGGGCGTCGCTACGGTTAAGCCTTCATGGGCTCCTGCGCTGCCGCTGGAGGCGCGCACGCTGCGCGAGCCGAACGGCGCGGGCGGCACGCGCTCGCTGCTGGTGCTCGCGATCGTCGCCGCGCTATCGGCGGTCGCGTTCGCACACTGGAAATACGGACCGGACGATCCCACCGACGAGATGCTGGTGGTCGCGACCAGCTTCGGTACTGCGGTGGCGTTCATTGCCGCGGTACTCAATCGTGTGTTCAAGCTGGGCCTGATCTCGCGCCTGGCCGAGCGCGTCGTGTTCGTGCTGATCCCGCCGCTCGGCCTGATCTTCCTGGTGCTGGGCACGATCTTTCTCGGGGTGGCGACGCCGACTGAGGGCGGGGCGATGGGCGCAACAGGCGCGCTCATCATGGCCTTGGTGCGCCGGCGGTTGTCTTGGAAACTTCTGCGCCAAGCGATGGACACCACCGCCAAGCTGTCGACCTTCGTCGTGTTCATCTTGATCGGTGCACGCGTGTTCAGCCTGACGTTCTACGGCGTAAATGGCCACGTCTGGGTCGAGCAACTGCTGCTGCATCTGCCCGGCGGTGCGCTCGGCTTTCTGATCGTCGTCAACCTGCTGATCTTTTTCCTGGCGTTCTTCCTCGACTTCTTCGAGCTGTCGTTCATCATCATTCCGCTCGTCGGCCCGGTCGCGGACAAGCTCGGGATCGACCTGATCTGGTTCGGCGTGCTGCTGGGCGTCAACATGCAGACCTCGTTCATGCATCCGCCGTTCGGCTTTGCGCTGTTCTACCTGCGCAGCGTCGCGCCGGCAAAGGACTTTCGCGATCGGGTCACCGGCAGGATGACCGCGCGCGTGACGACCGGACAGATCTACTGGGGGGCCGTGCCTTTCGTGATGATCCAGGTCGTGATGGTCGCGCTGGTGATTGCATTTCCGCAGATGGTGATGGTGTACAAGGCCAAGGAAAAGGTGTTCGACGCGAACAAGATCCAGATCGTGGTTCCGGTCGATCAGTTGTCCACGGAGAGTCAGCCGTCCGGGAGCAACGCGAACAACGCCGAACAGGACGAGGCCGAAAAGGCGCTGCAGAAGGAACTGGGCGGCGCGGCCAAGCCCCCGGACGCGAAGAAATAGCGCGTGCGCGAATCTGCGCGGCGAAGCATCGTCGCGTATCGATATCGCGCGAGGCTTCCGAAAAAAAACGCGCCCGGTCGTGAGAGCGGACGCGTCGTGATGCGGACCGGGCATAGCCCCGGCGTTCGTCTACTTGCGGCGGGACAAGCGCTCCGCTGCGATCATGAAGTTGTCGAAACGATTTTCCGCGACGGCGAACCACGAGACCTGGTCCTCGCGAAACTTTTTCCACGGCTCGTAGATCTTCTTGAATTTCGCATTCTTCGTGGCGATCTCGTCGTAGGTTTCGGTGGTCGCCTTGTAGCAGGCGGCCATGATCTCGTTGGAGAACGGCAGCAGCTTGACGCCGTTGCCGATCAATCGCTTCAACGCAGCAGGATTGAGGGCGTCATATTTGGCGAGCATGTCGATGTTCGCCTCGTAGCAGGCCGCTTCGAAGATCGCCTGATAGTCCTTGGGCAGCGCTTCCCAGGCCTTGAGGTTGACGAAGCAATCAAGCTCGGGCCCGCCTTCCCACCAGCCCGGATAATAGTAGTACTTGGCGACCTTGTAGAACCCGAGCTTCTCGTCGTCGTAAGGGCCCACCCACTCCGCGGCGTCGATCGTGCCTTTCTCGAGCGAGGGATAGATGTCGCCACCCGGAATCTGTTGGGGCACGACGCCGAGCTTGGCCAGCGGCAGCCCGCCGGTGCCGCCCACTCGCATCTTCAATCCCTTGAGATCATCGACCGTCTTGATCTCCTTGCGGAACCAGCCTCCCATCTGCGCGCCCGTATTGCCGGCGGGGAAGCTGATCATGTTGTAGTCCTTGAAGAACTCGCGCATCAACGCCAGGCCGCCGCCGTGGTACATCCAGGCGTTCTGTTGGCGGGCGTTCATGCCGAACGGGATCGCGCAGGCGAACGCGAAGGTCGGATCCTTCCCGAAAAAATAATATGGCGCGGTATGGGCCACTTCGACGGTGCCGTTCTGCACGGCATCGACGACGCCGAAGGGCGGCACGATTTCGCCGCCGGCGAAAGTCTGGATCTGGAATTTTCCGTTGGTCGCCGCGGCACAACGCTTGGCGATGACTTCGGCGCCACCGAAGATCGTGTCCAGTGATTTCGGAAAGCTCGAGGCCAGGCGCCACTTCACCTCGGGAGCGCCTTGTGCAAGAGCCGGCGCGGCAAACGCGCCTACCGCCGCACCTGCGCTGGCTTTTTTCAGGAATGACCGACGTTGCATGTTGTCTCCTAGGCAGTGATCGCCCGATATCGAATCAGGCTCCGATCTGTGAGTTGCGATTGTAGGAACGCGGTCGCTGCACAGGTATGGGGGTTTTCCCTTCGCGGTGTCGAGAGCGTCTAGTTCCCCGCGACCGTCATCGCTTCGATCAGGATCGAGCCGGTGCGCTTGCTGCCGTTCAACACGTCAGTGCCCACCGCGACGATGCGGCCGAACATGTCGAGCAGATTGCCGGCGATCGTGACCTCCTCGACCGGATACGCGATGCGACCGTTGTCGACCCAGTAACCGCTCGCGCCGCGCGAGTAGTCGCCGGTGATGCCGTTGACGCCCTGTCCCATCAGGTCGGTCACGAGCAGACCGGTGCCGAGTTTCTTGAGCATCGCTTCGAAGTCGTCGCCGCGGCGGGTCTTGGTGCTGCGTATCGACAGGTTGTGCGAACCACCGCCATTGCCGGTCGGTTGCATGCCGAGCTTGCGTGCCGAATAGGTGCCGAGGAACCAGCCGGTCAACACGCCGGCCTCGACCACGGTGCGCTTCTGCGTCGCGACGCCGTCGTCGTCGAACGATCCGCTGCCCATGCCCTTCATCACGAACGGGTCGTCGACGATGTCGATGTGATCGGCGAAGACGCGTGTGCCGAGCTTGCCGATCAAAAATGACGACGCGCGATACAGCGAGCGGCCGCTCGCGGCCTGCACATAGGAGCCGAGGAGGCCCGCGGCGAGCGGTGCTTCGAACAGCACCGGCACCGTGCACGTGGGGATCTTGCGTGCGCCCAGACGCGACAGCGCACGCTCGGCCGCGTAACGTCCGACCGATTCGGGCGACGGCAGATCGGCCGGGTCGCGGCGCGAGACGTACCACTCGTCGCGCTGCATGCCATCGCGTCCGCGGCTTGCGATCGGTGCAACCGCAACGCTGTGATACGAGTGCGCATGGCCGCCGATGAAGCCGCGCGAGTTCGCCGAGACGAAGCGACCGTGTTGCAGCGATACGTTGCCGCCATCGGAGTTGCGGATCAGCGGGCTGATTTCGAGTGCGGCGGCCTCGGCGCGACGCGCGATCTCGGCCGCGACATCGGCCTCGATGTTCCAGGGGTGATAGAGATCGAAGTCGCGCTCCTCGCGTGCGTACCAGGCATCGTCGGGCAAGGTCGCGGCTTCATCGACCGCGGTGAAGCGGGCTATGTGATACGCGGCTTCGACCGCGTCGCGCAAGGCCGAAGGCGAGAGGTCGGAGGTGCTCGCGTTACCCCGCCGCACGTCCTTCGCGCCGCCGAGAAACACCGTCACGCCTACGCCCTTGTCGCGGTTCTGTTCGATGGTCTCGATGCGGCCTTTGCGGACGTTGACCGTGAGGCCGTTGCCTTCGTCGACATCGACTGCGCAATCGGTGGCGCCGAGCTTCTTCGCGTGGGAGAGGACGTCATGCGCGATCTCGCGCAGGGCCTCGTCACTTCGTAATGGATAAAGAGCGGGATAAGGGGCAGCGTCCGCCGCGCCGGCGTGAGCGGGAACATTGGCACGGGCGCGAACGCGCGCCGATTGCATCACTCGAGTCATGGAAGAGACGACGATTGCCGTCGAAGATTGAGGCGGGTCTTGCGGTCGGAGCCGAGATCGTCGGAGGCTCGGTTCGAGGCTCGCGCAGAGGGGCTTTATCATAGCAGCCGACCTCCAACCGTTGTTCCTGACTCCCTCTCCATGAATCGTGCTCCATCCGAGGCAACCGCCGCCACGCGCATCGCCGATGAACTCGCCGAAGAAGAAGCCTCGGCGGCGCGCATCAGCAAGTCGCAGAAGAAGCGCGACATGACCGCGCTGCAGAAGCTCGGCTGTGAACTGGTCGAGCAATCGAGCGAGCGACTCGAGAAGGTCGAACTCCCCGAGGGCCTGCGCGATGCGATCCACGACGCGCAGAAGATCCGCGATCACGAAGGCCGCAGGCGGCAGATGCAATACATCGGCCGATTGATGCGCGACGTCGATGTCGAGCCGATCCGTGCGGCGCTCGATGCATGGGGTGGCGCGTCGCGTGCAGAGACCGCGGCGCTGCATGCGGTCGAGCGCTGGCGCGAGCGGCTCATCGACGACGACCAGGCGCTGACCGACTTCGCGGGCGCGCACAGCGCCGCGCTCAATCCCGATACCCTGCAGCAACTGCGCACGGCGATACGCATGAGCCGCAAGGAACGCGGCGAAGGCAAGCCGCCCAAACATTTCCGCGAGTTGTTTCGACTGATCCGCGACGTGGTCGAAGGCGAGACGCACGAAGAGCAATGACCACGACCTTCAACGAGCCGATCGACCGTCCCCTGCGCATCGGGCTGGTGTCGGCGAGCGATCGCGCATCGAAAGGCGTCTATGAGGACCGCGGCATACCCGCGCTGACCGAGTGGTTCGCACTCGCGTTGACGACGCCGCATCACATCGAATCGCGCCTCGTTCCCGACGAAGGCCCGCTGATCGAAGCCGCACTGATCGAGCTGGTCGACGATCACCACTGCGATCTGGTGGTCACCACCGGCGGCACCGGCCCCGCGCGGCGTGACATCACGCCCGAAGCCACGCTCGCCGTGGCCACGCGCGAGATGCCGGGCTTCGGCGAACAGATGCGCCGCATCAGCCTCGAGTTCGTGCCCACGGCCGTGCTGTCGCGGCAGGTCGCGGTGATCCGCGAGATCGGCGACATCGAAGGCCACCATCACGCCGCGCTGATCATCAATCTGCCCGGGCAACCGAAGGCGATCAAGGAAACGCTCGAAGGCCTGAAGGACGACGCGGGAAAGCCGATCGTCCCCGGCATCTTCGCCGCGGTTCCGTATTGCATCGACCTGATCGGCGGACCCTGGATCGAGACCGACGAGGCAGTCGTCAAGACCTTCCGACCCAAATCCGCATTGAAGAAAACATGAACCCAACACTGCAAAGCCGACTTCAAACCATCGAGAAAGAATCCGCCCCAAACCCCGACGCGGCCGTGATCTGGATGCATGGCTTGGGCGCCGACGCCAATGACTTCGTCCCGCTCGTGCCCGAGCTCGATCTGCATTCCGAATTGCGCACGAGTGGCGGCGGCTCGCTTGCGATCCGTTTCGTCTTCCCCAATGCGCCCGTGATGCCGGTCACCATCAACGGCGGCATGACGATGCGCGCGTGGTACGACATCCTGCATCTGGATCTCGGTGGCGTAGGCACCAGCGGCATCCCGCGTGAAGACGAGAAAGGCTTGCGTGCATCGCAGGCAATGGTCGAGGAATTGATCGCCGCCCAGGTCGCGAAAGGAATTCCGACCGAGCGCATCCTGCTCGCGGGGTTTTCGCAGGGCGCCGCGATGGCCCTGATGACGGGGCTACGGCATCCGACGAAGCTCGCGGGCCTGATCGTGCTGTCGGGTTATCTGCCGCTCGCCGCGCACGTGACCAGCGAACGTCATCGAGCGAATCACGACACGCCGATCTTCATGGCGCACGGAAGCTACGATCCGGTCGTGCGGCTCGAACGCGCGCTCGCGTCGCGCGACGCGTTGATCCAGCACGGCTACCAGGTCGACTGGCATACCTATCCGATGCCGCATTCGGTGTGCGCCGAGGAAGTCGATGCGATCGGGCGCTTCCTGCGGCGCGTGCTCGACCGTGCATGACACGCCGTCGTCTACGCGAAAGCGCGAATGACGAGCCTCTCTTGATTGCGCGCCTCCAGACCTCATAACCCCGTGAGGGGGAATCCATGCAGCATCTGATCGAACTCATCACGCAGTACGGGCTTGCGTTCGTCTTCGTTAACGTGCTGGCTTCGCAGGCCGGCTTGCCGTTGCCCGCGTATCCGACGCTGATCCTGACCGGTGCGCTGCTGGGGGCGGGCAACTACTCGGCGCCGTCGCTGCTGCTGGTCGCTGTCGTCGCCGCGCTGATCTCCGATTCGGGCTGGTATCTCGCGGGTACGCGTCTCGGCCGGCCGGTGTTGCGCCTGATGTGCCGCGTGTCGCTGTCGCCCGACACCTGTGTGCGCCAGACCGAGAACATCTATGCGCGCTTCGGTCCTCCATCGCTGATGGTCGCGAAATTCATCCCGGGATTCGCCGCGGTCGCGACCGCGCTCTCGGGCGCGGTGCGCACGCGCTTTCTCACGTTCGTGTTGTTCGATGCGATCGGCGCCGCGTTGTGGGCCGGGGTCGCGATCGGCGTCGGCTACTTGTTTTCCGGCGCGATCGAAGAGTTGATCGCCACGCTCGCGCGCCTGGGCGAGATCGGCATCGCTTTGATCCTCCTCGCTCTGGCGATCTTCGTCGCGGCCAAGTGGTGGGACCGCCGGCGCTTCTTCAACGAGCTGCGCATGGCGCGCGTGAGCGTCGAGGAGCTGGCCACGATGCTCGACGCCGGTACCGCGCCGATGATTCTCGACGTGCGCTCGATGGCGAGCCAGGCCGAAGATGGCCGCATCCCTGGCGCGATCGCGGTCGACGAGAAGACCATCGCGATCCGCATCCCCGAGGACGACGCGGGTCGCGAAGTGATCGTCTACTGCGCGTGTCCCAACGAAGCCTCGGCCGCGCGCATCGCCAAGATGCTCAAGGAACGAGGCTTCACGCGCGTGCGGCCGTTGGCGGGCGGGATCGAGGCGTGGATGGAAGCGGGGTATGCGATAGAGCGTTAGGAAAGAACGCGTGATGTCGGCCGTCAACGATCTCAGAACTGCTCGGCCTCCAACGCCATCACCGCTTCCGATCCTTCGACGATGGCGTCGCGCAGACCGCTCGCCTGTGACAACAGATGGTCTGCGAAGAAACGCGCGGTCGTGAGCTTGGCGCGATAGAACGCGGCATCGGCATCGCCCGCATCGAGCTTTCCGGCAGCGATGCCCGCGGCACGCGCCATCTGCCAGCCGCCGAGCACGATGCCTGCGAGTTTCAGATACGGCACCGAACCCGCGAACACGCCCTTGATGTCGGACTTCATGTTCGCGACGACGTATTCGATCACGTCTTCGAGCGCGGCTGCGCCGGCATCGAGTCGCTTGGCGATCGCCTGTAAGTCCGTCGCGTGAGCAATAGAAGTCGATGACGCAAGTTCCCCAGCGGTCTTCTTTACCTGCGCGACGATGCCCTTCGCGGTCGCGCCGCCGTCGCGCACGGTCTTGCGCCCGATCAGGTCGTTGGCCTGGATCGCGGTCGTGCCTTCGTAGATCGTCAGGATACGCGCGTCGCGATAGTGCTGCGCGGCGCCGGTCTCTTCGATGAAGCCCATGCCGCCGTGCACCTGCACGCCGAGTGACGCGACCTCAATCGACAACTCGGTGCTCCAGCCCTTGACGACCGGCACGAGGTATTCGTAGAAGGCGTGATTCTGTTTGCGCGTCGTCGCATCTTCGGAACGATGAGCCGCATCCTGCGCCGCCGCGGTCACGTAGGCGAGTGCACGCGCGGCCTCGATCTGCGCACGCATCGTCATCAGCATGCGACGCACATCGGGATGGTGGACGATCTTGACGGGGCCGCTCGATCCGGCGAGGTCGCGCGACTGCAGGCGATCGTTTGCATAGGCGACCGCCTGCTGATACGCGCGCTCTGCCACTGCGATGCCTTGAAGGCCGACCGCGAAGCGCGCCGCGTTCATCATGATGAACATGTACTCGAGGCCGCGGTTCTCGACGCCGACGAGTTCACCGATCGCGCCGGCCTTCGCTTGGCCGCCATCGGCGTTCGCGACCGGAAATTTTCCATCGCCGAACAGCAGCACCGCGGTCGGGCTCGCCTTGATGCCCAGCTTGTGTTCGATCGATGCGCAATAGACATCGTTGCGCCCGGCTAACGAGCCGTCGGCGTTGACAAGAAACTTGGGCACGGTGAACAGCGAGATGCCCTTCACGCCTTCGGGCGCATCGGGCGTGCGCCCGAGCACCAGGTGGACGATGTTCTCGGCCATGTCGTGTTCGCCGTACGTGATGAAGATCTTCTGGCCGAAGACGCGATATTTTCCCGCGTCCCCATCTCCCCCAGGTACCGCGCGCGTACGCACCTGCGCGAGATCCGAGCCCGCCTGCGACTCGGTGAGGTTCATCGTGCCGGTCCACGCGCCCGAGATCAGCTTGGCGAGATACGCGTTCTTCTGCGCGTCGCTGCCCGCCGTCATCAGCGCTTCGATCGCGCCATCGGTCAACAGCGGACAGAGCGCGAACGAGAGGTTCGCCGAATTCAGCATCTCGATGCAGGGCGTCGCGATCAGCTTGGGCAGCCCCTGTCCGCCGTGCTCGACGTCGTGCTGCACACCCTGCCAACCGGCCTCGGCGTAATTCTTGAAGGCTTGCTTGAAACCGGCTGTGGTGGTGACCACGCCGTCCTTCCACGTCGACGGTGCCGTGTCGCCCGCGCGATTGAGCGGTGCGATCACGTCCTGCACGAAGCGCGCGTTTTCCTCGAGCACGGCTTGCGCAGTCTCGCGTGTCGCGTCCTCGAAGCCCGGCATCGCGGCCACGGCGTCGAGGTCGGCGAGTTCGTTGATGACGAACAGCATGTCTTTCAAAGGGGCGGTGTAGTTCATCGTCATCCTCGTTCGTAGAAAGCGGATCGCCCGCAATGCGGGCGATCGTCAATGAGCAAATTCGCGCGTGAGGAACTACAACGCGGCGACCAGCTCCGGCACCAAGGTATTCAGATCACCGACCAATCCATAATCGGCCACCCCGAAGATCGGCGCTTCCGGATCCTTGTTGATCGCCACGATCACCTTGCTGTCCTTCATGCCCGCCAGATGCTGGATCGCGCCCGAGATGCCCACCGCGATGTAGAGCTGCGGCGCGACGATCTTGCCGGTCTGGCCGACCTGGTAGTCGTTGGGTGCGTAGCCCGCGTCCACCGCCGCGCGCGACGCGCCCATCGCCGCGCCGAGCTTGTCGGCGAGCGGCTCCAATACCTTGTGGTAGTTCTCCCCACTGCCCACGCCGCGTCCGCCCGACACGATCACCTTGGCGGCCGTGAGTTCGGGCCGATCGAGCTTCGCGATTTCGCGGCTGACGAACGACGACTTGCCGAAATCGGCCGCGGGCGCCGCCGCTTCGACCGAAGCCGAGCCGCCGGTCGTGGCGGCGGCATCGAAGCCGGTGGTGCGCACGGTGATGACCTTGATCGCATCGGTGGCCTGCACAGTTGCGATCGCGTTCCCTGCGTAGATCGGGCGCGTGAAGGTGTCGGGTGACTCGACCGTCATGATGTCGGAGATTTGCGCGACATCGAGCTTGGCGGCGACGCGTGGCGCAATGTTCTTCCCGTACGCGGTCGCGGGAAACAGGATGTGCGAATAGTCCTTCGCGAGCGCCAGCACTTCGGCCGCGATGTTCTCCGCAAGGCCATCGGCCAGATGCGGCGCGTCGGCGTAGAAGACTTTCGCGACGCCCGCAACCTGCGCGGCCGCATCGGCCGCGGCCTTCGCGCCCGCGCCCGCGACCAGCACATGCACGTCGCCACCGCACGCCACAGCGGCGGTGATGGTGTTGAGCGTCGAGCCCTTGAGGGTCGCCGTGTCGTGTTCGGCAATGACGAGTGCGGTCATCAGATCACCTTCGCTTCGTTCTTGAGTTTGGCGACCAGTGTCGCGACGTCGGGTACCTTGATGCCCGCCTTGCGCGCAGGCGGCTCGGCGACCTTCAGGGTCTTGAGTCGCGGCGCGACATCGACGTCCAGGTCGGCGGGCTTGAAGATGTCGAGCGTCTTCTTCTTGGCCTTCATGATGTTCGGCAGCGTGACGTAGCGCGGCTCGTTCAGGCGCAGGTCGGTGGTGACGATCGCCGGCAAGGTCAGCGCGATGGTCTCTAGACCGCCATCGACTTCGCGCGTCACCGTGACCTTGCCATCGGCCACTTCGACCTTCGACGCGAACGTGGCCTGCGGCATCTCGGCCAGCGCAGCGAGCATCTGCCCGGTCTGATTGCTGTCGTCGTCGATCGCCTGCTTGCCGAGGATCACGAGTTGCGGCTGTTCCTTGTCGACCAGCGCCTTGAGTATCTTCGCGACCGCGAGCGGCTGCAGCTCGTCGGCGCACTCGACCAGGATGCCGCGATCGGCGCCGATCGCCATCGCGGTGCGCAGCGTTTCCTGGCACTGCGTGACGCCGCACGAGACCGCGATGATCTCGGTCGCGATGCCTTTCTCTTTCAGGCGCACCGCTTCTTCCACGGCGATTTCGTCGAACGGGTTCATCGACATCTTGACATTGGCGATGTCCACGCCGCTCTGGTCCGACTTGACTCGGACCTTGACGTTGTAATCGACCACTCTCTTGACGGGCACGAGAATTTTCATGACGTTCCTGTGGACGGGTTCCGCGAAAAACGCAGCGGGAAAAACAAGGCGAAGCAGAATAGCACGATCGTTCTATTTTTAAGACATCTCACGCGCATCAGCGTTCGCTCAAGGTCTTGACGTGTGCGGCGACGCTGCGGCCGAGCGCCGAGAGGTTATAGCCGCCTTCGAGGGAGCTGACGATGCGGCCCTCGGCATGGCGATCGGCCAGGTCCATCAGCTTCTCGGTCATCCACACATAATCGGCTTCCACCAGGCGCATCTGGCCGAGGTCGTCTTCGCGATGCGCGTCGAAGCCCGCGGAGATGAAGATCATCTGCGGACGAAAGGCTTCGAGCGCCGGCAACCATTTCGCCTCGACCACCGCACGCACCGCGTCGCCGCCGGAATACGCGGGCAGCGGCACGTTGACCATGTTCTTCGCCGGGTGATCGGTGCCGCTGTACGGATAGAAGGGATGCTGGAAGAAGCTCGTCATCAGCACACGTTCGTCGCCCGAAAAAATGTCCTCGGTGCCGTTGCCGTGATGCACGTCGAAGTCCACGATCGCGACGCGCTCGATGCCGTGCACGTCCAGCGCGCGTCGCGCGGCGACGGCGATGCTGTTGACGAAGCAGAAGCCCATCGCATGCGTGCGCGTGGCGTGATGGCCGGGCGGGCGCACGTTGCAGAACGCGTTGCGCGCGCGGCCTTGGATCACCGCATCGGTCGCCGCGATTGCAGCCCCGGCCGCGCGCCAAACCGCGCGCACGGTGGCCGGGCACATCATCGTGTCCGCGTCGAGCGCCGAATAGCCGGACGCGGGTGAGGCGTTGCGGATCTCGTCGAGATGATGCCGGGTGTGCACGCGCAGCAGATCGGCGTCGTCGGCGAGCGGCACGTCCTCGTGCATCACCATTTCGGCAAGGCCGCTCGCGATCATGCGATCTTCGATCGCGGCCAGGCGCGCGGGACACTCGGGATGCCACGAGCCCATCTCGTGAGCCGAACAATCGGGATGCGAATACCACGCCGTAACGACCGCACGGGTTCTCGCAGTGCAATCGGATGCCGACGCG
>JBBSGB010000017.1:0-78337 GCA_038254545.1 Burkholderiales bacterium | reverse complement strand
GTCCGCTGCCGGTTTGGCCAGTGCCGGTGATCGCAAAGCAGCTTGGGAAGCACGCGACGCGGGTGTTCAGCTATCGGGGGAGCCGGATCAAGCAGGTCAGTACCTTGGCTTGGTATGCGGTGCTGAAGCGAGCGGGCATCGAGGATTTTCGATGGCACGATCTTCGGCACACCTGGGCCAGCTGGCACGTGCAGGGCGGTACGCCCTTGTTTGTCCTGCAGGAGATGGGGGCTGGGCGAGTGCGGAGATGGTGAGGCGCTACGCTCATCTTTCCGCTGATCATCTGGCCCACTATGCGGAGCGCTTGGGCGGGCTGCGGGACGGGGAGTTGGCCATTCGTGGCACAAATCGTCACAGGGCTGAGAAGATAAGGGGTCAACTGATGCTAACCCCTTGATGTAATGGTGGGCCGTGAGTGGCTCGAACACTCGACCTACGGATTAAGAGTCCGCTGCTCTACCAACTGAGCTAACGACCCACGTGAACGGTTGCGCGATTGCCGGTTGCTTTTGCCTTGCAAAAACCGAGAAGGTTGGTAGGCCGTGCGGGATTCGAACCTGCGACCAACGGATTAAAAGTCCGCTGCTCTACCAACTGAGCTAACGACCCGAAGCGCGCGATTATAGGAAGTGAGGGCTACTCGGTCAAACCGGCTGACCTCGCTTGCACCTCGTGGACACTCCTTCGTGGCCATTACCGCAGCGCCGGAATGCGATCGCGCGCCGTACCGGCGGCCTGCGTGTCGGGATATTTCGCGATCAATGCCTCCAGCGTTTGCCGCGCCCCACGCTTGTCGCCCATGTCGGTCTGGCTGCTGGCGATGTTGAGCATCGCGTCGGCCGCGCGCGGACTGGTCGGATAATTCTTGATCACCAGCTGCTGCGCGGCGATCGCGGCCTTGTAGTCACGCTGCGCGTAATAGCTCGTGCCCACCCAGTACTGCGCAGCCGGCGCGTATGCCGAGGACGGATAGCGCGCGAGGAAGTTCTGGAACGATGCGACCGCGCCCTTGAAATCGCTGCTCTTGAATTGCGCGAGCGCGGCTTCGTAAGTCCTGGATTCGTTCTGATCGACGGTCGCGGTCTGGCCATCGACGGTGGTCTGTTGCGGCTCGACCTTGCGCAGTCGCCCGTCGAGATCGACGTAGAAGTCCTTGTTGCGCTTCTGCTCGTTGGCCAGATCGTTGGACAGCGACTCGATCTGCCCGCGCAGCCGCGCGATCTCCTGACGCAATGTTTCGATCTGGTTGGTCACATCGGCCTGATTGCGCCGCTGCAGTTCGAACTGGCTCGCGATGTCGCGCTGGTTCGCATCCGCCTTGGAGCGCAGGTCGAGGATGGCCTTGCGCGCCTCGTCGTCGTCGAACAGGCCGGCCGAAACCTGCGCGGTCCACAACAGCAACGAAGCCGCGGCTGCCGTGGCAAGCGACGCGACGAGACTTGCGGGCGCGACGCGTCGCCGAGCCGTTCCCGTCACGTGCGAGCGCCGCAGCGACCGCGGCGCCAACGGCGACATCGATGAGTCCCCGTGCATCACTGATACAAGAAGTCGGCACGACGATTCTCGGCCCAGGCCGCTTCGTCATGGCCGGTGGCGCGCGGCTTCTCCTTGCCCAGGCTGACCGCTTCGATCTGCGCTTCGGGTACACCCACCAGTGCGAGCTGCTTGCGAACCGCTTCGGCGCGCTTCTGGCCGAGCGCCAGGTTGTATTCACTGCCGCCGCGTTCGTCGGTGTTGCCCTGGATAATCAACTTGCGGCCGCGGTTGGTGTTGAGGAACTTGCTGTTCGCTTCGACCACAGGACGGAACTCGTCCTTCACCACGTAGCTGTCGTAGTCGAAGTAGATGCTCTTCTTCGCCAGTTCGCGCGCTGCCGCGTCGAGGCTGGTGGTATCGGTTTCGACGCGCTGGACGCTGCGCGTGTCAGGGCCGGTCGCGGGCGTGCCGGTGTTGTCCACGACGGGGGCCTTGTCGTCGAGCTTCACGCCCTGGCTGCATGCGCCCAGGACGACGAGGGTGACTGCGATCAGGCTGTTGCGCGCAGTAATACGCGTGTCTAGCTTCATGTTTGACTCCTTGAGGATGGAAGTGGGGCTATGACGAATTCTTGCCCTCGAAGGTTCATTGCCCTCGATGGTTCGCTGCTGTATCTCAAAAGTCGTGTGCACTGTCGATCAGCCGCACACTGAGCTTTGCGAATGGTTGGCGGAGCTTATGCATACGCTGCTCATGGCAGATAAGGACCCCAAGTCGGCTCGCGCACATCGCCGCCCTGGACCGTCGTGATGCGTTGCTTGACGTGCCCGTCCGACGACACCACTGCAAGCACGCCGCGCCCGCCGACTTCGGTTGCGTAGAGGATCAGCTTGCCGTTGGGCGCGAAGCTCGGCGACTCGTCCTTGGCGGTCTCGGTGAGTGCCGTCTCCTGACCCGATGCCAGATCGAGCACATAGACTCCGAAGCGCCCGCCGCGCCGCGAGATGTACGCCAGCGTCTTGCCGTCGGGCGAAATGCGCGAACTGATGTTGTAGTCGCCCTTGAAGCTCACGCGTTGCGCGTCGCCGCCGCCGACCGACATGCGATAGATCTGGGGACCACCACCCCGATCGCTGGTGAAGTAGATGCTCTGGCCGTCGGGCGCGAACTCGGGCTCGGTGTCGATGCCGGCCGATTGCGTGAGACGTCGCGCCGACGAACCATCGGCGTTGATCAGATAGACCTGCGAGTTGCCGTCACGCGTGAGCGTGATCGCGAGTTGACGTCCGTTGGGCGACCACGACGGCGCGCTGTTGCTGCCCTTGAAGTTCGCCACCGGAACACGTTGGCCGGTGGTGATGGTGTGGACGTAGATGACCGGCTTCCTGGCTTCGAACGACACGTACGCAAGGCGCGTACCGTCGGGCGACCACGCCGGCGAGATGATCGGTTCGCGCGACACCAGCGCGCTCTGCGGATTGAAGCCGTCGGCGTCGGCGATCTGTAGTTCGTAGCGTTGCGTTCCCTGCTTCAGCACATAGGCGATGCGGGTCGAGAAGACGCCCTTCTCGCCGGTCAGCTTCTCGTACACGTAGTCGGAAATGCGATGCGCCGACAGGCGCATGTTTGCCTGCGTCGAGGTCAACGCAAGACCGCCCAGATCGAGCTGCCGGCCGTTGTCGTAGAGCTTGAAGCGCACGTCGCTGCGGCCGTCGGCCAAGCGATTGACGCTGCCGACCACGATCGCGTCGGCACCCTTCCCTTTCCATTCGCCATAGTTGACCGCGGTCGTGTCGGGCAACGGCGTCGCGCCCGCATCGACGAGCTTGAAGAGGCCGCTGCGCGCGAGATCGTCGCGCACGATCTGCGCGGCATCCTGCGGCGGATTGCCGCTGGTGGCGAAGTTGGCGATCGCGATCGGGATCTGATTCGCACCGGTTCCGGAGATCTCGAACTTGAGCTGCGCGTTAGCAAGGCCGGTCGCGGCGGCGTACATCGATACGCCCAGAGCAAGGCGTCGCACGAGAGCTTGAAAGGACATCGACATGAATTCGTTCATCCGAAAAATATTGGAACCACTGTAAAGGGCCGCGTGCTCACGGTTTGTCGTACATGTTGTAGTTGAGCTCGAGCGACCGCTCCACCTTCCCCTGCTCATCTCTCGGCAGCGGCGACGCCGCGCGGATCGCACGCTCGACGGCATCGTCAAAGGCTTGCACACCGCTCGGCTTTTCCACCGTCACGTTGGTCACTTCGCCGTTGGGCAATTGCTCGATGCGCATTCTGACCACTGGATTGCCCGGAGAATTCGCGGGATAGCGCATCTGCGAGCGGATCGCGTTCTGCAGGCGCGAAATGTAATTGTCGCGGCCACGCGGTCCGCTGGTGCGTTGATCCTTGCCGGTCGAAGGGGTTCCGGCCGACGCGAGCAGATTGTCGAGATCCGACGGCGGGCGTGGCGGCCCTTCGATTGCGGGCTTGGGCGGCACTTTGACCGGCTCGGGCTTCGGCTTCGCCTCGAGCTTCGGCGGCTCCGGCTTGGGTTGTGGCTTCGGCGCCTCGACCTTCACGGGTTCCTTCTTCTTCGGTGGCTCGACCTTGACCGGCGCCTTCTCGACGATGTCGGGCTTTACCTTCGGCGGCTCGACCTCGGCCTTGGGTTCGGGCCTGGGCGTCTCGACCCTAGCCGGCGGAGGGACAGGCCTCGGCGCGGGCGCCGCGGTCTGCGGCATCGCGCTCCACAGCTCGGCCTGGATCACCGCGGGTGGGCTGCTCTGCCAGCGGATGCCGAAGAACAGCAGCACACCGAGCAGCACGTGCATCAGCACCGCCAATGCGATCGCGCGTCCGCTGCCGCCGGAATGCGGAACGTCGTAGGGGCGGGCGAGGGTCGCGCTCATCGCATCGAATGCTCAGTTCCGAGGCTGCACCGAGAGGCCGACGCGCGCGATGCCTTGCGAACGCAGCCCATCCATGATCTGCAGGATCGCGTCGTACTCGACCTTCTTGTCGCCCGAGATCACGACCGGGCGCTCGGCATCGCCCGCCTGCATCTGCGCGACGATTGCAGCCACGTCCTTCATCGCAGCCTTCTGCTCGCTGCCGGTCTTCATGTCCTTCACACTCACGCTCTTGTCGGCCTTGACGATCACGTTGATTGGCGTCTCTTTCGCCTGCGAACTCTTGGCCACGCTCGGCAGATCGATCGTGCCCGGTGACACCAGCGGAGCGGCAACCATGAAGATGATCAGCAGCACCAGCATCACGTCGATGTAGGGCACGACGTTGATGTCGCTCATCGCACGACGCTTGCGCTCGCCACGCATCGAGGAGCCGCGTGAGACCGAGCCCGGCATCAATGCACCTGCCTTTGCAGGATGTTGGAGAACTCCTCGATGAAGTTCTCGAAGCGCACCGCCAGCCGATCGGTCTCATGGATGAAGCGGTTGTATGCGATCACCGCGGGGATCGCCGCGAACAGTCCGAGCGCGGTTGCGACCAGCGCTTCGGCGATGCCGGGAGCAACGTGCGCGAGCGTGGCCACCTGCACGTTCGCAAGGCTGCGAAACGCATTCATGATGCCCCACACCGTTCCGAACAGGCCGACATACGGGCTGACCGATCCCACCGATGCGAGGAAGGACAGATGCGCTTCGAGTACGTCCATCTCGCGCTGGTAGGCCGCGCGCATCGCGCGTCGCGCGCCGTCGAGTTGAGCGCCCGGTTCGACCTTCTGCTGCCGAAACTTCAGGAACTCGCGCATGCCGGCTTCGAACACGCGACCCAGCGCACCCACGTGGTCGCGCCGATTGTTCACGCGCGCGTGCAGCTCGTTGAGGTCGCCGCCCGACCAGAAGTCTTCCTCGAAGCGATCGGTCTGGCGCTGCGCCTTCTTGACGTCGAAGAACTTCTTGAAGATGTAGGTCCAGCTCATCAACGACACAATCAGGAGCAGGGCCAGCACGATCTGAACCAGGATGCTCGCGTGGGTAACCAGCGAGATGATCGACATGTCCTGCGAGACGTTCACGTTCATGGGCGATTGAAATGGCGATGGGAGTCGTTCAAAGGCGGGACGCTCAAGAGGCCCGCGAGAAACAGTTGTAAGAGAGTTGCAAAAGCAGCTCATCGCTGCGGGATCGGACCATCGACTGCTGCGATACCGAGAGGTTCATCGCGACGCACCGATCGGTTGCGCCTTCTGATCGAATCCAACGTTCTGCAACGCGATTCCGATTACGTGGGCGACTCGGGCGACCGATCACGCAGCCGACGCCTCGACCGGCGCGAAGATCAGGCGCACCGACTCGGGAATGGGCATCGGCCGCAATCCGTCGCGCGTCACGCAACCGACCTTGATGCGTCCTGCTGCAAGCAATACGCCGTTGCCGTTTGCCGAACTGTCGATGAGAGCCTCCTGATAGAAGTCGATGCCGACGCGGCCGAGGCGCTCGACGCGCGACACGACGCGGATCACATCGTCGAGCCGCGCGGGACGCTTGTAGTCCACCGCCGTCGACCGCACCACGAATATCAGGCCCAGTTCGTCGGCGACCTGCTGCTGAGATATTCCGGGGACGCGAACAGCATCACGATCGCTGCCCGCATTTCGTCCCGCATTTCGTCCCGCATTTCTTCCCGCCGCTCTTCCACTACGCAGCCACTCGGTCCGCGCACGCTCGAAAAACTTCAGGTAGTTCGCGTAGAAGACGATGCCGCCGGTGTCGGTGTCTTCGTAATAAACGCGAATCGGAAATTCGAATTGCACGAGACGCGGGCTTTGCAAACCCGGGGCGATGAACAAGCCTCGCATTCTAACGCGGTCGGCGACGTACCCCAGGTGCGGACTCGTGCGGCGCCTCACCGTGCGGACTCGTGCGGCGCCTCACCGTGCGGACTCGTGCGGCCGCCTCACCGTACGGACTCCTGTCGCGCTCGCTCATAGAGCGGGTCGAGTAATGCCGTGACCTGTGCGACGCGCGCTTCGATGCCGCCGTGGACATCGATGTAGTCGGTGCCGCGCGCGTGCAGGATCGCGCGTATCCAGCGATCGTGCCGCAAACGAAAATCCTCCGACGAGCGCGAGCCATCCTGCACGAACGGGAAGTCGGGCGCGCACACCAGCATGAGGTCGTACTGGCGCCACGACAGGCTGACGAGTTCGGGATCGGCCGTGGCATAGCCGTCGAGGCTGTACCACAGTGTCGTCAACGGGGTGGTGTCGATGAACGCGCAGCGTCTCGCCCGAGCGGTGGCATCGTCTTCATCGGCGACATGCCGCACACCGATCGCGCGCAAGTCGTCATAGACGAGCTGGCCGCGGCGCTCTTCCCACAAGGTACGCCCGTATTCGGCCACGCACGGTTCGCCGTAACGCGCCCCGAGCGCGGTCACCAGCGTGCTCTTGCCAGTGCTCTCGCCACCGACCACGGCGATGCGCGCGACGTCGCGCGGGTCGCGGTGAACCGGGCCGTCGGGCGCGAACGGCCCGGTGCGCGACCGGACGGTCGATCCGTCGACCGTCGCGTGCATCGATCCTGCCGAATTCATCCGTCGCACCTCATGCGCGAGTTTCAACCATGGGCTCGATAGGTGTGCCGCGCTCGATCAATTTCGACCAGCGCAGCCAGCCCATCACGACCAGCACCAAAAAGAATCCATAGACCGTGGCCGTCATCCACAAGCCCTTGGACGCGTAGAGGGGGACTGCGATGCAATCGACCGCGAACCAGACCGGCCAGGTCTCGATCTTTCGCGCGACCATCAGCAATTGCGCGAGGACGGACAGCGCCAGAACGGTCGAATCGATGAAGGGGTTGGCCGCATCGGTGAAGCCGTGCAGCAAGGCTCCGTAGCCCGCGGCCGACAGCGCCGCGAGCGCTGCGAAGACGAGCGCGGTGAGCGGCGCGACGCGCGTGATCGGGAGTTCGGTCGAGACGGGTTCGACCGCGAACGTGCCTGCACCGTCGGCAATCGCGATGCGCGCCCCGCCCTTCTTCCAGTTCCACCAACCAACCATGCACGAAGCGATGAAGAAGAATTGCAACGTCACGTCGGCATAGAGCCTGACCCCACTGAACATCACCGCATAGAGCGCGCAGCCGACGATGCCGCTCCACCACGTGTGCACGCTGTTGCGTGCGGAGAACCACACCGATAGCAGATTGAAGACGTTACCAGCGATTTCGAGCGGGCTGACCGGCATCGTCACGCCGCCTCGAGTTTCGCGATACCGAGCGCGAGCCACTTCATGCCTTGTCGGCCGAAGTTGATCTGGGCGCGCGCGTCGTTGCCGCTGCCTTCGAGATTGACGATCACGCCTTCGCCGAACTTGGCGTGCACGACGCTTTGTCCGATGCGAAAGCGCGCGTCGCCGCCGCGCTTGTTCGCGGTCCATGCGGGCAAGGCCTCGCTGGTCGTCGGCGCGTCGTCCCATGCGGCGCTGTGACGGCCGTAGGTGTTGGCGTTGCTTCCGAAGCCTCCTCCAAAACCTTGTCGCGCGAGACCCATGCGCGGCGTGAGCCACTTGAGCGTCTCGTCGGGCAGTTCGTTGAAGAAGCGCGACTTGGGGTTGTAGCGTGTCTGCCCGTGCAGCATGCGGGTCTGCGAGAACGACAGGTAGAGCCGCCTTCTGGCGCGCGTGATCGCGACGTACATCAGGCGACGCTCTTCCTCGAGACCGGCCTGATCGGTCGTGCTGTTGTCGTGCGGGAAGAGTCCTTCTTCGAGGCCGCCGATGAAGACCGCATCGAACTCCAGTCCCTTGGCCGAATGCACCGTCATTAGCTGCAACGCGTCCTGTCCCGCGCTCGCCTGGTTGTCGCCGGCTTCGAGCGAGGCGTGCGAAAGAAACGCGTCTAGCGGCGACGCAAAAGTCGGCTCGATCGTTCCCGCATCAATCACCTCGGTCGCTTCAAGATCGCCTGCATCATCCACGTCCACGGCGCCCGGTGTCTGCAGCTCGGCGCGCGGCGGCTGGATCGAATGGGTCATCGAGGCCGGAATCCGGTTGGCGCGCGCGTTCAACGCGAAGCCTTCTTCACCGGCGAAACTCGCTGCGGCGTTGACGAGTTCGTTCAGGTTCTCGACGCGCTCGGCGCTGTCCTTCTCGCTCTCGTAGAACGCGATCAGGCCGCTGGCATGATTGACGTGCTCGATCATTTCCGACAGCGACATCGCCTGCGTCTCGAAACGCAGGCGTTCGATCAGCTTCACGAAGATCGCGAGCTTCGCCGCAGCCGCGGCGCTCGCGCGCGCGTTGCTTGCCTGAGCGAGTTCGGTCACGGCCGCACAGAGCGAGCTGTTCGCGCTTTTTGCAGCGTCCTGCAGCACCTCGATCGAACGCGCGCCGATACCGCGCGCGGGAACGTTGACGATGCGCGCGAACGAGGTGTCGTCGTCGGGATTCGCGATCAACCGCAAGTACGCGAGCGCGTGCTTGACCTCCTGGCGCTCGAAGAAGCGCAGGCCACCGTAAACCCGATAGGGAATGCCCGCCGAGAAGAGCGCGTGCTCGATCACGCGAGACTGCGCGTTCGAGCGATAGAGCACCGCGATGTTCGAACGCATCAGCCCTTCGCGCACCAACGCTTTCACTTCATCGACCAGCCATTGCGCTTCCTGCGCGTCGCCGGTCGCTTCATAGACGCGTACCGGCTCGCCCACGCCGGCATCGGTCCAGAGATTCTTTCCGAGGCGCGCGCCATTGTTCTTGATGAGCGCGTTGGCCGCATCGAGGATGTGGCCGTGCGAACGATAGTTCTGCTCGAGCTTGATGACGTTCTGTACCCGGAACTCGCGCTCGAACTCGGCCATGTTGCCCACGTTCGCGCCGCGAAACGCATAGATGCTCTGGTCGTCGTCGCCGACCGCGAAGATCGCCGCGGGGTCGGGCGTGCCGAGACCCGCGAGCAGCTTCAACCACTTGTACTGAAGCACGTTGGTATCCTGGAACTCGTCGACCAGGATGTGGCGGAAACGCGCCTGATAGTGCTCGCGCAGCGGCTGGTTGCGCGTGAGCAATTCGTAAGAGCGCAGCAGCAGCTCGGCGAAATCGACCACGCCTTCACGCTGGCATTGCTCGTCGTAGAGCCTGTAGATCTCGACCAACTTGCCGTCGAAGTCGCTGTCGATCTCGACGTCCTTCGCGCGCAGGCCCTTCTCCTTTGCGTCGCTGATGAACCACGCGCTTTGCCGCGGCGGATAGCGCTCTTCGTCGATGCCGAAAGTTTTTTGCAGGCGTTTGACGGCCGCGATCTGGTCGGCCACGTCAAGGATCTGAAAGGTCTGAGGCAGCGCCGCGTCGCGGTAGTGGGTGCGCAGGAAGCGATTGCACAGGCCGTGGAACGTGCCGATCCACATGCCGCGCAGATTGATCGGCAGCATCGTCGCCAGACGCGCGAGCATTTCCTTGGCCGCCTTGTTGGTGAAGGTCACGGCCAGCACGTTGGCCGGCGACACCTGATGCGTCTGGATCAGCCACGCCATGCGCGTCGTGAGCACGCGCGTCTTGCCGCTGCCCGCGCCCGCGAGGATCAGTGCGGGTTGCGCAGGCAAGGTGACGGCCGCCAATTGCTCGGGGTTCAGGCCGGCAAGCAGAGAGGATTGCTGGAACGATGCCGTCGTCGAGAGCGGCAGTTCGTCGGGTTCTTGCATCGGGATGTTGCGTGCGCAGGCCTCTTGACCAAGCCTGCGTTGGGAGAGTGTTCAGTGGCGCGAATGATAACGCGCACCGGCGGCACCCCCGTGTTTACCTTGATTGTTGTCGCGTCCGTTGGTCGATAGATTTCCCAGCGACAGCGCAGATTTCCGATCCGGTCAGCGCACGACAACAAGCATTCAACCCGGGAGACCCAGATCGCTACCGTGTCCAGCGCGAAGGAATTGTTGCGCGTGTCCGACATCGTCGTGCGGTTCGGCGGGATCACGGCATTGGACAAGGTCAGCTTTTCGGTCGCTGCAGGAGAGATCGTCGGCTTGATCGGTCCGAACGGCGCGGGCAAGACCACGCTCTTCAATTGCCTGTCGCGACTGTATGTCTTCGACGAAGGCGCGATCGTCTTCGACGGCCGTCCGCTGACCGAGATCTCGCGTCACGGCATCGCGGGTCTCGGCATCGGGCGCACCTTCCAGAACCTCGCGCTGTTCTCGACCATGACGGTGCGCCAGAACATCATGCTGGGCGGCCATTGCCGCACGCGTTCGGGATTCTTTTCCAACGCGATCCGATTGCCCTCGGTACACCGCGAGGAGGAACGGCTTTCGCAACAGGCCGACGAGATCATCGCCTTGCTCGAACTCGACGCGGTGGCCGAGGCGCGCGTGGTCGATCTGCCGTTCGGCACGCAAAAGAGGGTCGAGCTCGGACGCGCACTTGCCAGCGAGCCGCGCCTGCTGCTGCTCGACGAACCGGCGGGCGGCCTGAATCACGAAGAGGTCGCGGGCTTGATGACCTTGCTGCGCGACATCCGCGATCGCCTGCATCTGACCATCCTCTTGGTCGAGCACCACATGAACCTCGTCATGCGCGTCTCCGACAAGGTGGTCGCGCTCGACTTCGGCAGGAAGATCGCCGACGGCACACCCGCCGAAGTGCAGGCCCATCCCGAAGTGATACGCGCCTATCTCGGGACGGAGCACTGATGGGTGCGCTGCTCGAGGTTCGCGGATTGTTCGCGCGATACGGCGCGACCCGCGTGCTGCACGGCCTGGACTTCGACGTCGAGGAAGGCGGCATCACCACCATCCTCGGCGCCAATGGCGCGGGCAAGACGACGACGCTGCGCGCGGTCTGCGGGATGGTCAAGACCGATGGCGCGATTCGCCTGGGGAACCGCAACATCAAAGGCGATGCGACCGAGAACATCGTGCGTCAGGGCGTGGCCCACGTGCCCGATGGACGCGGCACCTTTCTCGGCCTGACGGTCGAAGAGAACCTCAAGCTGGGCGCGTATACCCGGCGCGATCGCGCCAACGTGCCGGCCGAGTTCGAACGCATCTACGCCTACTTCCCGCGCTTGAAGGAACGCCGTCGACAACAGGCGGGCACGCTGTCCGGCGGCGAGCAGCAGATGCTCGCGGTGTCGCGCGCGCTGATGTCCGGGCCGCGCCTGTTGCTGCTCGACGAGCCGTCGTTCGGACTCGCGCCGCTGATCGTCAGGGGCTTGTTCGACATCCTGCGCACCATCAACGCGAACGAGAAGGTCAGCATGCTGCTGGTCGAGCAGAACGCAGCGCTAGCGCTCGATCTGGCCGACCACGCCTACCTGCTCGAGACTGGTCGGGTCGTCGTCTCGGGCACCGCCGACGCGATTCGCGCCAATGAATCGGTGCGACGTTCGTACCTGGGCTACTAGGCAAGCAACCGCGAGATGGACCTTCTCCTCCACCAGGTCCTCTCCGGCCTCGCGACCGGCGGCATCTATGCGAGCGTCGCGCTCGCACTGGTGATGATCTATCAGGCGACGCATCTCGTGAATTTCGCGCAGGGCGAGATGGCGATGTTCTCGACCTACATCGCGTGGAGCCTGATCAATGCGGGCATGCCGTACTGGGGCGCATTCTTCATCACCGTCGCCGTCGCCTTCGTGGCCGGCGTCGTGATCGAACGCGTGATCGTGCGGCCGGTGGAGAACTCCTCGATCCTCGCGGTCGTGATCGTGTTCATCGGCTTGCTCGTGATCCTGAACAGCCTGGCCGGATGGATCTATTCGTACACCATCAAGTCCTTCCCGAGCCCCTTTCCCGCCAAGCCGCTGTTCGACAATTCCTATGTCTCGTCGCACGAGCTCGGCTCGCTCGCGATCACCTTGATCGTGCTCGCTCTGCTCTACGTGTTTTTTCGCTTCACGCCGCTGGGCCTTGCGATGCGCGCAGCCGCGCAGAATCCCGAGTCGAGCCGACTGGTCGGGATCCGCGTCGGCTGGATGCTGGCGCTCGGCTGGGGGCTGGCATCGGCGATCGGCGCGATCGCCGGGATGATGGTCGCGCCCATCGTGTTCCTCGAGCCCAACATGATGTCGGGCATCCTGCTCTACGCCTTCGCGGGTGCCTTGCTCGGCGGCATCGACAGTCCGGGAGGCGCGGTGCTCGGCGGCCTGATCGTGGGCGTGCTCGAGAACGTGGCCGGCACCTACATCGGCACCGAGATCAAGCTCACGGTGGCGCTGGTGCTGATCGTCGGCGTGCTGGTGGTCAGGCCGCAGGGCTTGTTCGGCAGCGTTCAGGTCAAGCGGGTATGACGATGAAGACGATGACGCTCGGTCGTCCGCTCTCGTCGCGTCCGACCACGTGGCAGATCGCGGGCCTTGTCGCCTTGCTGGTCGCCGCGTGCGTGCTGCCTTTCTTCATCAGCAACTACCGCACGTTCCAATTCACGCTGGCGCTGGTCTATGCGATCGCGTTGATGGGTCTCAACATGCTGACCGGCTACAACGGCCAGATCTCGCTCGGCCACGGCGCGTTCTACGCGATCGGCGCCTATACGGCCGCGATCCTGATGGATCGCTTCAACGTGCCCTACTGGGCCACCATCCCGATCGCGGGCGCGGTGTGCCTGGTCAGCGGATTCCTGTTCGGGTTGCCTGCATTGCGGCTCGAAGGGCTGTATCTCGCGCTGGCGACTTTCGCGCTCGGCGTGGCGATGCCGCAGATCCTCAAATACAAGCTGATCGGAAAATGGACCGGCGGCGCCCAGGGCATCGTGATCGTCAAGCCCGATGCGCCATCGTGGCTGCCGCTGTCACAAGACCAGTGGCTGTACTTTTTCACGCTTTTCATCACGATCGTGATGATGTTGCTCGCGTGGAACCTGTTGCGCGGCCGGATCGGCCGCGCGATGGTCGCGATCCGCGACCAGCCGATCGCGGCCGAAGCGATGGGCGTCAACATCGCGCTCTACAAGTCGCTGACCTTCGGCGTCTCGGCGATGTACACCGGCATCGCGGGTGCGTTGGGTGCGATCGTCGTGCAATTCATCGCGCCCGATTCGTTCACGATCTTCCTATCGATCAGCTTCGTGGTCGGCGTTGTGATCGGCGGCCTCGCATCGATCTCGGGCGCCTTCTTCGGCGCGCTCTTCATCCAGTTCGTACCCAATGTCGCCGACCAGATTTCCAAGGCCGCACCGTGGGCGATCTACGGCGTCTTCCTGATCGGCTTCATGTACCTGATGCCGACCGGCGTCGCTGGCCTCGTGCGCCGCGCGAGAGTCGTCGTAAAGGCGCGCTTTCGAAGCCGGTAGTTCGCTGTGTCGCGCAGTGTCATCTTCGATGCGGTGACATCACGCTGCTCGACGATTATCTGAAGAAGCACTACAAGCTCGCACGACAGGCGGGTAACTACCGGTGGCTCGACAAGCGTGATTGACATAGCTTGGACGGGCTGCAATTGGATAACTTTGAAGGAGACAACATGAAATCACGATCGATTCGTTTCTGTTCCATCGCCTTGCCCGCCGCGGCCATGGCCTTCGCGCTGGCGGCGACGCCGGCTGCCGCACAAAAGAAATACGGGCCCGGCGCCACCGACACCGAAATCAAGATCGGCCAGACCATGCCCTACAGCGGGCCAGCCTCGGCTTACGGCACGATCGGCAAGGTCGAGGCGGCCTACTTCAAGAAGATCAACGACGAAGGCGGCATCAATGGCCGCAAGCTCGTTCTGATGAGCGAGGACGATGGTTACAGCCCACCCAAGACGGTCGAGCAGATCAGAAAGCTGGTCGAGCAGGACAACGTCCTGTTCACGTTCCAGACGCTGGGCACGCCGAGCAATTCGGCCATCCACAAGTACATGAACGCGAAGAAGGTGCCGCACCTGTTCCTCGCAACCGGCGCGAGCAAATGGGCCGACCCGAAGAACAATCCGTGGACCATGGGTCTGAACATCAGCTACGAGACCGAGGGTCAGATCTACGCCAAGTACCTGCTGAAGAACAAGCCCAACGCCAAGATCGCGGTGCTCTATCAGAACGACGACTACGGCAAGGACGTGCTCAATGGATTGAAGGAAGGCCTGGGCGCAGCCGCCGCTAAAATGATCGTGGCCGAAGCGACCTACGAAGTGACCGACCCCACGGTCGATTCGCAAATCCTCACATTGAAGGGGTCGGGCGCAGACACGTTCGTGAACATCACCACGCCCAAGTTCGGCGCGCAGGCGGTGCGCAAGGTCTATGACTCGGGATGGAAGCCGCTGCACATCATCAACAACGTCGCAGCGTCGGTCGGCGCCGTGCTGACGCCAGCGGGCCTGGACAAATCCGAAGGCCTGATCACGATCGAGTACTACAAGGACCCTACCGACCCGCAGTGGAAGGATGATCCGGCGATGAAGGAATGGGCCGCATTCATGGCCAAGTACTACCCGGAGGGCAATCTGAAGGATGCGAGCAATACCTACGGATACCTGGCCGCGCAGATCATGGTGCAGGTGTTGAAGCAATGCGGCGACGACCTCACGCGCGAGAACGTGATGAAGCAGGCCGCCAATCTGAAGGACCTCAAGCTGCCAATGATGCTGCCAGGCATCGCGGTCAACACCAGCCCCACCGACTACTCGCCTTTCGAGCAGGCGCAGCTTGCGCGCTTCGATGGCAAGCAGTGGGTCTTGTTCGGAGACGTGCTGGGCAAGTGACGTTCGACGAGAGAAAGGCCGCCCGTGGGCGGCCTTTCTCTTCCATCTCGAGGCGTGCTGTGCGAATCGACAAGCGCCGTCGACCGATCCGGATCTTCCTTGTCTCGTCCTTTATTGAAGGATCAGCCTGAGCACGGCGTTAGCCCCGGTGACGAAGAGCGTACCGGCCGCATCGATCGCGATCTGGAACGGGAAGGCGAGCCGCCCGGGCAACGCACCAGTCAGTATGCCGATGCGCCCGTCGGCGACGCCCACGACGGTCGTGACCACGCCCGCCGTGATCTTGCGGACCGTGCCGTTCCCGGAGTCGACGACGTAGACGTTGCCCGATGTGTCGGCGACCACGCCGGTCGGGTTGTTGAGCAACGCCGCCGTGCCGATCCCGTCGATCGAACCCGGATTACCGACCGAGCCGGCGATGGTCGAGACCGCCAGGGTCGTGTCGATCTTGCGGATCGTGCTGTTGCCCGAATCGCCGACATAGACATTGCCTGCCGCATCGACCGCAACGCCGGACGGGCCCCTGAAGGTTGCGCTTCCCGCGGGTCCATCAGCCGAGCCCGCCTGGTTGGCGATGCCGGCGTAGGTCGAGACGACGCCGGCCGGCGTGATCCTGCGGATCAATTGATTGCCCGAGTCGGCGACGTAGACGTTGCCGACGCCGTCCACGGCGAGCGCGATCGGTCCGTTGAACGACGCCGCAGCGCCAGTGCCGTTGACCGCACCGCGCGATCCCGCCGTACCCGCGAGCGTCGACACGACGCCGGCAGAGGTGATCTTGCGGATCGTGCTGTTGACGAAATCGGCGACGTACACCGTGCCGGACGCATCGACAGCGACGGCGATCGGCGTGTTGAAGCGCGCGGTCGCAGCGGGTCCATCGGTTGTGCCGGGCGTCCCGGCCAGACCCGCGAGCGTGGTCGTCACGCCCCCCGGTGTGACCTTGCGGATCAGGTGGTTGCCGGAGTCGGCGACATACACGTTGCCCGCGCCATCGGTCGCGGTCCCGCGCGGCCTCGTGAAGCGGGCGTCGCGACCGGTCGCGTCGATCGCACCGGTGAGCGACGGCGACCCGGCGAAGGTCGTGACCACCGCGTTCGTGTCGATACGGCGGATCGCGCTGTTGCTCGAGTCGGCCACGAATACCACCCCCGAGGCATCGACCGCGATCGCGACCGGACCGGCGAAACGGGCGCCGCTGCCGACGCCGTCGATCGGTCCGCTCAGGCCGGCCGTGCCGGCGACGGTCGACACCGTCCCCGAAGGCGTGATCTGGCGTACGGTGTTGTTGGTGAAGTCGGCGACATACACGTTGCCGGCCGCATCGGTCGCAAGTGCGATCGGATCGTTGAAGCTCGCACTCGCCGCAGCGCCGTCCGCGGCACCGCGTGTCCCCGGCACGCCCGCGTAGGTGGTGACGACACCGGCCGGCGTGATCTTGCGGATCACCTGGTTGGTGCTGTCGGCCACGTAGACATTGCCGGCGCTGTCGGTCGAAAGCCCCGACGGCATATTGAACTTCGCGGCCGGGCCCGTTCCGTCGGCATAGCCGGGACCGCCCGCCGTGCCGGCCAAGGTCGTGACGACGCCCGCGGGCGAGATCTTGCGGATCGTGTTGTTGGCAAAGTCCGCGACGTAGACGTTGCCTGCCGCGTCGGTCGCGATGCCGGTCGGGAAGCTGAAGCTCGCCGCCGCACCGGTGCCGTCCGCCGAGCCCACCACACCCGCCGTGCCGGCGAGAGTCGTGACCGTGCCGCCTGGTGTGACCTTGCGGATGATGTTGTTCCCCGAGTCGGCGACGTAGGCATTGCCGGCCGCGTCGGTCGCGACCGCGTGCAGGAAGTTGAAGCGCACCGCACCGCCCAAGCCGTCGGTCGAACCCGCGACGCCGGCCGATCCGGCCACAGTCGTCACGACGCCGGTCGGCGCGACCTTGCGCAGCAAATGGTTGCCGAAGTCGCCGACGTAGAGGTTGCCCGCATTGTCGACGGCGAGCCCGGCGGGCGCATTGAACGCGGCGGCACGACCGGTGCCGTCGCGATCGCCCGGTCCACCGATGTCGCCTGCAAGAATCGCGACGCTCGGACGCGAAGTCACCGTCAGCAACGCGGGCGTGCTCGTGGCAAAACCCAACGGATTGACGGCGCGCACGCTGAACTGCCGGCCACTGTCGCTCTGCGCGGTGCTCGGGATGGTGTAGCTCGACGCCTGCGCGCCCGCAATCGCCGTGCCGTCACGCAGCCATTGATAGGTGATCGGACCGGTGCCGGAGGCCGTAACGGTGAATGTGACCGGATCGCCGACCGCGATGGTCTGCGACAGCGGCTGCGTGGTGATCGCGACCGCCGTCGGAGCCGGCGTGACGTTGAGCGTGAACGGAGCGCTGGTGATCGAGCCCGCAACGTTGGCGACCACGACGTCGAACACGGCGCCGTTGTCGGAGAAGGTCGTCGCGGGTGTCGTGTAGCCCGAACTGTTCGCGCCTGCGATCGGCACGCCGCCGCGGCGCCACTGGAACGTCAGCGGCAATGAGCCGCTGGCGGTAACCGCGAACGTGGCAGTCTGGCCGAGAACGACCGAGACGGTCGTCGGCACATTGTTCGCAAGACTCGGTGCGACCGGGGTGACCGCGAGCGTGGCCGGCGCGCTCTGCGCGCTGCCGGCGGGATTGCTCACCGTGACGGTGAAGCTCGCGCCGTTGTCGCTCAGTTGCGCGACCGGAATCGTGTACGTGGCCGAGGTGGCGCCGGCGATCGCGGTACCGCTGCGCTGCCATTGATAGGTTAGCGGCGCCGAGCCGACCGCAGTAACGCTGAAGCTCGCGCTCTGTGAATCCTTGACGCTTTGTGGCGAGGGCTGTGCGACGATTACCGGAGCAACCGCAGCGGAGCCGCCGGATCCGCCGCCCCCACTGCTGCTGCCCCCTCCGCCGGAGCCGCAGGCGGTGACAAGCGCGGCACAGAACGCAAAGCAGAGTGCGCGGATGGCGCGCGCGACTAAAGGCGTGGCGGATGGAACGATATGAAAGAAGGCGGACATCATGGTCGTTCCTGATTGAAAGATTGGTTGACAGTGCGCGCGGTTGCGCGAGAGTTTGGATGTCAAGATTGCGATATGGACTCGGACCAACGCTGAAGAAAAGTAGGTACAACGCCCTATCAACCGGAAAGGCTGCAGGGCCCGCAAGGATCGACACGAGCCGAGCCCGCGGGCTCGATCAAGCCCACCGCTATAATTCACGCCTTTGTCCGCACGCCTTGAACCAGCCTGTTTGCACTTGCTCAACGCAACGGCGCATCGAGTTCCTCAGCCATGTCCGCATTCCCCATTCCTGCTTACGATCATCGCGCCGTAGAAGCCGCTGCACAGGCACAGTGGAATCGTGACAACGCCTGGCAAATGCGCGAGGTTGACCCGCGCTTTCCGAAGGGCAAGTTCTACGCGTGCTCGATGCTTCCCTATCCGTCGGGCAAGCTGCACATGGGTCACGTGCGCAACTACACGATCAACGACGTGATGGCGCGTTACTTGCGCATGAGCGGCTACAACGTGTTGATGCCGATGGGCTGGGATGCTTTCGGCATGCCGGCCGAAAACGCGGCGATCGAAAACAAGGTTCCGCCCGCGAAGTGGACCTACGACAACATCGCCGAGATGAAGGCGCAGATGGCGCCGATTGGACTGGCAATCGACTGGTCGCGCGAGGTCACGACCTGCAAGCCCGACTACTACAAGTGGAACCAGTGGCTGTTCCTCAAGATGCTCGAGAAGGGCATCGCGTACAAGAAGACAGGCACGGTCAATTGGGATCCGGTCGACCAGACCGTGCTCGCCAACGAGCAGGTGATCGACGGGCGCGGGTGGCGCTCTGGCGCCATCGTCGAGAAACGCGAGATCCCGATGTATTACCTGCGCATCACCGACTATGCGGAAGAGTTGCTGTCCACTCTCGACGAGCTGGCATGGCCCGAGCGCGTCAAGACCATGCAGCGCAACTGGATCGGCAAGAGCGAAGGCGTGACGCTTGCGTTTCCCTACGAGATCGACGGCAGAAAGGAAGAGCTGCGCGTCTTCACCACGCGCGCCGACACGCTGATGGGCGTGTCGTTCGTCGCGGTCGCTGCCGAGCATCCGTTGGCGCTTCATCTCGCGAAAGGCCAGCCCGCGTTGCAGGCCTTCATCGAGCAGTGCTTGAAGGGCGGGGTCGCAGAGGCCGATATCGCGGCGATGGAAAAGAAGGGCATGACGACGCACTTCCACGTCACGCATCCACTCTCGGGCGAACTTGTGCCGGTATGGGTCGGGAACTATGTGCTGATGAGTTACGGCGAAGGCGCGGTGATGGGCGTGCCGGCGCACGACGAGCGCGACTTCGAGTTCGCGAAGAAATACGGGCTGCCGATCAAACCGGTGGTGCTGCCCGGGTCATGGGCAAAGAAGGATCCCGAGGCCGTCGCCGAGGCCACGGCGGAACCCGGACCGGCCATGACAATCGCGCCCGACTCGATGACCGCATCGACACCGCGCACCGACGAATCGGCCTGGGCCGAGTGGCGACCGGCGTTCGCGGAATACGGCACCTGCGTCCACTCGGGCATCTACGACGGCATGGACTTCAATGCTGCGACCGACGCGATCGCACGCGACCTCGCGGCCAAGAGGCTCGGCGAGAAGACCACCACCTGGCGCCTGCGCGATTGGGGCATCAGCCGCCAGCGCTACTGGGGCACGCCGATCCCGATCATCCATTGCCTGGCGTGCGGCGACGTGCCGGTACCCGAAGCCGACCTGCCGGTGGTGTTGCCCGAAGACCTCGTGCCGGAGGGCCACGGCAACCCCTTGAAGAAGTGCGCCGCGTTTGTCGATTGCACCTGCCCGCGCTGCGGCAAGCCGGCCGAGCGCGAGACCGACACGATGGACACATTCGTCGATTCGTCGTGGTACTACATGCGCTATTGCTCGCCCGATGCGAGCACTTCCATGGTCGACGGGCGCAACGACTACTGGATGCCGATGGATCAGTACATCGGCGGCATCGAACACGCGATCCTGCACCTGCTCTACGCGCGCTTCTGGACCAAGGTCATGCGGGACATGGGCCTCGTGAAATTCGGCGAGCCTTTCACGCGCCTGTTCACGCAGGGCATGCTGACCAACGAGTGCTTCTATCGCGAAGACGCTGCGGGCAAGACCAGATGGTTCTATCCCGGCGAAGTCGAAGTCAAGCACGACGAGCGCGGCAAGCCGATCGGTGCGATCGCGATTGAAGATGGCCAGCCCGTGATGCTGGGCGGCAACGAGAAGATGTCGAAGTCCAAGAACAATGTGGTCGAGCCGCGCGCCATCATCGAACGCTTCGGCGCCGACACGGCGCGCGCGTTCTCGATGTTCGCAGCGCCGCCCGAGCAAAGCGCCGCATGGTCGGACAGCGGCGCACAGGGTGTGTTTCGTTTCATGCATCGACTCTGGACGTTCGCGATGCAGGCGAAGGCCGACGGCCGCGTGTCGCCCCAATCGATGGAACCGCAAACCCTCTCCGACGACAGGATGATGCGCTTCGAATTGCACGCGACCCTCAAGCAGGCACAGTTCGATTACGAGCGGTTGCAGTACAACACCGTGGTCTCGGCCGCCATGAAGATGTTGAACACGCTCGACAGCGCGCGCGGGGCGAAGGCCGCCATCATCACCGAAGGTCTCGGCCTGCTGTTGCGCGTTCTCTATCCGGTCGCGCCGCACATCACGCACACGCTGTGGAACGAACTCGGCTTTGTAGCCGTGCACGGGCCGATCATAGATGCTCCATGGCCTCAAGTAGACAAGTCGGCCCTTCTCCAGGATGAGGTCGAACTGGTGGTGCAGGTCAACGGCAAGCTGCGCAGCACGATCCGCGTGCCGGCCGACGCCGACCGCGCGACCATCGAAGCGGCCGCGCTCGCCGATGAGGCCGTAATGAAATTCGTGACCGGCACACCGAAGAAAATCGTGTTCGTGCCGGGGCGGCTCGTGAATGTGGTTGCGTGAAGGATGAATCACCGATGAAGGCGATCGATCAGTTGTCTCTCCTCGGATCGCGAGGCCTTGCGATTGCGTTCGGCCTGCTCGTGGCGGCGATGCTCGCCGGCTGCGGCTTCCAGTTGCGTGGATCGACCGAGCTTCCTTTTCGCACGCTGTGGGTGGGCTTCTCCGACGCGTCGCCGCTGGGAACAGAGTTCAGGCGCTACATCCGCAGCGGCACGTCGACCCGCCTCGTCGACGACGCGGCGCTTGCCGATGCGCGTTTGCATGTGCTCGGCGAATCGCGCGAAAAGGAAATCCTCAGCCTGAACGCCGACGGCCGCGTGCGCGAGTACAACCTCTTCTATACCTTCGTCTTCAAGGTCGACGACCCCAAGGGGCGCGACTTCATTCCGCCCACGCGCATCACCTTGAAGCGCAACATCTCGGTCAACGAGAATACGCAGCTCGCGAAGGAGGCCGAAGAGAACCTGCTCTATCGCGACATGCAGTCCGATCTCGTGCAGCAGTTGCTGCGCCGGCTCGCGGCCGCCAAGCCCGAGCCCACCGCGTCGTGAGCTCGCGTAAGCCCGCGTCCTGATGAATCTCAGGCTCGACGCGCTCGACGCGCACCTCGCGAAGACGCTGGCACCGCTGTACGTGGTGCACGGCGACGAGCATCTGCTGGCGATCGAAGCGTCCGACAGGATCCGTGCGGCCGCGCGCGCAGCCGGCTATGCGGAGCGCGACCTGCTCGAAGTCGATCGCTGGTTTCGCTGGAGCCGCCTTGCCGAAAGCGGCCAGAGCCTGTCGCTGTTCGGCGACCGCAAGCTGATCGAAGTCCGTATCCCCGGCGGCAAACCGGGCAAGGAGGGTTCGCTCGCGTTGCAGGCGCATGTGAAGAGCGTGAGCAAATCCACCGACACGATCACAGTGATCACGCTGCCGGGCCTCCGGGGCGAAGCCAGAAGCTCGACATGGTTCACCGCGCTGCAGGCCGCAGGCGTTGCGATAGAAGCGCCACTGATCGATCGCACGCGGCTGCCGAACTGGATCGCCGAGCGCCTCGCAGCGCTTGGCCAGAGCGCCGACCGCGAGGCACTGTCCTTCATCGTCGATCGCGTCGAAGGCAATCTGCTGGCCGCGCATCAGGAAGTACAGAAACTCGCGCTGCTGCATCCGCGCGGCAAGCTCAGCTTCGATGACGTGCGCGATGCCGTGCTCGACGTCGCGCGCTACGACGTCTTCAAGCTCGGCGAGGCGATGCTGGCCGGCGATGCGGCGCGCGTCGCGCGCATGGTCGATGGCTTGAAGGGCGAAGGCGAATCGCCAGTGCTGGTGCATTGGGCGATGACCGAAGAAGTGCGTGCCCTGCTGCGCGCCAAGCTCGCAGTCGCGAAGGGACAATCGCTGGGCGGCCTGCTGCGGCAACTGCGCGTATGGGGCGCGCGTGAGCGATTGTTCGAGCCGGCGATGAAGCGCCTCTCGCTTTCGACCCTGCGCGGGGCGCTCGCGCGCGCGGCCGAGATCGATCGCGTCGTCAAGGGACTGCGCAGCGCGCAGGGTCCTGCAATGGCCGACGCATGGACCGAATTGTCGCGGCTGGGCATGATCATTGCCGGCCGCGGCAAATAGTCAGACGGCGCCGGCCCGCATGAACGCGATCGACATTCAAGCGACTCTGCAACACATGGGCGCGGCCGCGCGCGTGGCGTCGCGCGTGATCGCCAAGGCCGACACGCAGACCAAGAACGCGGCGCTCGTCGCCATCGCGCGCGCCATCCGGCGCGAAGCGGCCGCATTGAAAGCGGCCAATGCCGAAGATCTCGCCGCCGCGAAAAACGCAGGTCTGGACGCGGTGATGCTCGATCGTCTCGCGCTCTCGGACACAGGCATTGCCGGCATGGCCGAAGGACTCGAGCAGATCGCGGCGCTTCCCGACCCGATCGGTGAGATCAGCGAACTGCGCTACCGGCCGTCGGGTATCCAGGTCGGCCGCATGCGCGTGCCGCTCGGCGTGGTCGGCATCATCTACGAGGCGCGTCCCAACGTGACCGTCGATGCGGCGGGCCTGACCATCAAGTCGGGCAACGCCGCGATCCTGCGCGGCGGCTCGGAGGCCTTGCGATGCAATCGCGCGCTCGCAGCCCTGATCCACGAAGGGCTCGCGGCCGCGGGGCTGCCGGCCGACATCGTACAGGTGATAGCCAGCACCGACCGCGCCGCCGTGGGCGCGATGATCACGATGCCCGAATACATCGACGTGATCGTGCCGCGCGGCGGCAAGGGATTGATCGCACGCCTGATGCGCGAGTCGCGCGTGCCGATGATCAAGCACCTCGATGGCCTGTGCCATGTCTATGTCGACGATCGAGCCGATCTCGACGTTGCCGCGCGCATCGCCGACAACGCGAAGACGCAACGCTACGGCACCTGCAACACGATGGAGACGTTGCTGGTCGCGCGCGCCGTCGCCGCAGAATTCCTGCCGCGCATCGGCCGCATCTACACAGACAAGAACGTCGAGATGCGCGTCTGCCCGGAGACCCGCGCGCTGCTCGATGCCGCGGGCATCGCCTCGGTTGCCGCCGGGCCCGATGACTTCGACACCGAATGGCTGGCGCCGATCGCGTCGATCGCGATCGTGCCCGATATCGACGCCGCCATCGATCACATCAACACGCACGGCTCGAAGCACACCGACACCATCGTGACGGCAGACTACGTGCGCGCGCTGCGGTTTTTGCGAGAAGTCGATTCGGCCTCGGTGATGGTCAATGCATCGACGCGTTTTGCCGATGGTTTCGAATTCGGCCTGGGCGCAGAGATCGGCATCTCCAACGACAAGCTTCACGCGCGCGGCCCGGTGGGTCTGGAAGGATTGACCAGCCTCAAGTACGTGGTCTTCGGCCACGGCGAAGTGCGTGGCTGAGTGCGTCGCTGCATGAGTCGCTGAGTGCGCCGCCGACTGCGTGGCTGAGGACACCGAGCAGGGCCTCGATCGGGAACCGGGCAAGTCGCTACAATGCGCCCTGCCCCTGCCCGTCCACGCTCCCGCGCGCCTCCCGGCGCTTGCTTTCGTCTGCGCATGATTCCAAGTATCGACTACGAAGCGCTGTTTCACGAATCGCCCAACGCGTACTTCGTGATGACGCAGGACTACCGGATTTGCGATGCGAACGACGCATATCTCCGGCTGGTGGGAAGAACACGCGACGAGTTGGTGGGCAACAATGTGCTGGACGCGTTTCCAGTCGATCCGGAAGGTGCCAATCCCAGCCAGCACGAGGAATTCAAGGCCTCGGTGGAGCGCGTCTTCAACACCGGCAAGCCCGACGCGCTGGCGGTGCTTCGTTATCCGATTCCGATTTCGACGGTCGAAGGCGACGGCTTCAGGGACGAGTTCTGGAGCGTTTCTCACTACCCGATTCGTGACGAGGAGGGACGCGTGACGCTTGCGTTCCAGCATACGCAAAACATCACTGCACTGATCGATACGGCCGGGCAAGGCCTTCCCGCCATCGGTTGCCCATCGAGCCCGCAGACACCCGGCGAATCGGCCACCGAATCCGATCAGATGCACCTGCGCTCCGATGTCCTTCAACGCGCCGCGCTGGTCCAGAACGCCAATCGCATGCTCGAGAGCGACCGCCTGCGCCTGTTGCGATTGTTCGATCAATCGCTGTCGTTCACGGTCTTCATGCGCGAGCCCGAGCACGTCGTCGAGCTCGCCAATCCTGCGTACCTGCGTCTGGTCGGCGAGACCGATCTGCGTGATCGCTCCTATGGCGTCGCGCATCGCAGCAACCCGCCCGTCCCTGTCAAGCTGCTCGACTCGGTCTATCGGACCGGCGCGCCGATCGTGGAGCAGGGTCTCGCATTGCGGGTGCCCGATGGCGACGCCGGTGACGGCATCGAAAAAACGCGCGTGGTCTATGTCGATGTCGTGATCCAGCAGATCGTCGACGGCAACGGAAAAACCCTCGGCGTCTTCATGCAGGGCAACGACGTCACGACCGTCAAGGCCGCGCAGGACGAGTTGCACGCCTATCGGACGCGACTCGAAGAGCTGGTGACCGAACGCACCCGGGCTCTCGAAAAAAGCGAAGAGGAAAGGCGCAACGCCGAAGCCGCGCTGCATCGCGCGCAACGTCTCGAAGCGGTCGGCAAGCTGACCGGCGGCGTCGCGCACGACTTCAACAACGTGCTGCAGATTGTGCGAGGCAACCTGCAATTGCTGCAGAAGAACCTGGAGCCCGACAGCAAGCCGGCCGCGCGTGTCAAGGCCGCGCTCGATGGTGTCGAACGCGGCGCCAAGCTTGCGGCGCAACTGCTCGCCTTCGGGCGCCGTCAGCCGCTCGACCCGGTCGTCGTCAATCTCGAAACGATGTTGACGCGCATGGACGACCTCCTGCATCGCGCGCTCGGCGAATCGATCGAGATTCACACCCACGTCGCCGAGGGCTTGTGGAATACGCTGGTGGACGTGCCTCGCCTCGAGAATGTGATCCTCAACATCGCGCTCAACGCGCGCGATGCGATGGACCACAGCGGCACGCTCACGATGCGACTCGAGAACACGGTACTCGACGCGACCGATGCGGCGCATCGCGAAGGTCTTTGCGCGGGCGAATACGTCACGCTGGCGATCTCCGACACGGGCCACGGCATGAGCGTCGAAGTGCAGCGCCGCGCGTTCGAACCCTTCTTCACCACCAAGCCCGAAGGCCAGGGCACCGGCCTCGGGCTGTCGATGGTCTATGGCTTCGTCAAGCAGAGCGGCGGCGATGTTGCGATCGAGAGCGAGGAAAACCGGGGCACGACCGTCAAGCTCTATCTGCCGCGCAGCGGCCTGCCGCTCAGCGATTTCGCGACTGCCGCGACCAGCGAGACGATGGCCGGCAAGGGCGAAACCATCCTCGTCGTCGAAGACGACGAAGCCGTGCGCACCACTGTCGCCGACACCCTGGTCGAACTGGGATACCGCGTACTGCGCGCGTCCGATGGCCAGAGCGCGTTGACGATCATCAGGAGCGGCGTGCCGATCGACCTGCTGTTCACCGACGTCGTGATGCCCGGCCCTGTGCCGAGCACCGAGATGGTCAGGTTGGCGCGCGAGATCCTGCCGGGCGTGCGGGTGCTTCACACATCGGGCTTCACCAGCAATGCGATCGTGCATGGCGACCGGCTCGACGCAGGCGTGAACCTGCTGAGTAAACCGTACAGCCGCGAGGATCTGGCCGAAAAACTGCGTCACCTGATGGGTGACGAGACGTCACCGGCAAGCACACCGGCCGCCCCTGCGAGCCAGGAGGGCGCCGCAAACCTGGAATCGGTGGACGATGGGCCCGCTGCCAAGTCGCGCAGGCGTCGCGTGCTGGTGGTCGAGGACAGCGAGGAAGTCCGCGAGACCACCGTCGAATTCATCGACGAACTCGGCTACGACGTGATGGCGGTCGCAAGCGCCGAAGCCGCGCTCGCCACTCTGGAAGCCGACCGTTACGACGTCGTCTTCACCGACATCAGCCTGCCCGGAATGTCCGGGGTCGCGCTGTTGAAACGCGTACGCGAAACGAATCCACAACAGCGCTTCGTGATTGCATCGGGATACGGATCCGACTTCGGAAAGCACGGCCTGGGTAGCGACGTGGGCCTGCTTGCAAAGCCTTACGACCTGACCACGCTCGAGCGCGTGCTCAATGGCGTGCTCGCTGCGTGACCCGATAGTCCATGCTCTGGATCAAGAGCCTGCACCTGATCTTCGTGATCGCGTGGTTCGCGGGCCTGTTCTATCTGCCGCGCATCTTCGTCAACCTCGCGATGGAGACGCACGAGGACGCGACGGCACGCCTGCTCGTGATGGCGCAGAAGCTGTTTCGCTTCACGACCCTGCTCGCGATTCCCGCGATCGTATTCGGCCTGTGGCTCTTCCTCGGTTATGGCATCGGTTTGCACGGTCCGCACAACGGTTGGATGCATGCCAAGCTGTTCTTCGTGTTGCTGGTGGTCGGCTATCACCATGCGTGCTGGATGATGCTGAAGAAATTCCAGCGTGGCACCAACAAGCGTTCGCACAAGTTCTTTCGCGTCTTCAACGAAGTGTCCGTGCTGCTGCTGGTGGCGATCGTGATCCTCGTGATCGTCAAACCGTTTTGATGTGAGGCCGATCATGGAGAAGCTTACCGCGCGCGCCATCGACTACTACTTCGCGACGCAATCGCCATGGACCTACCTGGGCCATCAGCGCTTTGCCGAGCTGGTCGCGCGATCCGATGCCGAGGTCCGCGTGAAGCCGGTCGATATCGGTCGCGTGTTCGCGGTCTCGGGCGGCTTGCCGCTCGCGCAGCGACCGAAGCAGCGGCAAAGCTATCGCTTGGTCGAGCTGGCCCGCTTTGCCAAGTATCTGGACATGCCGTTGAACCTGCACCCGAAATTTTTTCCGGTGGCCGGCAACGCGGCGGCGCTTCGCATCATCGCCGCCACGCAGACGGTCGGCGATGCAGCGGCGTTGCAACTGGCGGGCGCGATGATGCGCGCCGTGTGGGCCGAGGAACGCAACATCGCCGATGAAGGCACGCTCGATGCGATCGCCGCCGAACGCGGACTCGATGCCGGTGCGTTGCGCAACGTCGCCGCAAGCGCGGCCAGCCAGGAGCGCTACGACGCGAACACCGAAGAGGCGATCGCCGAAGAAGTGTTCGGCTCCCCGACCTACATTCCGCGCTTCGGACCCGCCGAGGGCCAGCGCTTCTGGGGGCAGGACCGCCTCGATCAGCTCGCGCGCGCCATCGATGTGGCCAACTCGCGTGGCTGATGGCGTGGTCGATACGCATGTTCGACTCGCGTGAGCGACCCAGGCGGTAACTCCGGCCTCGCCTGTTTCGCGCCCTGCCCGCGCGGACTCGAAGACGCGCTCGTCGAGGAGTTGGCCGAGCTCGCTATCGAGGGCGCGCGCGTGACCGCGGGCGGCGTCCACTTCACGGGCACGTGGTCGGACGCCTATCGCGTCAATCTGCATTCGCGCCTCGCAAGCCGGGTGCTGGTGCGCATCGCCCAGGGCCGCTATCGCAGCGAGGACGACATCTATCGCCTCGCGATCGCGCAGGACTGGATGGCGTGGTTTTCCATCGAACAGACCCTACGTGTCGACGTGACGGCCGGCAGCGGCAAGGCGAAGAGTGGCTTGAAGAGCCTCGAGTTCGTCACGTTGCGCATCAAGGATGCAATCTGCGACCGCTTTCGCGATTCCATCGGAAAACGGCCGAGCGTCGCCACGCGCGAGCCCGATGTCCGCGTGTTCGCGTATCTCGACGCAAGCAGCTGCACGATCTATCTCGACACCTCGGGCGAACCGCTCTTCAAGCGCGGTTGGCGAGTCGAGGCGGGCGAAGCGCCGCTGCGCGAGAACCTTGCCGCGGGCATCCTCAGGCTCGCCGGATGGAAGCCCGGTATCGCGTTGCTCGATCCGATGTGCGGCAGCGGCAGCTTCGTCGTGGAGGCTGCGCAGACGACCTTCGGCATTGCGCCGGGAGCCCAGCGCAGCTTCGGATTCGAACGCCTGAAGAATTTCGACGCAGCCGCGTGGACGCAATTGAGGGAAAGCGCCACAGCGCACGCATCGGGTTCCGACCCCGCGAGCGACGAGACGGCCCGTGCATCAGCCATCTTGCTGCGTGCGAGCGATGTCTCCGGCGATGCCGTAGCCCTCACGCGCGCGAACCTCGAACGTGCGGGTATCGCACCCGAGATCGCGCTGACCATCGCCGGCAAGCAGATCGATGCGCGGCAGGTCAAGCCGCATGCCGAAGCGGGCATCGTCGTCACCAATCCGCCCTACGGCGAGCGCATAGCCATTCGCGGCGAACGTTCGTTCCGATCGCATGAGAACGACAGCGCGGATTCAGACAAGAACGCGGATGATCGCGCGCTCGACGACTTCTTCGTCGAATTCGGCAACGCGTTGAAGCAGCGCTTCGCGGGATGGACCTGTCACATCCTGACGTCCGACATGAACCTGCAGAAGAAGCTCAGGCTTGCACCCGACCGGCGCGTGCCGCTCTTCAATGGCGCGATCGAATGCCGCCTCTATCGGTTCGCGCTCGTCACGGGCCAGCACGTGCGCCACGCCGAGCGTGCGCCGTCAGGCCCTGCCACGGCTTCAAGCGCGACTTCAAGCGGCGAGTAGCTTCTCTATATCGCCGCTGATTGCATCGGGCCGCGTGGTCGATGCATAGCGTCCGACCACGTTGCCGTTGCGATCGACCAGGAACTTGGTGAAGTTCCACTTGATGTCCTTCGTGCCGAGGATGCCGGGCGCCTCGTTCTTCAACCACTTGAAGAGCGGATGCGTGGCGCCGCCATTGACATCGATCTTCGCGAACATTGGAAACGTGACGCCATAGTTGCGCTCGCAGAACTGCGCGATGTCTTCGCTTTCGCCCGGCTCCTGCCCGCCGAATTGATTGCACGGGAACCCGAGCACCTCGAAGCCGCGATCGTGGAACTCTTCGTAGAGCGCTTCGAGTCCCTTGTACTGCGGCGTGAAGCCGCACTGGCTCGCGGTGTTCACGATCAACAAGACCTTGCCCTTGCATGCGGCGAGATCGGCAGGCTTTCCCGAAAGCGCGTTCGCGGAAAAATCGTAGATGGTGGTCATGGTTGTTCTCTACATTCAAACAAGGTCCAGGTGCTCGATCCCCTTGGTGAGATCCGCGGCGCGGGCGTTCTTGCTGTGCAGCTTGATCGCCAGGCGCAGATCGTTGACCGAGTCGGCGTTGCGCAGCGCATCTTCGTAGGAAATCTTGTCGGCCTCGAAGAGATCGAACAGCGCCTGGTCGAAAGTCTGCATGCCTAGCTCGCGCGAGCGCTTCATGATCTCCTTGATCTCGTGCACGTCGCCCTTGAAGATCAGGTCCGAGATCAACGGCGAGTTGAGCATGATCTCGACCGCCGGCACGCGTCCCTTGGTGTCCTTCAACGGAATCAGGCGCTGCGAGATCATGCCCTTCAGGTTCAGCGACAGGTCCATCAGCAACTGTGCGCGCCGTTCCTCGGGGAAGAAGTTGATGATGCGATCGAGCGCCTGGTTCGAGCTGTTGGCGTGCAGGGTCGCCATGCACAGGTGACCGGTTTCGGCGAAGGCGACTGCGTGTTCCATGGTTTCGCGATCGCGGATTTCGCCGATCAGGATCACGTCCGGCGCCTGGCGCAAGGTGTTCTTGAGCGCCGCGAACCAGTCGGTCGTATCGACCCCCACCTCGCGCTGCGTGATGATGCAGTTGCGATGCGGATGCACGTATTCGATCGGATCCTCGATCGTGACGATGTGGCCGTAGCTGTTCTCGTTGCGGTGGCCGACCAGCGCGGCAAGCGTGGTCGTCTTTCCCGAACCGGTCGCGCCCACCATGATCAACAGGCCGCGCTTGGTCATCACCACGTCCTTGAGGATCGTCGGGATGTTGAGCTCCTCGATGGTCGGTATGCGGGTCGTGAGCGTGCGCAACACCAGCCCGATGCGGCCTTGCTGCACGAAGGCGTTGCAGCGAAACCGTCCGATTCCCGCCGGGCTGATCGCGAAGTTGCATTCCTTGGTGGCTTCGAACTCCGCCGCCTGCTTGTCGTTCATGATCGCGCGCGCCAACTCGCTGGTGTGCTGCGCGGTCATCGCCTGGTTCGAGACCGGCGTCACCTTGCCGTCGACCTTGAACGCGGGCGGAAATTCAGCGGTGATGAATAGGTCCGAGCCCTTCTTGCTGACCAGCATGCGCAGCAGCTCGTACATGAATTTCGTGGCTTGTTCGCGTTCCATTTTGTTGCCTCGTTAGGTTGTTCTCAGCGAGCGGCGAGCAGACGCCAACGCGATCGCGATTGGTCAGCCGACCGCGCCCAGCGACGGCCTGATCCTGATGAAAAGCAGCGCAAGCAGCCGGTTCACGCCGAGGAACAAACCCAGCGACGAGAACAGATAGATGTGCCCGTTGCGAAGCGTCAACGACAGCGACGCCGCGCTCCATAGACCGAACATCAGCGCGCACGATATCGCCAAGGCGAGCAGCAAAAACCATGGACGATTTTCGAGAGCCTCCACGATCCTTCTTTTCATCACACCGGGAAACTGTCCTTGTTCGACGCGCGATTGCGCGCCTCGACCGGATTGACCAGATTGCGCTTGACCAGATCGATCAGGTTCTGGTCCAGCGTCTGCATGCCCACGTTCTGTCCGGTCTGGATCGCCGAATACATCTGTGCAACCTTGTTTTCGCGAATCAGGTTCCGGATCGCCGGCGTGCCGATCATGATCTCGTGCGCGGCGATGCGCCCGCTGCCGTCCTTGGTCTTGAGCAAGGTCTGCGAGATCACCGCGCGCAGCGACTCCGACAGCATCGTGCGGACCATTTCCTTTTCGGCGGCGGGAAAGACGTCGACGATGCGGTCGATGGTTTTCGCGGCCGAACTCGTGTGCAAGGTGCCAAATACCAGGTGTCCGGTCTCCGCCGCAGTCAGTGCGAGGCGGATGGTTTCGAGGTCGCGCAACTCGCCGACCAGGATCACGTCCGGGTCCTCGCGCAACGCGCTTCGCAACGCATTGTTGAACGACAGCGTGTGCGGGCCCACTTCGCGCTGGTTGATCAGGCACTTCTTGGATTCGTGCTCGAACTCGATCGGGTCTTCCACCGTGAGGATGTGGCCGTACTCGTTCTCGTTGATCTGATTGACCATCGCCGCAAGCGTAGTGGACTTGCCCGATCCGGTCGGACCGGTGACGAGCACGATGCCGCGCGGCTGATTGGCGATCTCGGCAAAGATCTTGGGCGCGTTCAGTTCCTCGAGCGTCTGCACTTTCGACGGGATGGTCCGCATCACGGCGCCGGCGCCGCGGTTCTGCACGAACGCGTTGACGCGAAAGCGCGCGAGCCCTGGAATCGCGAACGAGAAGTCGCACTCGAGGTTTTCCTCGTAGAACTTGCGCTGACCGTCGTTCATGATGTCGTAGATCATGCCGTGCACGTCCTTGTGCTCCATCGGCGGCAGATTGATACGACGCACGTCGCCGTGCACGCGAATCATCGGCGGCAAGCCCGCCGACAGATGCAGGTCCGACGCCTTGTTCTTGACGACGAAGGCGAGCAGTTCCGAGATGTCCATCCAGTGTCCTTTTGGCGCTGCCTATGCGTGTTCGCGCGCGTGTGCGTGTCAGGTCGCGCGAACCGGCTTCCTGCGCGACGACCTCGTGTTATGTTCGTCCGGCCGGTCGCGACTTCACGATATCGAAACTGTTATCGACGCACGCAAGCGAAAGTTGATTTCGTCGATGGCCTGATGCGCGACGGCGTGTGGATCGCAGCGTGTGGGCCACCGAGGCGACCCCATTGAGGCGGCCGATCCGCCGCGCGAATTTTCTCGGTCGATTATGTCCGCAACGGCAAACAACCTGCAAGGCGTGCGCCACCGCATCCGGACGGCTGTGGAAGCGGCGCAACGAGGGCCGGACGCGGTCAAACTGATCGCCGTCTCTAAGACTTTCCCCGCATCGGCGGTTCTCGAAGCGATCGAAGCCGGACAGCACGCCTTCGGCGAGAACTACGTGCAGGAGGCGGTCGAAAAGATGCGCGAGGTCGACGCGTTGCTGCGCGAGCGCCGTTCGGCGGTCGCTCCACAGTGGCATTTCATAGGGCCGATCCAGGGCAACAAGACGCGTAGCGTCGCGACCCATTTCGATTGGGTGCACAGCGTCGATCGCCTGAAGGTCGCCGAGCGCCTGTCTGCCCAGCGCGATCCGGATCGCCAGCCGTTGAACGTTCTGCTCGAGGTCAATGTCGATGGCGAGGCGAGCAAGAGCGGCGTCTCGCCCGACCAACTGCATGCTCTCGCGCGAGCGGTGGTCGGGTTGCCGCGGCTTCGCTTGCGCGGCTTGATGGCCGTGCCAGAAGCGCGCGGCGATCCGACCGAGCAACGCCTGCCTTTCAGCCGATTGCGCGTGCTCGCCGAACAATTGCGCGCCGAGGGCCTGCCATGCGATCAATTGTCGATGGGCATGTCGGCCGATCTCGAGGCCGCGATCGCCGAGGGCGCGACGATGGTTCGTGTCGGCACTGCCATCTTCGGCGCGCGAAGCTCGGCGCAGGATTCCGCTGGCATCCTTGCGCCTGTTCCCCAGCCTTTCCAGAAAGAAGTTTGATGAAAATCGGTTTCATCGGTGGCGGCAACATGGCTCAGGCATTGATGGGCGGCTTGGTCGCCAAGCGCATCGACGCGGATTTCGTGGTCGTCGAGCCGCATGCGACGACGCGCGAGACGCTGGCGCGGACCATGCGCCGCATCGCGCTGCACGACGTGCCTTCGGCGGACCTCACCGCATGCGACGCGGTGGTGTTCGCGGTCAAGCCGCAGCAGTTCCGCGAAGCCGCGACCTCGGCCGCGCGCTGGCTGGGGCTGGCGCCGACCCAATCGCCCCAGCAGTCGTCCGCGCAGACGACCCAGCACCAGATGCCGCTGGTCATCAGCATCGCGGCCGGCATACGCACGCAGGAAATCGCCCATTGGCTCGCGGCCGAACACGGACATCACCCGATCGTGCGCACCATGCCGAACACGCCTGCGTTGATCGGCGAAGGCATCGCAGGTCTCTATGCGACGCCCGAGGTCGATGCCCGCGGACGGGCGCTTGCAGAGACGCTGCTGGGCGCCGTCGGCCAGACCCTGTGGGTCGACGAGGAAGCGAAGCTCGATGCGATCACCGCGGTTTCGGGCAGCGGACCGGCGTACGTGTTCGCATTCATCGAAGCCTTGCAACAGGGGGCGCGCGAACTCGGCCTCTCCGAAGAGGATGCGCGGCGACTCGCGGTATGTACCTTCGTGGGCGCGAGCCGCCTCGCTGCGGCCTCCGAAGAACCGATCGCCGTGCTGCGCGAACGCGTCACGTCACGGGGCGGCACCACGCACGCCGCATTGACGCGCATGCAGGACGCCGGTGTCAATGCGGCGATCGTGGACGCCGTGCATGCAGCCGCCAGGCGCTCGGCCGAGCTCGGTAGCGAGTTCGGCCGAGACGCGTAGCCAACATGACCATTCCGCAGGGGTTCGGACCCTTGTTCAGGACCAGCCCGGTTCTCGACATGATCGGACCGCTCTATTCCCGTGGCGAAGGTTCTGATCTGGCGATCGGCCTTCTCGTGGAGGCAAAACACTGCAATTCGCGAGGCACCGTGCATGGCGGCATCCTGGCCACGCTTGCGGATGTCGCGCTCGGCTATGTGATGGCTTTCTCGTCGAACCCTCCCGCCAGTCTGGCGACTGCCAACCTGACGCTCGACTTCGCAGGTACGGCCAGACCGGGGGACTGGCTCGAGGCGCACGTGGACATACAGAAACTGGGAAGTCGGCTGGCGTTTGCGAATTGCTACATCACGGCCGGCGAGCAACGCATCGTTCGCGCGAGTGGAGTCTTTGTCGTGGCGGGGAGGCCTGATGCTCAGGGGTCGGCCTAGCCGTGCCAGACGCACCGGCTACGTCACGGCGCGATTCGCAAGCAACCGATCGATCACGAGTCCCGCGAACACGGCGGCGCCGAACCAGTTGTTGTGCAGGAAGGCCTTGAAGCATCCTTCGCGGCTGCGCGTGCGAATCAGGCGATAGTGATAGGCCGCGATACCGGCGGCGATGGCGAGGCCCGCGCCGTACGCCACGCCGAGACCGGCCATCGCGCCTGCCACCGCAAGCAGCGCCAGCGTGCACGCGTAGCAAACCATCACCGCGACCACATCGTAGCGACCGAAGGTGATCGCGGCGGTGCGAATGCCGATCTTCAGATCGTCGTCGCGATCGACCATCGCATATTCGGTGTCGTAGGCGAGCGCCCAGAACACGTTGGCCGCGAGCAGGGTCCAGCCAACCACGGGCACGCGATCGTCGATCGCCGCGAAGGCCATGGGGATGCCGAAGCCGAATGCGAGGCCGAGGTATGCCTGCGGCAACGCGAAGAAACGCTTCGTGAACGGATAGCTTGCCGCGACGAACGCAGCCACGAACGACAGCGCGATCGTCGATCCGTTCAGCGGCAGGATCAACAGAAACGAGATCGCCGCCAGCACGGCAGCAACCGTCAACGCTTCCCATCCCGCGATGCGACCGCTCGTCAACGGACGCTGGGCGGTGCGCGCAACGTGCCGATCGAAGTCGCGATCGGCCCAGTCGTTGATCGCGCATCCCGACGAGCGCATCAGCACCGTGCCGATCACGAAGACCGCGAGCACATAGAGCGGCGGTCGCCCGTCGGACGCGATCCACAGGGCCCACAGCGTGGGCCACAGCAACAGCAGGATCCCGATCGGTTTGTCGATGCGCACCAGTCGCGCGTACAAGCCAAGTCGCGCCCGCAACGACCGCGGTCCGCGCTCAGGCAGGAGTTCGGTCATGTCGCACGAGTTCATCCTCGAGACGCGGCCATACCGATCACTTCAACAAGCTGCGCAACATCCACGCGGTCTTCTCGTGGATCTGCAAACGTTGCGTCAGCATGTCCGAGCTCGATTCGTCGCCCGCCTTGTCGCTCATCTGGAACGCGGTGCGCGCAGTGCGTGTCACGGCTTCATGGCCCTTGACGAGGTAGCTCACCATGTCCATCGCCTCGGGCACGCCCGCGACTTCCTCGATCGACGTGAGCTTGGTGAGTTCGCCGTAAGTACCCGGCGCGTGAAAGCCCAGCGAGCGAATCCGCTCGGCGATCACGTCGACCGCCTGCCACAACTCGTTGTATTGCGTCTCGAACATCAGATGCAGCGTGTTGAACATCGGGCCTTCGACGTTCCAGTGAAAGTTGTGCGTTTGAAGATAGAGCGAATAGGTGTCGGCAAGCAGATGCGAAAGGCCGTCTGCCACGCGCTCGCGGTCCGCCGCGGAAATGCCGATGTGGATCGATGACGCGTCGGTCGGCACGACCGCTCGGGTTTTCTTCTTGGCCATGATGGCTCCTTCAATCTTCGAAGCGCAGATGGTAGCGGCGGGCGCGGGACGCGGCCAATCGATACTCTCGACCGACCCGATAGCCACCGGCCCGCTCACGCGACGAATGCGTCCAGATCGAGCTTCTTCATCCCTTCGAGATCGCACGCAAGAATCGCGCTACGCAGCAGGTCGATCGCCGCTATACGGGGAAAGGTCTTGCGCCACGCGAGCACCACGCGACGTCCTGGGACGGGATCCTCGAACGGCAGGTAACGCAGCAGGCTGTCGCGCGGCATCGGCGACGGGATCGAGGTTCGCGGGAGCACCGTCACGCCGATGCCGCTGGCGACCATGTGCCGTATGGTCTCGAGCGACGAGCCTTCGAAGGTCCTGCGCATGCCGGTCTCGGGCATCCACGACGCGACCGAAAAGGGCGCGAGTTCCGGACAGGCTTCGAGCACCTGGTCACGAAAGCAATGGCCGGGGCCGAGCATCAGCATGGTTTCGTTCTTCAGGTCGCTCGCGGAAATTTTTTCGCGCGTCTTCCACGCATGCTCGCGCGGGATCGCGACGACGAAGTCCTCGTCGTACAAGGGCTTGACCATCAGTCCCGAGTCGGGGAGCGGCAAGGCCATGATCGCCGCATCGAGCTCGCCATGCTTCAAGAGCTCGAGCAGCTTGACCGTGTAGTTCTCCTGCAGGATCAGCGGCATGTGCGGCGCGTCTTCGATGATGCGCTTGACCAGCGGGGGCAGCAGGTAGGGAGCGATGGTGTAGATCACGCCCAGGCGCAGCGGCTCGGTCAACGGGTCCTTGCCGCTGGTGGCGATCTCCCTTATCGCAGCGCTCTGTTCGAGCACGCGTTCGGCCTGCGCGGCGATCTGTGCGCCCACCGGCGTGATGCCGATCTCGCCGCCGCCCCGCTCGAACAGGGTCACGCCGAGTTCGTCTTCGAGTTTCTTGATCGCGACCGAGAGCGTGGGTTGGCTGACGAAGCAGGCCTCCGCGGCGCGACCGAAGTGCCGCTCGCGCGCGACCGCGACGACGTAGCGTAACTCGGTGAGGGTCATGGCCTCACGTCGTTTCAATCATTTGTATCCCATCGCCGCGGCTTCCTTGCGAATCGCGTCGATCAGGTCGCGGCCCACGCGCGGCGCCATCTCGGCGTACACGGGCTGCAAGGCCTTCCTCCACTCGTTCTTCTGCGCCGGCGTCAGCGTGATGATCTCGGTACGCCCGGCGGCCTTGATCTTCGCGAGCGCGTCGTCGTTCTCCTGTTGCGCAATCGCGTTGGTGTAGCGCGTCGCGTCCTTCATCGCGCCGTCGAGGACGGTACGGATGTCGGGCGGCAAGCCCTCCCAGAACTTCCCGTTGACGATCACCGCGTAGCCGATGTAGCCGTGGTTGGAGACCGTCAGGTACTTCTGCACTTCATGCGTCTTCTGCGAATAGATGTTCGACGGCGTGTTCTCGGTGCCGTCGACCACGCCCGTCTGCAAGGCCTGATAGACCTCGGAGAACGCCAGCACCTGCGGCAACGCGTCGAGCGCGCGGAACTGCGCTTCGAGCACCTTCGAGGACTGGATGCGCATTTTCAGTCCCTTGAAGTCGGCAGGCATGCGCAGCGGCTTGTTAGCCGTCATGTCCTTGAAACCGTTGTCCCAGAACGCCAGGCCCTTGATGCCCTTGTCCGCGAGTTTCTGGAACAGCGACGCGCCGATCGGTCCTTCGGCCACGCGCTCGAGCACGGCCTTGTCGGGAAAGATGAAGGGCAGATCGAAGGCCTCGAACTCCTTGGCCCCCAGCGGCCCGAACTTGGAGACCGAGGGCGCCAGCATCTGCACCGCGCCAAGCTGCAGGGCTTCGAGCTCTTCCTTGTCCTTGTAGAGCGTCGAGTTCGGATAGACCTCGACTTTCACGCGGCCGTTGGTGCGCTCCTCGGCCAGTTGCTTGAAGCGCTCGGCGCCCTTGCCTTTGGGCGTGTCGTTGGCAACCACGTGACTGAACTTGATCACGATCGGCGTCTGCGCCGATGCGTCGGCGGCGGCAAGCGATAGAGCGACGGATGCGGCGACCGTTGCGGCAACCACCGCAGCAACCGACTTGAACCGCGTGGCAAGGACCTTCTTCATCGGGAGTCTCCGGGTTGAATCACGAATGCAGCGTTCGAGCGGCGCCTTGAATGAAAAACGTAACGCCGCTCGTGGCACGCATCACGCGCTTCGCTCGTTGGTTTGGGAAGCAAGCGCGAGCACGCGCTCGGCCAGCAGGATTACCGCCCGATCGACCATGCGGCCATCGACCTTGATCGCCGCGCCCCTGGACGCTTCGGCGGCCTCGACCACGCGGCGTGCCCATGCCTCGTCCGCGGCGCTCGGCGCAAACGCCGCATGCACCGGCGCGATCTGGTCCGGGTGGATGCAGAGCTTGCCGGTGAATCCGAAGCGGATGCCGCGTTGCGTGGCTGCGATGATCTCGCTGGTCCTCGCAGTCTCCAGCGTAACGCCGTCGATGGGTCCGGCGATGCCGGCGGCGCGCGACGCGGCAACGATGCCGAAGCGTGCGGGCGCGAGCTCGGCCTGCTCGTCGTCGGCGACCATGCCGAGATCGACCTGGAAGTCGATGTGCCCGAACGCGAGGCGCGCCGTACCGACGGCGCGTGCGATCGCGGCGATTTCCGTATAGCCCAGTGCACTTTCGATCATCGGCACGAGGGGGATATCGCCCAGCCGCGCATGCAGCGCTTCAAGGGCCTCCGCACTCTCCGCCTTGGGAACCATCACACCCGCAGGTGAGAGCGATGCACACAGCGCCGCGTCGTCGGCGAGGTCGAGCGAATCGAGTCCGTTGATGCGGATCACCACGCGGTCTTCGTGATCGAAGCTTCCCCACGCGGCGTCGAGCGCAGCGCGGGCCTTGTCCTTGTTGTCGTGCGCGATCGCGTCCTCGAGATCGATGATCGCCATGTCCGCGCCAGACGCCAGCGCCTTGGCATAGCGGTCGACGCGATCCGCAGGAACGAACAGGAAGCTGCGCGCCGTCAGCAGGCTCGAAGACATGTCGATCATTGGAAATCCAGTCGCACTACAGGTGCACTACAGGTGAAGAAGAGGATTGAACCCGATTTCAGGGATCGCGGTACATCGGGAGTTTGCCCTAACGAAAGCGTCTCGACGGGCAGGCTCACACCGCGCCAGTGCTACGCAAACGATCGATACCCGCCGCGTCGAATCCGAGATCGCCGAGGATCGCATCGGAATGCGCTCCGAGAGCCGGTATCGCACCCATCCGGTATTCGAAGCGATCGTGACGTCCCGGCGGCAACGGTGCGCGGATCGTGCCTTGCGGGGATTCGATGTCTCGCCAATGCCCGCGCGCCTCGAGCTGCGGATGCGCCCATACCTCGTCCATCGTGTTCATGCGTGCGTTTGCTATTTGCGCCGTGTCGAGGCGCGCGACGATTTCTTCGGCGGTCAGGGTCGAGAAGGCTTCGACGATGATCGTGCGCAAGTCGTCGCGATGCAGATGGCGCTGCGAATTCGATGCGAAGCGCTCATCGCCTGCGAGCGACGATGCGTCAAGAACCCTGTCGCAGAACATTACCCACTCGCGTTCGTTCTGCAGGCCGAGCATCACGGTCTTGCCGTCACCTGCGGGAAAGGGCCCATAAGGGTAGATGGTCGCGTGCTCGGCGCCCGAGCGCGTCGGCGGGGCCGCGCCGTCGAAAGCGTAGTAGAGCGGATAGCCCATCCACTCGACCAGGGCTTCGAGCATCGAGACATCGATATGCGAGCCGAGGCCATCCTGCTGTCTCGAATAAAGCGCCGCGAGGATGCTGGTGTATGCGTACATACCGGCCGCGATGTCGGCGATCGAGCACCCGGCCTTGGCGGGTTCGTCCTCCGAACCCGTCACCGAAAGGAAGCCGGCCTCGCTCTGGATCAAGAGGTCGTAGGCCTTCTTGTCGCGATAGGGACCGTCGGCGCCATAGCCCGAGATGTCGCAGACGATGAGGCGCGGATGCGCGGGTCGTAAGGCTTCAGCCGACAGTCCCAGGCGCGCGGCAGCACCGGGCGCGAGGTTCTGCACCAGCACATCGGCCTTCACGACCAGCTTCATCAACACGTCGAGGGCAGCCGGTTGCTTGAGATCGAGCGTCAGGCTTTCCTTTCCGCGATTGACCCAGACGAAGTGCGAGGCCATGCCGTGCACGCGCTCATCGAAAGCGCGTGCGAAGTCGCCCACGCCCGGGCGTTCGATCTTGATGACGCGCGCGCCGAGATCGGCGAGCTGGCGCGTTGCGAACGGTGCTGCGATCGCATGTTCGAGTGAGACGACGGTGATGTCCGACAGAGGCAGGGTCATGGTCAGAAGGAACGTGGAAGGCCGAGCACGTGCTCGGCCACATAGGACAGGATCAGATTCGTCGAGATCGGCGCGACCTGGTACAGCCGCGTCTCGCGAAATTTGCGTTCGACGTCGTACTCAGCCGCGAAGCCGAAACCGCCGTGGGTCTGCAGGCACACGTTGGCCGCTTCGAACGAGGCCTTCGCGGCGAGGTACTTCGCCATGTTCGCTTCAGCGCCGCAGGGCTTGCCGGCATCGAACAACTCGCACGCCTTGAAGCGCATCAGGTTCGCGGCTTCGAGCTCGATGTAGTTCTCGGCGATCGGAAACTGCACGCCCTGGTTCCTGCCGATCGGTCGATCGAAGACGACGCGCTCGTTCGCATAGCGGCGCGCCTTCTCGACGAACCACCAGCCGTCGCCGATGCATTCGGCCGCGATCAGGGTACGTTCGGCGTTGAGGCCGTCGAGGATGTAGCGAAAGCCCTTGCCTTCTTCGCCGATCAGATTCTCCGCCGGGATCTCGAGCTCGTCGAAGAACACCTCGTTGGTTTCGTGATTGACCATGTTGACGATCGGCCGCACCGTCATGCCACGGCCCATCGCGGCATGCAGATCGACGAGAAAGATCGACATGCCGTCGGCCTTCTTCTTCACCTCCGCGAGCGGCGTGGTGCGTGCGAGCAGGATCATCAGGTCGGAATGCTGAATGCGAGAGATCCACACCTTCTGGCCGCTGACGACGTAACGGTCGCCCTTCTTTAACGCGACAGTCTTGAGTTGCGTGGTGTCGGTGCCGCTGGTGGGCTCGGTGACGGCCATCGTCTGCAGTCGCAGTTCGCCCGATGCGATGCGCGGCAGATAGGTGCGCTTCTGCTCTTCGGAGCCGTGGCGCAGCAGCGTGCCCATGTTGTACATCTGGCCGTGGCACGCACCCGCGTTACCGCCCGAGCGATTGATCTCTTCCATGATGACCGAGGCTTCGGCGAGACCCAGGCCCGAGCCGCCGTACTCGATGGGGATCAGTGCGGCAAGCCAGCCCGCCTGCGTCAACGCGTCGACGAACTCATCGGGATAGCCGCGCGCCGCATCGACCTTCTGCCAGTACGCGGAATCGAAACGGTCGGTCAATCCGCGCAGCGCCTCGCGCATGTCCTGATGGTGATCGGGATGCGGGAGTTCGTTCTTCATCGTGAAGCTTCCTGATCCGGATCGGCCAGCCCGCGGTTGCCTTGATGGTGCGGCGCCGTCCATGTTACGCGCCCGGAGACGGCGCCTTAGAGGTGCGGCGCGAGCACAGTCATCTACGCGGGAATGGTACGCGGCAGGCGAATCGTGAATACCGAGGCCTCGGCCGAGGATGTCACGTCGATCGTGCCGTGATGGCCAAGCACGATCTCGCGGACGATGAAAAGGCCCAGCCCGAGGCTGGTCTTCTGACGGTTACTCAGGTCGGACACTGGGGTTGGCACCTGGGCCAGCGGCTCGAAGATCACTCGCAGCGCATCAGGCGGAATCGGATTGCCGGAGTTCGCGATCGACAAGACGATGGTGTCCTCTTCGCCGTAGGCACTCAGCCGTATCGGGGTGTCTTCACCCCCGTGCTGGACGGCGTTGTTGAGCAGGTTCGAAAGCACCTGCTGCATCCTCGACACGTCGCCCCGGATATGAAGATCGCCGGACAGGTGCCGCACGAACTGCCGCTCCGGGTAATTCGTCCTGACTGCCTCGATCTCCTCTTTGCAGAGCTGTCCCAAGTCGAAGTCGGATCGCTCGAGCGGTATTCCACGGCCCAGTCGACTTCTCGTGAACATCAAGAGGTCTGTGATCAGATGGCCCATGACGTTCGAAGCTCGCCGGACTCGTGTCGCCACCTTGAGCCGGGCTGCCTCGGGCACGACGATCGCATCGAGCATATGACTCGCCATCTCGATGCTCTGAAGCGGGCTTCGCAGGTCATGCCCGAGCACGGCGAGGAACATGTCGCGAGACGCCTCGACGTCGCGCGAATAGCGTTGGACAGATTCGCCGAGCGCCTGGTCGATGGCTTCGTTGAAGCGGGCGATCTCTTCGATCGCCGGCGCACCGCCTTGAGTGGTCTCGGAGCGCCAGAGCGCCAGGACGCTTGAACGCAGGGCACGGAACTCGCTCACCACCTGCGGAAGGTCAAAGCCTGACCCATGCCTGAGCGCGCCATGCGCCGCTGCGATGGTCTCGGACGCGGCGGGAGCCAGTTCTGCTTGTCTGGACTTACTGGATCGGTCGATCTCGGTCTGGCTCGTCTGCATGTCCTTCACGATCGCCGTGAGGATCTCGCGGCTGTGGTTGCGCAGCGCGAGGTCCGACATCGACGTTGCGGCAGGGACAAGCGTCCGAGCAAAGGCCTCCCACTCGGCGACGATCGCGTCCAGGTTGGCTTGAATGAACGTGTGGAATTTCATGGATTCACGACGGGTCTCGGCGCATGTACCAAGGACGTGAGGCGAAGATGCCGTCGCCCCATAGCTCCGGTCGTGGATTGGCGAGCGGCCTTGTCCCGAAACCAGCGCGCGATGGTCAGCAAATCACCGCCCTCGCCACCACAGGCTTTCATTGCCAGTCGGCATCCTTCTCAAGCCAGCTCTGACATACAAGCAAGTACGCCGCCGTACCTACCGAAGAGCTTGAGGCTGGAAGGTGAAATGGTAAGGATGTCGGAGCGACGATCGTTTGCGTCGGTGCGCCGCTTGACGATTCCCAGTTCCGTCAGCTTTGCCAGCCTGCGGCGTACTGTCGTGGCCGACCCGATCTTCAGGAGAAAGAGCGGCTTGGGCGTGAGCGGTTTGTCGATCTCCTGGGCATATCCAATCGCGATGATGATGTCGAAGTCGATGATGGACTTGATGAAGGGGAGTTCCTGTTTTTCAAATTCCCTTATTTTTTTTAATGCGGCAAATAATTTCACGATTTACTCGTTCTTATAGATGAGCAGCGCAACATACTGGGGCCCCGTTCCTGGGTTCGCAAGGCTAATTAGGTGTCAATTTGGTGTTCATTTACGGCGGGCAATCGCAGTAGTGCGAACCATAAACACGGCTCATCACGCGATCACTTATGAATGAATATGAATTGATGCAGTAAATATCGACTTCAAGCCTTCAACAATTCCTCACCACCCCGCAACCACCGCTGCAAATGCCGATCCACCTCCGACGGATACTGAGCCAGCATGCCAATCGCCGCCTCGCGCGCTGTGTCGACCAACGCCTGATCGGCATTCAAATCCGCAAATCGCAATAACGCTTCCCCCGATTGTCGGTGACCGAGAAACTCGCCCGGCCCGCGCAGTTCGAGATCCTTGCGCGCGATCTCGAAGCCGTCCTGCGTCTCGCGCATCGTCTTCAGTCGTTGCTTCGCGGTCGCCGACAGCGGCGGCTGGAACATCAGGATGCAGACCGAGGCAGCGCTGCCGCGGCCGATGCGGCCGCGCAGTTGATGCAGTTGCGCGAGGCCGAAGCGCTCGGCGTGTTCGATCACCATCAGCGACGCATTGGGCACGTCGACGCCAACCTCGATCACGGTGGTCGCGACCAAGAGGCCGGTTTCGCCTGCGTTGAAGCGGTGCATCTCTTCGGCCTTCTCCACGCCCGGCAAGCGCCCGTGCACGAGGCCGACGCGGACTTCGGGCAGCGCGGCCGCGAGGGTGTCGCGCGTTTCGACGGCGGCCTGCAGTTCGAGGCGCTCGATGCGCGCGGCAGATGACACGCCGCGTCGCGTGCGTGAGGTGCTTGGCGTCCGGGTCGCGCTCGATGCTTGTGCAGTCGTCGGCACCATCGACGTCGCAGCCGAAAGCAATTGCGCCGCTTCGCCCGCAAGCAAAGCGGCGCCCTCTTTTTCCGCTTCTGCCCCTTCGACCAGCGGACACACCCAATACGCCTGTCGACCTTCAGCGATCGCCCAGCGCACGCGCGCGAGCACTTCGTCGCGACGCGACGCATCGACCAGCTTCGTCACGATCGGTTTGCGCCCCGGCGGCAACTGATCGATGGTCGACACTTCGAGGTCGGCGAAGTAGGTCATCGCGAGCGTCCGCGGAATCGGCGTGGCGCTCATCATCAATTGATGCGGCTCACGCGGCAGCGCATCGTCGGCGTTGGTGCGCGGCACCGAATCGCTTCGCGCGTCGATCAGATCGTCGCTCGCCGACGGAGCCACACGCGCCTTGAACCGCAACGCCAGCCGCTGCCCGACGCCGAAGCGGTGCTGCTCGTCGACGATTGCCAGGCCGAGCCGCGCGAAGTGCACGTCCTGCTGGATCAATGCATGCGTGCCGACGATCAATCGCGCTTGGCCCGACTCGATGGCATCGCGCGCGGCGTCCTTCGCCTTCTTCTTCAAGCTGCCGGTCAGCCACGCGACCGGCACGCCGAGTTGTGCTATCCATTCGGACAGCCTGCGAAAGTGCTGCTCGGCGAGGATCTCGGTGGGCGCCATTAGCACGGCCTGGTAGCCCGCGTCGATCGCGTGCAGCGCGGCGATCGCGGCGACCACGGTCTTGCCGCTACCCACGTCGCCCTGCAGAAGGCGCTGCATCGGATGCGTCCGAACGAGGTCGGCCTCGATCTCGCGCACAACGCGCGCCTGCGCGGCCGTGAGCGTGAACGGCAGTTGCGTGAGGAAGCGTTTCACCAGCGTGCCGCGGGTTTTCAAGACCGGCGCCGTGCGCGCGCGCCGCGCCGCATGCGCACGCGCGAGCGACAACTGCTGCGCGAGCAACTCGTCGAACTTGATCCGCTGCCACGACGGATGCGAGCGCGAAGCAAGCGCTTCGAGCGACACGTCGGGCGGCGGGTTGTGGATCAGGCGTATCGCCGCATCGACGTGGGGCAGGCGATAACGCTCGAGCAAGTGCGATGGAACCGTCTCGTCGAGTTGCACGCGTTCGAGCGCTTTCGCGATCGTCTTTCGCAATACCGCCTGGCCGAGACCGACACCGCTCGGATACACCGGTGTCAGGCGATCGGGCAGCGGCGTGTCTTCACGGATCACGCTGTAGTTGGGGTGGATCATTTCGCGGCCCGCATGTTGAAACAGCGCGTGGCCCATGGCTCCGCCGCGCAACTCGCCCCGGATACGCAGCCGCGTCCCGGGCGCGAAGTGCTTCAACTGGCTACCGTAGAAATGAATGAAGCGCAGCGCGAGACCTGCATCGCGGTCTGCCTCGTTCGCGCTGGCGTCTGTATCGACGTGGGCGTCGGAACCGGCCTCGTCCACATGAACGACCAGTTGCCGACGCGGTCGATACTGAATGGCATGGCCGCGCACGATCGCTTCGATCTGCACCGTGTCGCCGTCGCGCTCATCGGCAAGCCGCGTGATGCGAGTCTCGTCTTCATAGCGCAGCGGCAGATGCAGGACGCAATCGAGATCGTCGCGAAGACCGATGCGGGCGAGCCGCGCGGCGAGCGCCTCGCTCCACCCGGCACGCAACGGCATGCGCGACTCAGGCCGCGAAGATGCCTTCGACTTCGAACGATGCCCCCAGCGGCAGCGACGCGACGCCGATCGTCGATCGCGCCGGGAAAGGCTCGGGCACGAGCTCCTTCATGATCGCGTTGACCTTGGCGAAGTCGGCGAGGTCGGTGAGAAACAGCGTGAGCTTGAGCGCGTTGCCCAGCGACGCGCCGGCCTCTTCGACCACCGCCGCTAGATTCGCGAACGCCTGGCGCGCCTCGGCCTCGATGCCGCCGGTGACGAGCTTGCCGGTGGCGGGGTCGAGTCCTACCTGGCCCGAGCTGTAGATGATGTTGCCTTCGCCCGAGGGAAACATGTGGGCGACGCTGATGGCTTGTGAGTAGGGGCCGACGGCTGCCGGCGCCTTGTCGGTCGAGATCACGGTGACGGTCATGGGAGGCTCACGCGGAATTTGATGGAGGCGAACGAGGATCGCAGGTCGCGACGTGCGAGTGTAGCCGACCCCTGTCTCCCACCCTCTCTCACACTCTCACGCCCCGCGGCGTATCATCGCGCCCTGCCGCTGCGGGGCCATTTTGCGCCGGCCCGCGACGCCACTGGAGCCCGCATGCGTTCTCACAAGGTCCGGGATCTGTTTCTCGGACGTGCACTCGATCCACTGAAATCCGAGACCCGCCATTCGCTCGCGCTGGTGGCCTTTCTGGCCTGGGTCGGGCTAGGCGCCGACGGCCTCTCGTCCTCCGCCTACGGGCCGGAAGAAGCGTTCAAGGCGCTGGGCGACCACACCCACTTCGGCCTCTATCTGGCGATCGCGACCGCGGTGACGGTGTTCATCATCTCGCTCGCCTACAACCAGATCATCGAGCTCTTCCCCACGGGTGGCGGCGGCTATCGGGTCGCGTCGTCGCTGATCGGACCCTATGCGGGATTGACCGCGGGCGCCGCGCTGATCGTCGATTACGTGCTCACGATCGCGATCTCGATCGCGAGCGGTACCGATGCGATGTTCAGCCTGCTGCCGGTCGGCTGGCAGCCGGGCAAGCTGTATGTCGAACTCATCCTCGCGGGGTTCCTGATCTTCCTGAATCTGCGCGGGATGAAGGAGTCGATCAAGATCCTTCTGCCGATCTTTCTCGCCTTCGTCGCAACCCACTTCATCCTGATCGTCTATGGCGTGCTCAATCACGCGAGCGGCCTGCCCGCGTTGATCCCGGACACGTTGCGCGAAACCGGCGAGCTTGCCGACGAGACGAGCTGGATCTTCGTCGCCGCGCTCTTCCTGAAGGCATACTCGCTGGGCGGCGGGACCTACACGGGGATCGAAGCGGTCTCCAACAACGTGCAGTCGTTGAAAGAGCCGCGGGTTCGCACCGGCAAGCTGACGATGCTCTACATGGCGGCGAGCCTCGCGTTCACGGCCGGCGGCATCATCCTTCTGTATCTGTTGTGGAGCGCGAAGCCGGTGGAAGGCCAGACGCTCAACGCGGTGGTCTTCGGCAGCATCCTCGCCGAGCTGGGCTTCTCCGGCAGCAGCCTGTCGTTCGCGCTGATCGTCGTGCTCATGACCGAAGCCGGTCTCTTGTTCGTCGCAGCCAACACCGGATTCCTCGGCGGCCCGTCGGTGCTCGCCAACATGGCGGTCGATTCGTGGATGCCGCACAAGTTTCGCTATCTGTCGACGCGCCTGGTCACGCAGAACGGCGTGCTGCTGATGGGCGCTGCTGCTCTCGGCATCCTCGCGCTCTCGCGCGGCAAGGTCGACTTCCTGGTGGTGCTGTATTCGATCAACGTATTTCTCACCTTCACTCTGTCGCTAACAGGGCTGTGCATCTACTGGATCAAGCATCGCCGCGAAGACCGGCGCTGGAAGGGGCGTCTTGCGTTGTCGGCGGTCGGCCTCACGGTCACGCTCAGCATCCTGGTCGTGACCACGATCGCGAAATTCGACGAAGGAGGATGGATCACGGTTGTCATCACGAGCGGCGTGATCGGCGTGTGCATCCTGATCCGCAATCACTATCGCGATACCAAGTCGCGCATACGCGCGGTCGATGCGGTGTTCGCCAATCAGCCCTATGGATCCGAGACCAAATTCCCCGACCTCGATCCCGACGCGCCGACCGCGGTCTTCATCGTCGGCACCTCGCGCGGCGGCGGTCTACATGCGCTGCTGTGGGTGCAGCGCATGTTCCCCGATCACTTTCGCAATTTCATTTTCGTGAATGCACGCACCGTCGATGCCCAGGCCTACGGTGGCGACGAATCGATCGAACACCTGCGCATCGAAGCCAACGTCTCGCTCTCGTACTTCGTCAACTTCTGCCACAGCCACGGCCTGGCCGCGAAGTCCTACCTCGCGTTCGGCACGGACGCGGTCGAAGAGATCGCCGAGCTATCCGACCGGGTGCGCACCGAATTTCCCGGCGCGATCTTCTTCACCAGCAAGCTGATCACCGAATCGGAAAACTTCATGACGCGCGTGCTGCACAACCAGGCCGCGCTGGCGCTGCAGCGGCGGCTGCATCTGGAGGGGATGCAGATGGTGATTTTGCCGATGAAGATTTGAGAAGCGGGCTGCGCCTCACCCGAAGCGCAGCGGAGGATCGACGAACTCGTCGTCGACCTCGAAGAAGTCGCGAATGCGTATCGCGGCTGCATCCCCTTCGTCGCATCGCTCGGCGACGATCGCGCATCGCTCGATCACCAGCTCTGCGAACTTGAGCATCGGCCCGTCGATCACCACGTCGGCGTCGTCGGCCAGCATTCGAATCGCTTCGATATTCATCGCGCCTCCCCGGTTGCGACGACGAGGGCGTGAGAGTGCGCTTGTGCGCGGCCGATGACAACCGCGAATCCTACTTATCTGCAGCGGGCCGCGAATCAATCGGCGAAGGGAAGTCCTACGTAGTTCTCCGCAAGTACGCGCCCCCCGGCTTGCGACGACGTAACGTATTCCAGCTCCGCGCGTTGCAGCCGCTCGATGAACGGCGTGTTGTCGGGAAAGCGGTGCAGCATCGAGGTCATCCACCACGAATAGTGTTCGGCACGCCACACGCGCTTCAGGCAAGTGGACGAGTAGGCCGCGAGCTTCGCGTCGCCTTCGCCCGCGTAGCGTGCGGCCAGGGCCTTGGCCAGCACGCGCACATCGGCAACCGCGAGGTTCATGCCCTTCGCACCGGTGGGCGGCACGATGTGCGCGGCGTCGCCTGCGAGAAACAGCCGGCCGTATTGCATCGGCTCGGCGACAAAGCTGCGCATCGACGTGATGCCCCTCTGGATGATCGGTCCTTCGTTGGGCGTCCAGCCGTCGTCGCATGCGAGGCGCCTATGCAGTTCCTGCCAGATGCGCGCGTCGCTCCACTCGGCGAGGTCTTCGTCGGGCGCGCATTGCAGATACAGCCGCGTGATCTTTTCCGAGCGCATCGAGAACAGCGCAAACCCGCGCTCGTGACTCGCATACACGAGCTCGTGCAAGGACGGCGCGGCCTCGGCCAGGATGCCGAGCCACGCGAACGGATAAACGCGCTCGAAGATCGTCAGCACGCCGTCGGGAATCGACGGACGGCACACGCCGTGAAAGCCGTCGCATCCGGCGATGTAGTCGCACTCGATGCGATGGGCTTGACCGTACTTCACGTAAGTCACCGACGGGCGATCGCGATCGACGTCGTGCAGGCTTACGTCGCTCACCTCGAACTCGAGAGCGAGGCCAGCATCGATTCGCGCGGCGATCAAGTCCTTCACGACCTCGTGTTGCCCGTACACGAGAATCTCGCGGCCACCCGACAGCGCCTTCAGGTCGATGCGATGCCGCCTGCCGTCGAACAGCAACTCGATGCCTTGGTGCGGCAATCCTTCGCGATGCATGCGTTCGCCTACCCCCGCTTCGGCCAGCGTGTCGACGCTGCCCTGTTCGAGCACGCCGGCGCGAATGCGCTCTTCAGCGTAGCGGCGATCGTGGCGCTCGAGCACGATGTTCTCGATGCCGGCGCGATGCAGCAGGTGGCCGAGCAGCAGGCCCGCGGGTCCGGCCCCGATGATCGCGACCTGGGTGCGCATGCGAACGGCGTTCATGCGGCCACGCGAACGCCGATCCAGCGATCGATGCTCTGCCGGTCCGCGCGCAACTCTGCGCTGACCCCTTCGTGCACGATCCTTCCGCGCTCGAGCACGATCGCGCGATGCGTGAGCGCGAGCGCCTGATCGACGTGTTGCTCGACCAGGATCAGCGCCTGCCCTTCGCGCGTGACCATCGCATCGATGGCCGCGCACAACTCGTCGACGATCACCGGGGCGAGGCCTTCGAGCGGTTCGTCCAGCAGCAGCAGTTTCGGATTCAGCATCAACGCGCGGCCCATCGCGAGCATCTGCTGCTCGCCTCCCGAAAGCTCGTTGCCGAAATTCTTCCTGCGCTCGGCCAGGCGCGGGAACAGGCCATAGACGCGCGCGAGCGTCCACGGGCCGGGCAATGCGGTCACCGCGAGATTCTCTTCGACAGTGAGCGACGGGAACACCTCGCGCTCCTGCGGAACCCAGCCGATGCCGGCGTGCGCGCGATCGCTGGCGCGCATGCGCGCCAGATCGGCGCCGCGCCATCGCAAGCCGCCGCCGCGCACCCGCGCGATGCCCATCAGCGTGACCAGCAGCGTGGTCTTGCCCACGCCATTGCGGCCGAGCAGCGCGAGCGCTTCACCCGCCTGCATCGTCAACGAGCAGCCGTCGATCACGATGGCGTCGCCGTAGCCGGAGCGCAGGCCGTCGAGGATGAGCATGGGGGTTGTGGTCATCAGTGCACGCCCTGCCCGAGGTACACCTCGCGCACGCGCGGGTCGGCGGCGATCTCTTCGGGCGTGCCGGTGACGAGTTCCGCGCCGCCCACCAGCACCGTGATGCGCGTGGCGAAGCGGAACACCAGGTTCATGTCGTGTTCGATCAGCAGGATCGCGACGTCGGCCGGCAATCGTTCGAGCACCGCGAACAATTCATCGCTCTCGCCTTCCGGGATGCCGGCTGCGGGCTCGTCGAGCAGCAGCACGCGCGGGCGAGCAGCGAGCGCGAGCGCGATCTCGAGCACGCGCTGGCGGCCGTAGGCGAGTTCGTGCGTCGGCAGGTCGCCATCGCGGGCGATGCCCAGCGATGCCAGCAGGCCATGCGCTTCGTCGAGTTGCGCGCGGCTGTGCGACACGCCGCGTATCCAGCGGTGCGCGAAGCCCATCGTGTCGCGATCGCGCTCGAGGATCGCCGCGGCCACCGCTTCGAGCGGCGTCAGGTGCGGGAAAAGGCTGTTGATCTGGAAGGTGCGCGACAGGCCGCGCCGAACGCGGCTTTCCGGGGAAACACGCGTGATGTCTTCACCATCGAGCAGCACGGTGCCGCTGCCCGGACTGAGCACGCCGGTCAACTGGTTGACGAGCGTGGTCTTGCCCGAGCCGTTGGGCCCGATCAATGCATGGCGTGCGCCGGGCGACAGCGACAGGTTGAAGTCCTGCGTGACCGCGAGTGCGCCGAAGGACTTGCAGAGCTTGCGCGTTTCGAGGATCGCGTTCATGACGACGATGCCTGCGCTTGACGAGGCCGGAAGCGCTCGCGCAATGCGATCAGTCCGCCGACCACGCCGCGCCGCAGGAACAGCGTCGTCATGATCAACAACACGCCGAGCCAGAACAGCCAGTAGGTGGGATTGATGTCGGCAAGCCGATCCTGTACGAGGATGAACGCCGCGGCGCCGACGAAGCCGCCGTACAGCGTTGCAGTGCCTCCGATGATCAGCATGATCATGAGGTCCGCCGAACGGTGGAAACCGAAGACGTCGATGCTGACGAACTGCGTGGTCTGCGTCAGCAGCGCGCCCGCGACACCCGCCATCGCCGCCGACACGACGTACACGGTGACGAGGCGTCGATGAAGCGGCACTCCGATCGCCCGAGCGCGCACCGGATTCTCGCGGATGGTTCGCAGCGATAGGCCATAGGGTGAATTCATCCACGACCTCGCGACGATGAAGAGCAGCAGCACCACCGCGAAGCTGTAGAGGTAGGCGGTGCGCCCGTAGAGATCGAAGGCGAACAGTCCGAAGACCTTCGCAATCTCCACGCCTTGCAGGCCATCGACGCCGCCGGTGATGGGTGTCGCACGATTGGCGACTTCATAAAGCAGCGATGCGATGCCGAGCGTCGTCATCAAGCGCGCGAGATCGCCGCCGCGCAGAACCAAAAAGCTCGTGATCCAGCCGATCAGCGCGGCCGCGGCCGCCGCGCACACGAGGCCGGAGAGCGGCTCGTTCCATCCGTGCTTCGCGAGCAAGCCGGCGGTATATGCACCAACGCCGAAGAACGCCGCGTGGCCGAGCGTGACGATGCCCGCGTAGCCGAGGATGAGGTCGAGCGACAGCGCGAACAGCCCCGCGATGAGCACCTGCGACGCGAGTACGAGGTTCTTCGGGAAGACGAAATAGACCGATGCGATCGCAATCCAGAAAACGATCTCGGAGAGCTTCCAGCGTTCGTGCGCGGCCAGACAAGCGGCGTTGGCCCGGTTCGTCGCGCGGCCGTGCGAAGCGATGCTCGGTGCGGCGTCGGGCCTCGACAATTCGCTCACCGCGCGCCCCGCCGCACGAAGAGACCGTGCGGAAACAGGAACAGCAGCACGATCATCGCGACATAGATCACGAAGCCACCGATCTCGGGCACGTAGTACTTGCCCGACACATCGGCCACGCCCAGCAGCAGCGCCGCGACCAGCGTGCCGACGATGGAGCCCGGCCCGCCGACCACCACCACGAGCAGGAAGTAAACCAGATAGCGCTGCGCGAAATTCGGATCGAGCCCGAGGATGTCCACACCGAGTGCACCGCCCAACGCGGCGAGTCCGCCACCGATCGCGAACGTCGTCTGAAACACGCGATCGACGCGGATGCCCATCGCCTCGGCAACGTTCTGGCTATCGACCGAAGCGCGCACGCGCGCACCCAGGCGCGTGCGCTCGAGGCCGAACACCAGCGCGATCGTGATCGCGATGCCGACTGCGACCAGGAACAAGCGATAGCGCGAGAGCTCGACCCCCAGTACAAGCATGCGTCCGGAGAGCATCTCCGGCAACACGATCGGTTGCTGTTGCGAGCCGAAGAGATAGATCGCAACCGCGGTCGCGACGAAAACGATGCCGACCGTGAGCAGCACCTGATCGAGCGGACCGCGCCTGTAGAGCGGTCGATAGAGGCTGCGTTCGAGGGCCAGGCTCAAGGCCGCTCCGAACGCGAACGCGACCGGCAACGCGACGAACAAGCTCAGGCCCCAACGGCTCGCGAGCGTCGCGACGACGTAGCCGCCCGCCATCGCGAACACGCCGTGCGCGAGATTGATGAAGCGCATCAGGCCCATCGTGACCGACAGGCCCACCGAGATCAGGAACAGCAGCATCCCGTAGGCGAGCCCTTCGAAGAGGATGCCGAGGATGCTGGCCATGGTCGCGTACCGCCTACGTCCTGCCTACTTCGTCGCTTCCTTCCCCGGATCCTTCACGTTGGGTGTCGTGAAGAACTCGACGTTGTAGAGCTTGCCGTTGACTCTCTTGACCTCGCGCACATAGACGTTCTGCGTCACGTCGCGGGTCTCGGCATCGATGGCAATCGGACCACGCGGACTTGCGATCTTCATGCCTTTGATGATCGCCATCGCCTTGTCGGGATCGATGTTGCCATTCAGTTGTTTCGCGACCGCATAGATCAGCGCCATTGCGTCATAGCCGCCAACGGCCATGAAGTTGGGACGATGGTTGGGATCGATCGCCGCATAGGCCGCGAGGAAAGCCTTGTTCTCGGGCGAGTCGTGCGCGGCCGAATAGTGGTGCGTGGTGATCATGCCGAGCGCGTTGTTGCCCAGCGCCTCGATCACGCCGTCGTCGGTCATGTCGCCGGTCGCGATCAGCTTGATGCCGGCGGCCGCGAGTCCGCGTTCCGCATAGGCCTTCATGAAGCTCACCGACGATTCGCTCGCGGGCACGAACACGAACACGGCTTCGGGCTTGGTGTCCTTGATGCGCTGAACGTAAGGACCGTAGTCCGGGTTGTTCAGCGGCATGCGCACTTCGCCGACGATCTGGCCGCCGAGCGCGGTGAAGGTTTTCTTGAACGCGCCTTCGGCGTCGAAGCCCGGACCGTAGTCGGCGACCGCGGTATAGACCTTGCGGATGCCGTTCTTGTAGGCCCACTCGGCCAGCGGCGCGGTGACCTGCGGCAAAGTCATCGACACGCGCGCCATGTAGGGCGACTTGGTCGTGATGACCGAGGTTGCGGCGTTCATGATGATGGTCGGCTTCTTCGCTTCGGTGGCGATCGGCGCGACCGCCAGCGCGTTGGGCGTGAGCCCGAAGCCGGCGATGAAGTCGACGTTGTCCTTGACCACCAGCTCCTGCGCGAGGCGCTTGGCGACATCGGGCGCTGGGCCGCCCACGTCCTTGATGATCAGCTCGACCTTCTTGCCGGCGACCGTATCGCCGTGCTCCTTCATGTAGGCCTTGGCGCCGGTCGTCATCTGCTGGCCGAAGTCCGCGAACGCGCCGGTCATCTCGGTGATGATGCCGACCTTGATGGTGTCGGCGGCATGCGCGGGCAACGTGGTCAGCACACCGGTCGCGAGAGCCGCGCATGCGAGCGCGCGTGCGGATGCATTGCACGCCGTGTTCAGTCTGGAAATGCGAGTCATCGAATTCTCCTGTCGTATTCGTTCGTGAATCCGTGCGAACGTCTCTGCCGGATTCTGCAAGTGCGTAACCCTAAGCACGCGAACCGCTCTTGCCCATAGGCACTGCTACCGATGCGCGATCAAAAATCGAAGAACACCGTTTCGCGTTCCGGGTCGCCCTGCAACGTCAGCGTCCATCGATAGCGTCGCGGGCCGGCGTGCATCGCAAGCAGGCTCGCGCGTCTTGTCTGCGGCACGCGACCGAGCACGTAGTCTCCGGCGTTGGCGTCTGCCTCGTCGTCGAAATAGATGCGCGTCGACAGATGCTTGAGGAGCCCGCGCGCGAAACACGCGAGCACGATGTGCGGCGCCTGCAGCGATCCGTCGGGCGCCGGCACGCGGCCGGGCTTGACGGTGGTGAACGTGAAGCTGCCGTCGATGTCGGTCGGCAGGCGGCCGAAGCCCGAAGCGCTGCGCGAGCCTTCATCGACGCCCGAGCGCGGGTCGTGCGCGTGATCGTAGTGACCCGCCGCATCGGCTTGCCAGATCTCGATCATGCCGTCGGGCAGCGGCTTGCCGTCGCCATCGAGCGCGAGCCCCTCGATCACGATGCGATCGGGCTGGTCGATGCGGCCGTCGAACGCGACGTCGGCGCAGTTGCGCGGCGCGAGGCCGATGTGCAGATAAGGGCCGACGGTCTGTGAGGTAGTCGCTACCAGTGTCGAGGCCATCGTCATTCCACCGGCGTCTGGTCCCGACCGCGCAGCACGAAATCGAAGTGAAAACCGAGCGCGTACTCGGGCTCGGTGGTGCCCCACTCGAAGCGCGCGATCAGGCGTTCGCGCGCGGCGCGGTCGGCGGTGCTGTTGAAGATCGGATCGAACGCGAGCAGCGGGTCGCCCGGGAAATACATCTGCGTGACCAGCCGCTGCGCATAGGCGTTGCCGAACAACGAGAAGTGGATGTGCGCGGGCCGCCATGCGTTGGGATGATTGCGCCACGGATACGCACCCGGCTTGACCGTCATGAAGCGATAGCGCCCATCGTCGTCGGTCACGGTCGCGCCCATGCCGGAGAAATGCGGATCGAGCGGCGCATCGTGCTGATCGCCCGCGTGCAGGTAACGGCCGGCGGCGTTGGCCTGCCAGATTTCCACCAACGCATCGCGCACCGGCTTGCCGTCTTCGTCGAGGATGCGGCCCGAGACCACGATGCGTTCTCCCAGCGCCGAGCCGCCGTCGAATTGCGTGAGGTCCTGGTCGCCGGCGCGCAGCGCAGCGCGACCGAAGCGCGGCCCGGTGATTTCCGAGAGCGTCTGTGGAATCTCGATCAGGCCTTGCGTGGGCGCGCGCTTGTGCGTCGAGCCGTAGGGCTCTACGCCGTAAGGCGGTTGCGTGTCCGTCGCGTACTTTCGATAGGGTGCGATCTGAATCATGCGGCGTCCCGCTTCTCGTCCGTGTGAGATTTGAGCAATGCGATGCCGGTCAGGCGTTCGAGCTCGTCGAATGCGAGGCCATCGACCAGGTCGCGCGCCACCACCCCGGCCTGCGTGACGTCGAGCGTTGCGAGATCGGTATAGACCCGCTCGACGCACGCGACGCCGGTCAACGGATAGCTGCAGCGCTCGACGATCTTGCTCTGCCCTTCGCGCGTGGTGTGCTCCATCATCACGAACACGTGGCGCGCACCGATCGCGAGGTCCATCGCGCCGCCCACCGCCGGGATCGCGCCGGGCGCGCCGGTGTGCCAGTTGGCGAGGTCGCCGGTGCGCGACACCTGGAACGCGCCGAGCACGCAATAGTCCAGATGGCCTCCGCGCATCATCGCGAACGAATCGGCGTGATGAAAATACGAAGCGCCCGCGCGTATCGTCACCGGCTGCTTGCCGGCGTTGATCAGGTCTTCGTCTTCGTCGCCGGGCGCGGGCGCCGGACCCATGCCGAGCAGGCCGTTCTCGCTGTGCAGGACGATCTCGCGATCGGTCGGCAATTGATTGGCGACCAAGGTCGGAATGCCGATGCCGAGATTGACGATCGCGCCATCGGGAATGTCGGCCGCCACGCGCGCGGCGATCTGGTCGCGGGTCAGCTTGCGGTAGCTCACGGTTGTCGTCTCATGCCGTGCGACGCAAGGTCGAGTCCGCATGCCCGACCCGCACGACCCGCTTGACGAAGATCCCCGGCGTGACGATCACCTCGGGATCGAGCGCGCCCAATTCGACGAGCTCATCGACCTGCGCCACCGCGCAGCGCGCGGCCATCGCCATCACCGGCCCGAAGTTGCGCGCGGTCTTGCGATAGACCAGGTTGCCCCAGCGGTCCGCCACGCGTGCCTTGATCAGCGCGAAGTCGGCGTGGATCGCCGTCTCGAACACCATCGATTTGCCGTCGAACACGCGCGTCTCCTTGCCCTCGGCCAGCGGCGTCCCGTAGCCGGTGGGCGTGAAGAAACCGCCGATGCCGGCGCCCGCCGCGCGGATGCGCTCGGCCAGATTGCCCTGCGGCACCAGTTCGAGTTCGATATCGCCTGCGCGATAGAGCGCGTCGAACACCTGCGAGTCGGTCTGGCGCGGGAACGAGCAGATGATCTTCTTCACGCGACGCGCCTTCAGCAATGCGGCCAGTCCGGTCTCGCCGTTGCCCGCATTGTTATTGACGATGGTCAGGTCGCACGCACCCTGCGCGATCAGCGCGGTTATCAGTTGCGCCGGCATGCCGGCCGTGCCGAAGCCGCCGATCATCACGGTCGCGCCGTCGGGCACGTCGCGTAACGCTTGCTCCGCCGAGTCAACGATCTTGTCGATCACGAGTGGTCGCCGCCGCTTCGGTCATGCGTCTCTCCGGGTGTTGCATTTGTTCTTACAAAGAACAATAATTCGCTGGATGAACAAGCGGAACAAGAATAGCGGCCGACATTCTTTGCGTCAAGACCCAGCGCACGCGACTATCCGTGTCCTCGCTATCGTGCGCCATGCCTCGTAAGGCTCTCGCGGAGCCGAGGTCGCCGGTCGTCCCTGGCGACAGCTTCGTGCAGGCCTTCGCGCGCGGACTACGCGTGATTCAGGCGTTCGACGGACGCTCGCGCGAATTGACGCTGACCGAAGTCGCCGAAGCCGCGAGCCTCACGCGCGCCGGCGCGCGCCGCATCCTGCTCACGCTCGAGCACCTCGGCTACATCAGGCTCGACGAGCGCGCGTTCAGCCTGACGCCGCGCATCCTTTCGCTCGGCTTTCCCTATCTCACGGCGCTGCCGTTCTGGAATCTCGCGGAGCCGGTGATGGAAGCGCTGGTGCAGAAGCTGCACGAAAGCTGTTCGGCCGCGGTACTCGACGGCGCAGAAATCGTCTATGTGCTGCGCGTGCCCACACAGAAGATCATGGCGATCAACCTCTCGGTGGGCAGTCGCCTGCCGGCGTATTGCACGTCGATGGGCCGCGTGCTGCTCGCGGGGCTGACCGCGCCCGAAGCCGCGGAGGTATTGAAGCGGTCGGACCTCAAGTCGCTCACCCCTCGCTCCGAGACGCGAATCACGCGACTGAAGGCAATCGTCGACGACGCGCGAACCAAAGGCTGGACGCTGGTCGATCAGGAGCTCGAGGAAGGGCTGATTTCGCTCGCGGTCCCGATCGTCGGCGCAAGCGGCCGCACCGTTGCCGCGATGAATATCAGCGGGCAGGCGAATCGAACTCCCGCCGCCGAGATGAAGAGGCGCTTTCTTTCCCCGCTGCAGGACGCGGCGCGGCGACTCTCGGCGATGATGGCGGCGCACGGCAAGGGATGAGCGAGGCAAACCGGACGATGATCAAGACTTTGCACAAGTTCTACGCGTCGCGACCGCGACTCTTCTACGCGCTCGCGGTAGGCATCGTGGCGGGCTTCGCGATTCCGTTGCCCGACGGCGACCCGGTCATGCACGTGTTGATCGGTTGGAACGTCGCAGTCTATGTCTTCCTGGTCGTCATCTGGATCATGATGCTGCGCGCCGACGAAGGCGATGTGTGCGGCTTCGCGAAGAAACAGGACGAGAAGGCCTACGCGATCCTGATCGCGCTCACGCTCGCGGCCGTGATGAGCCTGGTCGCGATCGTGATCGAACTGGCAGGCGCATCGGCCACGTCGAGCAGCAGACCGTTTCACATCGTCATTGCGGCGAGCACGGTGCTGGGTTCGTGGTTCTTGATTCCAACCGTCTTCGGCCTGCACTACGCCCATGAATATTACAAGGCGGATGGCGGCGCGACGACTTTGATCTTTCCCGAGGCGAAGCTGAAGCCCGACTACTGGGACTTCATGTATTTCTCGTTCACGATCGCGGTTGCCTTCGCGACCTCCGACATCGAGGTCGGGACGCGCGGCACGCGCAAGCTCGTGCTCGCGCAATCGGTGCTGTCGTTCTTCTTCAACGCCAGCATCCTCGCGTTGTCGATCAATATATCGGCGAGCCTGGTCTCGAACTAGCGTGCCTTTGGCGAGGTCGACCATGATGCGACGAATCCACGGAAAATCGACTCGAGCTCCTGCGGGCAGACGTCAGCGACTCGCCGCTGGCGTATCGCTCGAGCTCCATCCTCCGCCCAGCGCCCGCACCAGCGCTACGCTCGCGATCATGCGGTTGCCGAAGACAGCCACCGCGTTGCGCTCGCTCGCCAGGGCCGTTGCCTGCACGGTCACGACGTTCAGGTAGCTGACCGTTCCCGCCTTGTATTGATTGAGCGTCAACTCGAGAGATTGGCGAGCCGATGCGAGCGCGTCGTCCTGCGCTTCGGCCTCCTGCTCGAGGATGCGCAGCGCCGCGAGCTGGTCCTCGACTTCCGCGAAGCCGCCAAGCACGGTCTCGCGATAGGCCGCGACGTTGGCGTCGTAGTTGGCGATGGCCTGCGCGGTCTGCGCGCGGCGCAGCCCGCCGTCGAACAAGGTCTCGGCGAGCGCGGGGCCGATCGACCAGAAGCGATTGGGCGCGCTGAAAAGTCCCGCGGCCACCGCGCTGGAAAAACCGCCCGACGCGGAGATGCCGAGCGACGGAAAATATGCGGCCTTGGCAACCCCGATCTGCGCATTGGCTGCGGCGACCCTGCGCTCCGCGCTTGCGATATCGGGGCGGCGCTCGAGCAATTGCGAGGGCAAGCCGCTCTCCGGCACTACCGGTACACGCTTCGCCTCGAAAGCCCGCCACGAACTGGCTGGGATCGAGAACTCCGACGCCGGCCTGCCTAGCAGCAGCGCAATCGCGTGTTCAAGCTGCGCACGCGCGACGCCCAGATCGATCGCCTGCACCTGCGTGTTCTTCAATTGGGTTTCGGACTGCGCCACATCGACTCTCGCCGACACGCCTCCTTCATAGCGATTGCGCGTCACCTGCAGCGTGCGCGCATACGCGGCGATGGTGTCGTCGAGCAACTGCTTTTGCGCATCGACCAGGCGCAACTGGAAATAGCTCGATGCGAGCGACGCCTGTCGCGACAGCACGATGCCGGTCAGGTCCGACGCGCTCGCGTTTGCGCTCTCGCGCTGCGCTTCGACCTGGCGACGCACACGGCCCCACAGATCGACCTCCCACGACGCCCCCAACGAAACGGTGCGAACCGTGCTGCTGCGGCCGCTGCTGCTCGCGATCCCGGAGGTTCCGACGGTTCCGGCGCGGCCGCCGCCCGAGCGCGTGATCGATGCATCGGCCGACACGATCGGAAAATAATTCGATCGCGCCGCATCGACCAGCGCCGTCGCGGCGCGATACGAAGCCTCGGCCTGCGCGACGCTTTGATTGTTCTGCGCGACCTGTTCGACCAGCGCGTTCAGATCGGGATCGTCGTAGATCTCCCACCACTTGCCGTGCGGCAACTCGTCGGCCGGCTGCGCCAGCTTCCATCCCTGGTTCTCCTTGAAGCTCGCGGGCGTGGCGACGTCGGGGCGTCGGTAATCCGGGCCGACGGTGCAGGCCCCAAGGGCTAACGCGGCCAGCGAGGCCACGAGCGATAGATGAATTTTCATGCTTCAACTGTCATGCATGCGATGGGCGATCCGATACGCGCGCTTCATCGCGCGCGCGACGCCGCTCGTTGCGCCGCTCGCGCCGCCGGCGGGCCCAATGGCTCATGCGATCGAAATAGAGATACACGACCGGCGTGGTGTAGAGCGTCAGCACCTGGCTGACGAGCAGGCCGCCGACGATCGCGATGCCCAGCGGCCGGCGAAGCTCGGCGCCGTCCCCCGCACCGAGTGCGAGCGGCAGCGCACCGAACAGCGCCGCGAGCGTCGTCATCATGATCGGCCGAAAGCGCAGCGTCGCCGCCTCGAAGATCGCGTCGCGCGGCGTGAGCCCGCGATCGCGTTCACGGGCGATCGCGAAGTCGATCATCATGATCGCGTTCTTCTTGACGATGCCGATCAGGAGGATCACGCCGATCAGCGCGATGATGGAGAACTCGGTATCGGTCGCGAGCAGCGCGAGCAAGGCGCCGACGCCCGCCGACGGCAAGGTCGAGAGGATCGTCAGCGGATGCACCAGGCTTTCGTAGAGGATGCCGAGCACGATGAACACCGCCAAGAGCGCGGTCGCGATCAGGATCGGCTGACTCGCCAACGAGTCCTGGAAGGCCTTGGCCGTGCCCTGGAAGCCGCCGTGGATCGACGACGGCACGCCGATGCGCGACATCGCGTTCTCGATCGCGTTGGTGGCAGTCGACAGCGACGCGTTCTCGGGCAGGTTGAACGAGATCGTCGACGCCACGAACTGTCCCTGATGGTTCACGCGCAACGCGGTGTTGGTGGTCTCGTAGTGCGCGAACGACGACAGCGGGATCGACGCGCCGGTCCTGGACGCGACGAACACGTCCTTGAGCGAGTCGGGGCTCTGCCAGTACTGCGGCGCGGCTTCCATCACGACCTTGTACTGGTTGAGCGGGTTGTAGATCGTCGAGACCTGCCGCTGTCCGAACAGATCGTTGAGCGTCGTGTCGACCGCGACTGCGGTGATGCCCAGGCGCGACGCGGCATCGCGATCGATCACCAGCGATGTCTGCAGTCCCTTGTCCTGCGTGTCGGTGTTGACGTCGGTCAGCTCGGGCAGTTGCGTCAACGCCTGACGGATCTTCGGCTCCCACGCGCGCAACTCGTTCAAGTCGTCGGCCTGCAGCGTGTATTGATACAGCGCGTTCGATGAACGGCCGCCGATGCGGATGTCCTGCACCGCCTGGAAATACAAGGTCGCACCCGGCTCGCGCGCAGTTGCGCGACGCAGCCGGCCGATCACCTGGTCGATCGTCTCCTTGCGTTCGGACAAGGGCTTCAACGCGACGAACATGTTGCCGAAATTGCGTTGCCCGCCGCCGGTGAACGCGATCACGTTGACCACCGCGGGATCGGCCCGCACGATCTTGACGAAGCGCTCGAGCTTGGTCTGCATCGCCTGGAACGAGATCGCCTGATCGGCCTGGATCGCGCCGCCCATGCGCCCGGTGTCCTGCTGCGGGAAAAAGCCCTTGGGCACGATTGTGTAGAGCCACACGTTCAACGCGACGGTGGCGAAAAGAATCACGATCATCAGCGGCGCCGCGCCCAGCGCCCAGCCCAGCGAGCGCGTGTAGCCGCGCGTCATGCCGTCGACCGCCCACGCACTGCCGCGTGCGATCGGCTGTACCACGCGACGATCGACGCCCGACAGGAATCTGCGCCATGCGCTGCGCCTCTCGTCCCCCTTGCCGTCCGCGTTATCGTCTGTCTTGCGTGGCTTCAGCACATACGCGCACATCATCGGTGTCGTCGTCAGCGACACGACCAGCGACACCAGGATCGCCACCGACAGCGTGACCGCGAACTCGCGGAACAGCCGTCCCACGATGCCGCCCATCAGCAGGATCGGGATGAAGACGGCGATCAACGAGAAGCTCATCGACAGCACCGTGAAGCCGACCTCCTTCGCGCCGCGCATCGCGGCTTCGAAGGGTCTCATTCCTTCTTCGATATATCTCGACACATTCTCGAGCACCACCACCGCGTCGTCGACCACGAAGCCGGTCGCGACTGTCAGCGCCATCAGCGTGAAGATGTTCAGCGAGTATCCGAACAGATACATCGCGCCGAAGGTTCCGATCAGCGACACCGGCACGGCCACGCTGGGAATCAAAGCGGCGCGCGCGTTGCCGAGAAACAGGAACACCACCAGGATCACCAGCGCAACGGAGAGCAGCAGCGTCGTTTCGGTATCGCGCAGCGACGCGCGGATCGTGGTCGTGCGATCGAGCATGATCGTCAGGTCGATCGCCGCCGGAATCGACGCGCGGAACTGCGGCAGCAGCGCCTTGATGCGTTCGACGGTGTCGATGATGTTGGCGTTGGGCTGCCGGAAGATGATCATCACCACCGACTGCTTGCCGTTGGCCAGGCCCGCGTTGCGCAGGTCCTGGTTGGAATCGATGACCTGCGCGACGTCGCCCAGGCGCACCGGCGCGCCCTTCTGGTACGCCACGATCAGCGGACGATATTCGGCCGCCGTCTTCGATTGATCGTTCGCATAGATCTGCCACGCGTGCGTGCCGTCGTCGAGCACGCCCTTGGGCCGGTTGGCGTTGGTCGATGCGATCGCGTTGCGCACCTGCTCGACGCCGATGCCCGCGTTGTTGAGTTGGCCCGGATTGAGTTCGACGCGCACCGCGGGCCGCGCGGCGCCGCCGACGTTGACGTTGCCCACGCCGGCTACCTGCGAGATCTTCTGCGCGAGGATGGTGTCGGCCGCGTCGAACATCTGGCTGCGGCTCAGCGTGTCCGAGGTCATCGCGAGAATCAGGATCGGCGCATCCGCCGGATTGACCTTGCGGTAATTCGGGTTGTTCGGCAGGCCCGTCGGCAACAGATTGCGCGCCGCGTTGATCGCCGCCTGCACGTCGCGCGCCGCGCCATTGATGTCGCGTGACAAGTCGAATTGCAGGGTCACGTTGGTCGAGCCCAGGCCGCTCGACGACGTCATCTCTGTCACGCCCGCGATGCGCCCGAGCGCGCGTTCGAGCGGCGTCGCGACCGTGGCGGCCATGGTCTCGGGACTCGCCCCGGGCAGTCCGGCGTTGACCGAGATCGTCGGAAAATCCACCTGCGGCAACGGAGACACCGGCAGCAGTGCGAAGGCCATCGCACCCGCCAGCGCGATGCCGATGGTCAGCAGCGTGGTCGCGACCGGTCGCTCGATGAACAGGCGCGAGGGATTGAAGGCTTGGTCGATCACGCCCCTGATCCCGTGGCCGCGACGGCCTTCGTGGTTGCCGTCGTCGCGCCTGTCTTCGCTCTCGCGGCTCACGGGATCATGCTCCCGGCCGGCGGCTCGTCGAGCGCATCGTCGCGGCGGCGATCACGCGCGTCGTCATCGACCCCGCCATCGTGGCGATGCCGCCAGGCCGCAAAGCGCCGCGCGCCGCGATCGAAGGTCAGATAGATCACCGGCGTCGTGAACAGCGTGAGTACCTGCGAGACCAGCAGGCCCCCGACCATCGCGATACCAAGGGGCCGGCGCAGTTCGGAACCGATGCCGCCGCCCAGCATCAGCGGCAGCGCGGAGAGCAGCGCGGCCATCGTCGTCATCAGGATCGGACGAAAGCGCAGCAGCGCGGCGCGGTGGATCGCGTCGCGCGGATTCATGCCGTCGTTGCGTTCGGCGTCGAGCGCGAAGTCAATCATCATGATCGCGTTCTTCTTGACGATGCCGATCAAGAGGATGATGCCGATGATCGCGATGATGCCGAGATCCTGTCCTGCGATCATCAATGCGAGCAGCGCGCCGACGCCCGCCGATGGCAGGGTCGAGAGGATCGTGACCGGATGGATGTAGCTCTCGTAGAGCACGCCCAGCACGATGTACATCGTCACGATCGCGGCCAGGATCAGGAACAGCGTGTTGTCGAGCGAAGCCTGGAATGCCAGCGCCGCGCCCTGGAAGTTGAGCGCGACGCTGGGCGGTACGCCGAGCTCCGCCTGCGCAGCGCGGATCGCCTTGACGGCCTGCCCGAGCGACGCGCCCGAGGCCAGGTTGAACGACACGGTGGCCGACGGGAACTGGCCGATGTGATTGATGACGAGCGAACCTGCGCGCTCCGAGATCGTGGCGATCGACGACAGCGGCACCTGCATCGAAGTCGCGCTCACCGCTGACGTCGATTGCTGAGCCGCCGCGGCATTGGCCTGCGAGCGTCCTTGCGTGTTCTGTCCGACCGCCGAGGCCACGCCGGTCGCGGTGACGTAGATGCCGTCGAGCGCGCTCGGACCCAGCCCGTATTCGGGCTTGACCTCGAGCACCACGCGATATTGATTGGCCTGCGTGAAGATGGTCGAGACGAGGCGCTGGCCGAAGGCGTTGTAGAGCGCGTTGTCGATCGCGGCCGGCGTGATGCCCAGGCGCGATGCGGCGTCGCGATCGATCTGGATGTAGGCCTGCAGGCCCTTGTCCTGCTGGTCGCTCGCGACCTCGGCGAGCTCGGGAACATGCGACAGCTTCTCGACGATCTTGGGGACCCAGGCGGCAAGCTCGACCGGGTTCGCGTCCTCGACGCTGAACTGGTATTGCGTGCGCGAGACGCGCGTCTCGATGGTGAGGTCCTGCACCGGCTGCATGTACAGGCTGATGCCGATCTCCTGATCGATCTTCGATTGCAGCCGCTTGATCACCTCGGTCGCGTGGATGTCGCGCTTGCCGTCGCCGCTGCCGTAAGGCTTGAGGTTGATCAGGAAGCGCCCGCTGTTGAGCGTCGTGTTGGTGCCGTCGATGCCGATGAACGACGACAGGCTTTCGACCGCGGGATCCTGGGACACGATGCGCGCGAGTTGCTGCTGGCGCTCGGCCATCGCCGCGAACGAGACCGACTGCTGCGCATCGGTGATGCCCTGGATCGCGCCCGTGTCCTGGACCGGGAAGAAGCCCTTGGGAATCAGGATGTAAAGGATGATCGTGAGCAGCAACGTGCCTACTGCGATGATCAGCGTGATCGGCTGATGATCGAGCACCCATTCGAGCGCGCGGCCGTAGCGCGCGATCACGTCCTCGAAGAGCGCGTTGGTCTTCCTCGCCCACATCGGTTCGCGCTCGGGCGGCGTGTGCTTGAGCAGGCGCGCGCACATCATCGGGGTGAGCGACAATGACACCACCGCGGAAATCAGGATCGCCACCGCGAGCGTGATCGCGAACTCGCGGAATAATCGCCCTACCACGTCGCCCATGAACAGCAGCGGGATCAGCACCGCGATCAGGGAAAACGTCAGCGAGATGATCGTGAAGCCGATCTGCTCGGCGCCCTTCAACGCGGCCTCGAACGGCTTCATGCCGGCTTCGATGTAGCGCGAGATGTTCTCGATCATCACGATCGCGTCGTCGACCACGAAGCCGGTCGCGATCGTCAGCGCCATCAAGGTGAGGTTGTTGATCGAGAAACCGGCGAGATACATCACGCCGAAGGTTCCGACCAGTGACAGCGGCACCGCCACGCTCGGGATGATGGTGCCCGGCAGGTTGCGCAGGAAAACGAAGATCACCATCACCACCAGCACGATCGCGAGCAACAGCTCGAAGCGCACGTCGTCGACCGACGCGCGGATGGTGGCGGTGCGGTCGGTGAGCAGCGTGACCTCGACCGACGAGGGCAGCGAAGCCTGCAATTGCGGCAGCAGTTTCTTCACGCGATCGACCACGTCGATCACGTTCGCGCCCGGCTGGCGCTGCACGTTGAGAATGATCGCGGGCTTGTCGTTGGCCCACGCGGCCAGGCGCACGTTCTCGGCGCCGTCGACGACGTCGGCCACGTCGGACAGGCGGATAGCCGCGCCGTCCTTGTAAGCGATGATCAGGTTGCGATATTCGTCGGCCGAGCGCAGCTGGTCGTTGGCGTCGATGGTCGATGCGCGCGTTGGACCGTCGAAGCTGCCCTTCGCCTGATTGGTGTTCGCGTTCGAGATCGCGGTTCGCACGTCGTCCAGACCCAGGCCGAGCGAAGCGATCGCCTTCGGATTGACCTGGATGCGCACTGCGGGCCGTTGCCCGCCCGACAGGCTCACCAGACCCACGCCCGGTAACTGCGAGATCTTCTGCGCGATGCGCGTATCGACCAGGTCCTGCACCTTGGGCAGCGCCAGGGTCTTCGACGTGATCGCCAGTGCAAGGATCGGCGTGTCGGCCGGGTTGACCTTGCTGTAGATCGGCGGATTCGGCAGGTCGCCGGGCAACAGGTTGCCGCCCGCGTTGATTGCGGCCTGCACTTCCTGCTCGGCGATGTCGAGCGACAGCGCGAGATCGAACTGCAGGGTGATCACCGACGCACCGCCCGAACTGGTGGACGACATCTGCTTCAAGCCCGGCATCTGCCCGAACTGGCGTTCGAGCGGCGCCGTCACCGACGACGTCATCACCTCGGGGCTCGCGCCCGGGTACAGCGTGACGACCTGGATGGTCGGGTAATCGACCTCGGGCAACGCCGACAACGGCAACTGCCGATACGCGACGATGCCGACCAGGAGGATCGCCAGCATCAGCAGCGATGTGGCGACGGGGCGGAGGATGAAAGGGCGTGACGGGTTCATGCGCCTACTCGCCTGCCTCGCAGGCGAAGGATTCGTGCGTGCGCGCGACGCCCACGATCATTTCGGCGGCGCTCCGGAAGATGCTCCCGGCGCGCCGCCCGCCGCGCCGTCGCGCTGCTTGCGCATTTCCTGCATCTTCTTCTTCCGCTCTTCTTCGGGCAGCTTCTTGATGTCTTCGCCGAACTCGCCCGCATCGATGCGCTTGTTGATCTCGACCCAGCGCTTCTGGCGCTCTTCGGGCGTCATGTTGGCGTCGCGACCCCCACGCCCGCCCGCCGCATTGCCTGAATTCGGCGACGGAGCGATCGCCGCGCCATCGCGCGCCACCGGCTCGACCTTGGCGCCTTCCTTCAGCTTGTCGGTGCCGTCGACCACCACCACCTCGCCGACCTTGATGCCGTCGTCGATCACGACCATATCGCCTTGCGAGACACCGGTCTTCACCGTGCGCGCCGTGACGGTGTCGTCGGCACCGACCACGTACACGTAAAGCCCTTGCGCGCCGCGCTGGACCGCCGCGGGCGGTACCACGGTTGCGCCGCGCTGCACGTCGAGCAACAGCCGTGCGTTCACGAACTGATTGGGAAAGAGCTGGTACTCCCCGTTCGCGAAACGCGCCTTCAACTTCACGGTCCCGGTGGCGACATCGATCTGGTTGTCGACCGTCACCAGCGCGCCATCGGCGAGCTTGATCTTCGAATCGCGATCCCACGCATCGACCGGCAATCGAGTCCCCGAGACGAGTTGCTTCATCACGCGCTGCACGTTGGCCTCGGGCACCGAGAACACCACATCGATCGGCTGCAACTGCGTGATGACGACGATGCCGTTGGTGTCCGACGCATGGACCATGTTGCCCGCATCGACCTGCTTCAATCCGATGCGCCCGCCGACGGGCGCCGTGACCTTCGTGTACGAAAGCTGCAGCTTCGCGCTGTCCACGTTGCCGCGATCACCCTTGACCGTTCCCTCGTATTGATTGACCAGCGCCTTCTGCGTATCGAGCTGCTGCGTAGCGATCGAATCCTGCGCGACCAGCTTGCGATAGCGCTCGAGATCGACCTTCGCATTCGCGAGCAGGGCCTGGTCGCGCGCCATCGTGCCTTCGGCTTGCGTGACGACGACCTGGAAAGGACGCGCATCGATTTCGGCGAGCACCTCGCCGGCCTTGACGAGTTGGCCTTCCTTGAAATTGATCCTGGCGAGTTGGCCATCGACGCGACTCTTGACCGTCACGGTGCTGACCGGCGTCACCGATCCGAGGCCGTTCAGGTAGATCGGAACGTCGGCCTGCTTCGCGGTTGCGGTGCCGACCGGCATCACCGCATTGGGACCGGGGCCGCCCTGCTGGCTGCGGCGTCCGCCTCCGCCCTTGGATGCTCCGGCCGCGCCTTGGGACTGCGCTGGGGTCTGCCCATCTGCACCGACCGGTGCTTGCGCGCGCGAACGCCAGAACCACACGCCTGCGACCACCAGGACGACGATCAGGATCCATACCCACGCTCTGCGATACCAGGGACGGCGCGGGCCCTGGAGCAGCAGCGGACCGGCGGGCGCCGTGAGCGGGTCGCGGGACGGACCGCGGGATGGATCGCTGGGAGTCATCGATGAATAAGGTCGTGGTCGGGGTGGGTCGATGCGGCGCCGATGGGCTTGATTGCGCGGCGGCCACGAACAAACGCGCAATTGGAACATGCCGGCGCATTCGAGTCATGGCTCGCGGCTAACGCCATTGTCACGACAAGTTGCAAGAATGCGCATGCTTCATCGCGTCCGCACCTGTCCCACAGTTCGTGGTTTAGCATCTCGCGATGACTGCGAAGTCCGATCATCCCCGCAAGCTCTGGCTGTTGACCCTCATCGGTCTTGCGATCGCTTTCGGATTGCCCGAACTCAATCTCGGCGCACGCCTGGGGCTGGGGACTGCAGCGTTCGCGTGGCCGCGCGAAGTGGTGTGGTGGGCCATCGCGCTCGTGCTGCTGCTTTACGTTCGCGTCATCGAGCGCCGACCGCTCGCGTCCATCGGCCTGCATCGTCCCAGCGGCAAGACCTTCTTGTTCGGCATCGCGGCTGCCGTCGTGTTGTTCACAAGCGTGATCGTGTTCTACGCAATCGTCTTTCCGATGCTCGGCCTGTCGATGAACCAGAAGGCGGTCGAAGGCATCACGCGGCTTCCGTTCTGGTATCAGGTGCTGCTCGCGGTCCGCGCTGCAATCGTCGAGGAGATTTTGTATCGCGGCTATCCGATCTCACGGATCGCCGAAGTCACGGGCAGCACATGGATCGCGGCGATCGTATCGATCGCGGTCTTCACGCTCGCGCATCTGGCTTACTGGGGTCCTGCGCAACTGCTGATCGTGGTCAGTGGCGCGATCGTGTTGACGCTCCTGTTTCTTTGGCGGCGCGATCTGGTGTGCAACATGGTCGCGCACTTCCTCGTCGATCTCGCGGGCTTTCTGGCTGCGTCGGCGCAGTCGTGAATTCCGGTGCAAGCAGCGGCGGCATGCTCGCCGGAGATCCGCTCTCCAATAAGAACCTCGAATACGTCGGCTTCTGGAAACGCGTCGTTGCGTCGCTCATCGATTCGATCCTGGTCCTGCTGGTCACGGCACCGCTGGGCCATTTCATTTTCGGATCGATGGTCGTCGACGGCGGCGTCGGCTTCAGAGGCCCTCTCGACGTTCTGATCTCGGTCGTGCTTCCGGCCGCTGCCGTCATCGTCTTCTGGATGTATCGCCAGGCGACCCCCGGCAAGATAATGTTCTCGGCGCGCATCGTCGATGCCGATACAGGCGGCGCGCCTACGACCGGGCAACTGCTGGCGCGCTACTTCGGCTATTACGTTTCGATGCTGTTCTTCGGTCTGGGCTTCATCTGGGTCGGCATCGATCAACGCAAGCAGGGCTGGCACGACAAGATCGCAAGGACGGTGGTTGTGCGACCCAAGAGCACCGCGCGGGAATAAAACGCTGCGCCGGCCAGTCTTCTAAATCGGATTGCCACGATCTGAGGAGGCCCGCCGATGAAAGACCCCATAGCCGGAGACGCCGACGAAGAAAGAGCGAGCGTTTCGCACGAGGCAATCGACCGCCGCGGTTTCCTGAATTGCATGGCGTGGGCCGGCACGGGACTTCTATGGACCTTCGCCGGCGGCGTGCCCACATCCCGTGCCTTTGCGGCGGCGCCCGCTGCGACCGAGGCGGGCTCGTTCAGCTTCATCCAGATCAGCGACAGCCACATCGGATTCAGCATGCCGGCCAACATGGACACGACCGCTACGCTGAAGGCGGCCATCGACAAGATCAATCTTTCGCAATCGAAGCAGCGGGCCGATCTGATCCTGCACACCGGCGACGTGAGCCACACCTCGAAGCCCGAACAGTTCGACATCGCCAAGCAGGTGATGACGGGCGTGAACGTGGATCGCGTGTTCTACATACCGGGCGAGCACGATACGGCCTACGACGGCGGCGCTTCGTACTGGGAGCATTTCGGCAAGGACACGCGAGGCGGCGGTTGGTACAGCTTCGACCACAAGGGCGTTCACTTCATCGGCCTGAACAATGTCGTGATGCTCGATGCGATGGGCGATCTTGGGCACCAGCAGCTCGCGTGGATGAAGAACGACGTTGCCGGACTCTCCTCTTCAACGCCGATCGTTCTTTTCGCGCACGTCCCTCTGTGGATGATCTATCCGCAATGGGGCTGGGGCACCAACGATGCGGTGCAGGCACTCGGCTTGTTGAAGCGCTTCGGCTCGGTCACGGCTCTGAATGGACACATCCATCAGATCGTGCAGAAAGTGGAAGGCAACGTGAGCTTCCATACGGCGATGGCCACTGCGTACCCGCAGCCGGCGCCGGGTAGCGCTCCGCACGCCGGGCCGAAGGTGCTGCCGGCCGGCCAACTGGCCAGCGCGTTAGGCGTGCGCACTGTCAATTACGTCGCGGGCAACGGTGCTCTCGCCATCGTTGACTCCTCGCTAGGGGAAAAATCATGAGGCGCGCGCTGGTTGGTCTTGCGGTCCTTGCGGCGTTGGTGGTGCTGTCGCTTGCTCTTGGTTTCACGCACCCGTTCGGCAATCCGAGAGCAACGACGATCGCTGCGACAGACGCGCCGGGCATGATGCTTTTGGAACACGCCTTGATCCCGGTTGAAGTGAGATCGGTGCTGCGGGAAAAATGCGTGGACTGTCATTCCAATCAAACGCGCTGGCCGTGGTATGGGCGTTTCGCGCCCGTGTCGTGGCTGCTCGAGTACGACATCACGGAAGCACACGAACAGATGAACCTCTCGCAATGGGAGTCTTTGTCGGATGAGGATATCAAGAGGCTGCGCGTGGAAATCGCGGGCGTGACGCGAGCGCATGCGATGCCGCCATTGCGCTATCGCCTGCTGCACAGTGAAGCGACGATCACGGACGACGACGTGAAGAGGCTCAAGGACTGGGCGCGCGGCGATGTGGCCGGCAAGCTCGGTGATTCGGAAAAGACGCCGCCGGATGCAGGGCGAGGCAATGCGGAACGCGGAGACCTGGTGTTCGCATCACGCTGCGGCGGCTGTCATTCCCTCGACCACCATCGAGAGGGTCCCAAACTTGCCGATGTGTACGGCCGTACGAGCGGGACCTCACCCGGATTTCTCTATTCCTTCGCGCTGAAGAAAGCGGCGATCAAATGGGACGAGAAGTCACTCGACGATTGGCTGGCCGACCCGGACGCGGTGGTGAAGATGAACGACATGCACTTCCACGTCGCGCAGGCAGAGCAACGGCGCGATCTGATTGCGTACCTCAAGGCTTCCAGCCCCTAAGTCATTTCTCGACGAACGCACGCTCGAACACGTAGTGCCCGGGCTCGCCCAGATGCGGCGACACGATGAAGCCACGACCGTCGAGCATCGCGCGCGTGTCCTTCAACATGCTCGGGCTTCCGCACACCATCGCGCGGTCGCGCACCGGATCGAGAGGCGGCAGGCCGATGTCCTCGAACATGCGCCCCGACTCGACCAGCTCGGTCAATCGGCCTCGCGTCGGAAAGTGCTCCCGCGTGACCGTGGGGTAGTAGATCAACTTGCTGCTGATGTGGTCTCCGAGATATTCGTGCACCGGCAACTCGGTCTCGATCGCGTCCTTGTAGGCGAGTTCGCTGACGACGCGTACGCCGTGAACAAGGATCACTTTCTCGAAGCGCTCATAAGTCTCGGGCGCCTTGATGATGCTCATGAAGGGCGCAAGCCCGGTGCCGGTGCCGAAGAGATAAAGATTTTCTCCCGGCAACAGGTCGTCGAGCAGCAGCGTACCTACCGGCTTCTTGCCGATCAGCACCGGGTCGCCGACGACGAGGTTCTGCAGGCGCGACGTGAGCGGGCCGTTCTTGACCTTGATGCTGAAGAACTCGAGTTCCTCTTCGTAGTTCGCGCTCGCGATGCTGTAGGCGCGCAGCAGCGGCTTGCCTTCGACCTCGAGCCCGAGCATCACGAACTGGCCGTTCTGAAATCGCAGGCCGGGGTCGCGTGTAGTCGTGAAGGAGAAGAGGGATTCGTTCCAGTGGTGAACGGTGGTGACCCGTTCGGTGTTGAAGGCGCTCATGACGAAATGGAGAAAGCAGTTTGCCGGACAAGCTAAGGCCCCGGTTCGGGGGAGGGCGAGAGACTACACGTTTCCCGGCAGCCTCGTGGCGTCGCGGTACGGTACTCGATCTGTGAGGACGGCGCTCCATTGCACCGTCTCCCCGGCGACCGCTATGCAGGAGCGGCGCGCTCACCGCGTCGCACCACCGCGCGGCGCGGAGCGGTCTTCTTGCCGAAGGCGTAGTTCGGAAAGGCGGCTTGCAGGGTATCGACTTCGCCGCAACGGTCCGCGGTGTATCCGGGCAATTCGTTCACGTACTGCCGATAGTCCACACTGCGCAACACCGCCAGGGTTGCCTGCAGTTGACTGGTGTCCAGCGAGGTTTCGTTGCACATCAGAAAATAGCGCTCGCGCACCATCGGTAGGAAATCAAGCTTGAAGCGGCGCGCCGGCGTTTCGATGCCGAAGCCCGCGTCGGCCATGCCGCTGGCCACGTACGCCGCAACCGCCGCATGCGTGTACTCCCCGTGCTCGTAGCCTGCGATCCGCGAGGCTTCGATGCCGGCGCTTTCGAACAGGCAATCGAGCAGAAAGCGCGTGCCCGATCCGAGCTGGCGATTGATGAAGCGCACGCCGCTGCGATCGAGGTCTCTCAGGTCGTAGATCTTGAGGGGATTGCCGGGCGCGATCATCAGACCCTGGCGTCGCGTGGCGATGTGAATGATGCGGCTCTCGGCGAGATCGAACCAACGCACATAGTGATCGATCGCGACGGACTCCAATTCGCCTTCGGTCACGTGGAACCCCGCCAGGTCGCAGGCGCCATCGTGCAGCGATGCGACCGCTTCCTGGCTGCCAACGTATTTGCGTTCGATGGCAACCTCGCTGGCCGACAAGGTCTCGAGCAATTTCTCGACCGCATATCCGTGCGTGGAATGAACGCGCAGCACGGCGCGGTCGGAGACCAGCACGCGCCGGATTTCGACCTCGAGTTCGGACGCCAGCGATTCGAGCAGCGGCGTCAGGCGCGCGTCGATGCGACGGCCGGCCCACACTAGTTTCTCTCCAAGCGGTGTGAGTGTCGATCCCTTGCCACGCTCCATCCTGAGCAAGGGCGCGCCTATCCTTTGCTCGCCTTGTCGCACCAGGTTCCACGCATGCCGATAGGACGCGCCGCTGTGCCTGCACGAACCGCTCAGACTGCCGTGCTGTTGCACCTGAGCAAGCAATTCGAGCAAGCGCGGCGACAGGCTTTCGCCGTCGGCGTCGCTGATGGTCCAGCGCGGCTTGATCGAAACCTTATGCATCGGGTTTTTCTCTAGGACGATGGGAACACAAGCTTCATGTTATGAACATCCACTTCGGCATGCGGGTTTGCGCATATTGTGCTGAAACTACTTCCTTCGTAAATTGCGGCTTGATGCTGACAGAGCATATCCGAGCGCCATCAGACCGTCCACGACGAAGGAGACAACGTGTCCACTGTTCTTGATCCTTATGAGGCCGGCACTTCGACGAAGCCCGGCAGCTTTCTTTCGAAGGAGCGCACTGTCGCTGGCCGCGGATTCAATCGCTGGCTGGTTCCACCGGCCGCGCTGGCGATTCATTTGTGTATCGGCATGGCCTATGGCTTCTCGGTCTTCTGGCTGCCGATGACGCATCTGGTTGCCGGCGCCGACGCCGCGACATGCAAGGACCTGGGTTTCTGGGCCGCGATGACCACAATCACCTGCAACTGGACCGTGCCGCAGGTCACGCACATCTTCGAAACCTTCATTGCGATGCTCGGCATTTCGGCGGCGCTGTGGGGCGCATGGCTCGAGCACGCGGGACCGCGCAAGGCCGGCTTCATCGCAGCGCTGTGCTGGGGCGGCGGCCTCGTCCTCGGCGGCATCGGCGTCGCGATCCATCAGCTCTGGCTGGTCTATCTGGGCTGCGGCGTGCTCGGGGGCGTCGGCCAGGGACTCGGATACATCACGCCGGTCTCGACACTGATCAAGTGGTTCCCGGATCGGCGCGGTATGGCGACCGGCTTCGCGATCATGGGCTACGGGGGTGGCGCGATGGTGGGCGCTCCACTGGCCGTTGCACTGATGAAGCACTTCGCGCCGATCGGCGCGCAGGGCGTCGCGCCAACGATGATCGCGATGGGAATCATCTACTTCGTCGTGATGTCAGCGGGCGCATTCGGCTTTCGCGTGGCGCCGACCGGATGGCGTCCGTCCGGTTGGACCCCAACCGAGCGCAATGCGGGCAACAAGATGATCACGCAGCACGAGGTTCACTTGTCGCGCGCCTGGAAGACTCCGCAGTTCTGGTTGATCTGGACGGTGCTGTGCCTGAACGTGACGGCGGGAATCGCCGTGATCTCCATGGCTAGCCCGATGTTCCAGGAAGTCTTCGGTTCCAAGCTGCTCGGTGTCGACAGCACCGCGGCGCTCGATGTCGCGCAGAAGGCTCGCATCGTCGCGGCGGCGGCCGGCTTGGTCGGGCTGATCAGCTTGTTCAATAGCGTGGGCCGCCTGTTCTGGGCCTCGCTTTCCGACAAGATCGGCCGCAAGACCACCTACTGCGTTTTCTTCATCCTCGGCATCGCGGTCTATTGCACGCTGCCGACGCTGGGCCACCTCGGTCTCGCGGCACTCTTCGTGGTCGCCGTGTGCGTCATCCTGTCGATGTATGGCGGAGGTTTCGCGACGGTGCCGGCGTATCTCGCCGACATCTTCGGCACGCAGATGGTCGGCGCGATCCACGGCCGGTTGTTGACGGCGTGGTCGGTCGCCGGCATCGCCGGGCCGCTGCTCATCGCCGCGGTCCGCGAGAACCAGCTCGCCGCTGGCGTGGCCAAGAGCCTCGTCTACGACCGTACGCTCTATATCATGGCGGGGTTGCTCGTCGTCGGACTGATCTGCAACCTGCTCGTGCGGCCGGTCGACCAGAAGGTCTGCATGACTCCCGAAGAGCTCGCGCACGAGCGCTCGCTGCAGCACGAAGACCGTGTGGCGGGTAACGCGGAGACTTCCGCGCGCGGAGCCTTCGGGGTGACAGGCGTGCTGGCATGGCTCGGGGTCGGGATTCCGTTCCTGATCGGGCTGGTCATCGCGCTGCAAAAGGCGGCGGGACTCTTTTGAAACCCGATGTTTCCGGAGGCTGCGCGTTCCCGGCCACCCGCGCGCCTTGATCTCATGACGCAATCCTTGGCACCTGAACATTCGGCAGTCGTGCAAGAATTGCTCGAGAAGCACCGCGGCGTCCCGGGCGCGCTGATGCCGCTGCTTCACGCGATTCAGGAACGGCTCGGACATATTCCGCCGAGCGCGGTGCCCGCGATTGCTGGCGGCCTCAATCTGTCCCGCGCCGAGGTTCATGGCGTGATCACGTACTACCACTTCTTTCGTCAAGCGCCCGCCGGAAGGCACGTCGTGCAGGTGTGTCGCGCCGAGTCGTGCCAGGCGCTCGGCGCCGACGCGCTGATGGCGCACGCGGAGCAGGTGTTCGCATGCAAGTCGCATTCGACGCGTGCCGATGGCGAGGTCACGCTCGAGCCGGTCTATTGCCTGGGTATGTGCGCATTGTCGCCGGCGATCCAGATCGATGATCGCCTGCACGCGCGCATGACGCCGCAGAAGCTCGATAGCCTGGCTGCGAAGCTGGAGCGTCGGTCGTGAGTGCCGCGTCGATGTCAGTCGCGGCGGCGGTGAAGATCTATGTGCCGTGCGACTCGGCTGCTCTGGCCGTCGGCGCCGACGAGGTCGCCTGTGCCTTGCTGGCTGAATGCACGCGCGGCGGGTTTGCGATCGAACTGGTGCGCAATGGCTCGCGCGGGCTTTTCTGGCTCGAGCCTCTGGTCGAGATAGCGACAGCGCGCGGACGCATCGCCTACGGTCCGGTGAGCGAAGACGACGTCGCATCGCTGCTCGACGCGGGCCTCGTCGAAGGCCGCGCGCATGCGCTGTGCCTCGGCCTCACGGAGGAGATCCCCTTCCTCGCGCGCCAGGAGCGACTGTGCTTCGCCCGCATGGGCATCACCAACCCGCTGTCGCTGGACGATTACGCCGCGCACGAAGGCTGGGCCGGCCTTGAGCGCGCACTCGCAATCGACAGCGCGACCATCGTCGACGAAGTAACCAAGGCAGGCCTGCGCGGGCGCGGCGGCGCGGCCTTTCCGGCCGGCATCAAATGGAAGACGGTGGCCGGCACGACCGCCGCGCAGAAGTACGTAGTGTGCAACGCCGATGAAGGCGACTCCGGAACCTTCTCGGATCGCATGACGATGGAGGGCGATCCCTTCATGCTGATCGAGGGCATGACGATCGCGGCGCTCGCGGTCGGCGCCACCAAGGGATACATCTATATCCGCTCCGAATATCCGCATGCGATCGCCACGATGAACCAGGCGATCGCGCACGCGACCGCGGCCGGCTATCTGGGCGCGAGCGTATCGGGCAGCGGCCGCGCGTTCGATCTCGAAGTGCGCAAGGGCGCGGGTTCGTACGTGTGCGGTGAAGAGACCGCGATGCTCGACAGTCTTGAAGGCAAGCGCGGCATCGTGCGCGCCAAGCCCCCGCTGCCCGCGATCGCAGGCCTGTTCGGGCAGCCAACCGTGATCAACAACGTGATCACGTTCGCCAGCGTGCCGCTGATCATGGCGCGCGGCGCGGCCTTCTATCGCGACTACGGCGTGGGACGTTCGCAAGGCACCTTGCCCTTTCAACTCGCGGGCAACATCAAGCATGGCGGCCTGGTCGAGAAGGCATTCGGCGTCACGCTGCGCGAATTGCTCCACGACTTCGGCGGCGGCAGCCAGAGCGGCAGGCCGATCAAGGCGGTGCAGGTCGGCGGCCCGCTCGGCACTTATGTACCCGAGGCGCAGTGGGACGTTCCGATCGACTACGAGGCCTATACCGCGATCGGCGCGGTAGTCGGGCATGGCGGCATCGTCGCGCATGACGATACCGCCGACATGGCGAAGCTCGCACGCTATGCGATGGAGTTCTGCGCGATCGAGAGCTGCGGCAAATGCACGCCTTGCCGCATCGGCTCAACCCGCGGCGTCGAGATCATCGACCGCATCACCGCGAACCAAAACCGCACGCAACAAGTCCATCTCTTGCGCGACCTGTGCGACACGATGATCCACGGCAGTCTGTGCGCGATGGGTGGGATGACACCCTTGCCCGTGCTGTCGGCATTGGATCACTATCCTGGGGACTTCGGCGTGAGCATGGACGCGAGCGCGGTCAAATCCGCGCCCGCCGAGAACGCCGTTTGAGGAGCAAGGCCATGATCGAACATCAGCACAGTCGCATGCGCACTCGCCTGAACAGCGAAACCGACTACGGCACGCCCGCGCGCGCGTCGGCCGAAGAGATCACGCTCGAGATCGACGGCATGTCGGTCACGGTGATCAAGGGCACCTCGCTGATGCGAGCGGCTGCCGAGTCCGGCGTCAACATTCCGAAGCTCTGCGCGACCGACAGCCTGGAAGCGTTCGGGTCGTGTCGCCTGTGCCTGGTCGAGATCGAAGGCCGCAAGGGCTATCCGGCCTCGTGCACCACGCCTGCCGAAGCCGGCATGAAGGTGCATACCCACACCGCGAAACTCAAGGCATTACGGCACGGCGTGATGGAGCTCTACATGAGCGACCACCCGGCCGACTGCCTGCACGACGGAGCGCATGGCGCG
>JBBSGB010000016.1:0-79431 GCA_038254545.1 Burkholderiales bacterium | reverse complement strand
TGCCGTATTCGCGCCGCTCTTGTCGATGGTGATCTTCTCGGGCACACCGTGCAGGTCGATGGCGCGTTCGAAGAATGCCCGCGCCGCGGCGTGGTCTCGCTTGGCGCGCAGCAGGAAGTCGACTGACGTCTCCCCCGAATTCGCCGGCAGTTCAAAACTAGAGGTAAGGTGGCTTCTCGGTGGGCCCGTAAGGGCCGGAAGGAGAAGCGATGAAGCGATCGAGATTCACCGAAGAGCAGATTGCGTATGCGTTGCGACTGGCTGAATCGGGGACACCGGTGGTCGATGTGTGTCGGCAGATCGGCGTGTCTGAAGCGACGTATTACTCGTGGAAGAAGAAGTACGGCGATCTGGGCGTGACCGAGTTGCGGCGGCTCAAGATGCTCGAGCTGCGATAGAACGAACCCATGGAACGCGGTGAACTGGTCAGACGACATCTCGCCGCTGGCCATGGCGAACTCGTCGTGCTTGATCTTCCCCTTGTTGCCAAACGTGACCGTCGATCGGGACGTTGTGGGCGGATCCGCGATGCACATCTGCGCTTCACGGACTGGACGATCGCCGCGTTCGCCCCCGAGTCAAGCGCGTTGCCGCAGAGGAGCCGGTGGTCGCCGAGCTGCCAGAGGTCCCGAGCCGGGAGACGACCTCGGCAGGCACGTCTTCCGGCCGAAGGTCATCAATGGCCGGCGCCCCCTCCTCGTCGAACATCAGATCGATCTCGGCCGTACTGAAGCCGGTGGTCCCTTTGCTCAGCGAGATCCGCGAACGTCGTCCCACGGATCTGAAGCCGTGGCCCACCAACCCGCGGACCCACTCCGAGAAGCAGCTCGTCAAGCTGAAGGCGAGCATCCGCCGCTTCGGCTTTACGGTCCCCGTCCTTGTGGACGAGGGCGACATCATCCTGAGCGTACACGGCCGCGTCGCGGCAGCGCGAATTTCCGGCCTCAAAGAGCGTTGCACGAAGGCAGGGATTCCCACTCTCTGCGTCAATGACAACCTCGGCCATTGGCGTTCCGAATTTCGTCATCTGGTTGAACCCTGCGCACGCTTCAGAGACGCGCGCGCCAAGATCGCAGATGAGATGGCGCCGCGCGACGACTCTTTTCAGCGAAAGGAGCAAGCTTGTCGGCGTCGCCGAAGTCCCACGTGCTTATCCACGTCCACGATCCGACGCTCTCCGTAGGTCGCTACGCCTTCGTCTGATAGCGACTCCGATGCCAATTTTTCTACATTAGTTCCAAGATCACCCCCGGCAGCAAAGTTCACTGGGGCTTCGAGGGGTCGCTGAAGTCATAAGCCCCACGTGCATCGCTTTAGAGGAGAGGTCCGACGTAGCCCACGGACCGTACACCCGTTCCGAATTGACTGCCGTCCGACCACGATGAAGATTGCACAAATCGCTCCACTGTACGAAGCCGTACCGCCGCGACTTTATGGCGGCACCGAACGCGTGGTCGCGCACCTGACGGATGCACTCGTTGAGCAGGGACACGACGTCACGCTGTTCGCCGCCGGTGATGCGCGCACCTTGGCCACGCTAGTGCCGGTGCGCGCTCAGGCGCTGCGGCTGGATCCGGTACCGCTCAAATCGGATCTGGCCAGCCACCTTTCGTTGTTGCAGGAAGTGCGAGGCCGCGCGGGCGAGTTCGATGTCCTGCACTTCCATATCGACCTGCTGCATTTCCCGTTCTTCGAAGACCTCGCGCGAAAAACGCTCACGACCTTGCATGGTCGCCTCGACATCGTCGACCTGCCCGATGCCTATCGGCGCTGGCCGCAATACCCGCTGGTGTCGATTTCTGATTACCAGCGCAAACCACTGCCGGACGCGAACTGGCTGGCCACGGTTCAGCATGGACTCGATCCTGACGGGTATACGTTTCGAGAGGCCCCGCGCGGCGACTACCTTGCCTTCCTCGGGCGCATCTCGCCCGAGAAAGGGCTCGATCGCGCGATCGCCATCGCAATTGCAGCTGGGGTGCCGCTACGGATCGCTGCAAAGGTGGACGATGCCGACCGTGCCTACTATCACGCGCAGATTCGTCCCCTGCTCGACCACCCGCTGATCGATTTCATCGGAGAGATCGGCGATGGAGACAAAAGTACGTTTCTTGGCAACGCACGCGCATTGCTGTTTCCAATCGATTGGCCGGAGCCGTTCGGACTCGTGATGATCGAGTCGATGGCCTGCGGCACGCCTGTGATCGCGTGGCGCTGCGGTTCAGTCCCCGAAGTCGTCGAAGAGGGCATGACTGGGCTGATCGTCGACCAAATCGATCAGGCGGTCGCGGCGGTGGACCGTGTACGGTCCCTCGACCGCCGGGCGATCCGTTCGGCGTTCGACGCGCGCTTCACTTCGTCTGCAATGGCGCGCCGCTACGCGGCGCTGTACTGGCAGGTGGCTAGCGAAGCACGGCTGCACACGGGCGTTGCTGCATGAGCGAGGTTCTTCCCGCACTGGAGAACGTTGCGGAGCGCGATCAGGCCGGACCGCCCGTGGTTCCCACGATCCCGGTCGCGCAGGCGCGTTCTCCTCAGCGGCTGTTCGTGCTGAAAGAAGGCGACACCTTTCTTGTCGCCGACGCCTATGGCGATGTCACCGGGGAGGGAGACGGACTCTTTCATAACGACACGCGCACCCTCTCGACCTTCAGAGTATTCATCAACGGACAGCAGCCGACGTTGCTGTCGAGCGCTGTCAGCCAGGACAACGCATTCTTCACGGCCAATCTCACCAATCATCCGCTGCGCCCGCTGGGCGAAACCTCGGTGCCCGAGGGCGTCGTGCATGTGGAGCGTCGGCGCTTCCTATGGAGCGGCCGCCTCTTCGAACGCCTGACGCTGTTCAACTACAGCGATCAGAATGCGTCGATAACCCTACGCATTCAGTACGCAGCAGACTTTCGTGACATGTTCGAGGTAAGGGGCCAGACGCGCGCTCGTAGAGGCGCGTCAGACGCTGGCAAGATCAATGAGCGCAGTGTCGAATTGCGTTATCACGGCCTCGATGACATCTGGCGTCACGTCGCGGTTTCGTTCTCCGAGCCGCCGCTGCGCATCGATGCGGGCGCCGCGGACTTTGAACTCTCGCTCGACGGCAGGATGGGGTGGCGTGTGTACGTCGAAGTCGGTGACGTGGCGACTATCCCCGATCAAACGTGCTATCGAAATTCGGCGGCGCACGCGCGGCGCAGCTTGCGCATGCGGCGTCGTCGCGGTGCGCGGATAAAGTCGTCGGGCCGGCTCTATCAGGCGTGGCTGGAGAAGTCGCAGGCCGACCTCGCCCTGCTGACCACCGATCTTCCAACCGGGCCTTATCCATACGCGGGCATTCCGTGGTTCTCGACCCCGTTCGGTCGCGACGCGGTCATCACGGCGATGCAGACCCTTTGGTTGGACCCGACTCTCGCGCGCGGTGTGCTGTCATTTCTGGCGCACCACCAAGCGCGGGAAACCTCGGCGTTCCGTGACGCCGAGCCGGGCAAGATCATGCACGAAACGCGCAAAGGGGAAATGGCCGCAAGCAATGAGCTTCCCTTCGGTCAGTACTACGGCGGGGTGGACACGACGCCACTGTTCATCATGCTCGCTGGCGCCTATGCGATCCGAACCGGCGATCTTTCGTTCATCGATTCAATCTGGCCGGCACTGATCTCTGCAACCGCCTGGATTGCAGAGAATGCCGCCCTGCATAGTGGCTTTTTGAGCTACGCGCGAGGCGAGGCAAGCGGGCTGGCCAATCAAGGCTGGAAAGACAGCCACGACTCCGTGTTTCATGCCGATGGGACGACGCCGGAAGGGCCGATCGCATTGGTTGAAGTGCAGGGCTATGTCTACGGCGCCTATCGCGCGATGGCGTCGCTCGCGAATGCCCGCGGCGACCCGACCGAATCGGCGCACTGGGACCATGCAGCAACGGTCTTGCAGTCAGCGGTCGAAGCCCGTTTCTGGATGGAGGATCAACAGTTCTACGCGCTCGCACTCGATGGGCAGGGACGGCCTTGCCGCGTGCGCGCGTCCAATGCCGGCCATCTACTGTATTCCGGGCTGCCCGCACTCGAGCGGGGTCGCGCCGTTGCGCGGCAATTGCTGTCGCGCGCCTTTGACGGCGGTTGGGGCATCCGCACGCTCGCCGTCGGCATGGCGCGATTCAACCCGATGTCGTATCACAACGGTTCGGTATGGCCGCATGACGTCGCGCTGTGTGCCGCGGGGATGGCGCGCTACGGCGAACGCGACGGCGCGGTGCACCTTATGAGCAGCTTGTTCGAAGCCGCGGCGTACTTCGGGCTCCGCCTGCCCGAGCTCTTTTGCGGCTTTGAGCGCGACGCGGGCGAAGCGCCCGTCGCTTACCCGGTCGCGTGTCTTCCGCAAGCATGGGCTGCAGGTTCGGTATTTATGATGCTTCAGGCATGCCTCGGTGTGAAACTTGATGCGCACAACAGCACGATCGTGATCGCTCAGCCGCGTTTACCGACGGGAATCGAGTCGATGACCGTGTCGGGACTGAAAGTCGGAAGCGAGCAGTTCGAATTGGTTTTTCGAAGGCTCGATGAGCGCGTTGTGGCATTCGTCAATCGGCGCGGCGGCGACTCCCAAACAAGAGTCGAACTGCAGCTTTAGATTGTTTACTCCTGACCTTGCTAAGCATCGGGGCTCCGCGAAAGTCGGTCAACTTCAGGAACGCAATCGCGCTGGGCTTGCGTTCATCGGCGTGCGTGGCGGTGAAGCCGATGCGGGCGTGGTCATCCATCGCCACGAACAGGACCTCCCAGCCGGCGCCTCGGACGTGATCGCGTTGATCGCCGGTGATGCGGTGTCCAACCCGCGATGCGACCGAGCTCGAGACGCTCGCCGTAGTCTCGATCTGCGCAGCATCTGCCCGAGCTAAAGATCCGCGTCGTCAACGACGTCGACCTCATGAAACTCAGCCCCACATCGAGCATCCGCACGGCTTGACGGACCTGGATTTTGACGAACTCTTCATCCGGGGCAAGCCGGTCGTCTTCGCCTTCACGCCTACCCGGCGGGGATCCATCGGCTGACCTATCGCCGCACCAACCCGACAACATGCACTCGGCGGATACAAGGAAGAGGAACGATCACGACCCCGCTCGACATGACGGTGCTGAACGATCCGATTGCAGTAAGACCCCGGAGCTAGACGCTACTGTTTAGAACCGAGATCGTCGACGTCTCTTTCGCGGTTGGTGCTTGCCTGGCTGCGCCTTTGGCTTGGTGTAAGTCGCGAGCCAGCACTTGATCGAAGTTGACCCCGTTTCGTGGAGCCTCGATCCTTAGTAGGGAAGGAGACCATGATGCTAAGGAGCAGACGCCGTACCCGCAAGAATTTCGAGAGCAGATTGTTGAGTTGGCCAAGACGGGACGCACGCCGAGCAAGCTGTCGCGTGAGTTCGGAGACAGCGCACAGACGATTACGAACTCGGTCGCGCAAGCCGCAATCGACACTGGCGAGCCGCTGCCCGGCAAGGGTGGCTTGACCAGCGCCGAGCGCGAGGAACTGACGCGCCTTCGTCGCGAGCTGCGACGGGTGCAAATGGAGCGGGACATCCTGGCAAAGGCTCCTGCCTAATTCGCCGCCAAAGGAGTTGCAGGCGGCAAGTGCGTTCGCTCGCCCATGGCAAGCAACGTCGCGCCGAATCCCTTGGGTGCACGGTGATCGATGCGCGCGCTGGTCACCACACGTGGAGCAGCGCTCCATGCGATCGTCGCGCCGGCGCGTTCGAGAGCCTCGACGATCGCCACGTCCTCGCTGCTGGTCAACACCGCGAAACCGCCGGCGCTCCGATATGCGGCGGCGCTCATGCCCAAGTTGGCTCCATGAATATGCCGGTGCCCGTCGCTGTCCTGATAGGTGTTCGCGAACTCGCGGCGCACGGCGTGGCCGTGCATGCTCCAGTCCTCGACGGCGATGGTCCCGCACACGACATCGCATCGCAGCGCGAGCTGCGCGACGATCCAGTCTTCGGTCACGAGCGTGTCGGCATCGGTGAATGCGAGCCAGTCGGCGCCGGCATCGAGAGCCGCCGACGCGCCCCACGCGCGCGCCGCCCCCACGCTGCGCGCGTTAACGATCAACGCCGCGCAGCCGGCGGCTTCCACGACCGCAGCCGTGCGATCGGTGCAGGAATCGCACACCACATAAGTCGTCACCCGGCATTGCAGGTGAACGGCGCGTCGTGCGGCCTTGCCCACCGCCGCGAGGCAGGCGGCGATATGGGCCACCTCGTTGTGCGCGGGGACGATGACGGCAACCTGCTGGATGAACGCGCGCTTCATCGTATCGACTCCCGCATCGCGACCGACTTTGGATCGCGGCTCCACGCACTGACGATGAAGTCGGCGTCCCGATACTCGAAGACCGATGGCAGCCCGATCGCAGCGGCAAGCCGACGATGCGCCTCGTCGCCACTGTGGCCGTAGCCTGCGATGGGGGCGCGCCAGTTGCAGGCGAGCGCGGTGCCCGCACCCGGCCCCGCGTCGGGCCCCGCAATCGAGCGAGCAACCAGTCCCCCGATCGCGTCGATCGCCGCGCTGTCGAGGAAGTACACGAGTTCGCTCAGAACCACGAGATCGAAGGCGCGCGACGGCCAGTCTTCGGGCACGGCATGGCGCTCCACTTTGACGTTGTCGAACCCGGCGAGACGCCGCCTCGCGATAGCGACCGCGCGATCGCTGCCGTCGCTGGCCAGCACGTCGTCGCAGCGCGCGGCCAGCGCGTGCGTCAGCACGCCGCTACCACAACCGGGCTCGTATGCATGTTCGTAGCGTTCGTGCGGAAGGCAAGCGAGCACCAGCGCGCGCTTGCGCCGCTCGTACCAGCGCGTTTCCGTCAACCAGGGATCGGCCGAGCCACGGTAAAGCGCATCGAATGCTGGCAGAGAGACCGAGCTCATGAGTCAGCAGAAGACAACTTCACACGGCCGCGTGAAGTGGGCCAACACGTGGGACGGAAGAATCGCGGCGCGGTCTCCATCGGGCGTGACCTGGCTGACGAATCGCTTGATGGCTTCACGCTTCTCGTCGCGCTCGTCCTCGTCGAGCCGGATGCATCGCGCGCGCGTCCACGGAATAAGGGCATGCGCGGGCCGTGCCCAATGCCACATCCACACGGGGTATTCGATGAGGTCGGCGCCTATGCGCTCGGACGCGCCTGCCGCGGCCTTGCCCGACGCTTCGTGATCCGGGTGACCATCCCATCGCCACGGGCTCACGATCAGATCGTCGGGGGCGATGTGCGTCGCGAGAAAATCCGCGATGCGGTCGCCATGCGCAGCCACGTCGCCGTCGGGAATGTCGAGTTCGAACAGCGCGGCACGGATGTCGAGCACCTCGACCGCACGTCGCAGCTCGGCGGGACGCACGCGTGCGAGGCGTTCGGCGGGCCAGCGTGCCGAGCCGGGATGGCTTGCGCTGCCGGCCGTGACCGAGACGATGCTTAGATCGGCCCCCAACCTGGAGAGCCGCGCCAAGGTCGCGCCCAGCGCGAGCACTTCATCGTCCGGATGGGGCGAGACGATCCAGATGCGTCGATAGCGGCGCGTCCATGCCCTCAGATCGACCGCCCTCATAGTTTCAATCTCGAGGCAACTGCGCCACAGGTTCTCGTCGGTGCCTCGCCCCTCGATCGTTCGGGATTGCAATGCTCGGACACGGGTCGCCATATCCGTCATCACAATTCCCATCCGGTTCTGCTCATCGCGTCCGGATGAGCAAGCAACGCTCGGCTCTGCGCGACCAGGTCGTGTTCGGCACGGCATTGGCGAATGAAGATCGGCAGGTCGGCGACCATGCGCGCTAGGCGCGCGTCGTTGCACAAGGGGCCGGGTCCGAGGGCGCGCGCCGCATGGTGACCGACGGACTCCGCGATGTCCGCAATGACCGAACGCACGCGCAAACCCCGATGACCGAAATCGGCCGCGGGCACAGCGTCGATCTGCGCGGCGCATTCGCGCAGCAATGCGCGGCCCGATGCGAGCGCGCCATCGATCGCTCCCAGATGGGCCAGGGCATGAACATCGTCGCGACCGATTTGCAGATCGCGCACGCGCGTCGCTATCGACGCCGCCGCACCGTACCAGCATGCGGCCACACCGGCGCCGCCGTGCCAGAAGCCGGGTCGCTCGAGATAGGCGCGCGCACCACCCACGATGCGCGCAGCCACGCCGTCGCAAACGACATCGAAACTGGCCGAATCGCGCATCCCGACCGCATGCCACGCGCGTTCGTCGATCGTGATCCCGGGTGCTTGCAGATCGACTTCGACCAGCCAGCGCTCGCCCATGTCATCGGCCGCGGTCATCAGCGCCATATCAACGGCCCGCGCACCCGAGCACCAAGCCTTGCGGCCATCGAGAACGACAGCGCTGCGCTCATGGATGCGTGCCGAGCAACCGCAAATCGTCAATGGCGCGGTACGCGATTCCGAAGCCCACACCGCATACACGACCCCAGACCGGGGCGCGCGATACGTCTCAATTTCCCGAAGGATCGCCAACGCATCAACATGACTCTCGTAGAGCTTGACGAGAGCGAGATCGTAGCTTGCAACTCGCGCGAGCGATTGCCACCGCCCAAGGGTGAATCCTTGTCCGGGCAAAGGGATACGGTCGAGGCCGGCCGCAATCAAGCTGCGCAACCGCTGCTCGATCGATGAATGCCGCGTCGATTCATCGGCATCGAGCAACGCAGTGATCTGACGAGCGATCGCACTCGACGGCCCTACTCTGCTTTGAAGTAACGCGGCCATTGCGCCTTCCGATCTCGACACGCGAAGAGGCTCGCAACCGAACATTGCAAGGCCGGCGTGTATATCGAAGCATTCTGTTTGTACTGCATGACAACAGAGTTCGGACGAACACTGATCGCGAGGTGATCGTCCTCGGGGTCTACCGCGCATGCCCACGCTGGCGCGGCGGCTTCATAGACGCCTGCACCCGCCAGCCGCCGAAGCCAACGACGGGCGATGACCATTTTTTGTACGCCTCGGGCCGTGTCGCCGAAGGTTATGAGGGCAAGGCCCCGGCGCTGGGCGACCATTAGGCGAGAAAACTACTCGATGCGCCTGACAACCTATCGCTTAGGGGCAAACGCGATCGCGCGATGTTGGTCACCCTGCTCTATCACGCGCTGCGCCGTGAAGAGCTGTGCAAGGAGAAAGTCGGGGACGTCAGGCATGAGACACCCTGTGTTAGCCTGAATCGCGCCGGATTTCCTAGACACCTGCGAGCCGTTCGAAACACTGTTTTCATAGTTGTGTTGCGATGGGTGAATTCAAGCCGGACAAACGGCCCTCCTCGGCCACCAAGCGGCGCTCGGTGCTCAAATCGAGATCGCGACATAGCCACCGATAAAGCAGCCCGCCCAATGGCAGTCCGACGAACAATGAATAGTCAACCCCACCTAGCGCCGACGCGACGAAACCGGTAAACGGTGTCGTCACCATGAATGGAATCATCGCCCCGAGCGTAACGAGGTAGGCGAGATTTCCGCGCCAACCCCACCGACCGTAGATACCGGCTGGCGAGAAGATCTCACGGATCACGTAAAGCCCGCGCCTTACGAAAAAATAGTCGACCAGATTGATCGCGGTCCAAGGGGTGAATAGGTAGGCGAGAAAGATCAAGACGTTGCCGTAGAACGTGTTGAATCGCTCGACGCCGACTAGTTGCGCGATGCCCCAGACCAAGACAAACATGATGCCAATGCCGATGGCACGGATTCGATGATTCGGCTTGACCGGTTTGAAAGAGTCCCGAATCGAGATGAGCGACATCATCCCGCCGTACTGGTTGATGGCCATCACCGACAGCAGTCCGAGCAGTAGGCCCAGCACCCCGATCCAGCCGAAGCCTGGAAAGAGGCTGTCGCCGGCCGCTTTGAAAGCCGCTACCGGTGTGCTGCCCGGCGCCGCAGCGGAAGCGATTGCCCCGACTGCAAACACCCAGATCGCCGATAGTGCGCTGGGCAGATACGTCCACCAAAAAGTGCTGCGCACGCCGACGCTTGCCGGCAGATAGCGCGAATAGTCCGATACGTAGGGCGCCCACCCTAGCTGGAAACCTGCAACGATCGTGAATATCGTCATGAACGGTGCCGCGTCGAACGTTCCAAGCGCAAAGGCATTAGGCGGCAAGCCGGAACTGCGCAGGCATCCGATCGTAAGCAGCAGCATGACGGCAAGGAGCGGCCACGTGAGGATCCGATTGATCAGATGAATCCATCGGTATCCGTACAGCGCGAGGATGGCGGCAATGCCTCCGGCCAGGAAGTATCCGACGTTGGTGTTGATCGAGAACAAGATATGCATCCCGTCGCCCGACAGAATCGCATCGGATGTGTTGTACGCGACATAGTTGATCAACGCGAAGACCCAAACTGTAATGGCCGCGCCGATATAACCGAATTGGGGTCGCGACTGCACGAGCTGCGGCAATCCCAGCTGCGGACCTTGCGCGGAATGGAACGCCATGAATAAAGTACCGAACAACGATCCAAGGACGGTCGCGATAATCGTCCAACCGAGGCACGCTCCAATGCTAAATGTCGTAACCCCTGTGGCCATTGCAGTGAGGTTGGTATTGCCAATGAACCAGATCGCGCCGAGGTGCCGGGCTTTGCCGTGACGCTCCTCATCGGGCACCCAGTCGATCGAGTGCATCTCGACACTCGCTCTTCGATCAAGCTGCTTATCCGGCCCGCGGGATTGGGGCATGCGATCTCCTTGACGCGAACCGGGTTCGCAGCCGCTGCAGTAGTAGCGCAGTTCGCGCCCGCAGGTACGCGTGAGTGAAGTGCCATGTTGTAGCGCACTTCACAGTGCCACTAGCGCGCTTGTTAAGTTTGCGATTTCGTCCGACTGATTCGGGGGTTTTAACGCCAACGGCAATGAGGCGTAGGACGACTGCCTGCAGAAGCGCTTGTAAGCACTCTTCGGGTTCATTTTTTTTCTCCGAGCCCCATGCAAGATTCCTATTCCATTACGTTAACCTCGAGGGACAAGGCGGCCATCGCCGCGATCACGGACTATGTTGCAGCGCCGTCGTTTCCATGCGTCGGAGCCCGTTCAGCATTCAATAAGGAGCGGGTCAGATTCGGATTTTATGGACAACTTGGTGGTAACGACAACGTGGCCGCGATTTGTTCGGATCTGAGTCGGTTTTCAGAGGAATTCCCAAGCCCAGGTTGCGAGCCGGTTTCGTTCGTCGCCATGTTCGACGACGATGTCTTCAGCGAATTGCAGTTTGATCGACAGCTTTGGCAGCAGCTGCAGGCGATGCATGCGCATGACCTGGCCGAATTCGCGTGGGACCCGTCGGTGAGCGCCGATCCGACGCAGCCCGATTTCTCATACAGTGTCGCGGGCAGAGCTTTCTTTGTGGTGGGCTTGAATCCCGCTGCGTCGCGCATGTCGCGTCGGTCACCGATCCCCTGTCTGGTTTTCAATTTCCACGATCAGTTCGAAGGTCTTCGTGCCAGCGGAAAGTACGCGGGAATGCAAAAGGTCGTGCGGCGCCGAGAGGTCGATCTGCAAGGCAGTACCAATCCCGTCCTCTCGGGGTTCGGCGACGAATCCGAAGCCCGCCAGTATTCGGGCAGGGCCGTCGATCGTGCGTGGAAGTGCCCGTTTTACCAGCTACCGTCGTCACATGAAGCGTGAGCACGTGGGCTGTTGCGTCCGCATTGCGCCACAGAGCGGGCAGGCGTTCGAAATTCGGCGCGGGGAAGTGCTGCGTGTTGTCGACCCGCTAGGCGAACAGGTCGCAGACCTGTTCGCGTTCAAAGCCAATGATTCTTCATGCGCGCTCTCGTCCGGACGCAGCATTGACTACGCGAGCAAGATCTACTTGACGACAGGCGACGTGCTCTACGCGAATGACAGTCAGCGTATGTTCACGATCATTGCGGACACGGTCGGTCGACATGATTTTTTGCTGACACCTTGTAGTCAAGAGATGTTCGAGATTCTTTACCAGCACAAGGGGCATCACCCTAGTTGCTTCGAGAATCTCTACTCCGCCTTCGCTCCGTTCGGGATCGAACCGGCCCAGATTTCCACGACCTTCAACATCTTCATGAACGTTTCGGTGGGAGTCGATGGACTGGTCGCGGTGAAGACGCCGCTGTCGAAGGCCGGCGGCTCCATCGAGCTTCGCGCCGAAATGGATCTGATTTGTGCGCTCACGGCGTGCTCGGCTGAGCAGTCGAATAACGGATCTTTCAAGCCCATCGACTACGAAATTCTTGGTTGGCGCGTTTCAGGTCAGGACGCTGTAGCGACGGCTTGATGGAACCCATCGTCGCCAAACTCGTAGCGCTCATAGATCAGCACGGCTGGACATCACACTTTCAGGCGGCGATGAAATTGGCCGCAGCGCAAAACGTGCCGAGCGTTTCCAAGATTCGCACTCTTGAAGACTATTTGGCTCACATCGACGAGTTGGTTCGTTGGGCACCGCGGGAAGCGGGGGATTCGCGGCTGGTCCACGACAAGATGGTCGAGTTCTACTTTTTCCTTGATCAACCGCCCTTGCGAGAACTTCAATCTCCCATCGTGCCCGGGGGCGTGGCGGACGGGCTGACACCCTTGTCGCAGTGGATTCTGGACTACGTCTGCTCGTGGGGAGATTATCTGGACACGCCGGATTCAGCGCAGCACATCGAATCGTTTCGAACCAATCCGGCGTTTCATTGGAACGAATACATGCCGCCGCCCAGCGGCTACCTGACGTTCAATCAATTCTTTGCGCGCCATGCGCGGCCCGGGACGAGACCAGTCACGGCGATAGCCGACGCGAGCGTTCTCGTGTCACCCGCCGATGCGGTATTCATCGGCTCGTGGCGGGTCTCGGTTGACTCCACGATCTGTGTTGAAAATCCGAAGGTCGACGTAAAAGGTTTGCAGTGGTCGGTTCGGCAATTGCTCGCCGAAAGCGTCTATCGCGATCGATTCGGCGGGGGGACGTTCATGCATAGTGCACTGCGGACGTATGACTATCATCGCTGGCACTCGCCCGTTCCGGGCAAAGTCCTTGAGGTGCAACCGGTCAAAGGGCAAGCCTGGCTCGACGTCGAGGTGGTAGAAGCGTTCGTCGACAGCGAAAGAATGAATGTCCTTCACGCCATTGAAGGTACTGGCTATCAGTTCGTTCAGATCCGGGCAGTCGTCGTGATCGAATCACCGCATGGCTTAGTTGCCTGCGTACCCGTCGGCATGGGACACGTCGCTTCAGTTGTCGTGACAGCCAGCGTGGGGGCGACGCTGCACAAGGGTGAGGAACTGGGTTACTTCCAATTTGGCGGTTCGGACTTCGTGATGGTTTTTGAACGGCGATGCAACGTCGAACTAACATGTAGAGCCGATGTTCATTATGTGCAGGGCAGCGCTATCGGGCGTTTTCATGCGTAGCGTCGGAGCCATTACCTTGCGTTGGAGCGCTCGGGCAAAAGGCGGCATGGGCCGCGTTCTGCGCATCCAGATGATCGTCCTTGCATCGCGTTACGACGATCGCCTCGGTCCGGCTTCGTCGCTTCGAGAACCTCGACCCCGGCCGTTTGCAGGTGGCGTAGCAACCCGGCGCATAGGAGCGCGTCGTTTTTGATCAAAGAATAGTAAATATTCTTTACTAATTCTCTTAGGTCTGCGAATGAACGCCGGCGACTTCTGGTCGAACGCATCAAAGACCGCGGATGAGACCGAGAAGCTAGACGGTGCAGATACCGGGTTCGCGGAGAGTGCATCGAAGCACTGGCGTCTGCCCATCACTGCGGCAGGACGAGTCATCATCGTGGACCTCCTTTCATAGTAAACAGGAATACGCCCGCGCTTGCTACGCTCGCGACGCGGCTCGATGTTGAGGACAGTCGCGAAATCTCGAGGGGTCCTAAGACCGTGCTGTTTTGCGGCACAAAAAAAGGTGGTCCACCTGGAGAGGCAGTGCGACTCACGGCACGAGGTTAGCTAGGCGCCCCAATTGGAGGAACCGACACTCGCTCGCGGCGAGGCTGTGCATTGCGGCGGGGTCCTACATAACTCTGAGCTGGACGCTGGCGTACCGACTTCGCCCGGGCCGTATGGTGGAGTCCCTTGCCGCGGCCAAAGCGGCTGCCTGAATGGAGGTGACAATGAAGCGTTCTCTGATTGCCACGAGCTTGCTGGCTTCAGCGGCGTGGTCCGTAGCGATCGCGCAAACAGGCGTTCCTGCGAGAGATAGACCGATTCCGATCGGGACCACCCAGGAGAGTGCAAACAAGGCAAACGCCGAAGCGATTAAACGAGGCGACACCGCCACTGTGGTGCGCACAGGACCGTCTGCGGCGGGCAAGGTGAGCAACGCGACAGACAAGGCAGGCGATTCAGCGGCGGCGGCCACGCATGATGCGACCGACGCTGCCGCTCCGACAAAGCGCAAGGCCAAAAGGTCAACGGCGAGGGCTAAGTCGCGTGTGCAGGAAGAAACGACCCGTCCTTGAACGGGTCCGGATCGACATACCACCTCAAATTGGAGACGTGCAATGAGCACCGAAACATCGAATCCATCAGCAAGTAGCGGGCGCCTTGTGACCGGGCTTTTTCCCGATCGCGATAGCGCGGAAGCCGCCTATGCAGCGACCCAAAGTCGTGGCTACGGAAAGGATGACGTGAATGTCGTCATGTCCGACGAGACGCGCAAAAAGCACTTTTCTGGAACCACTGCGGGCAAAGAAACAGAGTTAGGCAACAAAGCAGCCGAAGGGGCTGGTGTGGGCGGTGCGATCGGCGGCACCTTAGGCGCGGTGATTGGAGCGATTGCAGCGATCGGGACGTCGGTGGCGTTGCCCGGGCTTGGGCTCGTCATAGCTGGACCGTTGGCGGCAGCGATAGCGGGAGCGGGAGCTGGCGCTGCTGGTGGCGGACTAGTCGGTGCTCTAGTGGGTTGGAACATGCCGGAAGAGCGCGTGAAAGAGTATGAACACGGGGTGAAGAAGGGCGGGATCCTAATGGGCGTACACGCCAAGAATGACGACGACGCCGCCCACTTGGAGAACCAGTGGAAAACCAGCCGCGGCGAGAGCGTCTATCGGTGAGTAGCCCTCGATCTTGCTCTCTATGACCGCGGTGAGCACGCCGAGCCCGAATTCGATGGCGCATTCGCGCTTTGGAATCTCGGGTGGCATTACGCCGCGTTGAGCCCGACTGCGTTGCCTTCTTGAGAATGGTTTCGGCAGGCGGCAAACTCACATCGGCTGTCACAGCTTTCCTGTTGGCGCTGTGGTTCAAAAAGTAGTCGTAAGTCTCACGGCCTCGCGCCAAAGTTCGCCGTGACGGTACATGCCTCGACGTATGACTATCCCGGCCTGCACAGTCAGGTGGCGCGATGAGAAGAACGCTGCATTCACAGTGGAGCGTCTCTTCGGCACACCAGCAGTATCTCGTCGACCTCGTCCGTTGCGACCATTCCAGGGGCGAAGTGAAGCTCCTTCTGAAGCCGCAATCCGAGCGGCATGAATGCCCTGTTGTACGCCCACATGGCTTGCTTACGATGACGCAAGAGCCACCACATGCCGATATCGACCAGGCGCGACGATTGCGGCTTCATCCCGAATATGGCGCTGCGCTCCACCACGAGGTGATGCTGCGCCAACTGCGCGAGCAGGCTTGGCGGCTCATATCGCCGCTTGTGGCCCACGAAGTCGTCGAACAAGGTCCACAGCGCGGGATGCAAAGGGGTCGATATCAGGACAGTCGCACCTGACTTCGCAACCCGCGACAGCTCTGACAGTGCGCCGTTGTCGTCTTCGACATGCTCGACGATGTCGAGGGCACACACCAGATCGAATGCGCCATCTGCGAATGGCAAGGACGTCACCTGGCTCAGCACGACATGGGCACCGCGTTCGCGAAGCATCGTGAGGGCTGGGGCGCTGATGTCCACGAATTGCGTGTCCTCGATCGGCAGACGAGGCCTCAGGCCGGGGCCAACCTCGAGCCGTTGCCCTGACCCGGACAGTAGGGACCGCACGAGTGGCCAGGTATTGAAACGTTGAGGCTCGACCAAGCGAGCATCGGCCCAGAGCGAGTCGTAGAAGCGGCGATTCCGGTCGAAAAGTTCGAGCTCGCCACGGGTCTGTGAAGGACTTGGCTTCATGGTTCATCACTCTATAGGAACGGCCAATTCGCGGCACCTGACTGGCGCGACCTTATCGTCGCGCAAGCCCCACAATCGGGCATAAAGCGCGGAGGCTCGCACCAAACACAAGGTTCAGGCCAACGTCATCAGCGAGCCAGGATCGATCCTGAGGTGCGCGCAGTTCAGCCTCTGCCTGCGCCGATTCGAGGCCGCGTCCAAAACCGTTTCAACGATCAATCGTGCTTGTCCTCGCGGTACCAATTGAAGTCGTCGGCCCCGAGGCCCCATCCGAAGACCGAGCCGCGATAGCCGTGCTGTCAGCGACGTATGGGTAGATTTCATCGGCGATCCAATAGCACGCAAGCATCACCGCGAAGAGCGTGCCCGCAAACCACAAGATCCATCTCCGACGAATCCACAAGCGTCGAAACGACGAGTGCTGCATCGTAATGTCCGCCAGATAAGCAGCGCAATAACAAACGTTCGCCACCGCTGCGAGGGACAAAACCACTAGAAGAGACTGCACAGTAAGCGCTGGCCGGAAGTAAGGCCATGTCAACGCCAGCCAAGCCATGACGACGCCCACGAGAACGAGATTAAAGTAAATGCGGCGTCGCTCCCAGTATCGTCGTGCGTCGCGGAACAGTTCTCTGAAGGTGCCCGATGAATCGTTTAACTGCGAATTGTTCATCAGGGTCTATTCACACATCGTCATCCGGTTTTCCGCGCTGCTAAAACTCTCGCGTGGCGAGCCGGTAGAACCACGACTGAACGTAGTCGCGGTCCGCGATCGTCTCGAACCGGGCCGTCGTCAAGTCGCCGTGAAGCATGCGAATGATGGTGACATCGCGCAGCGGTGGCAAGAAAGTGGTTAACGTCGTTGTAAAATCTCTGCCATCGGCAGCAACCCGCGAAAGCATCCATCCACCGGAAGGCGAGCTCAAGATCGGTTCCAGCTTGGTCTACCTCGCCGACCTCTGTGCGTGCGCGAGCAATAATGCATCACCATGATTCAGTTTTCACAGCGACAGATGAACCGTCCTACTGCTCTTTTTGTCTTGGCGCTCTTGTTCGGTTTAGGGGTGGTCGTTTGGGCAACGGACTTCATCACCTTGAAAGGCGAGTGGACCATTTACACGGTCGAGTGCCAATCGGGTTCGTGGCAACACAACGAGTGCAGCGGCACGCTGGTCCCATCGAAGCGCTATCGGTTTCGTGCACTGACAGCGCACAACGAGGTGCTGTTTTGGACTGCCAGAGAGAATGGGCCATCCGGCAAGTACAGTGATTGCACGATCAACGACGGTCGAGAGTGGTCGTGCCGGCCGAATGCGGATGCCGTTCGAACCATCACGCACCAAATGGTGAAGGGTCGCCCCATCCCCGATCCGCGCGTTCCGACAATTGCCTTTCACCATGTACAGAAATGGAAGTGGGCGATGCTGCGCTTGGGAATTCCAGTGGGACACACCGCATTGGAGTAGGTCTTCAGCAACTCTGCATGTTATTGGCGGCAAACGAACCTGAGCATTGTCCTGTCAACCGTGTGGGGGCCAGGTATTCCCAATTTCCGACGTCATTCCTGCCCGCGAGCGCTTTCCCAATCGCCGTCGGCCCCGCATAAGCCGTACTGGAAATTCTCCGCGTCCGCTGCTGTTTGCAGTCGTGCTCGTCCAAAGTCCGATAAGAACGCGTGCTATCCGTTCGTGGCGCTTGCAGGTCTAGCATTCCCAGACCTTGCGGAGGTTCCCTTCTTTGCGAATGGTCGCGGGATCGACGGGGAAGGTCGCTCTATCGGCACCCTCCTGCGGTCAAGGGTCGCGCCGATTGCTATGGCCCCGAGCGCGGCGTGATCGAAGAGATCAGGACCTTTCGTGGCGACTTGTCGCGCATGATCTAAGGTCCTCGGTCATCAACAGTTCTCTGCGTACGCGTCAACAGAAGCGCCCTAGCGGCTGGACTCAACTCCACGTTCAGCAGCGGCGTTACTTCGGTTCCTTCTGCATGAACAAAACACGCATAGAATTCTTTAAGGTCCGTTTAAGGTTTGCCATTTAGATTCGCCGGCATCTGTTTAACCGACATCGGCCCTCATTAATTCGTGCACTGACAAACTGCTGGACCTGCTTGCTACGCCACATCAATGTCCACTACGGGCAGCGTCCTTGGTACAGCCCTGTCGGTATTCGGCTGGGCGCTGCTGATACTGTCCGCGTTCGGTAGCACTTACACAGTTGCCGCTGCGATTGTCTTTCGACGGTTTTTCAAAGAGCCGGCAAGCATCGTTCGACGCCCGGACGCAGTGACTCTGTTGAAACCACTTTATGGCGCCGAACCCTGTCTCGAGTCGAATTTGGCAAGCTTCCTGGCACAGGAGCACAGCGGTCCCATTCAACTGGTGTGCGGTGTAGAACGAGGCGACGATCCAGCAATCGAAGCGATCAAGTCGCTGAGGCAGTCTTGGACTGACACCGTCATTTCGCTCGTTATCTCTCCCGCGTGCCACGGCGCGAGCGGCAAGATATCGAACTTGATCAATATGGATGAGCAAGCTGCACATCCGATCCTGTTGCTTAGTGACAGCGACATTGTCGCGACTCCCGATTATCTTTCCCGGGTGCTCGCTGCGCTCGACTCGCCTGGGGTAGGTGCTGTCACTGTGCTGTATCGCGGACGCAGCGATGCCGGTTTCTGGTCTCTCCTGGGAGCAGCTGGCCTCAGTTACCAGTTCTTGCCTGGTGCGGTCTTCGGAGTGGCACTGGGACTGGCACAACCCTGTATGGGTTCGACGATTGCGCTTACTCGCCCCACGCTCGACCGGATCGGCGGTTTTGCTCGATTTGCGGACATTCTTGCGGATGATTATGCAATCGGCGAGGAAATCCGGGCATTGGGCCTACGAGTCGCCGTGCCGCCGCTGCTGGTTACCCACGCGTCGGCCGAAAGCAGCTTCGCTGAGCTTTGGCGGCACGAGGTGCGTTGGGGAGCCACCGTGCGCGACATCGTGCCTGCCGCCTACACCGTGTCGGTGATCGGCATGCCGCTACCCTTAGCGATTCTAGGCACGCTGCTTTTACCGGCCCATGCTGTCGCGGGAATATCCCTTCTCCTGATCGCTCTGGCCTCTCGCGTGCTGCTCGCCGACGTGGTCGACGAAGAGGCCGGCACGCAGACTGCTTCATCTTGGCTGCTGCCATTGCGCGACTGCCTGACGTTCGCTGTGTTCGTGGCCACATTCTTCGTCCGCTCGGTTGATTGGCGCGGCAAGCGACTTAGAATGATTGCAAGCGGCCGGATAATGGCCCGCACAGGGAACGACAAGGAGGTCATCGCATGATGCGTTCGCTGTTTCTCCAAGCGCCTTCGTTCGACGGCTACGACGGAGGCGCAGGCGCGCGCTACCAGATGAAGCGCGAAGTGAAGTCCTTCTGGTATCCCACCTGGCTCGCCCAGCCAGCCGCGCTGGTCGAAGGGTCGAAGCTGATCGACGCGCCTGCACACGATCTGAGTTTTGACGACATCAAGCACGAGGCCTTCGAGCGTGACCTCATCATCATTCACACTTCGACGCCGTCGTTTCGCCAAGACGTACACACCGCCGAGCTCTTCAAGCAGCTCAACCCTGCGCTGAAGATCGGCCTGATCGGCGCCAAGGTAGCGGTGGACGCAGAGGGGTCGCTTGCGGCCTCGACCGCGATCGATTTCGTCACGCGCAACGAGTTCGACTTCACCATCAAGGACGTCGCAGACGGTTTGCCGTGGAGCGAGATCAAGGGCATCAGCTATCGCAACGAAGCCGGTGAGATCGTTCACAACTCCGATCGCGCGGTGATCGAGGACATGGATACGCTGCCTTTCGTCAGTCCCATCTACAAGCGTGACCTGAAGATAGAAAAATATTTCGGCGGCTACCTCAAACATCCGTACGTCAGTTTTTATACCGGCCGCGGCTGCAAGAGCCGCTGCACTTTTTGTCTATGGCCGCAGACGGTCGGCGGTCACAACTACCGTACCCGCTCGATCCCTCACGTGATCGAGGAAGTGAAGTACGTCATGCGTGAGATGCCGGAGGTCAAGGAGATCTTCTTCGACGACGACACGCTGACCGACAACCTTCCGCGTGTCGAGGCGCTGGCGATGGAACTTGGAAAACTGGGTGTCACCTGGTCGTGCAACGCCAAGGCGAACGTTCCATTCAAGACGCTGAAGGTGATGAAGGAGCACGGCTTGCGCCTGCTCCTGGTTGGCTACGAAAGCGGCAACCAGAAGATCCTGCACAACATCAAGAAGGGCCTGCGTGTCGATGTCGCGCGGCAATTCACCAAGGACTGCCACTCGCTCGGCATCGTCATCCATGGCACCTTCATCCTCGGCCTCCCGGGCGAAACGACAGAGACGATCGAGGAGACGATCCGCTACGCGATGGAGATCGACCCGTACACGATTCAGGTATCGCTTGCGGCGCCTTATCCCGGGACCTTCCTCTATACCCAGGCGACCCAGAACGGCTGGTTCGACGGTTCCGATCATCTGTTGACCAAGGGCGGTATCCAGATCGCACAGCTGAGCTATCCGCACCTGCCTGCGAAGGTCATCTTCGACAAGGTCGAGGAATTCTATAAGCGTTTCTATTTCCGCCCGCGCAAGATCGCTTCGATCGTCGGCGAGATGATCCGCGACTTCGACATGATGAAGCGCCGGCTGCGAGAAGGCATCGAGTTCTTCGAATTCCTACGTCACCGCAAAGAAGCCGCGTGACGTCGTCGCTTGTCATAACCGCCGATGATTTTGGTGCGGCGATCGAGGTGAATGAGGCGGTCGAAGTAGCGCATAGGCAAGGAATCCTGACGGCGGCGAGCTTGATGGTGGCTGCGCCCGCCGCAGTCGACGCGGTCGAGCGCGCCCGGCGGTTGCCGCGCCTTGGCGTCGGACTGCACTTGGTGCTAGTGGAGGGGCGCCCGGTGCTACCTGCCGAGCAGGTTCCCGACCTGGTCGACCGACATGGGCTATTTCGCACCGACATGGCGCTGCTCGGGTTGCGCATTGCACTCAGCGTCCGATTGCGTCGTCAAGTCCGCGCCGAGATCGACGCGCAATTTGCAGCTTTTCTCGCGAGTGGATTGCCATTCGACCATGTCAACGCGCACAAACATTTCCACGTCCATCCGTTGATCACGGGATTGGTGCTGGAAGCTGCTCGACGCCATGGCGTCCGCGCGTTGCGCGCGCCGGTCGAGGGAGGCTCCCCACGCGGTTCGGGCTGGTTCGTGGCGCCGTTCGCGCGCTTGCTTCGCCGACGCGCACGACGCTGCGGCATTGAAACGCCCGACCAGGTTTTCGGGCTCGTCCGGACGGGACACATGACCACTGAACATATCCGCGCGACCATTGCCGCGCTTCCCGAAGGTTTGAACGAGATCTATCTCCACCCTGCGACGCGCGATGACTTTCCCGGGCACGGCCCCGGCTATTGTCATCGCGCCGAGCTCGAAGGCCTGCTCGACCCGAGCTGCCGGGCAACGATATTCGCGCGCGGCGTGCGGCTGGGGAGCTTCGCCAGCCTCGAACGGAGAACGCCCGATGCTCCGCGCACGGTATCGATCGTTTCTCGCTAGCGGCCCTCGCATCATGCGTCGCGCGACAGGGCTCGAGCGGCACCTGGGATCCCACGCTCGCACAGCGATACTACTGGCGACCGTCGCGGGATTGGCGATCGCGGCATGGGCAATCGGATCGACCGGAATCGCATCCATCATCGCAATCGCGCGTCGGCTGGGCGTCGGTGGTTTTCTCTCTTATTGCCTCTACTCGCTCAGCGTGTTGGGCCTGCTTGGCGCGGCTTGGCTTGCTGCTTCGGGGGAAAGCTTCAAACGGTTCGGCCTCTTTGTCTGGGCAAGGCTGATTCGTGAGGCGGCGTCGGACCTGCTGCCGTTTTCCCAGGTCGGTGGAATCGTCGTCAGCGTGCGCATGTTGACCGCAAAGGGAATCGCCGGCCCACGCGTGCATGCCTCACTGATCGTCGATTTGACGACGGAGATGGCGAGCCAGTTGATCTTCACGCTGTTCGGCCTCGCCCTCGTCGCCTCCATCTTGTTAGGCAATGGGCCGGTCGGGTCGCTGCGCGTCCCAATGCTCGGCGGCGTTGTCATATTGGTCGCGATCATGGCGATCTTCTTATCAGCGCAGCGGTGGATCTTGCCGCTTGCAGGGAACATCGCGCGGCGTCTTCTGCCGGGTGCCGTTGACGCCACGGAGGCGATCGGCGCGGAACTACGCGTGATCTACGGGCAGCGCGGGCGAATCGTCCTGTCGTTCGCGCTCAACTTGGCGGCTTGGGTGGCCAGCGCAGTGGGAGCGTGGGTGGCGCTCCGGCTCATGGATGTTGAGCTCTCCATCTGGACGGTGCTATCGATCGAAAGCGTAATTTTCATGCTGCGCAGCGCGGCCTTCACGATCCCTGGCGGGATTGGGGTGCAAGAGGCCGGCTATGCGCTGGCTGCCCCGTTGGTCGGTCTGCCGCCCGAATCCGCACTTGCCCTGGCGCTCGCCAAACGTGCCCGCGATTTGGCCATCGGCCTGCCGACACTTGTGGCTTGGCAGATCGCCGAGGCTCGCGCGGTTGTCCTCGGCCCAAGAAAATATTGAACTGTCATGGCTCGAGCCTCGGCCCCATACGATCAATGACGCGCGCAGCAAGGGCATGGTCGGAGAGCAGGTGACCGGCCGTCCCCGGGAGCCGTTCCTCGCAGGGTTCCGCGCTTCCCGACGGCGCGGCCGACGCCGAGCAGGTAGCGCACCACTGACATCTGACTCGCCGCCCCCGAAGGGGGTGCCACTTCCACCAGCCACCGAAGCGGGCCGCCAGACGCTCGAATTCGCAAAACACGCGCATTCAGATATGATTGCGAACCATTCTCGTTTGCATTTGCGATCGTATGAATCAAGCTATTTGCTCGTGCAACTCGTGGCGGCGCCGTGCGTCTGTTCTCTCGGGGACCGGCTCTGCACGAGCACGATCGCCCTTGCTTGCGTCCCTCGCGCTGAGCGTTTTTCTGGGCGCGTGCGGAGGTGGAGGCGGTAGCGAAACCATGCCGTCCGCCGCGCCATCGGCGGCACAAACTGCCGGATCGTCGAGCGAATCGCTGAGCGCGGCGGCTGCACTGGGCGAGCAGGTTTTTTTCGATGCGGGCCTGTCGGCGTCGGGCCGCCTGGCGTGCGCAAATTGCCACGCTCCCGATCATGCGCACGCGCAACCCGACACGCGCGCAACTCCGCTCGGGGGACCGAACAACGACGTCGATGGTTTTCGCAACGCGCCGTCGCTGCGCTACCTCGATCGGACCCCCGCTTTCCATTTCGAGCCCGACGGCACGCCCACCGGCGGCTTCGACCGCGATGGGCGCGCGCAGACCTTCGCCGAACAAGCGCGCAGACCCTTTGTCCCCGCTCACGAAATGGCGAATGGCGATGCGGCCACGGTCATCGACAAGTTGAAACGCGCGAATTACGTCGAACAGTTTCGCAGCGTGTTCGGCGCGGGCATCCTCGAAGACCCGGATGCGGTATTCGATCGCCTGACGTTCGCACTCGCGCAATATCAAAAGGAAAACGCAGCCTTCCATCCTTACGACAGCAAGTACGACGCCTTTCTCGCAGGCCGCGCGCGCTTGAGCGAGCAGGAGTTGCGCGGCCTCGCGCTCTTCAACCGCGGCGACAAAGGCAACTGCGCGGCATGCCACATCAGTGGTCGCGGAAGCGACGGCTCGCCGCCGCTGTTCACCGACTTCACGTACGACAACCTCGGCGTGCCGCGCAACGCGGCGATTGCCGCGAATTCGGATCCTTCGTACTACGACCTCGGTCTTTGCGGACCGCAGCGCACCGACCTTTCAACCCACAAAGAACTCTGCGGCGCGTTCAAGGTGCCGACGCTACGCAACGTCGAGAAGACCGCGCCCTACTTCCACAACGGCCGTTTCGCGACCTTGAAGGAAGCAGTCGGCTTCTACGCGCGGCGCGACACACATCCCGAAGAGTGGTACCCGCGCGATGCCGACGGCGCGGTCGCGCAGTTCAACGACCTTCCCGCCGAATACCACGCCAACGTGAACGTCAGCGAGGTTCCGTACAACCGCAAGCCCGGCGAGATGCCGGCGCTGTCTGCCTCCGACATCGACGACGTCGTCGCATTTCTCAATACCCTCACCGATGGCTACAAGCCTTGATCACACCATGCCCACCCCGTTGAAGACGATCTGCGCTGCGCTGATGCTGATGGGCCTCGTCGCCCCCTCCTATGCCGCGACCGAAGGCGAAATCTCCGCCGCGGTTTCCACGCAGCTCGATCGAATGCAGCGCGAGATCGAAAACCTGCGTGCCGAGGTGCAGCGCATGAAGGACGAGAAGCTCGCGCAACCTGCCGCAGCTCGCGCATCGACGCAACAAGCTGCGCCTGACGCCGCCGCTGCTGCAGCCAATGCGTCGGCGCCGCCTCCCAGCGGATCAGCATACGCGTCGCTCACCGCACCCGATGCAAGGACCGCAAGCGCTGAGCCCGCGACCACCCTCTCCGGCTACGGCGAGATCAACTACACCCGTCCACGCAACAACGCGGGCGAGGCGCAACTCGATGTGCGCCGTGCGGTGCTGGGTCTCGCGCATCGCTTCACCGACAAGACGCGCCTGAACATGGAGCTCGAGGTCGAGCACGCGGTAGCGTCGAGGGGCGACAGCGGCGAAGTCGCGCTCGAGCAGTTGTATATCGCGCATCAGCTCACGCCTGAAGTCGGACTGCAGGCCGGCCTTTTCCTCATTCCAGCCGGACTCATCAATCGCAACCACGAGCCAACCGCGTACTACGGCGTCGAGCGCAACTTCGTCGAGACCGCGATCATTCCATCGACCTGGCGCGAAGTGGGCATGGGCATCGTCGGAACGCCGGCTGGCGGGTTCGCGCGCGGCCTCGAATGGAACATCGGCGTGACCAGCGGCTTCGACCTCAACAAGTGGGACTCGACCTCGACTGACGGGCGCGAATCGCCACTAGGCAGCATTCACCAGGAGGGACAGAAGGCGCGCGCGCGCAACCTGTCGAACTACGTCGCGCTCGACTACAAGGGCATCCCATCGCTGCTGGTCGGAGGATCGGTCTTCAGCGGTCGCGTCGGCCACGGCCAGCCCGACTTCGCCGCGCGCAATGCGCGCGTGACCCTGTGGGACGGCCACGTGCGCTGGACACCGGGACGCTGGGATCTCTCGGCCGTCTATGCCAAGGGCATGATCACTGGCGCGCGCGATCTGAACCTCAGCTTCGCCGGCAACCCGACGCCGGTGCCCCGCGAATTCTTCGGCTGGTATGTACAAAGCGCCTATACGGTGTGGAGCAACGGCGAATCTTCGGTGTCGCCGTTCGTGCGCTATGAACGATTCAACACGGCATCGAAGATCGACGATCTGCCGCCGGGTCTGGGCTTCGGTCCGGCGCCTACCGAACGCGTGGCAACGGTCGGGCTTTCGTATCGACTCTATCCCAGCGTGGTCTTCAAGGCCGACTACCAGAAGTTCAAGGTCGATCCATCGCGCGACCGCTACAACGTCGGGCTCGGGTATGCGTTTTGATCGCGCGTTCCAGGCTCGCGTGCTGATCACGCGTTCCGATTGCATTGACGATATCGTCGCTTCATGATCAATCGCTTTCTGATCGCCTCGTTTCCTGTGGCCGGCATCGCCATCGCCGCCGCGAGCAATGCGTTCGCGGTCGAGTACCTGACGGTCGAAGCCGCGCAGCGGTTGATGTTTCCATCGGCGTCGAGCTATGTGCTCGAGCGGCCTGGCTTCACGCCCGAGCAAATGCGCGCCATCGACGCGAGCACCCATGCATCGAGCCAGGCGCGGCAGTTCCTGATCTTTCGCGCAGAGGCCGATCAGGCCTTGCTCGGCCGCATCTACGTGGACGAAGTGATCGGCAAGTCCGAACTGATCACCTACGCCGTCGCGATCGCGGCCGACGGCGCGGTCAAGCAGGTCGAGATCCTCGCTTATCGCGAATCGCACGGATACGAAGTGCGTGACCCGCGCTGGCGCGCGCAGTTCACCGGCAAGCGTGCGTCGTCGCCGGTCGTGGTGGGCGACGACATCGCCAACATCAGCGGAGCCACGCTGTCGTCGCGACACGTGACCGACGGCGTGCGCCGCATCCTCGCGCTCGATGCCCTGATCCGCCGCGGCAGCAAATGATGCGTATAGCGATACATCACGCGCGTCGGCCCCTGTTGCGTCGAGCGCAGCCGTGGCTCGGCACCCGGGTCGAGATCAGCGTGCGCCATCGCGACCTAGCCATCGCGAACCGCGCGATCGACACGGGCTTCGCCGCCATCGCGCACATTCACCGCTCGATGAGTCCGCAGCTCGCGGGCAGCGACGTGGCCCGCATCAATCGCGCGGCAGTGAACGAGCCGGTGCGCGTGTGCCGATCCACGTGGCAGGTCCTGCTCATCGCGAGCGGGTTGCATCGGCGCTCGGATGGGCTCTTCGATTGCGCGGTCTTTGCCGGCCATGCGAAAGCGTCGCAGCGCGATCTCGATCTCACGCGACGGCACGAAGTCGTCAAGCGACGTCCTCTTGCGATCGACCTCGGCGGCATCGCGAAAGGCTACGCGGTCGATGCCGCGCTCGATGCGCTTCGCGATGCAGGTGTCACCAGCGGATGCGTGAACGCCGGCGGCGACATCGCGGCATTCGGCGACGAGCCTTTTCCGGTCGATGTGCGCGATCCGCTCGAGCCGAGCGTTTGTCATCGCCTCGTCGAACTCAGGAATTTCGCTGTCGCCACATCGTCGATCGAAGAGAGCAACGCATTGTTGGCTGGTCCCCACGCGCACGAAGTCGAGCGCGAGGCTTTCGATCAGGGCGCCTCGATCTGCGTGCTGGCGCCGCGATGCGTCTTCGCCGACGCGCTCACCAAGGTCGTGGCCTTGAGCGGCACGGCAACCCATCCCTTGCTGGCGCGCTGCGGGGCGAGCGCCATCGTTCTTCATTCGCGTCGTGCATAGGCCTCGCCCCACGATCGATGCGATCCGACTGCGCAGTTGGCATCGCTGGCTCACTTATCTATCGACAGGCTTGCTGCTTGCCACCGGCCTCGCGTGGCTCGCGATCGATGTCTTCGCTCGCGCTCGCGCCGACGGCTTCGGCCCCCATCCGCTCGCACATTCGATTCTCGCTGCGCACGGCGCGATCGCGATGGTCGCGTCGCTCGCGTATGGCGGCATCGTCGCGGTACACGTGCCGCGCGCGTGGGCCGTGAAGCGCAATCGATGGACCGGTTGCCTGGTCGCCACCGTGCTCGCGGTATTAATGGTCACCGCGTGGCTTCTGTATTACGCGAGCTCCGAAGACGTTCATGCGGTTGCCAGCCTGTGCCACTGGATCGTGGGAGTTGCCGTCGCACTGGTGCTGCCGCTGCACGTCGTGATGGGGCGACGCGCGAGACGACTCGAGCCGCGAATCTCGGTGGCCTTTCCGACCGATTGACCCGGAGAGCGCGCACGCCCACACGGCGCGGCGTACATCGCCCGCCCGCATCGCGCAGCGGCTAAGATTGCGCGCCATGTACCGAACCACGACCCGGGCGCCCGCGTGAACCGCCACCGCAAAGACCAGGTGTCGGACGAATTCGCGCCGTGGTGGAAGAAGCTCGGGCCCGGCCTCATCACCGGCGCCGCCGACGACGACCCGAGCGGCATCGCCACCTATTCGCAAGGCGGAGCGCAGTTCGGCTACAACGTGTTGTGGTCGGTGATCCTGACGTTCCCGCTGATGGTGGGCATCCAGCTGGCGAGTGCGCGCGTCGGTCGCGTCACCGGCAAAGGTCTCGCTGAAAATTTCCGGCTGATCTGTCCCGCGTGGGTGGTCGCGCTGCTGGTTGGCCTGCTCACGCTCGCGAATGTCATCAACCTTGGCGCCGACCTCAACGCAATGGGCGATGTGGCCGCGCTCGCTCTGGGCGGCACGGAAGTCTGGTACGCGGCGGGCTTTGGTGTGTCGTCGCTGGTCGCGCTGATCCTCGTGCCGTACCGACGCTATGTCACGGTGCTCAAGTGGCTCACGCTCACGCTGCTCGCCTACGTCGGGGTCGCGTTCACCGTACGCCTCGACTGGACCGACGTGTTGCGCTCGGCCGTGTGGCCGCACGTCACCTGGTCGAAGGACTACGCGACGACCATTGTCGCAATCCTGGGCACCACCATCAGTCCCTATCTGTTCTTCTGGCAGGCCGCCGAGGAGGTTGAGGAAATCAGGCGGCTGCGCGCCGACCAGCCACTTTGGCGCGCGCCTCAACAGGCACGCGCGCAGTTCCGCCGCCTCAAGATCGACACGATGGTCGGGATGGGATTCTCGAACGCGATCGCCTTCTTCATGATCGTGGCGACCGCGGCCACCCTGCACGTGCACGGCGTCAGTGCGATCGCCTCGACGACCCAGGCCGCGGAAGCCTTGCGCCCGATCGCCGGCGAGGCGGGCTTCTTCCTGTTCGCGCTCGGCATCGTCGGCACCGGCCTGCTCGCGGTTCCCGTGCTTGGAGGTTCGGCCGCCTACGCGATCTCCAGCGTGTTCCGCTGGCGCATGGGACTCGATCGGTCCTTCGGTCGCGCAAGGCCGTTCTATCTCGTGATCGCGGCAGCGATCCTGCTCGGCATCGCCATCAGCGCCGCCGATCTCGATGCGATGCTCACGCTCTACTGGTCGGCGGTGATCAATGCGCTGATCTCGGTGCCGATCATGGTCGTGTTGATGATGGTAGCGTCCAGCAGGAAGGTGATGGGCGATTTCACGCTATCGTGGCGCGGGAAATTTCTGGGGTGGGCCGCGACTCTCGCGATGGCCTGCGCAACCGGCGTGATGCTCTGGAGCTTCGTGGCCGCGTGACGGCTCTTCGATGCGCTTTCGCGATTGCTAAGATCGATCTTATAATCGCCGCGTGCCTGTCTCCCTATCCAAAGCGGCGCAAGCCGCGATCCGCCTTCGCTCCACCGTTTCGCACCTGACGCGGCAGTTGCGCGCGCAGTCCAGGAATGACGGGCCGGGCGCGGCCAAGCTCGGCGTGCTCGGGCAGCTCTATCGCATCGGGCCGCTGACGCCCACGCAACTTGCATGGTGCGAAAGAGTCAGGCTCCAGACGCTCACGCGCCTTCTCGCGGAACTCGAGGCCGAGAAGCTGATCGCACGGCGGCCGCACCCGCGCGACGCGCGCCAGTCGCTGTTGTCGCTGACGGCCGCGGGCAAGCGCAGGTTGTCCGCGGACCTGCACAGGCGCGAAGCCTCGTTGGCGACGGCGATCTGCAAACAACTTTCTGCCGCCGAATGCGCGCAGATGGCCGACGCGTGCGCATTGATCGATCGACTTGCCAATGCAATCGCGATCGACGCCATCGAGCAAGGAGCGGACGCCACGCCGACACGGCAAACGCCGGCCCGCGCTCGGCCAAAGACCCTGAAGGCGTAGCCATGAAGATTCGCATCGTCGGCGGCGGTCCGGCTGGCCTCTTCTATGCCTACCTGATGAAAAGGGATGACGCGCGTCACGCCATCCGCATATTCGAACGCGACCCCGAGGACGCAACCTACGGCTGGGGCGTGGTGTTCTCGGACATCGCGCTCGCATTCGTGCGCGACATCGCGCCCGAGTTGTACGACGCGATGACGGCGCATCAGGAAGTCTTCGACGAGATGGCGGTCGTGCATCGGGACGTACGCATCACGCTCGCGCACAACACCTTTCATCGCATGGCGCGCATCGACCTGCTGAAGGCGCTGCACGCGCAATGCCGCAAGGTCGGGGTCGAGATCGCCTTTGATCATCGGCTCGAGAATCCGGCCGACCTCGGTGTGTGCGACCTGATCGTCGCGGCCGACGGCGCCAACAGCGCGATCCGCACACGTTATCGCGACTACTTCCGCCCGACGCTCGACGAGCGTCCCAACCTGCTCGCGTGGTACGGCACGACGCGGCTGTTCGACGCGCTGTCGCTGATCTTCCGGCAGAACGAAGACGGTTTGCTGATCGCGCACACCTATCGCTACAGCCCCGACCACAGCACCTTCCTGGTCGAATGCGATCCGGCCACGTTCGCGAAGGCCGGGCTCGATCGCATGAACGAAGCCGAGAGCCTGGCGTATTGCGAACGGGTGTTCGCCGACGACCTGCAAGGGCATCCCTTGCTATCGAACCGCTCCATCTGGTTTCGCTACACCATCGTCAGGAACGAGCGCTGGTATCACGATCGCATCGTGCTGCTGGGCGATGCGCTGCGTACCGGCCATCCGTCGGTGGGTTCGGGCACGCGCCTGGCGATGCAGGATTCGATCGCGCTGTTCGATGCCTACAAGGCTTGCGGCGACGATGTGCCTGCGATGCTGGCCGAGTTCGTGCGGATCCGGCAACCCGGGTCCGACGCCTTGCAGAAAGCCGCGATCAAGAGCACCGAGTGGTACGAGAACCTCGGCCCCAAGCTCGCGCTCGACCCGGTCTCGTTCGCCTACGATTACGTGACGCGCAGCGGACGAGTCGATCACGCGGACGTGCGAAAGCGCGATCCCGAACTCGCGCGCGCGTTCGAGGCGCTGCATCCCGACTGAAAGCGGACACCATGCTCGAAGGCATCGTCCCCTGGCCCGAAACCCTCGCCACGCGCTATCGCGAAGCCGGCCTTTGGGAAGACATCACCGTCACGGACATGGTCGAGCGCTCCGCGCGGCGTATCCCCCAGCACGTCGCAGTCGTGGCCGGCGAGCGTCGCATCACGTATGCAGCGCTGATGTCGGACGTCAAGCGCCTCGCGTTTGCGCTGCACGCCCGAGGTGTCTCCGCAGGCGATCGCGTGGTCGTGCAGTTGCCCAACATCCCCGAGTTCGTCACCGTCTATCTCGCGCTCAACCGCATCGGCGCGATCCCGGTGATGGCCTTGCGCGCGCATCGGCACGCGGAGGTGCGCCACTTCATTCGTGCGTCGGGCGCGGTCGCGTATGTGATCGCGGATGTCGTCGGCGACTTCGACTATCGAATGATGGCGGCCGAGATGGTGGCCGAGTTTCCCACGCTGGCCCACGTGATCGTTGCGGGGGTTGCGCACGCGGGTCAGGTGGCTTTGCAAGACCTGCTCGAGACCAATCGCGAGGGCGAGGACGAGGCGGCAGCATCGAGGAGGAAAATCCGCGTCGACCCGATGTCGGTCAGCACGATGCTGCTCTCGGGCGGCACGACCTCGATGTCCAAGCTGATCCCGCGCACCCACAACGACTACGTACTCAACGCACGGCTGTGCGGCGCAGCCGCCGGCTTTGGGCCCGACACGGTCTTCATGGCGATCCTGCCGCTCGGTCACAACTACAACCTCGCGTCACCCGGCATACTTGCGGCCTTCTACTATGGCGGCACGATGGTGATCGCGCCTTCCAGCGACGTCGACACGATCTTCTCGCTGGTCGAGCGCGAACGCGTGACCGTGATCGCGGCGGCCGTGCCGCTGATCTCCAACTGGCTGAACAGCGATGTGCCGCAGCGCTACGACCTGTCGTCGTTGAAGGTCGTGCAGAACGGCGGCGCGCGCCTGCCGCCCGAATTGCGCGCGCGCCTACGCGAACATTTCGGCTGCACGCCGCAGGAGATTTACGGCACCGCCGAAGGCCTGATCAACATGACGCGCCTGGACGACGCCGACGAGTTGCTGCTCGAAAGCTCGGGCGCACCGGTGTGCGATTTCGACGAGATCAAGGTGGTCGACGACCAGGACCATGAAGTCGCTGACGGCGAGTCGGGCGAACTCCTCACGCGCGGGCCCTACGCCATCCGCGGCTACTACAACGCGTCCGAGAAAAATCTCGAGGCCTTCACCGCCGACGGCTTCTACCGCATGGGCGACATCGTCAGGAAGCGCGGCCGCTACATCTACACCGAGGGTCGGCGCAAGGACCTGATCAATCGCGGCGGCGAGAAAATCAGCTGCGAAGAAATCGAGAACCTGATCTTCTCGCATCACAAGGTGAAGACCGTGGTGCTGGTGGCGATGCCCGATCCGGTATTCGGCGAGAAGGCCTGCGCGTGCGTGATCGTGAAGCCGGGCGAGACGCTCACGCTAGAAGAGCTGACGAACTTTCTTCGCGGCAAACAGATCGCATCGTTCAAGCTCCCGGAACGCCTCGAAGTGATGGATCAGTTTCCCATCAGCCCGGTCGGCAAGATCATGAAGCGCGAACTGCGCGAGATGGTTGCGGCGAAGATCGCTACATCGTCAGCTTCGTTGGCTTGACGAACTTCAGCACGAACTCGTCCTTCTTCTGCGGCGGCTTGGGCGTTTCGCGGTCGCGTGGGTCGTTCGGGTTGCGCAGAAACATGCCCTGCTCGGCGAGCCTGAAGCCGGCTGCGAGCACTTCACGCGCCACGAATTCTTCCTCGACGCGATGCAGCGTGCCGGATTCGGAGATGCCGGTGCCTTTGCGACCGGCATGGTCGGCGATCACGTAGATGCCGCCGGGTTTGAGCGCATTGAAGATCGCCTTGTTCATCGCGGCGCGATCGACGCCGAGGTGGCCAAGGTCGTGATAGTTGTACATCAGCGTGACGAGATCGAGCTTCTTCGATGCGAGTTCGGGTGGCGCCGGATCTTCGAAGGGACGCACGACCGGAACGATGTTGGTGACAGTCTTCGAACGATCGGCCAGCGCCATCGCGGAGGTACGGCGGGGTGGCGTTGCCGGCTGCGCTGCCGCCGTATCCGGAGCGCTTTGCCCGTACACACGCCCACCAGATCCGACCGCGCGCGCCAACAGCTCGGTGGTGTATCCGCCGCCCGCGCTGATGTCGAGCACGACCATGCCGGGCCGCACGCCGATGAAATCGAGCATGTCGATCGGACGACGGCGGACGTCGTTCGCACGATCGCTCTTGCTGCGCTCGGGATTCGCGACGATCGCGTTGATGTCGGCGAGACCCAGTGGCGCCGCCGCGTGATCGCCTTCGGTGTTGGTCGACGCGCATCCAGCGAGCGACCCGATCGAAAGGGCGAACAGCACGGCCGCAGATACACGACGCGGCGCCGAGGTGATGACAGGCAAGCACATGATGAGATCTCCGCGATGAGACGACGATGCGATGGAGCGATGGCGGCGCGCGATGTCAGTAGGAGAAGAACGCGAGGTCTTGGTTCCCGCGCCCCATGCCGTCGCGAGCTACGCGAACGTTTGCTCGGGCGCTTCGGAGTGCGACCCTTTCGACAGGGCGGGCACCGTTGCGGGCCCGGCCGCGGGTTCCGTCACGTTCACGAGCGCAGCGTCGGTCGCGAACGCGTAACGATTGCGACCGGCATTCTTGGCGCGATAGAGCGCGGCGTCCGCACGTTCGATCAACCTCTCGGCCGTGATCGCTTCGCCGTTGAAGTCTGCGACGCCTATGCTCGTCGTGATCGACATCGCAATGCCGTTCACCTCGAACGGTAGTCGCATCGTTTGAAGAATTTTTTCGGCGATGGATTGCACGTCGTCGATATTGCGAAAATTCTGCGCGACCACCACGAATTCGTCGCCTCCGAGTCGAGCGACGACGTCGGTGGCGCGGACCGAGCCTGTGATCCGCGCCGCGAATGCGCGCAGCAACGCGTCTCCGATCGGATGACCATGGGTATCGTTGATCGACTTGAAGCGATCGACGTCCAGGTAGATCAGCGCCATGCGATTTCCCGTGATGGCGCTTCGATGCATGGCCTCGGTGAGTGCCGCTTCGAAGCCCGAGCGGTTGGCCAGCCCGGTCAGGCGATCGATAGCCACCAGTTGTGAAAGACGCAGCTGCTCGACCTTGTAATCGGTCACGTCCTGATGCAGGAAGTGGAAGCCGATCAGCCCTTGTTCATGGTCGAACTGCGGAATGATCTTGACCTTGAAATAGATGCTGTGCCGAGCGTCGATCCGTTCGCGATCGAACACCAGGGTTTCTCCCGCTGCGGCGCGCGCGAAGTACGGGCCATAGAAGCTGGCGGCCTCGTCGCCCGCGATTTCTCGGAGGGTCTTGCCGAGAATTTCCGAGCGCGGCCGTCCGAGAAATTCCTCGCATCGGCTGTTGACGAACCGGTATCGACATTCGCGATCCATGTAGGCGATCAGCATCGGCACCGAATCGGCGATCGAAGCCATCCGCGCCTCGCTCTGTCGAATCGCGATCGATGCGGCCTTGGCATCGCTGATATCGTGCATCGTGCTCGAGAAGAATTCGACCGAGCCGGTCGCGCCGCGATGAGCGATCAACGTGTGGTCGATCGGAATCTCGCGACCGTCGGCGCCCAGAACCGCGGTTTCGCCAAGCCACGCGCCATGGGCCAATGCAGCGGGAACACCTTCCTGTTCGATCTTCTTCCAGGCCCACGGCGGATGATAGTCGACGCTGTTCGTGCCGCTCACATCCTGGTCGAGTCCGATACCACGCGCTGCTCGGCCCGCCGCGTTGATGTATGTGACGCTGCCTTTCGTGTCGATCGTTGCCACGAAGTCGCGGCTGTGGTCGAGGATCCGCGTGAGTCTCATGCGGCCGTGCTCGCTTGCCCGGCGCAACGCTTCCAACGCCGATTGCCGTTCGAGCAAGCGATTGAAGGCTCGCGCGAGTTGACCGGTCTCGTCGTTGCGACCTTCCGAGACGCGCGCTTGCTCGTCCGGCTGCTCGGCCAGGCGATCGACTTGATCGCGCAGCCTGCTCAGTGGCCTCAGCATTCCCCATGCAAGCAGCCAGATCATCGGCACGAGGACGAGCGCGCTGATGATTGCGATCGCGAAGCTGCGATCCTTGGCGACCTCAATGAGCCCGAACGCTTCTTCGGAAGGAAGTACCGCGACCAGAATCCAGTTGGTCATCGCGAGCGGTCGGTAGGCGATCAACGCCTTGCTGCCATCTTCGAGCGTGCTGACCGACGTACCCCTCGTGCCGCTGTTGAGCACCTTTTCCAAAGCGCGGCTGTCCGACGTCGAGAACTCCTGAAGGATATGCCCAGGGTCGGGATGGACCACGAACTGCGGCTTGGGCCAGGTCGAGACGAGTTCGAAATAGCCGCTCTGCCCGATCCTGGCCGACGAGAGATGGCCGACGAAGTTCGGTTTGTTCAGCCGCATGATGCCGACCAGCACGGCGATGATGGTGTCGCCGGTCTTGATCGGCGACGCAAAAATCACGATGGGCTCGCCGTCGAGCTTGCTTGCGACCGGTTCCGAGATGGTCGGCTGTGCGGTCGCGATCACGCGTTTGAAATACGCGCGTGACCCCACGTTGAGCCCGATGCGCTTGTCGTTGGAAGGAACGTCGCCCCTGATGATGCCGTCGATGCTCATGATCTGAACGTCATCGAAGATCGCCCGCAGCGCCGCCCGCTCCGTCAGGACCGCACGTATCTTCGCGGTGCTGTCCAACGATTCGACAGGAATTGTCGCAGCAGTCGCCGTCAGCGCGTCCATCGCCAGCTTGAGTTTTCCATCAAGGTCGTCGCCGGCCTGCGAGACCAATGCAAGCTGCTGACCCGAGATCTCGGTGAGCAGATCCTTCTTCGCATGATGAAGCGCGAACGCCGCCAATCCCACGACGAGCATAAGCACGATCACCGACATGGCGAGTGCAAAACGAATCTTGAGACTGAGGACTTTCATCGCGGCTGCTATCGCAGTTCGTGCAGGTGGCACCTGCTCTACGGGCATCATCCCGCATGAGGCAGTATGTTTTCATGCGGCGCGATTGCCCCAGCCAGCGAGCAGCGGATGAAAAAGCCTTCAATTCGTGCAATCGGGCGGCGGCCTCAATAGCTTCCGAGCACCCCGCCCATCACCGGCAACACGATGCCGGTGATGTAGCTCGAGCACGCCGGTGACGCGAGAAAGACGTAGGCGGGCGATACCTCTTCGGGTTGCGCCGGCCGCTTCATGTCGGTGGATGCACCGAACTTGCGAATCTGCGCGGCGGACTTGTCGGTAGGATTCAGTGGCGTCCACACCGGCCCCGGTGCTACCGCGTTCACCCGTATGCCGCGCGTGACAACGTTGCGCGCGAGCGAGCGCGTGAACGCGTGAATCGCGCCCTTGGTCGTCGAGTAGTCGAGCAGCGTCGCGTTGCCGATCAGGCCGGTCTCCGAGCCGGTGTTGACGATCGCGCTGCCTTCGCCCATCACCGCGAGAGCGGACTTGGCCATGTTGAAGTAACCGTAGATATTGGTGCGCATGGTCAGGTCGAAGTGCTTTTCCGACAGCACATCGATGCTCTCTGCATGTTCCTGGAACGCGGCGTTGTTGACCAGCACATCGAGCTTGCCGAAGGCCTTGACGGTCTTCCTGACGGCGTCGCGGCAAAACCGCGGGTTCTTGACGTCGCCAGGAATGAGGATGCACTTGCGACCCTCGTTCTCGACAGCGCGTTGGGTTTCGCGGGCGTCGACGGTCTCGGTCAGATAGACGATCGCCACATCGGCGCCTTCGCGCGCGAACAGAACGGCCACGGCGCGGCCGATGCCCGAATCGCCGCCGGTGATGAGCGCGCTCATGCCCTCGAGCTTGCCGCTGCCGCGATAGCGGGGCGCGAGGTATTGGGGGCGCGGCTTCAGGCGCGCTTCGATACCGGGCTTGCTTTGATGCTGGCGTGGCACCGGCGGCTTGGGGTAGCCATCGTTCGTCTTCGCGGAATGCGTTTTTTTCGCGACCCGCCTGGACGCAGCCTCACTCGATTTCTGGACCGCCTTCTGAACGCGAACGGCACTTGAAGTCTGTGTTCCTTTGCGCGTGCTCATGAAATCTTCCGATGGACGATTGGAATTCGCCGAGCGTGCGGTCGATCCTCCTTCGATGCATTCGGAGCACGGGCCTTTCGCGCGTCGGCGTTTGCCCGAAGCGCAAGGCGCGGGTCAAGCGTGCCTTCAATCAGTCACGGCAACCAGCAGGCTCGCGTCTCTCGTCGGATGCGGCACGCGACGCATCGCGATCGAGAAGCACCGGCTCATCAGGTCTTCGGTCATGGTCTCGGCGGTGCGGCCACAGGCGAGCAGGCGCCCTTCCTTCATCAATGCCACGCGGTCGGCATACATCGAGGCGAGATTCGGGTCGTGCAAGACGGCGACGACCGCCACGCCCTCCTCGTGCGCGAGATCACGAATCGCCCTGAAGGCAGCGTGCTGGTGGGCGATATCGAGCATGGCCGAGGGCTCGTCGAGCAGCAGCGCGCGCGGCGCGCGAACGCCCGCGGCATCGTCCGCGTCGTCGACTACAACATCGACATCCGCGTCGGTCCGCACGATTTGCGCAATCACGCGCGCGAGCATGACGCGCGCGCGCTCGCCACCAGACAGCGTCGGATAGCTGCGCGAGGCCAGATGCAAGGCGTCGGTACGGCGCAGCGCTTCATGCGCGACGCTGCGGTCTCGAGCACCTGGATGCCCGCCGCACCAGGGCGAGCGCCCGAGCAACACGATCTCGAGTGCGGTGAAGGCGAAGGCGAGCGTGGTGTCCTGCGGAAGCACCGCGCGCTGCCGCGCCTGCTCGAGCACGGACCATGCGATCAACGCGCGACCGTTGAGCAACACCTCGCCGCGATCGGGCTTTACATCGCCCGACATGACCTTGAGCAGCGTCGATTTGCCCGCGCCGTTCTCGCCCATCAGCGCGAGGACCTCGCCTTGGCGCGCAGGCAGCGAGACGTCGTCGACGATGCGGCGCACGCCGTTCGCGATGCGCCGCTCGACGGTGACATTGCGCACCACGAAGACGGATGCCGGGGCGTTCACGCGAGGCGCTCGCGATTCTTCATCAACAGCCACAGGAAGAACGGGGCACCCAGCAAGGCCGTGACGATCCCGATCGGCAACTCGGCCGGTGCGATCACGACGCGCGCGACCAGGTCGGCAGCCAGCAGCAGCGTTGCGCCGAGCAGCGCCGCGCCGGGGATCACGATGCGGTGATCGGGCCCACAGACGAGACGCACGATGTGCGGCGCGACTAGGGCCACGAAACCGATCACGCCGCATGCGGCCACGAGGACGCCGGCCAGCAGCGCCGCCAGCGCGATCGCGTTGCGCTTCAACACCTGCGTGTCGAAGCCGAGGTGACGCGCTTCGCTGTCGCCGAGCAGTAGCGCATTGAGCGCCGGTCCCATGCGCGCGAGCGCGACGCAGACCACCGCCACCAGGATCGCGATCACGCCGACGTGGTCCAGCGTCGCACCGGCCAGGCTGCCGAAGTTCCAGAAGCTGATATTGCGCAACTGCTCGTAGCTGGCGATCGTCGTGAACACGCCGATGCCCGAGAACGCGAGCGCGTTGATCGCGATGCCGGCCAGCAGCATCGTCGTCAGCGAAGTGCGGCCTTCATGCGTGGACAGGCGATACAGCAGCGTGGTGGCCGCGAGGCCCCCGATGAATCCCGCGACCGGCAACATCAGGGCGCCGGCGAGCGTCGAAAAAGCCTCGAGCGCGGCGAACTTCGCACCTCCGCCGAGCACGATCACACCGGTGACCGCAAGCGCTGCGCCGCTCGACACTCCGATCAACATCGGGTCGGCCAGAGGATTGCGAAACACGCCCTGCAGCACCGCACCCGCCGCGCCGAGGCCCGCACCCGCCGCGATGCCGAGCACGATGCGCGGCAGGCGTATCGACAACAGCACGGTCGCGGTCTGCGCGGTGAGATCGTCGGGCAGCGGCGCGCCGAACGACGACACAATGATCGCCACGATCTGTCGCGGCGAGATCGCAATCGCGCCGGTCTGAATCGCAAGGATGCTGACGAGCGCGAGCAGTACCGCGAGAATCGCAAGGACAACGGCGGGCCGCGCGCGCCTCGACGAGCCATCGACAGTGACTGCCCACGATGCGCTATTCATCGAACGACAAGGATCCTGACAAGAGAGGAATGAAAGCGCGCAGTGTTGCATGGCGGGTGCCCTAGAATCGCGGGCATCCCATTTCTATCCCATGCAATTCGATGAAACTCTATTACATGCAGGCCGCCTGTTCGCTGTCGGTCCAGATCACGCTGAACGAACTGGGCATGTCGCATACCCGGGTACTGGTCGATAGCAAGACCAAGAGGCTCCTCGACGGCAGCGATTACCACGCGATCAACCCTCGCGGGCAGGTGCCGGTGCAGCGTATCGCGACCGCATCGCCGCGCGACCCGCGGTGCAGGCGTCGATGCGCGACGCGGGGCTGCTGAAGGCGTGACCGATCGTCGCTCGCACCTCGACGGCATCGCGATCGGCCTGATGCTCGCGTGCTGCGTCCTGTGGGGCTTGCAGCAAGTTGTCGTGAAGGTGACGCTGCCGGTGTTGCCGCCCTTCGTGCAGGGCGCCGTGCGTTCGGCGATCGCCGCGCTGCTGTTGTGGGCCTGGTCGTTCGCGCGCGGCGTCCCGCTGTTTGGACGCGACGGCACGCTGGTCCCCGGCCTCGCGGCGGGCGCGCTCTTCGGTTTCGAGTTCATCTGCATCTACGGCGCGCTGACCTTGACCGACGCGTCGCGCGTCTCGGTGTTCATCTACATGGCGCCGTTCGTCGGTGCATTGGGGCTGCCACGCTTCGCGCCTGCGGAGCGCTTGTCACCGACGCAGATGTTCGGCCTCGCCTGCGCGTTCGCCGCGCTCGCCTTCGCGTTCCAGGAAGGCTTCATGTCGCCCAGGCGTTCGCAATGGCTGGGCGATGCGCTCGCGATCATGGCCGCAATGTTGTGGGGGGCGACCACACTGATGGTGCGTGCTACGCGCCTGACTTCGACCTCGCCTGAGAAGACGCTGTTCTATCAACTCGCCGTCTCGACGCTGGTGATCTATGTCGCATCGCTGGTCGCGGGCGAGCAATGGCCGAGTACGCCGGTGCCGCTGTGGGCATGGGGATCGCTCATCTTCCAATCGGTCGTCGTCGCGTTTGCCAGTTACCTCGCGTGGTTCTGGCTGCTGCGCCGCTATCCGGCGACGCGCCTGTCGGCCTTCTCGTTTCTTACGCCGATGTTCGGCCTCGTCTTCGCCGCGATCGCGCTCGGCGAGTCGATCAGCCTGCGGCTCGTGATTGCGCTGGTCTTCATCGCGATCGGGATCTGGCTCGTCAATCGCAAGGTGGCGTTGCCGAAGCTGGCCGTCAACGAGTGAGCATCTTCGGGCTTGTCCTTGGAAGCACGAACACCCCGCAAACCCGCATGAATAGCGGCTTTCGTGGAACAGTCATGCTTTTTGCTTTAAAGTGCGATTCATGTTGCTCGTCCTTGGCCTCGATATCGCAGGACAACCCTTCCGCTGGCTCTCGCCCGAGGAAGCGGTGAGCTACAACGCGACGGGCAAGGTGGCGTGGTCGATCGGCGATCCGGTCGTGATCTTTCATGGCGGCTACAACCGCCTCGGCGTGCAGTCGATCATCGAGTCCGCACCGATCATCGCGATCGCGCGATCGGACATCATGGCGTCGAAGGCGCTGGCCTATCCGCCGCTGGGCGATCGCAACGAGTTGCTGTTCAAGCGCGACCGTCACGTTTGCGCGTTCTGCGGCGAGAAGTATGGCCGCGACAAGCTCACGCGCGACCACATCCTGCCGCGTTCACGCGGCGGCAAGGACGCGTGGATGAACGTCGTGGCCGCGTGCCGCTTCTGCAACCACAAGAAGGGCGCGAAGACGCCCGAGGAAGCGCACATGCCGCTGCACTATCTGCCGTACGCGCCGTGCCGCTACGAGCACTTCCTGCTGTCGGGCCGCAACATCCTCGCCGACCAGATGGATTATTTGACGGCGATGCTACCGGCGCACAGCCGGTTGAACGGCTGAGCTATCGGCTCCGACCTACGCCTCGTAGGTGGCATGCACGCGAGCCGACTTGTTGAGATAGCCAAGACACAGGGTGAAGAAAATGAGGCTCGGGATGAGGTGCACCGTGACTTCGTGAAGCAGTTGGCCGTCTGCGATCAATGTGGGCCCGAAAGCGATTTGCATAGTGGTCGTAACAAAATCTGCGGCAAGACCACACAGCAGGGCGTACTTGGCAATGGCGACGGCACCCGGACGTATGGACCACAGGCGAAGGCCCGCATAGATGCCAAAGGCTACAGAACATGCGGTGATCGCCATCGAGACGAAGATCGCTACTTGCAGGCCGCGCGAACTGACAAAGTAAGGCGCAAACGTCATGTATTCGTTGGCCACCAGCCACGCGGAAATAAGCGGACCAACGACTGTGAGCATCAGGCACAGGACAAGCAGCCATCCACGAACACCCTTGCCGTTGGATACGCCAGGTCGCGGATTTGCGCGTTTCGATTCCCCCAGGTCACTATCGTTTCGGGCGGCGAAATCATCCACGGGTATTCCTTTCAACGGGCCAGCCCCTGCTCGACGACAGTTGCAATGACGAATTGTGTGCCCCGTTCGAACTATGCAGGTGTCGATGCGACGGACTGCATGGCGCCGAGGACGAACCGCCGACTGGCGGCATGGGCGAGAGACCGTTTCATCGCGGACGCCCCGATTCAGTTTTCCATCTTCACGATAAACGGCGTTTCCGTTTGCTTTTCCGGATCGAACTGCGAGCGCCCCGTGTAGTTGATATATTTCCCGTAGACGTGGAGAGATCGATCACAAGCTGCGGGATGGAATAGCGATCGACGTCCATCGTTGTCCTCCTTCAACGCCCGATGTTGGCATTGGACCGATACCTGAATCGAGCCGAGCCGCGAAGCGGCTTGTCGGCCGCTGCGCGAGCGCGTTGCGCCAGCCCTTCCGCCCCACCTCGACCGCGTAACGCTACGTTGCACCACACCGCGGAACTCGGACTTTCGGAAAGACGGGCCATGCGGCCTATCCCATTCCCGTGGATTAGCTTCGGGCTGTGGACTTGTTCAGGGTCGCTGCGGCGCGAACGAGAGTCTTCAACGCCTCTTCGTCTATCTTCTCGCCCTCGTGGAAGTCGATGGCACGCCTTGTGTTCCCGTCAAGACTGGAGTTGAAGAGGCCCGAAGGATCCTCTAGAGCCGCCCCTTTGGCGAAGGTCATCTTCACGACGTTCTTGTAAGTCTCGCCTGTGCAGATCAATCCGTCGTGCGACCACACAGGAACCCCTCTCCACTTCCACTCCTCGACGACTTCGGTATCGGCTTCCTTGACCAAGGTACGGAGCCGGCTGAGCATCTTGCCCCGCCAGTCGCCTAGCTCCTTGATTCTCGCGTCTATCAGCTGAGAAGGAGACTTCCTTTTCTGCGATTCGCTCTCCTTCATGCCCGTTTCTCTTCCGTAGTCCCGAGGATTTGATAATGGGGTCGCCGCCACCGTGACGATTCTACCTAGAGCGGCGTTAACCAAAAGCGTTCCTATGCGTCCTCCCCAAAGCAGGCGCCGCGGACCCTTGGGGCTACTCATGATTCTGGAACATACGCTCTGAGATGGCTGGCGGCTCGACTGTGAAGTCGCTCAAGCGTACCCAACGCGGCTTGACCCGGACATAAGCGATTCCCGGCCAGGACAGGCGCGTTGGACCATCCGAGAATGCAGAGTAATGCACCTGCTTGAGGCGTTCGAGTTCGGGACCCGACGGGAAATCGGCAACACCCTCGTACTGGATCGTTCGTGCGTCGGCATCGTTCCAGCCACCGATGACGAAGGCGATATGGGGATTTGCTTTGAGAATTTGCGGCCTTCCGGCTGGAAAGGAGCGTGTCGAACACCAACTCAAGCTCCTCGGTCACTGCGACGCCGATGATCGCAGCCTGTGGCGCGCCGGCTGGCGAAGTGGTTGCCTCGATCGCCCACTTGTGAGTGCGCATGAACGCAAGAAGAACTGCGGCTTCCATGGGGCCTCCGTCTTCGCGGCGCCAAACGTTTTGGCATGAGCGGACAGGCGCTCGATGGAACGGCTAGGCGCCATTCTTACTTGCTGCGTATGTGGCGATTTGCCAGTTGTTTCCCCACTCGTCTTCGACCATGCAGCGACGATCTCCATAAGGCGTGTCGAAGGGCTGCCCAATGACGCGAGCGCCGAACTCGATTGCACGCCGATACGTTGCATCTGTGTCGCTGACGTAGACGTAGAGGAAAGCAGGTCCGGGTTGACGAACTCCTGCGTCGCTGACCATCACGGCTGAATCACCGATCCAAATAACCGACGGCCGATCTTCTCGAACCTCTCCAGCGGCGCTGAACACGTGCTTGAGGAACGCCACGAGGCGATTGCGGGCAGGAGTCGCCATTCGCACTCTCCAAGCTTGAGCGGACGCACATCTTGCACACGCGCGGCCGGCCTTCCGGAGTGACGCGCCGGCGTCATCGTAGGCGCCGTCCTCGCTGGTTCGAGATTTCGATCAAGGCATACATTTCGGTCACTCGTAACTGCCCATCGATCGGTCTAACGTTCGACATGAGCAGCGGCCGTAAGCAGGCGCAGCCTGCTGGAGGACGTCCGCTCGATGGAAGGGTTAGGCGTCGTCCGGCGTGCAACGTCGGGTTGTCCTACCCTGGCTGCACTGTATTCGGGGAAAGATGTGTCCTCACTAAGCGAAGGAATAAGCAATGACTGACCCGCGCAACGTAGCCCACGACAAGAAAGTCCAGCAAGAGAAGAAGCATCAAGGCGAGGACATCGCTCCTGGGGCAGACAAAAAGCCGCAACCAGGAAAGAAAACGCACATGGAGAATCATGTGTCCGACGTCGCGAAGGTACCCGACGAAGCGGCGCCGGTGCCGACAGGCGAGAAGGCGCTGGAATGACGCAGGTAGTGTTGGACGACCCGTATCCGGCCACGCGGCCTAAGTAGTGGACGCTGTTGTTAACGCCTTGTCCCTATTTCATTTGCAGGTCGCGCGAGCCTGATTAGCACGCCTAAATTCCAGAGAATGAGGTTGGTACCGATACATCGCAAACATATCGTCGCGATGATTCAATCAGGATTCTTATCTTTATCATCGAATGCGGAACGAGAGGCTTTATCTCACGAGATTCACCGAGCAGCCCTTCACGACCCTCACGGCAGATACTTCCAATCCCCACCTTTGATCTGCACCATCACCCGCGCGCGCTGATCCAGCCCGAGGTGGTCCGTCTTGCTCATGTTGACGATGCCGTTGGTCGAGGGTTCGTTGCGGACGTTCTCGAGCGCGTCGCGCAAGGCGGCGCGGAACTCTGCGGTGCCGGGTTGGGCTTTCTTCAAGGCTTCGGGAATCGCGCGCTGGAGGAGCAAGCCCGCATCCCACGCGTACGCCGCAAATGCCGCAACACTGCCTGCGCCGAACTTCGCCTCATAGCGCTTGACGAAATCGACCGCGGGCTTCTTGACTGGATTCGAGTCGGCCAGTTGCGAGGCCACCATCACCGGCCCGGTCGGTAGATAGGTGCCGTCGCAATCCTTGCCGCACACGCGCAGGAACTCGCGATTGGCCACACCGTGGTTGTGATAGATGCGGCCCTTGAATCCACGCTCGATCAGCGCGCGCACCGGCGTTGCGGCGGGCGTGCCCGACGCACCGATCACGACCGCGTCGGGATTGGTCGAGACGATCTTGAGGATCTGGCCCACCACGCTGGTGTCGGTGGGCGAGAAGCGCTCGCTCGCGACGACCTTGATGCCCTTCAGTTCCGCGTACTTCGAGACCTCGGTGTAGAACGCTTCGCCCAGCGCATTGTTGAAGCCGATGAAGCCCATCGTCTTCACGCCGGCGTTGCTCATGTTCTCGGCGATCGCGGTCGCCATCATCACGTCGGACTGCGGCGTCTTGAACATCCACGCACGATTGGCATCCATCGGCTCGACGATGCGCGACGACGAAGCGAGTGTGATCGCGGGCGTCTTGCCTTCGCCCAGCACCGGCAGCATCGCAAGCGAGTTGGGCGTGGTGGTCGAGCCGATGATCGCGTCGACCTTGTCTTCCGTGATCAGCTTCCTGGTATTGGTGACGGTGGTGGTGGTGTCGGACGCGTCGTCGAGCACGATGTACTCGACCTTCTTGCCGCCGATCTCGCGCGGCAGCAGTTCGATGGTGTTCTTTTCGGGAATGCCCAGCGATGCGGCCGGGCCGGTCGACGAGATCGTGACGCCGATCTTGATCTGCGCGTGTGCGAGGCTCGAAAACAGCATCGCCAGTGTGCTCGCGACGACCAGCGTCGCGCGAAAGGACTTCGTCATGTTGTCTCCTGAAGGATGAGGCGGAGCGACGTCGATGGTCGCTCGCAAGGTGCCGCTTGCAGCACGCATTCTGACGCACAACGCCGGAGACGTCGTTGAGCTTCGATGCTTTGAAATCAGCTGGCCAGGCGGAACGTGTTGCGCCCTGCGCGCTTGGCTTCGTAGAGCGCTTCGTCGGCCCGCTTCATTAGCATCGAGACTTCGATTTCGAAGACGCGCATCGCGATGCCGATGCTGATCGTCACGCGCATGTGGTGACCTTCGATCACGAATGGCTTCTGTACGGCAGCGATGATCTTACGCGCGATGAACTGCGGCTCGTCGTCGCTGTGCAGGCCTTCGAGAAGCACCACGAACTCGTCGCCGGCCAGCCGCGCAACCGCGTCGGTGGGACGCATGCACTCCGCCAGGCGTTGCGCGAATTCCTTGAGGAGCGCATCGCCGCCGCCGTGACCGTAGCGATCGTTGACCTGCTTGAAATGATCGATGTCGAGGAACATCAGCGCCAGCGGTGTTTCGTCGCGCTCGGCCGTGATCAAGGCGCGGCTGAGCTTCTCGTTGAACTGGTGCCGGTTGGGAATTCCCGTGAGCGTGTCGAACTGCGCCAGGCGCGTGAGCCGCTGCTCGGCTTCCTTGGCGACGGTCACGTTGTGGATCATGCAGTAACCACCCTTGACGACGCCGGTTTGCTCGTCGATGTCGGGGACGAAGGTCGAGCGCAACCAGCGCGTGCCCTTCCCCGGAAGGGGAACCTCGAGTTCGTATTCGCAGGTCTCGCCCTTCATGCCGCGCTCAAACTGGACGTTGTATTGGGCGGCGACTTCCGCGGGCATCAGCTCGACGAACGTACGCCCGATCATGTCCACCAGCGGACGGCCATACCATTTCTCGCACGCGCGATTGGCGAAACGAAAGCGCCGCGCCGCGTCCAGATAGCAGACCATCGCGGGCAGGTTGTCGGTGATCATGACGAGCCGCTTCTCGCTTTCGGCAAGCTGCAGTTCGGCGGCCTTGCGTTCGGTCACGTCGTGCGTGAACGCATAGAAGCCGCGCACACGGTCGTCGGCATCCCGATCGGGAACGTATTCGATGCGCAGGTGAAACACGGTCCCATTGTTGATGCCGCTGATTTCTGCCGAGCTCGATTCGCCCGCCAGCGCCCGCCGAACACCTGGAGCGACCTTCTGATAGATCTCTTCACCTCGGGCTTCGAGTATCGTCTTGCCGATCAACTCGTTGTTGGGCACCGTGGCCAGTGCACTACGAAAACTGTTGACGAAGCGATATCGCTCTTCGGTGTCGATGTAAGTGATCTGCGCGGGTATGTGGTCCGCGATTTCGCGTACCTGGCGCTGGCTCTTCTCGAGCTCGACCTCGCGCTCCTGCAGCGCTGCCGCCATGCGATTGAAGTTCGTCGCCAGCGTCGCGATCTCGGCGCCGGTCACGACGTCGCTGCGATGGGCCAGATCGCCTGCGCCGAAGCGTTCGGCGTCGGCGGCCAGCATGCTCAGCGGCCTGGTCGTCAAGGATGCGACGCGACCGGCCAGCAGCATCACGAAAATGAGAACCGCAAGCCCAAGGCCGAGACTCTTCAGGAGCCGTTGGCTGACGGCAGCGGTTACCGTCTCGAGCGGCTCGCCGACATACACGACCCACGGCACCTTCGACGCGACCGAATAGCCGACCAGACGGGCCTGTCCATCGTTGCTGATGGATTCGGCCGTGCCGCTGCCTTTCGTGAAGACCGCATTCAGCAATTCGAGATTGCCGACCTGCTTGCCGACCCACATGTCCGGGTCGATCGACCGGGCGACGATCGTTCCGCTGCGATCAGCGATGGCGACGAGCGTTCCGGGAGCGATGCGGTGCTTCGCGTCGAGCTCCGCGATCAGCTCCTTGAGCCGCGTCGCCATCGTGATGACCGCGATCAACCGGCCTTGGCCGTTGAACACCGGCCGCGCGAATTGAGCGATGAACTGGCCGTTGTTTCGCGAAACGATCGGCGCCTCGATCGCCGGCGCCAGGCGCTCGATGACCTCCATGAAGTAGCGACGATCGACGATGTTGATATCGCGCATGTTCACCGAGGGATCGAGCGAGGCCAGGTTCTTGCCGCTGAGCGACCAGACCGCGATGTTGGTGACCGACGTCGGGACGTTGCTGCGCATGCTTTGCAGCAGCGTCGACACCGCGTCTTGGTCGTTGATGTCGGCGCCGATCGAATGGGCTGCCGTGGCAAGCACGCGGTCCATCTGCTCGATATGGTCGTCGAGCCGCGACGCGATCAGCGTCGACAGCGAGAGCGTCTGTTCACGCAGATGGGCCTTCTCGATGGCCGCCTGTTCGGCTGCGGTCCAGAGAACGTAGGCGAAGAACGGCAGGGCGAACGCGATCACGACCGCGCGAAAGCGCCAGCGCATATTCAGATGCTCGAACCCGTCGTTCATGATGCGATCGCGGGCCATCCGACGCCAGCTTGCCCACCATGCCGCGAGCCCCGCGGCTGGCGGAACGTTCGACTCGGGATCGGATGAGGGAAGCGATTTCACTGCATGCCCACCTGCACTGCGGTTGGGATCGTCGACGTCGTCGATCTCCTTCGGCATTAGCGGCGACTTCGTGGTCCTGCACGAAACCGCGTGTCGCGATACTGGCTGCCGGCGGAAGCGCGAAGGGCTGCGTCACCGACGCAATTCACCTGGTGTCAATATATCGCCGCCTCCAAAGGAATCTTTAGGGCTTTCGTGCGAAGTGGGCCGCGCATTCCCTGGGAGCAACGCACGGCCGCGCAAGATCGGACGTTGTTGCCGCGCCAGCGGGGTCCGATTACGCAATGAAGATCGCGCTCGTCAACAAGGCCTTGGCGATCACCGCATCACCCGAACGCACGGTGATGTCCGAGACCGTCTGGTGCTTGCCGCGCTTGATGACGATCGCTTCGGCTTCGAGGTCGCAGCCCTCGGCTGGCGCGAGATAGTGGATCGCCAGGTTGCCGGTCGCTCCGCCGCGCACCGCATCGCCGTCGGCGCCCGATGCCGAGGCCGCGGCGCCGACGATGTCGATCAGGGTCGCGATCACGCCGCCGTGAACGATTCGGGCGAGCGTCACGTTGTCGGGCTTGAAGGGCAATGCCATCACGACGCGATCGACCTCGAGCGCGACCAGGCGTATGCCGATCGTGCGCGCGACGGGCGAGCCGAGCAGCACGTCGGTTACCCATCGCGCCATGCGCGGATCGACGGTGGTATTGATCGCGCCCTTCCGAGAAGAATCGTCGTTCATGTCCATACCCTTTGGCCCACGTCGATGATCGCGATCATCGCGGTCGCTCAAGGCTTCTGCCATGACTTCCTCAGTAATGGCTCCGAAACACGTAGCCCGCACCACTGGGCGTATCCGAGGTTGCAAATCCTGACCATCGAAGGATTGCCGGACGGCAGCGAGCGCGCGCAGGTATCCGCTATGAGCCTGGGTGCACAGACTTTCAAGAGGGCGAGGAAGGAAGAACTGACGACCGATCAAAAGGGCTTGTTCTAGGAACGCTCCCTCGAAAAATAGCGTTCGGTCGCGTCAAAGCCAGTGAAAGCCTTTGGCAAGCAACCCTGCAAGGCCAATTGAGGAGGCGATCAGCATGCCGTCGAGGATGAGCAGATGCGCATCCACCTTCTGGCAAGGGCGCGCAGATCGGCCTTGACCTCGCCCACGTCGCGCTGAATGTGCTCCGCATGAGCTTCGAGTCTTGCGATTCTGGCTTCCATGCCTGAATCATATGGCCCGCTTCCGCTGGGATCAATGGGCTTTGCCGACATCGCCTGGTTTCCTTTTGGCCAGACTCATTTGAAGTCTGAGCGTTGGATTCATGGTGCGCGAACATGCTCAAGTGACCTCGGCATGGGGTCAAGATTCATTCTGACGATGCGGCCCAATCATTTAAGTGATCCGCTATCGATTTCCCCTCGACTCACCGCCAGCGCAACGAACCACTCCATGCTCTCGGGGTTTGCCATCGCATCCCGATTGACGACCTTCTCCAGCGGCTGCCCCATCAACAATTTCTTCACCGGCAACTCGAGCTTCTTGCCCGACAGCGTGCGCGGCACCGATGCGATCGCGAAGACATCGTTGGGTACGTGGCGCGCAGACAGCGCGCGACGAATCTCGACCTTGATGCGGGCCACCAGCGTTTCGTCGAGAACATGGCCTTCGCGCAGCACGACGAACAGCGGCATCCACGATTCGCGTCCGAGATATTCGAGATCGACGACGAGACTGTCGAGCACTTCGGGCAGCGCCTCGACCGCGCGATAGAGCTCGCTGGTGCCCATGCGGATGCCGTGACGATTGATGGTCGCGTCCGAGCGGCCGTAGATCACCGCGCCCAGCGTGGCCTGGCCATATTCCGCGTCGGTGTCCCCCGCGCGCGGGATGAACCTGATCCAGTCGCCGTGCCGCCATATACCCGGATAGGTGTCGTAATAGCTTTCGAGCAGGCGTTGGTCGCCCGGATCGTTCCAGAAGTAGAGCGGCATCGACGGGATCGGCTCGGTGCAGACCAGCTCGCCGACTTCATCGATCAAAGGATTGCCACGCTCGTCGAAGGCCGCGACTGCAGCTCCCAAGCCGCGACATTGCATCTCACCCACGCGCACTGGCAGCGTGACCGAACCGGTGGTGAATGCCGCCGCGAGATCGGTGCCGCCCGAGATCGGCACGAGCCAGAGGTCCTGCTTCACATGCCCGTAGATCCAGCGATACGCGTCGTCGGACAACGGCGATCCGGTCGAGCCGAGGCTTTGCAATCTCGAGAGATCGAGGTCGCGGCCCGGCTCGACGCCTGCCTTGAGGCATGACGCGTGAAACGCGGCGCCGGCGCCGAAGAAATTGACGCCGCGCTCCGAGACGAAGCGCCACAGCGTGTTCCAGTCGGGCCAACCGGCGTTGCCGTCATAGATGCACGCAGTGGCGCCGCACAGCAGGGCCGCGACCTGCGAGTTCCACATGATCCAGCCGCTGCTGGAGTACCAGTGAAAGCGGTCGCCGGGTGCGACGTCGAGCTGCAGCCGCGTGTCCTTCATGCCGACCAGGATCACACCGCCGTGCCCGTGCACGATCGCCTTCGGACTACCGGTCGTGCCGCTGGAATACACGATCCACAGCGGATGATCGAAGGACAGCATCGCGCACGACAACCCGACGTCGGCTGCGATCGCGTCGGACCAGGCGATCACGCTCGTCACGTGCGCTGGCACGCGCGAGCGATAGGACGTTGCGGATCCCGCTTCGACATCCACCGGCACGCAGACCAGCACCCGTACGCTCGGCAATTGTTCGAGCAGGCCGATCAGCGTGTCGCTGCGGTCATGGATCTTGCCTCCATAGCGGTAGGCGTCGCATGCGATCAGTGCGGCAGGCTCGATCTGCCGGAAGCGGTCGAGCACGCCCACCGGGCCCATATCGGGCGCGCACACCGACCACACCGCGCCGATGGAAGCGACCGCGAGAAACGCGACGATGGTTTCGGGCACGTTGGGCAGATAGGCAACCACCCGGTCGCCGGCACCGACGCCGGCAGCGGTCAGCGTTGCCGCGAGTGAAGCGACGCGGCGTTCGAGCTCTGGCCACGACACGTCGGGCTGATCGCCGAGCTCGTTGCGAAACACGATCGCAGGTCGTGCCGATTCATCGATCGACCCGACCTGGTTCGAGACGGCTCGGCCATTGCGAAATACTTCCGCCGCGTAGTTGAGCGTCGCACCTTCGAACCACTTCGCACCCGGCATCACATGCCGATCGAGCACGCGCATGTACGGCGTCGGCGATTCGATCCCGAAGTAGTCCCAGATCGACTGCCAGAAATCTTCGAGCGAATCGACCGACCATTGCCACAACGACTCATAACCATCGAACTTCAGCCCACGCGTTTGTTCGAGCCAACTCTGGTACGCCGTGACTTGCGCATCGCGAATGCGCGCAGGCGAGGGTCGCCAGATGATCTCGCTCATGTCGACGCGCATATCGACACGCTATTCGCGCCAGCTCGGATCGATGCGATCGATCTGGCGTGTCAATGCATCGAACACGTCCTGGCCGGCGCCAAAGCGCGGGTCGAACTGCAGCGCATCGCGCGTGCACGCGATCTGCACCGCCTCGGAAATCGGGATGGTCGGACCCATCGCCTGCGAGGCCAACTGGATCTCGCATGCGCGGTTGAGCAGCCACATGACCGAGAGCGTGCGCGGCACCGTGTCGGCCCACGCGAGCAGGCCGTGATTGCGCAGGATCACCACGGGCTTGTCGCCAATGTTCGCAACCAGGCGAGGGCCTTCATCGGCATGTACCGTGATGCCTTCGAAGTCGTGATACGCGAGCTTGCCGTGCAACTGCGCCGCGTAGAAGTTGCTCATCGACAGGCCGCCCCGCGAGCACGCGACGGCCATGCCCGCGGTGGTGTGCACATGCATCACGCAATGCGCATCGGGGATGCCCTCGTGGATCGCCGCGTGCACGGTGAAGCCCGCGGGATTGACCGGCCACCGCGAAGGCGCGTCCGGGTTCTCGACGATGCGGCCATCGAGATCGATGCGGACCAGGTTCGACGCGCACACCTCGGTGTAGTGCAGGCCGAAGGGATTGATCAGGAATTGCGGCCGCGCGTCGCCCTCGCGGGAAGGCAGGCGCAAGGTGATGTGGTTGTAGATCAGCTCGGTCCATCCGAGATGCGCGACGATGCGATAGCAGGCGGCGAGTTGCAGCCGCGCGGCCCATTCGTCGGGCTCGAAATGCGCGGGCTCGAAATGCGCGGACTCGAAATGCGTCGGACGAGCCGAGGCCGCGCGAGTCGATGTCGATGGTGGGGTCGTGGTTGCGCTCATGGCCGAATCCGATCGTTGCGTGGCGCGTTGTTCATCGTCCGTGGGCCCTCGTCTGTGCCGCTGGCCTCGATCGTAACGCTCCGCGAAGGATGCCATCTCCCGACACGCGGTGTAACCTGCGTGTGGTCGTGAATTCAAAGAGTCGTCGACAAACCAAAGAGGAGAGGCTTCATGGCTACCAGCAAGAAAACCGCAAGCACTGCGTCGAGTTCGGGCAAGGCGGACATGCCCGGCTTTAGCGACATACCCGGCCTGGGCGACATCGGTAAGATGATGAAGCAGTTCAAGGTGCCGGGCATCGACATCGCGGCCATCATGGAGTCGCAGAAGAAGGACATGGAGGCGCTGGCCGAGGCGAATCGGGAGGCCTACGAAGGCATCCAGGCGCTGGCCAGGCGACGCAACGAAATCCTGATGGAATCGCTCACGCAGTGGCAGGCAGCGATGCAGGATGCAACCGGTCCCGACGCACTATCGAAGCAGGCCGAGCGTGCCCGCAAGGGCGTGCAGAAGGCGATGGCGGACATGCGCGAGCTTGCCGAGATGGAGGCTGCATCGCGCAGCAAGGCATGGAAGGTGGTGCAGGATCGCTTCCAGGAAAATCTCGTCAACCTGCAGAAGCTGCTGCAGCCGAAGTAACACCGCGCAACCCGGGCCGACGAAGACGCTCGGGCCACGCGCGACTCGCCGCGATTGCGATCACGAACCCTTTGCCTTGAAGCGCTCGTGAATGTTGTTGTGCTTCCAGGTACCGGCCTCGCTGAATTCGACCACCTCCATCGACAGTGCGAGGCCGCGGCGTGCGTAGAGATCGGCGAAGTGCTCTTCGAGCATCGCGAAGAGCGCATCGAAGGCTCTCTTCTTTGTCGCCGCGTCGCGGCCTGCGCCGATCTTGACGGTGACGTGTACGAAGGCGTCGTCTGCGCCACCGTCGGCGATGCAGTACTCCGTCAAGGCGATCGCACGCGAGCGAATGCCGCCGATCGGAAACACCGGACCCGCGTCGGTTCGCTGCTCGATCAGCAGCGCGTTGGTCTTCTTCAAGAGGGCCGCGATGTCCGCATCGGCACGCAGGTTGTCGGTGTATTCGATGACGACGTGAGGCATGGGCTGTCTAGAGTCTAGATTCGTTCGTCCGCGGCGATGAAGTTGATCAGCGTGCCGATTCCCTCGATCGCCGTCTCGACCACGGAACCCACTGGCGTATCGACGAGGCCTTCGGGGGTTCCGGTCAGGATCACGTCGCCAGCTTCCAGCGTCATGAAGGCGGACAGGTATTCGACGAGAAAGGGTATGTCGAAAATCATGTCGCGTGTCGAGCCTTGCTGGGTAGTCGTGCCGTTCACGCGCGTGGTGAGCGCGAGATTCATCGGATCGGCAACCGCGTGCGCATCGACCAGCCACGGGCCGATCGGCGTCGAGCCCTCGCGATTCTTCACGCGCAGATTGGGGCGGTAATAGTTCTCGAGGTAGTCGCGGATCGCATAGTCGTTGGCGACCGTGTAGCCGGCGACGAGGTCGTAGGCGTCGTCGCGCTTGACGCCGCGCGCGGTGCGGCCGATCACGACCGCGAGCTCGCACTCGTAATGCATGTAGGTCGCATCCGTCGGGCGCAGCGTCACGCCGCGATGGCCGAAAAGCGTCGACTCGCCCTTCATGAAGATCAGCGGTTCGTCGGGCGCCTTGAATGCGAGTTCTTTCGCGTGGTCCGCGTAGTTGAGGCCGAGCGCGAAGATGCTGCGGGCGCGTGTCGTGCGCGGCAACGGCGGCAGCCAGACCGGCTGTTTTTCGTCGAGCGTGCGGCCGTCGGCGAGAAGCACGCGACCGTCGGCCTCGGTCACGTCGTGGACCGCGCCTTTCCATGCGATGTGTCCGCGACGCGCCGGGCGCGAGACCCGGTCGCCGCGCAGCTCGCGATGCTCCCGCGGTGGCGTCGCTCGCGGCGTCTCGGATTGGGTGGCGATCGTCAACGACACCTCACCGAGTCCGGCGATCTCCACGCGCACGCGATCGCCGCGGCGCGCCCGCGCGGGCTTTCCGATCGCGCCGACCAGCAATACATCACCGGCATCGAAGCGCATGAAGCCGCTGATGTCGGCAATCAGTTGCGGCACCGAGCGGATCAATCCCGCCGTCGTGCCTGTCGCCACAACCGCATCGTCGACACGCGCCTCGACGGCCAACGCTTGCAGATCGAGCGAAGCGTCCAACGACGCTGCATCGACGACGCGCGAAGCGAACACACAGAACCCATCGCGATTGCGCTGGCCGATCGCGGGCCGATAGACGCTCGCGTGCGGCACGGTGAGATCGGCGACGACCACGAAGCCGCGCACATGATCAAGCGCATCGGCGGCGGAGACATGCGAGGTCGCGCGATCGAACACGATGCCGAAGGTCGCATCGACCTCCGCCTCGTCGATACCTTCGGGCAGAGCCACCGTCGCGCCGTCGGCATCCCACGTGTTGGCAGGCCGTAGATAAAGAACAGGCGCGATCGGCGGCTTGCCGTAGGGCTTGTCATGCACCGCGTCGCCGAGCGCATCGAGCGCATCGCAGTGATTGAGAAGTACCGCGTAAACGGTGCCGTCGATGGGAATGGCGGCTGACATCGGACGCCCGAATTCAAGGACCGCGTAAGGCCCTTGCTCACCATTCCCGGCGTTGACCTCGCGCCAGCCGAGCGATGAATAAAACGCCAATGCCGCTGTATTTGCACGAACGCATTTCAAGCGCCACGGAAAGGGAAGCCTAGGGCGCAGGAATGAAAGAAGGGCGGTTCCGACCCCTTGGCGCGCAAACTCGGGAGCTACATAGAGATGATGAACAAATGATTCGGATTCATAGACCGAGAGAAATCCCTTGAGGCGGCCGTCGGGCGCATGGCCGACACAGACGGTCTCTCCTTGCGACACGTTGGCGAAGTCCGTTTGCGTCCGCGCATGCGCAGGAAGCCACGCAGCTTCGCGGATGATTCGTCCGTAGAGCTCCCCAACAGACCCATCGTCTGCCGTCGTCGCAAAGCGAATTTGGTGCATTCGAACGCGATCCAAGACGAACTGCAATCACATGCGTACAGAGATTGGGGGTGGGATCCAGCAAGAGCCCAAACCGCGGTGAAGACCCATTAGTCGAGTCGCTGGGCGGACATCCAACAGCGGGTTTCGCTCACTGTTGGATGCCGCGTGTCACACGTTATTCCTGCAGGGTGCGCTTGGAAATCTCCAACGCATCCGCGAACTCTTTCACCCTTCCCGCTTCTCCCCCAACCCCAGATAACTCTCGATCACGCGCGGATTGCTCGCGAGCTCCTTCGCCGGACCCTTGAGCGTGACCGATCCGGTCTCCAGCACGTAGCCGTAGTCGGCGACCTGCAGTGCCGCGCGAGCGTTCTGCTCGACCAGCAGCGTCGCCACGCCCGTCGTACGCAGCGCCGCAATGATGTGGAAGATCTCGCGCACGATCTTCGGCGCCAACCCGAGGCTGGGTTCGTCGAGCATCAGCAGCTTGGGCTTGCCCATCAGCGCGCGACCGACCGCAAGCATCTGGCGCTCGCCGCCCGATAGCGTGCCAGCCTCCTGCCCACGCCTTTCCTTCAGGCGCGGAAAGAGCGTGAAGACGTGATCGAGTTCGTCGGCCCAGCGCTTGTGCTCGTCGCCGCGCCGCAGCCGATAGCGGCGAAAGGCGCCGAGCATCAGGTTGTCTTCCACGCTCATGCTCGCGAACAGCTCGCGCTTTTCGGGAACCAGTGCCATGCCGCCGGCGACGCGCTGTTCGGTGCCGCGCAACTCGATCCGATCGCCTTCGTAGCTGACCGCGCCTTCGCAATGCCCATTGGTGGGCAGCGAGCCCATCAAGGCGTTGAGCAAGGTGGACTTGCCTGCTCCGTTGGCGCCGATCACGGTGACGATCTTGCCGGGTGCGACGTCGAGATCGGTCGGCGCGAGCGCGGCGACCTTGCCGTAGCGCGCGGAAAGTCCACGCACCGAGAGGATCGCGCCTTGTGCGAAGTGCTCGACGGCCGCGTTCATGCGTGCCACCTCCGGAGTGACGCTCATGCGTGCTGCTCCAGTTCCAGATCGTCGTCGATGCCACCCAGATACGCCTCGAGCACCACCGGATCGCTCTGGATCTCCCGTGGCAATCCCTCCGCCAGCTTGCTGCCGAAGTCCATCACGAACAGGTGATCGGTCAATCCCATCACGAATTCCATGTCGTGCTCGACCAGGAGGATGCTCATGCCTTCGGCGCGCAACTGGCGCAGCACATCGGCCAGCGCCTGCTTCTCCTTGTAACGCAGGCCGGCCGCGGGTTCGTCGAGCAGCAGCAGAACGGGATCGGATGCGAGCGCGCGCGCGATCTCGAGGATGCGTTGCTGGCCGAGCGCGAGATTGCCGGCCTGCTCGAACAGGCAGTGGCCGAGGCCGACGCGTTTCAACTGCACCGCGGCTTCGTGGCGCAGGCGCGCTTCTTCCCTGCGATCGAGCCGCAGCGACGCGCGCACCAGACCCACCGACGAGCGCAGGTGCGCGCCGAGCGCGACGTTGTCGATCACGCTCATGCCGGCCAGCAGTTGCACGTGCTGGAAGGTGCGCCCCAGGCCCTTGGCACTGATGTGACGCGCGAGCATGCCGTCGATGCGCTCGTCGCGAAACAGCACTTCGCCGCGCGTGATCGGCAACACGCCGGTGACGAGGTTGAAGGTCGTGCTCTTGCCCGCGCCGTTCGGCCCGATCAGCCCCATGATCTCGCCTATGCGCACCTTGAAGCTGATGTCGTTGACGGCGACGAGGCCGCCGAACTCCTTGCGAATCGCGCGCACCTCGAGCACCACGTCGCCGGCCGCGGGGCGCTCGCGACGAGGCAAGGCTTCGGCTTCGTCGACACCCAGCGTCGAGACCTTGACGGTCGATACGCCGCCGAATTGGTCGTCCTCGACCTTGGCGTTGCCACCTCGGCTGCGGCCCTCGCGGTCTACCCTTAGGAAGCCGGTGATGATCGGCCACAAGCCCTGCGGTGCACGCTGCAGCAGGTACACCAGCAGCACGCCGAACACGATGCTCTCGAAGTTTCCGTTGCTGCCCAAGAGGCGCGGCAGCCAGTTCTGCAGTTGATCGCGCGCGATCGTGACGACACCGGCCCCGAGCAGCGCACCCCACACGTGCGCGGCGCCGCCCACCACCGCCATGAACAGGTACTCGATGCCCGCGTTGATCCCGAACGGCGTCGGATTGACCACGCGCTGCAGGTGCGCGTAGAGCCAGCCCGACATCGATGCGAGCAGCGCCGCGTAGACGAAGATCACGATCTTCACGCGCGTCGTGTTGACGCCGAACGACTCGGCCATGATCGTCCCGCCGCGCAGCGCGCGGATCGCGCGGCCGGGCCGCGAGTCGAGCAGCGCCTGCACCGCGAGCACGCTCGCGACCACGAACAGCCAGATCAGGAAGTAGAGATCGCGCCCGCGCTCGAGCGACCAGCCGAACAGCGTGATCGACGGCAAGCCGTTCAGGCCGTCGTACTTGCCCAGCCACTCCTGATTGCCGAACAGGAAGTAGAGGCCGAGGCCCCAGGCGATCGTGCCCAGTGGCAGGTAGTGTCCCGACAATCGCAGTGTGACCAGCCCGATCACGTACGCGATCACGCCGGTCGCGAGCAGGCCGGCAGGCAGCGTCAGCCACGGCGACACGTGATACGCGGTCGTCAGGTAGCCGCTCATGTACGCGCCGATGCCCACGAAGGCCGCCTGCCCGAACGAGGTCAGCCCGCCCACGCCGGTGAGCAGCACGAGCCCGAGGACGACGAGGCTCGCGAGGCCGATGTAGTTGAGCAGTGTGATCCAGAACTCGGGCGTCTTCGGATAGAGCGGCAGCGCGATCAGCACCACGAGTCCGATCGCGAGCGCGATGCGGCCCGCGGCAAGCGAGGGACGGCCGTTGCCTGGGGCCGAGGCGTTCACTCTTCCTCCTCGACGTGATGGCTCGTCATCGAGCGCAACAGCAGCACCGGGATGATCAACGTGAAGACGATCACTTCCTTGTAGGCGCTGGCCCAGAACGACGAGAAGGCTTCGAGGATGCCGACCAGGATCGCGCCCGCCGCCGCGAGCGGATAACTGGCGAGCCCGCCGATGATGGCGGCGACGAAGCCCTTCAAGCCGATCAGGAAACCCGAGTCGTAGTAGATGGTCGTGATCGGCGCGATCAACATGCCCGAGAAGGTGCCGATCAAGGCTGCGACCGCGAACGTGATGCGCCCGCTCATCACGGTGCTGATGCCCATCAACCGTGCGCCACGGCGATTGACCGCGGTCGCGCGCAGCGCCTTGCCATACAGGGTGAATCCGAAGAAAAGATAGAGCGCCACGATCAGCAGCGCGCTGGTGCCCACCACCACCAGACTCTGTCCGGACACCACCAGCGTGCCGAGCGTGATCGACCCGTCGGCGAAGGCCGGCGTGCGCGATCCCTCGGCGCCGAAGAAGATGAGGCCCAGGCCGGTCATCGCGAGATGCACGCCCACCGACACGATCAAGAGCACCAGCACCGAAGCTTCCGCCACCGGTTGATAGGCGATCCGATAGAGGATGGGCCCGAGCGGCACGACCAGCGCGAGCGTCAACAACACGTGCACGCCCAGCGGCAACGCGTGGCCGGTCGCGAAGCGTACGATCGCATAGAGCGCGATCGGCAACACTAGATAGCCCAGGGTCGATCGCGCCAGCGGACGAAAATTCTTCGCGCGTACGGCCACCGCGATATCCATCAGCAACGCGACCACGCCCGCACCGACCAGCAGCAACGCGGTGCCCGGCGTCTTGCCCGCGACGAATCCGGCCAGGGTCAACGCGCCGAAGCTGACGAACTCGCCCTGCGGAATGAAGATGGTGCGCGTGACCGCGAACACAAGCACCAGCGCGATCGCCAACAGCGCATAGATCGCGCCGTTGGTGATGCCGTCCTGAATCAGGATCAGCGCGATCGACGTATCCATCGCGCTATCGGTCTGTGCTGAAGGTGCCTGTCGCAGCGCCTGGATGCGCCCGGATCATTACTTCTGCAGCACCCACGCGCCGTTCTGGATCATCACCATCACGCGGCCGCGCGTGTCCAGGCCCGCATGGTCCATCTTGGTCATCGTGAAGACGCCGTGCGTGGCCGGAAGATTCGTTGTCGTCTCGATCGCATCGCGCAGCGCCTTGCGAAATGCCGGCGTGCCGGGCTGCGCGGTCTTCAATGCTTCGGGAATCGCCTTCTGCAGCAGAATCCCCGCGTCCCACAGATGCGCGCCGAAGTTCGCGACCGAGCCCGCGCCGAACGCACCTTCGTATTCCTTCACGTACTCGAGCGCGGGCTTCTTCGAGAGATTGCTGTCGGGCAATTGCGCGGCGACGAGGATGGGACCCGAGGGCAAGATCGTGCCGTCGCAGTCCTTGCCACATACGCGCAGGAAGTCCGCGTTGGCAACGCCGTGGGTCTGGTAGTACTTGCCCTTGTAGCCGCGTTCCTTCAGCGCTTTTTCCGGGAGCGCCGCGGGCGTGCCTGAAGCGCCGATCAGGATCGCGTCGGGGTTGGCGGCCATCAGCTTCAACACCTGCCCGGTGACGCTGGTGTCGGTGCGCGCATAGCTTTCGTTGGCGACGATCTTGATGCCCTTGGCCTCCGCCGACTTCGAGATCTCGCCGAACCAGCCCTGGCCGTAGGCGTCCGAGAAGCCGATGTAGCCGAGCGTCTTGACGCCGGCAGCAGCCATGTGGTCGGCGATCGCGCTGGCCATCAGCGCGTCGTTCTGCGGCGTCTTGAAGACCCACGCGCGCTTGGCGTCCATCGGCTCGACGATCTTGGCGCTCGCGGCCATGCTGATCATCGGCGTCTGCAGCTCGGACACGACGTCGACCATCGCCAGCGAGTTGGGCGTGATCGACGAACCGAGCACGATGTCGACGTTGTCTTCGCTGATCAGCTTCCTGGTGTTCTTGACCGCGGTGGTGGTGTCGGACGCGTCGTCGAGGATGATGTATTCGACACTCTTGCCGCCGATCGTCTTGGGCAGCAGGGTCGCCGTGTTCTTCTGCGGGATGCCGAGCGACGCGGCGGGACCGGTGGCCGACAGCGTGATGCCGACCTTGATCTGTGCCTGCGCTGTCGAAATCAGTCCCGCAGCCAAGGCGACGCTTGCCGCGGCGCCAGTCGCACGCGCGACGATTCGGTGGATGGATGTCATCACGATATCTCCTGTCACTTACGTTGTCCGCGGTTGTCCGCAGTGAGGATGCGCTGCGCGAGAGAAACTTGACGTGTCAAGCATCGCAGTTCGACGCGCACCGCTCACGGGGTCGAGGACGCCGAGCATAATGCAAAGCGGCACCCTCAACCTGCGCGGGAAAACCCTGAAGTGCTCCATGCACGTCCTTCCACTTTCGCGCCGCGCTCGACACAAATCCTTGGTCACGATCGCCGCGATCGTCACGTTTACCGCATGGACTTCGTGCGCATTCGCATGGAGCCAGAAGGCCCATGCGATGGTCGGCGACATCGCGACGCGCCTGCTTTCGCCGGCGGCCGCGCTCGCGGTTGCCGAACTCTTGCGCGACGATCTGGGCGCCGACGGCAAGCCTTCGGGCCGCGCGACGCTAAGCCAGGTCGCGAGCTGGCCCGACGAAGTTCGTTCGCTGCCCGAATACCGGGCGACCTATCCCTATCACTTCGACGACATTCCGATCTGTAGCCGCGTTGATCCCGATAAAGACCGTGCAAAATATTGCCGCGACGGGCAATGCGCGACCGCGTGGTTCGACAAGCAGCTCGCGATCCTGAAGGACAAGTCCGCGGACAAGCGCGCGCGCAACGAAGCGTTGAAGTGGATCGTGCATCTGGTCGGCGACCTGCATCAACCGCTGCATGCGTCCGACGACGAGGACAAGGGCGGCAACGATGTGAAGATCACCTTCTTCGGCAAGCGCATGGACGATCCGGTCGAGGGACGCACGCAGTATCCGTACAACCTGCATGCGGCATGGGATCGATTGATTCCCTATCGCATGTTCGACGAGCGCGGCGGCTACGACAGCTTTCTTGCCGACTTGCCGAGCGAGGCGACGAGGAAGGATTGGGAGGTCGGCAACATCAACCTGTGGACGATGGAGAGCTACATCGTCGCACGCGACTTCGTCTATCCCGCGCTGCCCACCGGCTTCATGTGCGGACGGCCGATCACCGTGGTGGAGGCACTCGACGAGCCCTACTATCGGCCGGCGGCGGAGATCGCGGCCGCTCAACTCAGGAAGGCCGGCGTGCGCTTGGCGAAGGTATTGAACGAGGCATGGGTGGAACGCTGAGAACTTGCGGTCGCGCGGCGAGTCTGTGTGAGTTCGTCGTCTCATAGAACGCATCGCACCTGCGAACGAAGAACAAGGCATGTCGCTCCCCATCGAAGACTACGCACTGATCGGCGATTGCCAGACCGCCGCGCTAGTTGCGCGTGACGGGGGCATCGACTGGCTGTGCCTGCCGCGCTTCGATTCGAACGCGTGCTTCGCGGCGCTGCTGGGCACCGCCGATCATGGCCGCTGGCGCATTGCACCGGAGCGCGCGGAGGTCGACGCGCCGGTCAAGGTCTCGCGCCGTTATCGCGACGACACGCTGATCCTCGAGACGTTCTTCGAAACCGCGACCGGCAGCGTCGCGCTGATCGACTTCATGCCGCCACGCATCGATGGCATCGTGTACGTGATCCGCATCGTCGAAGGCCGGGCAGGCCGCGTCGCGATGCGCGGCGAACTGGCGGTGCGCTTCAACTACGGATCGACCACGCCCTGGGTGACGCGCCTGCCTGAAGAAAATGGCATCCGCGCGATCGCCGGCCCTGACATGGTCACTTTGCGCGCCGATGTCGAGTTGAAAGGCGAAGGCATGCAGACGATCGCGCGCTTCGATGTCGAAGAAGGCGGGCGCGTTGCCTTCGTGCTGAGCCACAGCGCATCGCATCTTCCCGTGCCCGCGGCAATCGATGCCGAAATCGCGCTTGCGAACAGCGTGAAGATCTGGGCGAAGTGGAACGAGCGCGTCGTCGATGCGGGCCCCTACACGAAGGCGGTCCGGCGTTCGCTGATGGTCCTGAAAGCGCTGACCTTCGGCCCCACCGGCGGCATCGTCGCTGCGCCCACCACGTCGCTGCCCGAAGCGATCGGCGGCGTGCGCAATTGGGACTATCGCTATTGCTGGCTGCGCGATGCGACGCTGACATTGTTCGCGTTGATGAATGCCGGTTACTACGAGGAAGCGCAGGCCTGGCGCATGTGGCTCGAACGCGCGGTCGCGGGCGACGCCTCGAAGTTGCGGATCATGTACGGACTCGCTGGCGAGCGGCGCCTCGAAGAGTGGGAGATCGAGTGGCTGCCGGGCTATGAAAACTCCAGGCCGGTCCGCATCGGCAACGCGGCGTCCAATCAGTTGCAGCTCGACGTCTACGGGCAGTTGATGGCGGCACTTCATTACGCGCGCCTGGGCGGCCTGGGGGACGGGGACGAAGTCTGGTCGTTCCAGTTGAAGATGCTCGAACACCTCGAGACCATCTGGCGATTGCCCGACTCCGGCATCTGGGAACCGCGCGATGGGCCGCAGCACTTCACGTTCTCGAAGGTGATGGTGTGGACCGCGTTCGATCGTGCGGTGAAGTCGGCCGAGAAGTTCGGGCTCGAAGGCCCGGTGATACATTGGCGGGCACTCTGCCAGGTTATCCACGACGAGATCTGCGAGAAGGGTTTCGACGCTGGACGCAACGCCTTCGTGCAGAGCTATGGATCGCAGGCGCTCGACGCGAGCCTGCTGCTGATACCGCTCACCGGGTTCCTTCCGCCCGACGATCCGCGCGTCGTCGGCACCGTGCATGCGATCGAGCGCGAACTGGTGGTCGATGGCTTCGTGCTTCGCTACAGCACGAAGGAAGCCAGCGACGGCCTGCCGCCCGGTGAAGGCGTGTTCCTCGCGTGCAGTTTCTGGCTGGTGGACAACCTGCGCCTGCAGGGACGCATCGACGAAGCGCGCGCCTTGTTCGAGCGCCTGTGCGCGATCGCCAACGATGTGGGTCTCCTCGCCGAGGAATACGACCCGATCGCCAAACGCCAGCTCGGTAATTTTCCGCAGGCGTTCTCGCACGTGTCGCTGATCAATTCGGCGCTCGGGCTCGCACGTACCGCGTGCATGGCGGCCGATGCCAAGGCCGATGCGATGGGCACGTCGGTCGAGCAGGCCGACATGGTGTTCTAGTCTTCACAACGAATACGTAACCCCGCAAGGAGCGATAGCGATGCAATTGGGCGTGGTGGGACTCGGGCGCATGGGCGGCAACATCGCGCGGCGCCTGACCGAGAAGGGTCATCGCTGCGTGGTCTACGACCGCGATGCGGGCGCAGTGGAAAAGCTCGCAGCCCTGGGCATGTCCGGCGCTGCGAATCTCGAAGAGCTCGTCGCCAGGCTGGAGCGGCCACGCGCGATCTGGCTGATGCTGCCTGCCGGCAAGATCACCGAGGACAGCGTCGCTGCACTGCGACCTCTGCTTTCCGCCGACGACATCGTGATCGATGGCGGCAACAGCTTCTACAAGGACGACATCCGGCGCGGCGCGGAACTGAAAGCCGACGGCATCCACTACATCGACGTCGGCACCTCGGGCGGCGTGTGGGGCCGCGAGCGCGGCTACTGCATGATGATCGGCGGCGTCGATGCGGCGGTCGAACGCATCGATCCTGTACTCGCAGCGCTCGCACCGGGACGCGGCAATCTCGAAGTCACGCCCAGGCGCGAGGGCCGCAAGGATCTCGACGCCCGCGCCGAGCAAGGCTATCTGCACTGCGGTCCGGTCGGCTCGGGCCACTTCGTGAAGATGATCCACAACGGCATCGAATACGGCCTGATGCAGGCCTATGCCGAAGGCTTCGACATCCTCGCCAACAAGTCGTCCAACAGCCTGTCCGAAGACGAGCGCTACACATTGAACCTTGCCGACATCGCCGAAGTGTGGCGGCGCGGCAGCGTGATCTCGTCGTGGCTGCTCGACCTCACCGCGATTTCTTTGGCCGAGGACGCGAAGCTGTCGGCCTTCTCGGGCGAGGTCGCGGACTCGGGCGAAGGTCGATGGACGCTCGACGCGGCGATGGAGGAAGCGGTGCCCGCGAACGTGATCAGCGCCGCGCTCTACGCGCGCTTTCGATCGCGCCGCGATCACACCGTGTCCGACAAGATCCTCTCGGCGATGCGCCATCAGTTCGGCGGTCACATCGAAGAAAAGAAGAAGCCATGACGGCGGCAAAGAGCCCATCCAAACCGAAGGAAGATGCCGACACGCCGCGATTGATCGACCAGATCGACGCGCCGCCCGCGCCACCCTGCACGCTCGTCATCTTCGGTGCGTCGGGGGATCTCACGCATCGTTTGCTGGTGCCCGCGCTCTACAACCTCGCGCGTGCCGGCTCGCTGCCCGACGGCTTTCGGATCATCGGCGTGGCACGCACCCCGATGACCAACGAGCAGTATCGCGAAGACCTGACGAAGTCGTTCGAGAAGCGCTTCACCGAGTCCGGCGGCGAGTTCGATCCCAAGGCCGATGGGGAATCGTTCCAGAAGAAGACCTGGGCGTGGCTGCTCGAGCGCATCCACTATTTCACCGGCGATCTCGGCGACCCTGCGTCGTATGCCGAGCTCGCGTCGCGCATCAACGACGTTGTCGACCCGTCCGGAAAGACCAGCGCGGCCCGCGTTGCGACCACCTCCACGGCTGCCGGCAACGTGATCTTCTATCTCGCGGTCGCGGCGGCGCTGTTCGAGCCCACCATCCAGCATCTCGCGGCGACGCATCTGTTGAAGCAGACCCGCAAGGGCTGGCGGCGCGTCATCATCGAGAAGCCGTTCGGACACGACCTCACATCGGCCAAGGCGCTCGACAAGTCCATCCTCAAGGTGCTGCGCGAAGACCAGGTGTTTCGCATCGATCACTTCCTGGGCAAGGAGACGGTGCAGAACATCATGGTGCTGCGCTTCGCGAACGGCATCTTCGAGCCGCTGTGGAATCGCCAGCACATCGATCACGTGCAGATCACCGCGAGCGAGACGGTGGGCGTCGAGGGGCGCGGCTCGTTCTACGACGCCACCGGCGCATTGCGCGACATGGTGCCCAATCACATGTTCCAGTTGCTGGCGATGTGCGCGATGGAAGCGCCGAACTCGTTCTCTCCCGATGCCGTGCGCAGCGAAAAGGCGAAGGTGGTCCAGGCGATCCGGCAGTGGACGCCGCGCGAGGCCGCGGCCAACACCGCGCGCGGCCGCTACATGGCGGGCACGGTGCAGGGCCGTCGCATGCAGAACTATCGCGACGAGCCCAACGTGGCGCGCGACTCGAGCACCGAGACCTATGTCGCGACGAAATTCCTGATCGACAACTGGCGCTGGGCCGACGTGCCGTTCTACGTGCGCACCGGCAAGGCGCTCGCGAATCGCCGCACCGAGATCGCGATCCGCTTCAAGCAGGTTCCTTACGCGCTGTTTCGCGACCTGCCGCAGGCGACCTTGCCGCCCAACGACCTGGTGCTGCACGTGCAACCCGAAGAAGGCGTGTCGATGCGCTTCCAGGCGAAGGTGCCGGGACAGACGCTCGCGATCTCGGGCGTGAAGATGAACTTTCGCTACGGCGATTACTTCCATGCCGAGCCCAATACCGGCTACGAGACGCTGATCTACGACTGCATGACCGGCGACGCGACGCTGTTCCAGCGGGCCGACAACATCGAGTCGGGCTGGGCCGCGGTGCAGCCGATCCTGGAAGCGTGGGACAAGGGCTATGGCGAACTCGAGGATTACAAGGCGGGCACGGACGGGCCTCCGGGTGCGGACGATCTGCTGGCACAAGACGGCAGACGATGGCGCGACCTGTCATGACGCTGCGGATCGTCCGATCTACATAGCGATGACCATGTCCGAAAATGGCTAGCCCGCGCCGGGATCACGGCGTTACCGTGAGGCTTTTCAAAAGGACGGTAACGCCATGATCGAATCCGAGGCACAGGATTTCGTGAACCGGTTCGTCGCGGCGTGGGCAACGCGCGACAGCGACGCCTTCCTCGCGATGTGGCATGACGATGGGCAGTTGCGATCGCCGTTCTACGGCCGCGTCGTCGAGGGCCGCGAACTCGGAAAGCTCAACGAACTCTTGGGCCTGCAAGCGCCGCATCTCACCTGGACGATGATCGATTGGACTTGGCGCGGCGATGTCGTCGTGTTGGAGTGGGAGAATTCGAATCGCTACGGCGACAAGACGCTTCGTTGGCGGGGGGTGGACAAGTTGACGCTGCGCGATGGAAAGATCGTCGAGGAAGTCGTCTACGTGGACACGGCGCCCTTGCAGGCGATGCGAGCTGGAAAACCGTTGACGCCGCTGGTGCAACTCACGCCTTCGCTTGTATAACGGGCGTTCGCCACACTATTGCAGCGCTGCCGCATGTCCCATCCAGTTCGTATTCGCTTCCTGATTTCCGACATCGACGGCACGCTGGTCACACCCGATAAGATCGTCACGCCGGCAGCGCGCGACGCGGTGCACGAACTGCGCGACGCCGGCATCGGTTTCGCGTTCATCAGCAGCCGGCCGCCGAAGGGCCTCGCATCGATCGCCGAGGCCTTGGCGCTCCCGTCGAACGCCGATGGCAACGGTCCGGCCGCCGCAGGGTTCAACGGCGGCGCGTTGCTCGACGCGCGACTCGTGCCGTTGTCGTTCACCCCGCTGCATGACGACGACGTGCGTATCGCGCTCGATGTGCTCGCAGCGATGCACATCGATGCGTGGGCGTTCACGCTCGACGAGTGGCTGATCGTCAATCGTGCCGGCCGCTATATCGCGCACGAAGAGAAGACGATCGGCTTCGCACCGCGCGTGGTCGCCAACTTCGACGGCGTCACCTGCATCGGCAAGATCGTCGGCAGCAGCGACAATCCCGCGTTGCTCCAACGCGCCGGAATCGCGATCAGCCGGCGACTGTCTTTGAACGCGCGCGCGTTGCTCTCGCAAGCCTATTATCTGGACATCACGCACGCCGAAGCCAACAAGGGCAGCGCCTTGCGCGCGATTGCTGCACACACAGGCCTCGCGCTCGACGAGATCGCGGCGATCGGCGACATGACGAACGATCTCGCGATGCTCGAGATCGCGGGCTTCTCGATCGCGATGGGCAACGCACCCGCCGAGGTCAAGGCCGCAGTCGATGCGGTCACCGCGAGCAATCGTGAAGAGGGCTTCGCCAGGGCGGTGCGCGAGCTGGTCCTGCCGCGCGCTGAAGGGGAGAAACGATGAGTGAAGAACCGCAAGCCGCCAACGCAAAGCGAGCCAGGCTGCGCCATGCCGTCGAGGTCGTCCCCGATGCCGGATCGGTTGCGACGCGCGCAGCCGAGTGGCTGATCGAGCAGATCGCGCATGCAGTTTTCAGACGCGGCCGCGCGGTGATCGCATTGTCCGGCGGCTCCACGCCACGCGCGCTGTACGAATGCCTCGCGCAGCACCCCTGGTGCGATCGCATTCAGTGGGACGCGCTTCACGTGTTCTGGGGCGACGAGCGCTTTGTCGCGGCCGATGACGCCACCAGCAATTCGCGCATGGCGCGCGAGGCGCTGCTCGATCGCGTCGACACTCGCGCGTCGCACGTCTATACGATTCCGCATGACGATGGCGCATCGAACGCGGACATCGACGCCGCGTTCACCCGCGCGCAAAGGGCCGCGGCGCTCTACGAAACCACGCTGCACGCGTTCTACGGTGGCACCCGCCTGGGCGACTCCAAGCTCTTCTTCGACGTGGTGCTGCTGGGCTTGGGGGAGAACGGCCACACCGCGTCGCTGTTCCCGGGCACCGATGCGCTCGACGAGCGCGCGCATTGGGTCGCTGCCGTGAAGGTCGACGACGCGACCGCGCCGATCCGCATCACACTGACCTATCCGATCCTCGAATCGACGCACGCGGTCGCGTTTCTCGTCGCGGGCGAGGCCAAGCGCGAGGTCGCGCGCAGGGTGCTCGATGGCGACGAGACGCTGCCCGCGGCCCGCTTGCATCCCGTCGGTGGGACGCTGTGGATCATGGATGATGCGGCAGCGACGCTGCACCGCCCGTGACGCTTGCCCTTGGCGTTACCGAGCATCGGCGACAACCAACGCCGCGGGCCAAGGCGTGATTCCGGTGGTCGACGCCTTTCAGTTCGCGTTCGACAACGGCCTTTCGTCAAGTCGGCGGATTTCCACGATGCCGCGGGTATTTTCACCCAGCCGCAAGCGGGCGACCTGATGAATCTGTGGTGGAACGACTACCTGCATGCGAGCAAGTACGGTCCGTACCTCGATGCGCTGGTGCAGTTCGGCATCGTCACCGGCCTCAATCCGATGATGCTCGGCGCGGGCGACCGGGCCGCTTTCGATCTGGGCATCAGCGTTGCCGATGCATTGACCTTGCAGCGTATCGTTGCGATTGCGCTTGGAGCCGTCCCCGAGCCGGGCACGCTGGCGCTGATGTTGAGCGGCCTGGCCCTGCTGGGCCTTGTCGGCAGCCGTCGCGCACGCGGGAAAACGATGTCGCGCTGGAGCCGGGCCGCGCGTTCGACGACTTCGCGCATCTGAATGCGCAAGAGGATGCGTTCTACGGGTCGGATGCCTGGAAGAGCGGTCCGCGTGTAGCGATCGTCAGCGCGATCGATCGCTATCTCGAACCGGTGTTATGGATGTCGGATGAAGCGATAGCCGATCTGCGGCGATCGAACGCGGGCGCGTGAAGTCGCGCGCTACGCCCTCATTCCTGCATCCCCAACAGGTCGAGCATGAACGCATACTCCTCCGCGACTTCATGCAGCCTGCGGAAACGCCCCGACTTGCCGCCGTGTCCTGCTTCCATGTTGATCTTGAAGACCAGCGGATTGCTGTCGGTCTTCATGTCGCGCAGCTTCGCGACCCACTTGGCCGGCTCGAAATACTGCACCTGTGAATCGTAGAGGCCGGTCGAGACGAACATCGCGGGATACGCCTGCTTCCTGATGTTGTCGTACGGCGAGTACGCGAGCATGTACTTGTAGTAGCTCTTCTGCTTCGGGTTGCCCCACTCGTCGAACTCGTTGGTGGTCAGCGGGATGCTCTCGTCGAGCATGGTCGTGACGACATCGACGAAGGGCACCTGCGCGACCATGCCGCGATAGAGATCGGGCCGCATGTTGACCACCGCGCCCATCAGGAGGCCGCCGGCGCTGCCGCCTTCGATGAAGATCTTGTCCTTCGCGCCATAGCCTTTCGCGACCAGCGCTTCGGTGACGGCGATGAAGTCGGTGAAGGTGTTCTTCTTCTTCAGCTTCTTGCCGGTCTCGTACCAGGCGCGGCCCATCTCCTCGCCGCCGCGGATGTGCGCGATCGCATAGACGAAGCCACGGTCGAGCAGCGACAGAACCGACGAGCGGAACGCCGGGTCCATCGATGCACCGTACGAGCCGTAGCCGTATTGCAGCAGCGGCGATGAGCTCTTCCCGTTCGCGTCGCGCACGAAACCCTTGCGATAGACCAGCGAGACCGGCACCCGGGCGCCGTCCTTCGCCGTCACCCACACGCGCTCGGTGGCGTAGTTGTTCGCGTCGAAGCCGCCCAGCACCGGCTGCTGCTTGAGAAGCTTCTTCTCGCCGGTTTTCATGTTCACTTCATAGACCGAGGCGGGCGTGGTCAGCGACGTGTAGTTGTAGCGCAGCGTGTCGGTGGCCTGCTCGTTGTTCGCGCCCAGCGAAGTCGTGTACGCCGGTTCGGTCGAGTCGATGTAGACCGGTTTGTCGCCGGCCTGTTCGCCCGACCACGGAACGACGCGCAAGCGTCGCAGGCCTTCGCTGCGCTCGTCGATCGCGTAGTAGTTTTCGAAGAGCGCGAAGTCGTTGATGAAGACGCGATCGCTGTGCGCGACCAGCGGCTTCCAGGCGGCGCGATCGCCGATACCTTTCTCGGAGACCTGCATCAGGCGGTAGTTGGGCGCCTGCCAGTCGGTACGCACGATCCAGCGCGCGCCCCCGGCTTCGTGATGCGCCCCGGTCGCGATATGGCTCGCGTGATAGTGGAACTTCGCGCGCCGCGGTGCGAACACCTTGAACGCGCCATCCGGCTGGTCTGCCGGCAGCACGCGCTGCTCGTCCGACTCGGTCGACGAGAGATCGATGACGATGTACTGCTCCGAGGTCGTGCGATGCACGCCGGTGTAGTAGGCCTCGTCCTTCTCCTCATAGACCAGCACGTCCTTCGCGGCATCCGTGCCCAGCACGTGCTTCTTCACGCGATAGCTGCGCAGCGTCTTCGGATCGTTCTCGACGTAGAACAGCGTGCGATCGTCGGCGGCCCAGGCGATGTCGCCGCTCACGTTGGGCACCGCATCGGCATAGGTTACGCCGGTGACGAGGTTCTTGATGCGGATCGTGTATTGCCGACGGCCGACCGCGTCTTCCGCATAGGCCAGCATCTTCTGGCTCGGGCTCACGTCCATGCCGCCGACCTGGTAGAAGTCGTGGCCGGCAGCCAGTGCGTTGACGTCGAGCATCACGACTTCGGGCGCCGCATCGGGACCTGCGTCGCGGTAGGTCGGCCCGCTCTCGCGCCGTGCGTAGATCGGGTACTCCTTGCCTTCCACGAAGCGCGTGTAGTACCACCAGTCGCCCTTCTTGGCTGGCACGGTCGCGTCGTCCTGCTTGATGCGGCCCTTGATCTCTTCGAAGAGCTTGTCTTCGAGTTTCTTGTAGTGCGCGCTGTACTGCTCGAACCAAGCGTTCTCGGCATTCAGATGCGCGAGCATCTCGGGATTCTTGCGCGTGTCGTCGCGCAACCAGTAGTAGTCGTCGTTGCGCTCGCCGTTGGGAGAGGTGACGACGTGCGGTTTCTTCGCGGCGATGGGTTGCGATGCCGATGCGGGTGGGACGTCGGCAGCCGTTGCGGTCGATGAAAGCGTGCTTGCGGAAGCGGTCATGGCGAATGCGAGAAGGAATTCGATAGGGGTGGCGAGCGACCTCACTTCACACCGAGCCGATCGAAGAGAAATGCAAACACGTCGGCATCCAACTCGATCTGCGACGACAAGGACATCCCCTGCCCATGCCCGGCATCGCCCGCGACCCGTAACAACACGGGCTGCCCCTTCGGATTGGCGGCCTGCAAGCGTGCCGTCATCTTCATGCTCTGCCACGCATCGACCCGGCCGTCGTTGATGCCGGTCGCGAACAGCACCGGCGGATAGGCCTTGCCGTCTTCGACGTGGTGCAACGGTGAGTATGCATACAGCGCGTCGAACTGCGCAGGGTCCTTCACGGTGCCAAACTCGGTCACGTTGAACGCGCCGTTGGGCGTGAGCTCGACTCGGAGCATGTCGTAGATGCCGACGTGACTGACGACCGCGCCGTAGAGCTCGGGATGCTGCACGAGCTCGGCGCCCATCAACAGGCCGCCGTTGCTGCCTCCTTCGATGCCGAGTTTCTTCGGGCTCGTGTAGCCGCGATCGATCAACAGCTTGGCCGCGGCGGCGAAGTCGTCGAACACGTTCTGCTTCTTCGTCAGGTTGCCCGCGAGATGCCAGTCCTCGCCGAACTCGCCGCCGCCGCGGATGTTGGCGAGCGCATAGACCCCGCCGCGCCGTAGCCAGAAGACATTGCGGCGCGAGAAGCGCGGCCGCATCGAGATGCCGTAGCCGCCATACGACGTGAGCAATGCGGGATTGCTGCCGTCGAGCTTGATGTTCTTCGGTGCGACGATATTGACCGGTACGTCGGTCCCGTCCTTGGACTTCGCCATCAGCCGCGTGACCGTGACGTTGTCCATCGCGAGATTGTCCTGCGGCGGCGACAGCATCGTCTTGACCGGTTGACCGCCGTCGCGCATGGGATCGAGGCTGTACCACGCGAACGGCGTGACGAAGCTCTGGACGCCGTAGAGGATCGTATCGCCGGCGAGGCGCGCACCGACGCTTGCGCTCGAGACCGGTTCGCTTGCGGGCGCGGCGAGCGGCTTGCCATCCAGCGTATAGACGCGCATCTCCGACGGGCCGCCCACCAGCACTTCGAGATAGAGACGCGTCGCGGTCGGCACGATCGCCTCGATCACGGCGTCGGCCTCTGGCACCACGGTCGTCGCGCTCGCGAATGTGAGCACGCTCGCATCGAGACCGATCGCGACCACGCGACCACGCGGCGAGCCTTTCAATGCCAATGCGTAGAGCTTGCCGTCGCGACCGAAACTCGCTTCGCGATAGCCATCAGTAAAGTCCGCGAGCTGGTTCCACTGATCGCTCGCGCCGTGCAGCCAGAAGCCATGCTCGCCGCCGTCGCCGTTGCGCACATCGGCCATCACGTACTTCCCGTCCTCGCTGGCTTCGAGATGGATCTCGGCGATGCGCGGCAGTTCACGACCGAACGCGTAGCGATCGGCGCTGACCTGCGTGCCGAGCTTGTGGAAATACACCTGCTGATAGAAGCCCGCGTCTTCCTTGGGCCGTTGCGTGGGCGCGGGATAGCGCGTGTACCAGAGGCCGGTGCTGTCGGCGTTCCATGCGACGCTGCCGCCGCCGGTAGGGTTCTGCACGCGCGGGATCGCATCGCGCAATTCCTTGCCGGTCGCCGTATCGAAGATGTGCAGCGTGCCCTTCTCGCTGCCGTTGTCCGACAGCGAGACCGCGACCTTGCGACTATCGCGTGACGGCACGAACCAGTCGATCGCGGTAGTGCCTTTCCGATTGCGTTGATTGGGGTCGAGCAGGACGCGTTCGGAGGCGATCGCTTCGGGCCCGTCGAGCATCACCAGCATCGGCTGATTCTTCGGTGGCTGCCGCTTCAACGCGAACAGCTTGCCGCCGGCGTAGGCGAAGTCGTAGCGCGTGATCGGCGCATTGCCGATCAACTGCTTCAGCTCGTCGCGAATCGCAGTGCGTGAAGGCAGCGCATCGACATAGTGGCGCGTCGCGGCGTTTTCTTGCACGACCCAGTCCTTGACCGCGGGATCGGACAGCGTTTCGAGCCAGCGAAAGTCCTCGTTGACCTTGCGCTCGCCGGCCGTGCCCGTGTACGTGTCGGTCACCGCGCGTTTGGTGGCCGCGGGGTATGACAGGGTCGACGCCGTCTGCGCCTGCGCAGTGGGTGCGAATCCGACGATGGTCAGAAATGCAGAGAGCAATGCGCGCGGCGCGGCGCGCAGGATGAAATGGTTGTCCATGGCATTCGAAAGAGTTGGATTATCGGAGCTGCCCATCGATGCAAACCTCGATCGAGGGCGATGGCGTGTGCGCCAGTTGCCGATGAAAAGATCGCGATCTTAGCCGAATCGCCGTGCCCGGGAGGCGCTGCGCAGGGTGCATGCGACGAAACGCGCCGTGCACCGGATGCGCAGATGTGTGCGTTCGGCAGTCCGAACCCATCAACCGCGATTACTCGACGCTTACCGCGTCGGACACCTCGCAGAGGATCGGATCGAACTGCGCCAATGCAGCGGCGGACTGCATGTGGGGTGCGGCCTCGGGATTTTTTTTCATGGCCTCGAAGTCAGCCTTGGTTTCCCACTGCGCGTAGTTCACCACTCTCTTTCCGTCCAGGCTGCGGTGAATATTGGCAGGCACGAATCCAGGCAGGTGCTTCATGGTTTTCTGCGTGGCGTCGATGAGCAGTGTCACGAGCTCTTGCTGCTTCTCCGGCGCGACGGTAAATACATTGATGAGCGTGACTACGTTTCGACCTTTTTCAATCGTGGACATGCCATAGCTCCTGGTATTTGGATGAAATGCAGAGACCGCAGGGTTTCTCCGGCGTTCGCAGTCGGCGGCGGTGTTCGACGAAGTGCCAAGCCGCGAGCGCCGGCGTCATGGCACGCGCTGCAAAAGAATTTCATTTTCAATGACCCCCTTTGATGCGGATAACTCCGCAGATGCCGGGACGAATCGCAGCCGCTCTGCCAGACGTACGGAGCGATGATTCTCCCGCTCCGAGCGGAGCAGGAACCTCTTTGCTCCGAACTCGGCTACCGCGATGCGAAGCATTTGCTCGACCGCTCGATATGCAAGACCGCGTCCCCAGTGCGCGGTACCGATGACATAAGCCACGTTGGCATCCGAGTTCGCATGGATGGTGGCTTGCACGTACCCGACGACTTGCTGGAATTCGTCTCGCACGACCCAATTGAGCCAGTGCTCGGAACCGTCGGGCGATTTGCGGGATTCGCTGCGCGCGAGCTTTTGCCTGAGTGCCTCTACCGACGCAGGCGGTTCCTCGTCCAGGAATTGGTAGAGGGCCGGGTCCGAAAGAACGGCAAACAATTCTTCTGCGTGGGCGGCGGTTCTTGGCTTGAGCGTGGAGCCGGACGACCCGACCGGATTCACGTCGCTATCGTTCGACCGTGACGACGAGGGCTTGAATCCGGCCGTCCACCGCGCCCGAACCGAAACGGCTCGCGATCGCAGCGGTCGCGATGTCGGCGGCCTCGCCCAGGCGCAAAGGATCGCGGGCCTCGATTTCACTGCGAAGCGGCGTCCCCTGGCAATACGCCACAGCGGGAATGCGTGGCGAGTCTGCGCGGCTGCGCTCGGTCACGGTCGTGATCTCACACAATCGACTGAACCCGCCGCGCACCAGGTCTTCGGCGATGACCGAACGGTCGTGGTAGCCGTGGGGGACCCGCGCCATGAAGCGCGGCGGGTCGATCGGAAACAGGGTTTCGAGTGCCTGGGTCACGGTGTCGGCAAACTCGTTCTGATCGATTCGATCCCAGACATTGAAGATGTAGACGCCCCCGGCGCGCAGCACACGTCTTGCTTCCGAGAATGCCTTTGATTTGTCCGGGAAGAACATGACTCCGAACTGGCACGCGACCACATCGAAGGCCTCGTCGGGAAACGGCAATTGCATCGCATCGGCTTGGCGCCACTCGACGGGGCGACTCGTGCCGACCGCGGCCGCGTGATCGAGCATTGGCTGATTGAGGTCGGTTGCCACGATCGATGTGGACGAAGAAAGGGTATTCGCAAGTCGACGCGTGACCACGCCCGTGCCAGCCGCGATCTCGAGTACGCGGGCAGGTCGAAGCAGAGAAACTCGACGGGCGAGATCCGAAGCGTAGCGCTCGAAGATGAGGGGCACCAGGTACTGTTCATAGAGTTGCGGGATCGAGCCAGCGAACGCCCTGTCGGAGTCGGCGCGATTCATGATGCTTGCCGCGCATAGCTGATCGTCAGCATTTCCCATTGATGCCCATCCGGTTCGTTCCAATAGACGATGCTGCCGCCGTGCTGTCGAATGGTGAACGCCGCCCCGAGGCAGATGACGCCCGCGGAAAGGTACACACTAGCCATGAACCGATGAACAGTCCAGCCGCGATGCGGTGTCAGGCTGGCCGAGATACATCTGCAGCGAGCCGCCAACGATCGCGATGGCGGCCACCAGGAAGAGGCAGACTTGAACGACAACCTGGCTTGCAAGAAGAGGCATGTCTGGCGTCATTCCCGATTCTCCATTGACGACCTGATTTATTGCGGTCAGCAGGCGGCGCGCTTGCGCGAAGCGTCGCTGAGAATGTCCGCTCGATGATCCGGATTTGACTCAGGACGGAAGGTCGGGAGGAGATCCAGCATCGCATTTTGTGCAATTCAGCGATCGACCCAGAACAGAAGCTCGACCTTCGGGTGAGACGGCCCAAGGGCGGTTTGTCCAGGGCGGGTTGTGGCGCACGTGCTGGTCGTGACCACACTCGAGCTCGGCGACCCAATGATGCTCGTCGTCTTGGTGGTATCCAACAATTCTCTGCTCCATCGAGCTCAGTCGTGCCGTCTACCGAATGACATCAGAGCCGGGCATTCCCGTGAGAATCATCTGCGATCACATGCGATCACAGGAAGCCCGGATTGCGAGGCAGATATTGCGTCCAATTTCCGAAGGCGCGCGTCGACATGAACACCACCGGAAACGTGATGCGCATCCCGTGCTCGACGGCAATGCTCAGAGTCGTATCGTTCACGCCGGGAAGGAACGCCGACACGTGCGGGGAACCGTTCTGTGCGGCCAGGTTCAGCGCGGTCCGGAATGCATCGCCACAAGCGGCAGGATGCGTGACCGCCAATGGTCCGATATGGCCGTCCGCACTGACGTATGCGTAGCCGACGCAATCATCTTTTGCGTAAAGGAGGACGCCTCAGCCACCCACAATCCGTCAGGATCATCCTGCAACGAAAACAATTGAAAATGCGGCGGGCGCAAATTCGCCATCGGACCAAAGCCATGACGTTCCGTGAGCTCGTTGATACTGGCAACGACGAGTTCTTCAGCTCGTTCCAGTTCTTGAGCACGCGCGGGTCGGATGACGAGGGGCATTGGGCAGGTTCGGTGACGTCGAATGTTTGGCAGAACTGTTAGCCGATCACAGGTCTCGCTTATTTCGTACGCAGCGTTTTCTGCAGAGCCTCGCGATCGTCACGGAGCAACTTGGCGGCCTCCGCTTCTGACAGGTGCGCTTGCGCAAGTGCCTGAAGACCGATTGTTCTCTCACCTAAATCGAGCGACTTGAGCAGGACCTTTCGAGCGTTGGCAATGCCAACAGCATCAGCAGACTCCGGCTCATCGATGATGCGATTCGGCTCCTTCAATGCGATCATCACGCCCCACGTAACTGCTTCGTAATGCTGCTGTCGGCTTTGCGCAGAGTCGGGAGGAAGGTCGCGATATTTGGCAGCCATCGCCGCAAAGCCAAGTCCCGACAGCGTTTCCGAATCTCGGAACACCGTGTCGAGAATCTTGATACAGCTGCTTCTCAACGTTGGATCCTTGCATTCGAAATTGATCAGCTGGTAGGCGTCGAATGGAAGCACGAGACTGCTGATACCGAACGCGCTCTGAATCAAGCGTAGCTCGCCCCGGGATGGAACCATAGGCTGCAGGCTCGTTACGACGGACTGCGCCAATTGACGATATTGATCCCTCCATACAGATGCCTGGGCGGCACGTTCGAACGTAGCTCGGGCTGCCGTCAGATCGCCCGACTCCCGCTGTATGGCGGCTAGCGTCAGCCAAGCAACCTGGTTCTGGGTATCCGCGTCAATCCAGCGTTTGACAAAGTCGGCAGAGTTGCAAACACCGGCTGCTTGCTGACGAGTCCTGCACCGCCTCACGAGCAAATGCAACGTCAAGGGGTCTGTCGAACCTCGCGCCTGATCGACCAGCATAGCAAGCACGTTGTCGTCATCCGTGACCCATTTGCCATCGCGCTCAACGATCCTTGGTTGCGTCAATGCGATGCGAACTCTGAGATCGGTGAACTGCATCACCTTTGCTGTTGCCTGCGCCCACGCAACGTCTTCGGCGTCTTCGGCTACCGCCGCCAACGGAACCATCTTCACGGCTGGCATCTGCGCAGGCGCCGAGCCACAAGCACTCAGCGCTAGAAGTCCCGCGCCGATAACAGTTGCGAGATTCATGACGCCCTTCCGTGGTTGGTCTAACGAATTAGTTAAGCCGCGTCACCCTGTGTCCTGACGTTCGACATGAAGCTATCGGTGGGCGAAGGGCGCGGTTGGATGTCCGCTCGATGGAAAGGTCAAGCCTCTGCGATGAGAGCAATTGATACTCGCATGCCTTTTGACCGGATCGGTAACTTGGCGCCTTGGCGTGCTGGCGGTTCAGCGGCAAACCACTTCGTCCATTCCTCGTTCATGCCCGGAAAGTCGGCCTCATCCGCGAGGATGAACGTTGCGCTGACAGCCTGCGCAAGCGAACTGCCGGCCGCGATGAGGATGGCTTCGACGTTTCGCAGGCACTGCGCTGTTTGTTCTTGAATGGTCGCGCCGACGAGCTCGCCGCTCTTCGAATCGAAAGGGCCTTGCCCTGACACAAACACGAGGCCACCAGCCTTGACGGCTTGGCTGTAGCTCGCGGGCGATTTGGGCGCCCTGTCCGTCGCGATGATTTCCTTGGCCATTAGTCGCTCCCGCTGGTCAACCTAAATGATTGCGTGTTCGAAAATTGTTTTACCCGGGTGCAATGCCTTTCACGGCCCAGGCGACCGCCGCGTACGACCGCGGACCATCGGCTTCCCCATCGACGTACGCGAGCCTTACCGCATCACGAAGTCTGGTTCGTTCGGAATCACCGAGCGCCGCGATGTATTCGGCGTTTGGTCCGTCCTTGCCCAGATAGGGGGCCCAATAGTCATCGAATGATGCGAACTCCATGCGGATGCTCAACGCCGTCTCGACCACATCGCTGAAACCCGCGGCCCGCCATGCGGTCGCCAATTCTCCCGGCCGGGTCATTGGGCGGGTGAAGTTACCTGCCCGGCGCTCGCTCGCCTTGGCATCCAGCGCGGCCGCTGTGTCGAAGAACATCCGGTTGGCGACGAGGCCGCCGCGCGCGTCCCAAACGGCCGCCCCGACCACGGCGCCCGGCCGGGCGACGCGTCGCATCTCGGCAATGGCGTGATCCGCTCTTGGAACGAAGTGCAGTACGAGCAGCGAAAGGACGCGGTCGAAGCTGTGATCGGGAAAGTCCATCGCGCAGGCATCGCCAACCTGGAACACGATCCTCGGATCATGATTGTGGCGCTTGGAGTGCTCAACGTACGCGGGCGAAAAGTCTATGCCGCGTAGCTGCTTTACCTGGCACTTCTCCGCAAGGGCAAAGGCAAGGGAGCCAGTGCCGCACCCCACATCGAGAATGCATTCGCCATCCGCGGTGCCGACGAAATCGAGAAACGGCCCAGCAAGACGCCGGCTCCAGCGTCCCATCAGCAGCTCGTATCCGTCGCCGCTAGACGCAATGAATGTCGAAGACATCGTCATCGGAATTCTCCGGCTGCTTACATGAGGCCCAACGTGACTCGATGGAAAGGTCAGGTGACATTCTGGAACGCCACGAGCGCGACACCCAGGGCGAGCAGCAAGCAGAGCGGCGAGTACACAAAAGTGTCCAGCGTCGCGAACCGGCTGTCCCGCACGCGCTTGAGAATGTCATAGCCTGAAGGCGTCACGTCGACGCCTTCATGATTGGTCCGAAGAAACCGATGATGCGTTCGATTCTTGTTCCGTCGGCGGCAATGAATGCGACATCGACTCCCTCGCGCAGGACTGCTCCATCGGTGCCGATCTCGCGCCGGCGGCGGGAGAGAAGGACGAACACCTCGCGAGCAAGGTAGCGTTTCAAGCAGCGAATCGCCTCGAGCTTGGAGTGTCCTTCAGCGACTCGCCTTGCCACGTAGGCTTTGGTTCGTTCATCAGTTCT
>JBBSGB010000015.1:0-80414 GCA_038254545.1 Burkholderiales bacterium | reverse complement strand
GCCGCGCGGCTATCGCTTCTTCGTCGATAGCCTGATGACCGTCAAGCCGCTGGAAGGGCACGACGCGTCCGCAGTCGCAGGACGCATCAAGCCCGACCAGCCGCAGCGCGTGATCTCGGCGGCCGCGCAGGTGCTGTCGAATCTCTCGCAGTTTGCGGGCGTGGTGATGACGCCGCGCCGCGGCTCGTCGTTCCGGCACATCGAGTTCCTGCACCTGTCCGATTCGCGCGTGCTGCTGATCATCGTCACGCCCGACGGCGACGTGCAGAACCGCATCCTCTTCACCGAGCGTGCCTACACGCAGTCTCAGTTGATCGAGGCCGCGAACTTTCTCAATCAGAATTTTGCGGGCCTCTCGTTCGACACCATCAAGGCGCGCCTGCGCGACGAATTGAACGAGCTACGCGCCGAGACCGCCAAGCTGATGCAGGCCGCGGTCGAAGCCGGCTCGCAAGCGCTGGCCGACGACGAGGAGATGGTGATTTCGGGCGAACGCAATCTGCTCGAGAACGCCGACCTGACCGGCAACATGCAGAAGCTGCGACAACTGTTTGCGCTGTTCGAGCAGAAGACCGGCCTCATGCAGTTGCTCGACGTCTCGAGCCGCGCGCATGGCGTACAGATCTTCATCGGCGGCGAATCGAAGTTGGTGCCGATGGACGACATGACCATCGTCACGTCGACGTATCAGGTCGATGGCCGCATCGTCGGCACGATCGGCGTGATCGGGCCGACGCGCATGGCTTATGAGCGGGTGGTGCCGATTGTCGATATCACGGCGAAGCTGTTGTCGAATGCGTTGAGTCAGCACTAGCGCGGCTGCGTCGCTGCCGATTGTCGGGCGGCGCGGCGACTTGCAAAGCGCGAAGCGGCGTCGGCTTCCGCAACGCCGCTTCGCTCCAGCACGCGCTGTCCATATCGCATCTCACCGAACGCGATTCGTTCTTCCAGTCGCGCAACGGCACGTGCGACATCGGCGGCTTCCATCGGCTCGGACACCGTCGACTCTGCTTCGTCCACGACGGCCCAGTACGTCGCGTTGAATTTTTGCAGGCGCATCTTCACCGTCTCGTCGGGAATGTGTGCGATCGCGGCGACCTTGGACGAGATCGACAAGCTGAACAAATCGTTGCCGTCGCGAAACATCGTTTCGAGGATCTGACCGCACTGCGCGCGCATCGATGGATCCTTGCATTGCTGGGTCAAGTAGCTGAATGGACTTGGCGAGATGTTTCGAGCCGCCGCGATACCCAGCGCCGCCTCGAGCCCATGCATGCGCGCCAGCGGCGGCCAGGTTCGCGGAATGGTTGCGGCGATGACGCGTGCAATATCGTCGTTATGTTCATGCCAGGTCGAAGCGCGTGACGCGCGTTCGAACGCCGCCCGCGCGGCGGGCAGGTCGCCCTTCTGCTGCAGGACAGCCGCGAGCGTGAGCCAGGCCTTCTGATTTTGTGTGTCGGCGACAGTCCAGCGCTCGGCGAGATCCTGTGTGTCGCATCGTGGCGGCTTCGCAGATTCGCTGCAGCGTCCTACCAACATCGACAGCACCATCGGATCGGTTGATCCACGCGCCTGCTCGACCAGCGTCTCGAGCGGAATGACCTCGTGCGAGGAATAGACGCCGCCCCGATCCTCCAGCCCATCGATCGAAGCGACGATTCGCAAGCGGAGGTCGGCCGATTTACGGGCGGCCTCGACGAGCCGGTCCCAGTCCGCGATGCCGACTGGGACCTCGACCGACGGGGCCCTCAGGCGCAAAGGCGACCTTGTCGCCAGCGTGCGTGCCGCGCGCGAAAGCCAGCGACGCGAGCAACGAGACCGTACCAATCGTCCTCGAATATTTCAGAGCCATGCGAACCTCCGGATTCATACCGATACGGCCGCCACGGGCACGAGCCTGCATGCGATCGCCAGCACTGACGGGCATCCACACTTTCTTCATTGTACGTCTCGCATTGAATAGTTCACAGATCATGGCATGCCCGCGTTCCACGGTCTCATCACCGCTTCGAGTTGAAGTCTTTGCTCCGCCGTGATCGACTTCTCGTAGCGTGCGGCAGCCTCGGCTTCAGAGACGCCTCTCCGCCGAAACTGTTCGCGAAACCAGGCGAGTTCTCCGCGAGATGCGCGTTTCTCCACGTCGTCGACGAAACGATCGATCGCCGCGGCATCGTCGATCGAAGGTTCGTCCGGTGCGATGCCTTGACGCATGAGCCACCGCATGGCGTAGAAACGTTCGGTCCGATAACGTACCGTTTCGCGCTCGACGTCAAGACGTCCGGACAGCTCCGTCGCCGTGAACAGCTCGATCACGGTCGCGCTGTCACGAAACATGGTGTCCGCAATATGCACGCAGGCGTCGCGCATATCGGGCAGCTTGCAAGTGCGAAACAAGGGTTGGAATGTCGGGAACGGCTGAGCGGACTGCATCCTGACGATGCCGTACGCGAACGCGAGCTGCTCGCTAGGGCTCAGGTCGCGCGGCACGATGCGTAGTATCGTCCGCGCCGCCTCGCCGTATAGCGTGCGATACGACGAGGCGCGTGCCGCTCGCATGAAGGTCGAACGTGCTTCGTCGAGCGCGCCGCGCCGATCGAGCAGGGTCGCGAGAGTCAACCATGCGAGCTGATTCTCCGTGTCGACCGCGACCCAGCGGCGCGCCAACTCGACACCGTCGCAACCGATGAATGTCGTTTCGCCGGACGCTGCTGCCGAGGACTTGCCGGTCGACACGGGTGCGTCACAGCGTTCCGAAAGTGTGGACAGGACCAGCGGATCGGTCGATCCGCGCGCGCGCTCGACGAGTTGTTCGAGCGCGATCGTAGTTCTGCCAAACAGAAGCTGCAGCCGCAAATCGCCCGAGCGGGCGTTCTGAGCCGCAAACTTTTCCCACCGCGCTTCGGCTACGCGTCCCTGCGGCGTGGCGGCGGCGGCATCGGGCAAGACTCCGGATAGTTCGCCGGCATGCGACGCGATCGACACCGTCACGATCATGGCGCCGCTGAACAGAGCCTCGTGCATGAACCACGGTCGCATGAGTTTCGGATGATGCCGCTTGAATCAGTGCGCTACGATGCCCGACTGCTGCATCCCACGCAATCAGTCAGCTCATCGCATCGCCCATGCGGCCGCACTCTCAAGCCCATCAAACCCACGACATGCCCCCTCGCACCGCGATCCTGCTCGTCAATCTCGGCACACCCGACGCGCCGACCCCTTCCGCAGTTCGCCGATATCTCGCCGAATTTCTGTGGGACCCGCGCGTGGTCGAGATCCCCCGTGTGATCTGGTGGCCGATCCTGTTCGGCATCATCCTTCCGATCCGCTCGCGGCGCTCTGCGGAGAAGTACAAGGCCGTGTGGATGCAGGAAGGCTCGCCGCTCAAGGTGTGGACCGAAAAGCAGGCGAAGCTCCTGCGCGGCTTGATGGGCATGCGCGGACATGCGCTCACGGTCGAATACGCGATGCGTTACGGCAACCCGTCACTTGCCGATGCGCTCGATCGCCTGCACGCGCAAGCTTGCGAGCGCATCCTCGTGTTGCCGCTCTATCCGCAGTATTCCGCGACGACGTCGGCATCGAGCTTCGACGCCATCAATGCCTGGGCGGCGAAAGTGCGCAACGTGCCCGAGTTTCGTTTCGTCAAGCAGTACCACGACGACGCGGGCTACATCGATGCGCTGGCGTCAACGATCGTGACCGCGCGGACCAGGGACGGCACGATCGCCGATTCGGCGGCCGTGCTGGTGATGAGCTTCCACGGCATCCCGCAACGTTCGGTGCGCCTGGGTGATCCGTATCAGGCGCAGTGCCTCGTGACCGCGGAGCGCGTTGCAGAGCGATTGGGCCTGCGCAAAGACCAATGGGTCGCGACCTTTCAATCGCGCTTCGGCAGGGCAGAGTGGTTGAAGCCCTACACCGTCGATGTATTGCGGGAACTCGGCGCGAAGAGAACTTCGAGACTGGATATCTGTTGCCCCGGTTTTCCCGCCGATTGTCTGGAGACGCTCGAGGAGATCGGCATCGAGGGTGAGGCGTCATTCAAGAATGCGGGAGGCGGCAGCTATCGCTACATCTCCTGCTTGAATGACAATCCGCGCTGGATTGCCGCGTTGGCCGCGATCGCGGAGCGCAACCTGCAGGGCTGGCTATAGCCTTGCTTGGGATCGTTTGGTGCAGACGCCAACAAAACAAAGAGGGCGGCCGAAGCCGCCCTCTCGTTCATGCGTGAAGTGCTCTTGAACTGAAGTGCGTTGCTCAGTGGGTCGCGCGACGACGGCGAGTCAAGCCCAGACCCACGATGCCGACCAGCATCAGCAGCAACGTCTCCGGTTCCGGAACAAAGGTTGCACCGATCAGGCTCAGCAGGATGCCGCCGTAAACGTCGCCGAAACGGCCGTTGTTGAAGTTGATGCCGAACGTGTTGTTGCCGCCCAAAAGGTAGTTGCCCGAGGCGTCCTGGATGAAGGACGAACCGCCCGAATCGCCACCGCCGATATTCGTTTCGATCGCATTGCCGAGGGTAGTGCCGCAACGGAAGCCGAGCGTGCAGAGGCGGTCTGCGATGGCAGGCGCACTGGTGACGGGGCCGTCGAAGTCCGAATACCAGACCTCGTGCGCGCTGGCAGGATCGAAGTCCGCTTCGTCGTCGGTGTCGAACAGGTCGAAGCTGTTCTTGCCGCTCCGCTTGACGAAGAAGCTCGGCGCGATCGTGTAGCCGTTGGTGCCGTCTCCACTGGTGCCGTACCCGACCTGCGTGAACACGGTGCCCAGCTCCTGCACGTTGGTGGCGATCTTGTAGATCTTTGCGAAGGCCGGCGCCGCCGACGCTAGCGTGATCGCGAGATATCGTCGTTGACGCAACCGGTGGACGCATCGGGGCAGATATTGAAGCCTTGATAGTTCGGATGGATGATCGCCTTCACCGCACTGATCAACGAGAATCCGGTCGGTGTGTTGAAGACGACGCGAATATCACTCCCCGGCGTGGCCAGATTGATGATCTTGCCGTGTCCATTGGTGTCGACACAGTGCGCGGCGCTCAATACTTGTGTCGCCGAGACCATTGAACCCGAACAGATGAAGCTCAGCGGCGCGCCCGAAGTGGGATCGTTGTAGCGAATGTTGATGCTCACGACGCCGCTGAATGGCGAAGACGGTGAATTCGAATCCACCCGAGCCGCAGGCGTGTCGGGCAACTGCCCAGCCAATATGAGCGGGACGATCGTGCCGCCTGTGGACGCGATCAAGTTCGAGACGGCTGCCCCGTTCATCGCATTCACCGTTCCTCCGTTCGAGGTAAGAGTGGAAGCGACCGGAGAGGCTTGTGATTGCCCCGCGACTGCGAGCAGCAATACCGGGAGAAGAAGTGACTTGCGCATCGAGATTTCCTGTTTGGCTTCGCGAAGAGCGCGAGGGCACTTGCAAGAGCAAGACTTATGCCTCGGCGTTAAGTGGTTGATTGGTTAGCCATACAGCGGCTTGTCAGCCAAGTGATCCGGTCAATGCGTCAAGAATGGCGACAAGCGGATCAATCACTTGGGCGTTGACTTTCTATTGATGCTTGAAGGTCAATGGCTGGTTGATGCGCCTGTGAAATCCTCGCAGCGCCGCGATTCCCGCTTGAATTCTTCGCATGCGGCGCAATCTCGCGGTGGGCGTGTCCACGCTGCGGACGCGTCATGCGAAAACCTCAATCACGCAGGAGAATTTTGACGATGAGACCAGGGAAGCACGAAAACGAAACGACGGACACGCCGCAATCCGAGGAGCGCGAGGCCGACGCGCAGCGCGCGCCCGAGACCGCCGTCGACGCCGGGGTGTCGGCGGATGAAGCGCCGCTGAACGCGGCCGGTCTCGAGGCCGCGCTGAGCGCGGCCGAAGCGAAGGCGCAGGAGCACTACGATGCGTTCCTTCGAGCCAAGGCCGAGGCCGACAATACCCGCCGCCGTGCACAGGAGGACGTGTCCAAGGCCCACAAATACGGCATCGAGAACTTTGCCGAGTCGCTGCTGCCCGTGATGGACAGCCTGCAGGCCGCCCTGGACGACAAGAGCCCCGACGCCGACAAGGTGCGTGAAGGCGTCGCATTGACGCACAAGCAATTGCTCGGCGCGTTCGAGCGCAATCGCCTGGTCGCGATCGACCCGGTAGGCGAAAAATTCGACCCGCATCGCCATCAGGCGATCTCCACGGTCCCTGCGCCTGAAGGCACGGCGCCCAATCACGTGGTGACCGTATTGCAAAGGGGATGGATGCTTGCCGATCGCGTATTGCGGCCGGCGCTCGTCATGGTGGCGAGCTGAGGCGACCGCGCGGTCGCCTCGTCGGGAGACGGCGGTCGGTGAATATCCCTTGAAATCGAGGGGGAATCCTCCAAATGCTTGTTCAGAAGGCGCTTCGCTGAATCCATGCGAGGCAGCCTGGAAAAAAACGCGCATAGGCAAACGCGAGCACACCACCAATTCGCAAAGACAAAGATCGTTCAGGAGAGATACATCATGGGAAAAATCATCGGCATCGACCTCGGCACGACTAACTCGTGCGTGGCCATCATGGAAGGTGGTCAGCCGAAGGTCATCGAGAATTCCGAAGGCGCGCGCACCACGCCTTCGATCATCGCGTACATGGATGACGGCGAGATCCTGGTCGGCGCGCCGGCCAAGCGTCAGGCCGTGACCAATCCCAAGAACACGCTCTACGCGGTCAAGCGCCTGATCGGTCGCCGCTTCGAAGAGAAGGAAGTGCAGAAGGACATCAACCTGATGCCCTATCAGATCGTCAAGGCCGACAACGGCGACGCTTGGATTTCGGTACGCGACAAGAAGCTCGCGCCTCCGCAGATCAGCGCCGAAACCCTGCGCAAGATGAAGAAGACCGCCGAGGACTACCTCGGCGAAGAGGTCACCGAGGCCGTAATCACGGTGCCGGCCTACTTCAACGACTCGCAGCGCCAGGCAACCAAGGATGCCGGTCGCATCGCGGGCCTCGAAGTCAAACGCATCATCAACGAGCCGACCGCGGCCGCGCTCGCGTTCGGCCTGGACAAGCACGGCAAGGGCGATTCCAAGATCGCCGTGTATGACTTGGGCGGCGGCACGTTCGACATCTCGATCATCGAGATCGCGGATCTGGACGGTGAGAAGCAGTTCGAAGTGCTGTCCACCAACGGCGACACGTTCCTGGGCGGCGAGGACTTCGACCAGCGCATCATCGATTACATCGTTACCGAATTCAAGAAGGAATCCGGCGCCGATCTCTCCAAGGACGTGCTCGCGCTGCAGCGCCTGAAGGACTCGGCCGAGAAGGCCAAGATCGAGTTGAGCTCGTCGGCGCAGACCGATATCAACCTGCCGTATATCACGGCCGACGCGTCGGGACCGAAGCACCTGAACATGAAGCTCACGCGCGCGAAGTTCGAGTCGCTGGTCGAGGACCTGATCGAACGGACCATCGAGCCTTGCCGTATCGCAATCAAGGACTCGGGAGTTTCGGTGTCCGACATTCACGACGTGATCCTGGTCGGCGGCATGACGCGCATGCCCAAGGTGCAGGAGAAGGTCAAGGAATTCTTCGGTCGTGATCCGCGCCGTGATGTAAACCCTGACGAGGCCGTTGCGGTCGGTGCCGCGATTCAAGGCGGCGTGCTCAAGGGCGACGTCAAGGACGTGCTGCTGCTCGACGTGACGCCGCTGTCGCTGGGCATCGAAACGCTGGGCGGCGTGATGACCAAGATGATCAAGAAGAACACCACCATCCCGACCAAGTTCGGCCAGGTGTATTCGACCGCGGACGACAACCAGCCGGCCGTGACGATCAAGGTCTATCAGGGCGAGCGCGACGTGGTCGTCGGCAACAAGCTGCTCGGCGAATTCAATCTCGAAGGCATCGCGCCGGCACCGCGCGGCATGCCGCAGATCGAGGTGGGCTTCGACATCGACGCGAACGGCATTTTGCATGTCGGCGCGAAGGACAAGGCTACCGGCAAGGAAAACAAGATCACCATCAAGGCGAATTCGGGGCTGTCGGAGGCCGAGATCGAGAAGATGGTGAAGGACGCCGAAGCGAACGCCGAAGACGACAAGAAGGTCGTCGAGCTCGTGACCGCGCGCAACCAGGCCGATGCGCTGGTGCATTCGGTCAAGAAGTCGATGTCCGAATACGGCGACAAGTTGGACGCGGCCGACAAGGGCAGCATCGAAGCCGCGATCAGGTCGGCAGAAGACGCGATCAAGTCGGACGACAAGGAGAATATCGAAAGCGCGAGCGAAGCGCTGATGACCGCGTCGCAGAAGCTCGGCGAGAAGATGGCGGCCGATGCGCAGGCCGCTCAGGCAGCGGCCGGCGACGCAGCCCAGCACGCTGCGCACGACGCGGGTGCGGGCCAGCAGCAAGGCAAGCCGGCCGACGACAACGTCGTCGATGCCGAGTTCAAGGAAGTCAAGCGCGGCTGAACGCGATTGTTCGCGCAGCAGGGTCGCGCAGTGAGTTGGTGCAGTGAGATCGGGGCGTAGCCGTATGCCGCTACGCCTCTTCGCCGGGTTGGACGGACACTGATCCGTCCCTCTCGGCGTTCTCGTATCAAGGCAGCACAAGTCAAGCCAACGGAAGCGCCATGGCCAAACGGGACTACTACGAAATTCTCGGCGTCGCGAAGAACGCCTCTGAAGAAGACATCAAGAAGGCCTACCGCAGGCTGGCGATGAAGCATCACCCGGACCGCAACGCGGACGGTGACAAGGCGTCCGAAGAAAAATTCAAGGAGGCCAAGGAAGCCTACGAGATGCTGACCGATGCGGACAAGCGCGCCGCATACGATCGCTACGGACACGCGGGCGTCGATCCGAACATGGCCGGCGCGGGCGCAGGCATGGGCGGCTTTGCCGAAGCTTTTGGCGATATCTTCGGCGACATCTTCGGCGGCGGGCAGCGGGGTCGCGGCGGGCCGCAGGTGTACCGCGGCGCCGACCTGCGTTATGCGATGGAGATCACGCTCGAGCAGGCCGCCCACGGCTACGAGACCGAGATCAAGATCCCGAGCTGGAACAATTGCGAGATCTGCCACGGCTCGGGCGCTGCGCCCGGCACCAAGCCGCAGACCTGCCCGACCTGCACGGGCTCGGGATCGGTGCGGATTCAGCAGGGCTTCTTCTCGATCCAGCAGACCTGTGCGCGCTGTCACGGCACCGGCAAGATCATTCCGGAACCGTGCACGCATTGCGATGGCGTGGGCAGGATCAAATCGCCCAAGACGCTCGAGGTCAAGATTCCCGCGGGCATCGACGAAGGGATGCGGATTCGCTCCACCGGCAATGGCGAGCCGGGCGTGAACGGCGGCCCGAACGGCGATCTCTACGTCGAGATCCACATCAAGCCACACGCGATGTTCCAGCGCGACGGCGACGACCTGCATTGCGAGATGCCGATCGCGTTCGCGACCGCTGCGCTTGGCGGGGAACTCGAGATACCCACGCTGGGCGGCAATGCGGCGATCTCGATTCCCGAAGGCACGCAGAGCGGCAAGACCTTCCGGCTGCGAGGCAAGGGCATCAAGGGGGTCCGGGGCTCGTACCCTGGTGACCTGTATTGCCACGTGCTGGTCGAAACGCCGGTGCGCCTGACCGAACACCAGAAGAAGCTGCTCAAGGATTTCGATGCGTCCACTCGCGAAGGCGGCGCCAAGCACAGCCCGCAGAGCAAGGGCTGGGCCGACAAGGTCAAGGCGTTCTTTGCGTAGGAGGCGGGCTGTCCGGGCCGCGTCAGCGGTCGATCGCGATTGATCGAAGGGGCGCGGTCTCGAAGGTCGACTGCCCGTCGTCCCGCGAAGCACATCGAGGCAGAGGCTGGCGGTCTCTTCGATACCCCGTTTCGCGAAAGTCCCCGCAGTGACGGGGCGACCCTTCGACGGCGGACTGCCCGCGCACGCGCACGCGCAGGCGCGGCGTTCAGACCTCGAGCATTCCGCGTTCGACGACGAAGGCGACGACTTCGTCCAGTCCGGCACCGGTCTTCAGGTTGGTCATCACGAAGGGGCGTGTGCCGCGCATGCGCGCCGCGTCATTCGCCATCACGGCAAGGGACGCGCCGACGTACGGTGCGAGGTCGGTCTTGTTGATGACGAGCAGGTCTGCCTTCGTGATGCCGGGCCCGCCCTTTCTCGGAATTTTTTCGCCGCCGGCGACGTCGATGACGTAGAGCGTCAGGTCCGACAGTTCGGGACTGAACGTCGCCGCGAGATTGTCGCCGCCCGATTCGATGAAGATCAGGTCCAGATCCGGGAAGCGCTTCTGCATGCGGGAAACGGCTTCGAGGTTGATCGACGCGTCCTCGCGGATCGCGGTGTGCGGGCAACCGCCGGTCTCCACGCCCATGATTCGCTCGGGCGGAAGCGCCTGCGCAGCGACGAGCAGGCGCTCGTCTTCCTTCGTGTAGATGTCGTTCGTGACGACCGCGAGTTGGTAGCGCGCGCGCAGTCGTTTGCACAGCATTTCGACGAGAGTCGTCTTGCCGGAGCCGACGGGCCCGCCGATGCCGACGCGAAGGGGGTTGGACGATGGTTTTGTCACGAGTCAGGACCTGAACAGTCGTGAATACTGGCTTTCGTGACGGGCGCTGTTGATTGCATAGCCCGGCGCCTGCGTCGTCAGGGAATCGTCGGGCGATTCCGAAGCGGACAAGACCACTTCGGCGAGTCCCGGACGCAGCGCCTGCAGCATGCGCTGGCCCGCGAGCTGCCCATACGGCAATGCTTTCATGCCGGCGAGGACCTGGTTCTCGAGCCAGCCGAACAGGTAGCCGTTCAACGCCGAGCGCGGTGCGATGCGCCATGTCCGGGATGCGAGCGCGTGCGCGGCGGGCCAGGTCCATGCATCGACGACGATGCCGATCGGCATCGTCAGGCCACGCATCAACTCGATCATCGAATGTCCCATCTGCAGCGTCTCTGCGCGCAGTTCCGCGGTTTCCCTGGTGGCCAGGAAGTCGTCGTTCCAGTCGCCGAACCGATCCAGATCCTGCCGGTCGAGCGCAGCGCGCAGGCGCCACCAGACCGGCGCCTCGTAGCGAGCGACTACGAGCCTGAGCACGTCTGCGATGAAGCTCTCGATGTCCTCGGTCGTGCGCAGGCGTTCGTCCGCGATCGCCGTCTCGAGACCTTGGGAATAGCTGAACGCACCGACCGGAAGTGCCGCGCTGGACAACTGCAGCAAGGCCGCCTCGGCCTCGAGCGTGTCCGTCATTTCGGCGCCCCTGCTCCGTTCCGCGCCACCGCGTGCGCGTTGCGCGACAGTGCTTCTCCAGTCGCACCACCATCGTCGTCCGCGTGGTCGTTCGTTCCGTGCCGATGGCCGCCACCATAGGCGCCCGGCTCGGGATCGAATGGCTCGAAAGCGGGGGTGACGTTCACGTTGAGGCGCTGCAGGAGATCACGCAGGACCGGATCGCGTTCGAGCTTGACGAAGCCCGGGCCGAGTTCGAGCGGGACGTGGCGGTTGCCGAGATGGTAGGCAGCGCGCAACAGGTCGAGCGCCGGGTCGGGACTGTCGGCGCTCGCATGGACTCGATAGATCCGCTCGCACGCCGGGACCACGTCGACGATCTCGCCGCTCTCGGCCACGAGCCGCATTCCCGGGCGCACGACGCTGCCGCGCGGGAGCATGACGACCGCGTCGCTCCCATCCGACAGCGTCGCGCGACAGCGCGTTTTCGCACGCTGCTCGCAAGTCAGGATGAGACTGCGCGCGCCGGGTATCGGATCGTGATCCGTATCGCGAGGAATCAACGCGAAGAGACGAAGCGCGGGGGACTCCATATCGTCGTCATGCATCGCAAGAAGCGCGGCGTCAGAACAGAAAGTAGCGTTGCGACATCGGCAGCTCGGTTGCCGGCTCGCAGGTCAGCAATTCACCGTCCGCGACGACCGCGTACGTCTCGGGGTCGACGGAGATCTCCGGCGTCAGAGTGTTGTGCACCATGTCGCGCTTGGACAGTGCGCGACAGCCACGCACGGCGACGACCGGCTTCTCGAGCTGCAGTCGTTCGGGCACGCCCGCGGCGACCGCGGCCTGCGACATGAAGGTCAACGAACCACGCGTCACCGACTTCCCGTGCGCGCCGAACATCGGCCGGTAGTGGACCGGCTGCGGCGTCGGGATCGACGCGTTCGGGTCGCCCATCGCGGCCGCGACGATCTGCCCGCCCTTGACGATCAGGAACGGTTTGACGCCGAAGAACGCCGGCTTCCACAGCACGAGATCGGCCCACTTGCCCGCCTCGATCGACCCGACCTCGTGAGCGATGCCGTGCGCGAGCGCCGGATTGATCGTGTACTTCGCAATGTAGCGCATGACCCGCGCGTTGTCGCGATGGGCCGTGTCCCCGGGCAACGCGCCGCGCTGCTGTTTCATCTTGTGCGCGGTCTGCCAGGTCCGAAGGATGACCTCGCCCACACGCCCCATCGCCTGCGAGTCCGACGAGATCATCGAGAACGCGCCGAGGTCGTGCAGGATGTCTTCGGCCGCGATCGTCTCCTTGCGGATTCTCGACTCCGCGAACGCCACGTCTTCCGCGATCGACGCGTCCAGATGGTGGCAGACCATTAGCATGTCCAAATGCTCGTCGAGTGTATTGACGGTATACGGCCGGGTCGGGTTGGTCGACGAAGGCAGTACGTTCATCTCGCCGCAAACGCGGATGATGTCGGGTGCGTGTCCGCCACCCGCGCCTTCGGTGTGATAGGTGTGGATCGTCCTTCCCCTGAACGCCGCGACCGATGCCTCGACGAAGCCGGCTTCGTTCAGGGTGTCCGTATGGATCGCGACCTGCGTGTCGGTCTCGTCCGCGACGGTCAGGCAATTGTCGATCGCCGCCGGCGTAGTGCCCCAGTCCTCGTGCAGCTTCAGCCCGATCGCACCGGCTTGAATCTGTTCATGCAACGGTCCCGGAAGGCTCGCGTTGCCCTTGCCTAGAAAACCGAGGTTCATCGGGTAGGCCTCGGCCGCCTGCAGCATGTTCGCCAGATGCCAGGGACCCGGCGTCACCGTTGTCGCGAACGTCCCCGTCGCGGGTCCCGTGCCGCCGCCGAGCATCGTCGTCGTGCCCGACATCAGGGCCTCTTCGATCTGCTGCGGGCAAATGAAATGGATGTGGCTGTCGACACCGCCAGGCGTCACGATCATGCCTTCACCGGCGATGATCTCGGTGCCCGGCCCGATCACGATGTCGACGCCCGGCTGTATGTCCGGGTTGCCGGCCTTGCCGATGCGGGCGAAGCGGCCGTCCTTGATCGCGATGTCGGCCTTGACGATGCCCCAGTGGTCTACGATGAGCGCGTTCGTGATCACCGTGTCGGCGATGTCCTTGGCCATCCGCTGGCTCTGGCCCATCCCGTCGCGTATCACCTTGCCTCCGCCGAACTTCACTTCCTCTCCGTAGATCGTGTAATCCTTCTCGACTTCGATGACGAGCGCCGTATCGGCGAGTCGCACCCGGTCGCCGGTCGTCGGCCCGTACATCTCGGCATAGGCCTGCCGTGAAATGCGCGTGGCCATCAGGCGCTTTCCGGAGCTTTTGAATCGAGCGGGCCCATGACCGCGCCGTTGAAGCCGAAGACGATACGGTCACCGGCGAGCGCGACCAGCCTGACGGTGCGCGACTGGCCCGGTTCGAAACGCACCGCCGTCCCGGCCGCGACGTCCAGGCGAAATCCGCGCGAGGCAGCGCGGTCGAACGAGAGCGCATCGTTGACCTCGAAAAAATGAAAGTGCGAGCCGACCTGCACGGGGCGGTCCCCGCGATTGGCGACCACGACCGTTAGCGAATCGCGACCGGCGTTCAGCTCGATATCGCCTGCCGCTGCAATCAATTCACCGGGGATCATCGTTCGTCCGATTCACTCGTCCGCCTCGTTCAAACGACAGGATGGTGGACCGTCACCAGCTTGGTCCCGTCCGGGAAGGTTGCTTCGACCTGGATGTCGGGAATCATCTCGGGCACGCCGTCCATCACGTCGTCGCGGGTCAAAAGGGTCATGCCGTAATGCATCAGATCAGCGACGCTGCGGCCGTCGCGCGCGCCTTCCATGATCGCGGCCGAGATGAATGCGACCGCCTCCGGATAGTTCAGCTTCAGTCCGCGAGCGCGCCGGCGCTCGGCCACGAGCGCGGCGGTGAACAGCAGCAGCTTGTCCTTTTCACGCGGCGTCAGTTCCATAACGTGCCTTCACGTGCCGCATTCATGTCGACCAAGTCATGTCGCCCAGATCCGCGGCAACGTGGCGCGCCGCGCCGTCATCGCGACCCGGATTATTGACCAGATTTCATGAAACAGGTCGCGGACGCTTTCGGCCGAATCGGATAGCGCACGCGCGACAACGAGGCCGTCGCCGAGCACGGTCACTCCCGCGTCCTGCCGCGCCATCGTCGCCCCGCGGCAGCGTTCGAGGTCCGCGTCGGGTAGCGTCGCACCCCACGCCCAGAACACTCCCGCGACAGAATGTCCGTTCCATCCGACAGGAGAACCCAGCTGACCATCGCCCGCCGCGAGGCGCGCACGTTCGCGCCACAGCATTCGGCCGTCGCACGACAAGCTCAGATCCTGGCGGACCGCGCCGCGCTCGAAGTGTTCACCTGAGGCAAGCCGTCCCAATACGACGATGTCCCAGCCGATGCACGTCGCGCCTCGCTCGCACGCGATCGTCGTCGTAGTCTCCACGTCCGCGCCATCGAAGACGATGCTCTCCTGAGGCAGCCATTCGAGACATGCGCCGCGCGCGATGGTGAGCGCGACGTGCTGGTGCGCGCGCGCGCCGTCCGACCGATACCATTTGGTCGCACCCGGGGTCGTTACGAGCGCGCTCGCTTCGTTCCCCACGTCGATGTCGATCTCGAGGCGGTCTCCCCCCGCGATGCCGGCAGGCGGATGAACCACGAGCAAGTGCGCGACACCGCGTCCCTCCGGATAGAGCGGCTTCTGCAGCCGGAGCGGTCCGATGTGACGGCGGTGCACAGCGACGCTCGAGCCGCCGCGCATCGCGACCCCGACTTCGAGACGCGCGTTCCAGTGCCGCGTATTGGCCCGCGTACTGGCTCGCGTACTGGCTCGCGTACTGGAGTCCGTCGCCGGCGAATCGGGGGAGGGGCCGTCCACCCCTGGTACATACGGGATTTCATCAGCGCTGTCGAGCGCGTGATCCGCCTGCTGCGGGATCGCGTGGATACCGCAGTCCGGTTTGGTCGGCAACGTGCGGCCTTGTCGATCGAGACGTAACTTCTTGCCCGCTACCTGACGCGCGAAGTCCTGCTCCTGCGCACCGATGGCGAGGAGATCGATCATGGGGACTCCGCGAGGCGCCATCGTCGCCGTCTGCCGACTATCCGGGGACGCGCATGCGGGACGGTACGCGCGCCGCCGTATGCAGACAGAGCAGTGTGATCTTCCGGACCTCCGCCTTGCTGGCCTCGATGTGCGCATGGAGAAGAAGCGAGGCGTCATCGGCCCTGCGCTGCAGGATCGCGCGCAGCATCTTCGAGTGCTCGTCGTAGGTGATCTCGACACGGATGGCCTGCGTGAAGTCGAGGCGACGGACGATGCGGATGCGTTCGGTGACCTCGCGATGCACGCGAGCGATCTCGGGATTGCCGGCGGCCGCGACCAGTGCGATATAGAAGCCTTCGTCGAGCTCGGCCACGCGCTGGCCGTCCGCGACGCGGTCTTCGGGCGCGACCAGCCAGATCTTCCGCTGCCCCTCGAGCGCGTCGTCCTCGGCCGAAGCTTGATGATCCGCGCCCCGTTGGACGCGAGCGCACAGGCGCCTCACCGCGGTGCTCTCGAGCATCATGCGCAGATCGTAGAGGTGATCGAACAGCTCGAAGTCGAGCGGCAGCACGACCCACCCGCTGCGCGCGGTGACGTCGAGGTAGCCCTCGCGCTGCAGGCGGAACAGCGCTTCGCGGACCGGCGTACGCGAGATGCCGAGGCGCTCCGCGACCTCGGCCTCGGAGAAGCGGTCGCCGGGCACGAGCTGGCAGTCGAAGATGTCCTGCTTGAGCTGGGCGTAGGCGCCATCGGCGAGCTTCGCCGGAGCGGATGCGCGGGCACCGACGCGGTGGGTGACGCCGGTCATGGGCGCTTCATGCTCGCACGCCGCGCTCGCCGCGAGCGCGTCGGCCGTCGTGAACACCGGGCCCTGCCGGCAGCGTCCGCTGCCGATGTGCCCGGCGGCCTGCGCGTGCACGGAGAACTCCATCTTCATCGCCTCGACGATCGGGATCGGATCACCGGGCGCCAGCGGCGGCGCCGATGTCGACGAGGAGCTTCCACACGATCGGCGATCAGGAATTTGCGAAACACGGTGGGCTCGGCGGTGGGTCGCAGAGAAAGGTGGTCGGCGATGCGTTCTCTACGGTCGAAGCGATGTCCATGTTCAAACCGACAGCAGATCGCGCACGTCGCTGCCTTCCATCTCGGCGCGCTCGCCCGCACGAATCACGGCGCCGCGCGACAGAACCACGAACTGATCGGCCAGCGCGCGAGCGAAGTCGAAGTACTGCTCGCACAGGACGATCGCGATATCGCCGCGTTCGCGCAGCAGGCGAATCACGCGTTCGATGTCCTTGATGATCGACGGCTGTATGCCCTCGGTGGGTTCGTCGAGGATGATCAGCTTGGGTTCGGCCACCAGTGCGCGCGCGATCGCGAGCTGCTGCTGCTGCCCACCGGAAAGATCGCCGCCGCGACGACCGAGCATGTCCTTCAAGACCGGAAAGAGCTCGAAGACCTCACCCTTGATCCGCTTGGCGGCGCGCGCCGGCCTGGTCGCCATCCCCATCAACAGGTTTTCTTCGACGGTCAGGCGCGGAAAGATCTCGCGACCTTGCGGTACGTAAGCCATGCCGAGCGCGGCGCGCACATGCGGCGTCGCGCGCGTGATGTCGCCGCCATTGAGCAGAATGCGTCCGCTCGCGACCGGCAACACGCCCATCATGCATTTCAGCAGCGTGGTCTTGCCGACGCCGTTGCGGCCGAGCAGTGCCGTGCATCGACCTTTTTCGGCGGCGATCGAGACGCCCCGCAACGTGTGGCTGCCACCGTAATACTGGTTGATGTTGTCGACGGCGAGCATTGGAGTGCGGGGAGCGCGTCAGCGCCCCAGATAGACTTCGACGACGCGCTCGTCGGCCTGCACGTCGCGCATGCAACCTTCGGCGAGCACTGCGCCTTCGTGCAGCACCGTGACCTTGCCGTCGCCCGCGATCGCGGACACGAAGTCCATGTCGTGCTCGACCACCATCATCGAGTGCTTGCCGCGCAACTCGTTGAGCAGCTCGGCGGTGCGCGCGGTCTCGGCATCGGTCATGCCGGCAACCGGTTCGTCGAGCAGCAGCAACTGCGGCTCCTGCATCAGCAACATGCCGATCTCGAGCCACTGCTTCTGTCCGTGCGAGAGCAGTCCAGCGGGCCGGGCGGCCGCGTCTTCGAGGCGGATCAGTTCCAGCATCGCGTCGATCGCATCGCGCTGCTCGCCGGTCAACCGCGCGAACAGCGTCGGTGCGACGCGCTTGTCGGTCTTCATCGCGAGCTCGAGGTTCTCGTACGCGCTGTGGTTCTCGAACACCGTGGGCCGCTGGAATTTCCGGCCGATGCCAGCGCGCGCGATCTGAGGTTCGGACAGGCGCGTGAGATCGATGGTCTGTCCGAAGAAGGCGGTGCCCGAGTTGGGCCGCGTCTTGCCGGTGATGACGTCCATCATCGTGGTCTTGCCGGCACCGTTCGGTCCGATGACGCAACGCAGTTCGCCGACGTCGATGTCGAGCGTCAAAGCGTTCAACGCCTTGAAGCCATCGAAGCTCACACTGATCGCGTCCAGATAGAGGATCGCGCCATGGACGGTATCGACGCCTTCGGATCGCACGCGGCCGTAGCCCGCGTCGCCGTCGCCGAAGCCCTGTTCGCTGACCGGATAGCCATCGGCCGCCACGTTCGCGCGAAACCCGATCGGCTCGCGGCTCATGTGCGGCTCGGCAAGGGCGCGCCGTCGGTGGGTGTACAGACGCGCTCGTGATGCGGCTGCGATGCAGGGACGCGTGCGGCGGTGGGGAGCATCACGGCCATCGCCACGGGAGTCGCAGGCGTTGCCGGCATCTCGCGCGTCGGCGCTGATGCGACGGCGACCTTGTTCGTGCGAACCAGCTTCCTGAACAGGCCGACGATGCCCTGCGGCAGGAACAGCGTGACGAGCACGAACACCAGGCCCAGCGCATACAGCCAGACCTCGGGAAACGCCGTCGTCAGCCAGGTCTTCAGCCCATTGACGACGCCCGCGCCGATGATCGGCCCGATCAGAGTGCCGCGCCCGCCCGTGGCGACCCAGATCACCATCTCGATCGAGTTCGCGGGCGACATCTCGCTCGGGTTGATGATGCCGACCTGCGGCACGTAGAGCGCGCCGGCGATGCCGCACAACACCGCCGACAGCGTCCATACGAACAGCTTGAACCAGAGCTGGTCGTAGCCCACGAACATCAATCGGCTTTCGGCGTCGCGCACCGCGGTCAGCACGCGACCGAGCTTGGAGCGCACCAGTGCGCGCGCGCCGATCAGCGAGGCGACCAGCACGATCAGCGTGAGCAGATAGAGCGCGGCCCGCGTGCCGGGCGCGGTAATCGGAAAGCCGAGGATGCGTTTGAAATCGGTGAAGCCGTTGTTGCCGCCGAAGCCGGTGTTGTTGCGAAAGAAAAGCAGCATCGCGGCGAACGTCAGCGCCTGCGTGATGATCGAGAAATACACGCCCTTGATGCGCGAGCGGAACGCGAAGTAGCCGAACACGAACGCGAGCAAGCCTGGCACGACGACCACCAGTAGCATCGCGAACCAGAAGTGATCGGTGAACGACCAGTACCAGGGGTAGGCCTTCCAGTCGAGGAAGACCATGAAGTCGGGCAGGTCCATCCGATAGGCGCCCTCGCGGCCGATCGCGCGCATCAGGTACATGCCGTGCGCGTAGCCGCCGAGCGCGAAGAAGAGCCCGTGGCCCAGCGACAGGATGCCGGTGTAGCCCCACACCAGATCCAGTGCGAGCGCGGCGATCGCGTAGCACATGAACTTGCCGAGCAAAGCCACCGCGTACGACGACACGTGCAGCGGATGATCGAGCGCGACGAATACGTTCAGCAGCGGAAGCGCGGCGAAGAAGGCGGTCACGAACACGAGCGCGAGCCATGCGGACTTGCTGAACAAGCCTCGCCGCGGCGGCGCGTAGCTTGTTGTGCGCGTCGTCGTGCGCGCTGTCGTTCGCGTCACGGTATCCATGTCAGTCGGCGCTCCGCCCCTTCAGCGCGAACAGACCCTGCGGCCGCTTCTGGATGAAGAGCACGACGACCATCAGGATCATGATCTTCGCGAGCACCGCACCGGCCACTGGTTCGAGGAACTTGTTGACCTCGCCCAGGCCCATCGCGGCGATCACCGTCCCCGCGAGCTGCCCCACGCCGCCCAGCACCACGACCATGAACGAATCGACGATGTAGCTCTGGCCCAGGTCGGGGCCTACATTTCCGAGCTGCGAGAGCGCGAGTCCACCCAGACCCGCGATGCCGCTGCCGAGCCCAAAGGTCAGCATGTCGACGCGACCGGTGGGCACGCCCACGCAATCGGCCATGCGGCGGTTCTGCGTGACTGCGCGCACGAACAGGCCCAGACGCGTGCGATTGAGCAGCAGCCACACCAGCAGGATCACCAGCGCGGCGAAACCGATGATGACGATGCGGTTCCACGCGAGCACGACACCGCCCAGCACTGTGATGCCGCCCGACATCCACGCGGGATTCGACACCTCGACGTTCTGCGCGCCGAACAGCGAACGCACCGTCTGCATCAGGATCAGGCTGATGCCCCAGGTCGCGAGCAGCGTCTCGAGCGGGCGGCCGTAGAGCCAGCGGATCACGCTGCGTTCCAGCGCCATGCCGATCGCGGCCGCCACGATGAACGCGACCGGCAGCGCCGCGATCAGATACCAGTCGATCGCCTGCGGGAAGAAATGCCGGAAGCCGGCCTGGACCACGTAGGTCGCGTAGGCGCCGATCATCAACAGTTCGCCGTGCGCCATGTTGATGATGCCCATCAGGCCGAAGGTGATGGCGAGGCCCAGTGCCGCGAGCAGCAGGATGCTCGCGAGGCTGATGCCGTAGAACGCATGGCCGAGCCACTCGGCGCGGGCAAGACGGCTATCGACTTGCCGCAACGAGAGAGCAGCCGCGCTGCGCACGTTGGGGTCGGGTTCGGCGTATTGACCCTGCGCATCGGGCTCGGCGAGCGCGGCAAGCAGCGGACGCACCGAAGCGTTCGCACTGCCGGCGAGCCGCTCGGCAGCCGCACGCCGCAACGACGCGTCGGGACTCTTCAGTTCGAGCATCGATGCGATCGCTTCGAGCGTGTCGCGTGTCTCGCCGTCCTTCTCGTTGGCGAGCGCGCGCTGGATCAGCGGCAGTTGTTCGGCCGCCGCGCTCTGTTGCAAGGACTTCGCCGCCTTGCGACGCGTCGCGACCTCGGCAGAGAGCAGATGCAGTCCCGCTTCGGCCGCGTCGAGCGCGCCGCGCAGGCGGTTGTTGATGGTGATGCCGTCGGCGCCCTCGGGCAGCGCCAGCTTCTCGCCGGTGATCGGGTCGATCGCGGCGCCGGCCGCATCGGCGACCAGCACGCGGCCTTCGCCGGTTACATAGACAGCCTCGTCGCGCAAGGCCTTCAACAGCGCGATGGCATCGGGCGATGCGAGCACGCCCAGCCTTGCGATCGTCGCGACCTTCGCGTCCGAGTCATCGCCAGCCAGCGGCGTGACGATGTTCGCATCGAGCGCTGCACGTGCGGGCTGCATGACACTCGCTAGCGCAACGAAGAGCGCGACGATGAGCGCGGTCGATACGAGGCATCGTGCATGTAGCGTGATGGGCGAAGACGCGCGCTGATTCATTGGGCGAGGTTTGCGGTCGTGCGCATGAAGACACTGGATTCCCGAGTTCGCGGGAACGACAAAATTGCCCGCGACAGCGGGACCCAGCGACGTTGGTGGACGACGCTGGGTTCTCGCGTACACGGAACGACGGTGATCACTTCATCGCCGTGATCTCGGGCTCGTCCTTCTTCTTGTCGTTGCCGGCGATGTAGGGACTCCACGGCTCTGCCTTGATCGGACCCTTGGTCTTCCACACCACCTTGAACTGCCCGTCGGCTTGGATCTCGCCGATGAACACTGGCTTGTGGAGATGGTGGTTCTTCGCGTCCATCTCGATCGTGAAGCCGTCCGGCGCCTTGAAGGTCTGTCCGCCCATCGCGGCGATCACCTTGTCGGTATCGGTGGACTTGGCCTTCTCGACCGCCTGCTTCCACATGTAGATGCCCACGTAGGTCGCTTCCATCGGATCGTTGGTGACGACCGTGTCGGCGTTCGGCAGGTTCTTCGCCTTGGCATACGCCTTGTACTTCTTGATGAACTCGGCGTTGACGGGGTTCTTGATCGACTCGAAGTAATTCCACGCGGCGAGCTGGCCCACGAGCGGCTTGGCATCGACGCCGCGCAGCTCTTCTTCACCGACCGAGAACGCGACCACGGGAACATCGGTCGCCTTGATGCCGGAGTTGCCCAGTTCCTTGTAGAACGGCACGTTCGAATCACCATTGATGGTCGACACGACCGCCGTCTTCTTGCCTTCGCTCGAGAACTTCTTGATCTTTGCGATGATGGTTTGGTAATCGCTGTGACCGAAGGGCGTGTAGTCCTCCATGATGTCGCTCTCGGCGACGCCCTTGGACTTCAGGAACGCCCGCAGGATCTTGTTGGTGGTGCGTGGATAGACGTAGTCGGTACCCAGCAGCACCCAGCGTTTCGCGCTTCCGCCTTCCTTGCTCATCAGATATTCCACCGCGGGAATCGCCTGCTGGTTGGGCGCGGCGCCGGTGTAGAAGACGTTCTTCTCGAGCTCCTCGCCTTCGTACTGCACCGGATAGAAGAGCAGGCCGTTCAATTCCTTGAACACCGGATTGACCGACTTGCGCGACACCGAGGTCCAGCAACCGAACACCACGGCAACCCTGTCCTGCGCGATCAGGCCGCGCGCCTTCTCGGCGAAGAGCGGCCAGTTGGATGCGGGATCGACCACCACGGCCTCGAGCTTCTTGCCCATCACGCCGCCCTTGGCGTTGATCTCGTCGATCGCCATCAGGGCCACGTCCTTCAACGACGTTTCCGAGATGGCCATGGTTCCCGACAGCGAATGCAGCACGCCGACCTTGATGGTGTCGGCCGCTTGGGCACCCGTCACCGTGCCGAGGCCGGCGACCGCCGCGGTCGACAAGATGCCGAGCGCCAGCGTCGTATGGATGAATCCTCTTCTGCGCATGTCAATTCCCCTGGTGCGATGCGCCCGCCAAATGAGAACGAAGCTTCCCTGCGGCGGGCATGCGGCAGGGAGCCTGGAACACGAAAGAGAGCGGTGAGCGGTTCATGCCGAGGTCGCCAGAAACGCGCGCCAGCCGCCGTGGTGGCTGATGTCTTTTGCACCGATAGTGGCTGCGGCTTCGCAAAGAAAGCCCTGCACGCGCGAGCCGTCGGACAGCTCGATCGAACCGATACCGAGAGGCGTGGGAATCATCGCGACGAACGAGCCGTAATGCTCGATCGGCATCGCCCAGATTTCGGCCTCGATCGCCGCGCCGTCTTCTTCGACGCACAGGAGGCCGGGCTTGGGTGGCGTGGTGCCAGGCAGCGCGAAGAAGCGATAGCGTGGCGCGGTCTTCACCGTCCCTTCGAGACGCGCGCCGCGCTCGCGCAACTGGCCGTTCAGCGGCAGGCCTGAAAGATGCGCGCCCACGACGGCGATGCGTACTTGCGGCGCGTGCGTGTCTGCGTCGGTCGTTGTCGGCCGGGCGAGCGCACGTGGCGCGGGCAACGCGCGGCCGGTGGCTCCCACGGTCAATCCGGTCGCGTGGTGATAGCGCTGCGCGAGATCGGCGAGACGCAGGTCGCTGCCCGCCGGGCCGATCAGCGTGATGCCGAACGGCAAACCGTCCGCTCGCATCGACGAGGGAACCGCGATCGCCGCGAAGTCGAGCAGGTTGACGAAGTTGGTGTAGGTGCCGAGGTTGCGATTGAGCGCGATCGGATCGGCGGCGAGCTGGTCGATGCGATAGATGGTGGGTGCCGTCGGTACCACCAGCACATCGAACGCATCCCACAACGAAGCCGCGCGTCGCTTCGCGAGTTCCACGGCTTCGCTCGCATCGAAGATATCGGCCGCGCCGTAGCGCTTACCGTTGGCGACGATGGAACGAACCACCGGATGCATCTGATCGGCATGCGCATCGAAGAAGTCGCGAATCGCCGCATAGCGCTCGGCGACCCATGCGCCTTCGTAGAGCGATCGGGCGATCACCATCATCGGTTCGAAATCGAACGATCCGGTGGTACCGCCCAGCGCTGCGAGCCGCGCGAGCGCTTCGGCGAAGGCCGATGCGCTCAGGGCATCGCCGAAGAATTCGAGATGTGCCGCGTCGGGAATGCCGAAGCGGAACCTCGTCGCCATCGGCCGCAGGTCGAGAGGCAGTGTGCGTGAGTAAGGATCGTCGGCGTCGTAGCCAACCGCTGCAAACACATCGACCGCGTCGGCCACGCTGGGCGCGAAGATCGACACGCAATCGATATGGCGACACGCCGGGATCACGCCGCGCGTGCTGATCAGCCCGCGCGTCGGTTTCAGACCGACGATGTTGTTGAAGCCCGCAGGCACGCGGCCCGAACCTGCCGTGTCGGTTCCGAGTGATGCATCGGCCAGACCGCGCGCGACCGCGACCGCCGAACCCGAACTCGAGCCGCCGCTCACGTAGCGCGGGTCGAATGCATTGGGCACCGCCCCATAGGGAGAACGCGGGCCGACCAGGCCGCATGCGAACTGGTCCAGGTTGGTCTTGCCGATGACCTTCGCGCCCGCTGCATTCAAGCGTTCGATGACAGTCGCCGAGCGTTCGGGCGTGTATGCGAATGCGGTACAACCTGCCGTGGTCGGAAGGCCGGCGACATCGATGTTGTCCTTGATCGCAAGTCGCTTGCCGGCCAGCGGGCCGTCGCTCGATTGCTGCAGCGTTTCGTCATAGGCGATCCACACCGGGCCTGCATCCGGATGAAGCGAAGCGATCGAAACATCGTCTGCGGGAAACGCGACCATGCGGCGGAACACCAGTTGGTATACGAGAGCCTAGTCATGGCAATAGCAGGACGCGTGCCATGCAGCCTCGATCGCGTCGGTGCGTCGCGTTGGGCTAGTCGAAGCTGCGTTGTTCTCCTATGAAAAAGCGGGTCGTCGCGGCCTGTGGCATGCCGGTGGAACGAGCGCAGTTCGATCGACGGATGCACGCCGCGTCGCTCGCAAGCGGTGCGCGCCGGCATATGCCGGTGCGCGTCGGGGTGCGTGACGGTGCGCGCGAGAGTGCGCGACCTCGCCCGAATGCGAGGCGCCGCGTTCGGGCGCGCGCTTGCGCGGCGACTCGGCGGGCTCTGCTACATTCGCCGCTTCTTCAGATCGAGGAGCGGTTCATGACCTGTAGTCTCCATGCGGTTTCGGTTCCGGTGTTCTCGCGCATGTTGGGCAATCTTTCGAAGCTGCTCGACAAGGCCGCGTCCGACGCGGAAGCGCGCAAGTTCGAGCCGTCGGTCCTGCTGGAATCGCGGCTCTATCCCGACATGTTTCCGCTGTTGAAGCAGGTGCAGCTCGCGTGCGATTTCGCGAAGGGCGCAGCCGCGCGATTGGCCGGTGTTCCCGTGCCGGCATTCCCCGACGAGGAAAAGACGGTTGCCGAATTGAAGTACCGCATCGCGAAAGTGATTGCCTTCGTCGAAAGCGTCTCGAAGAACGACGTCGACGCAGGCGCCGATCGCGACGTGACCATCAAGATGCGCGACCGCAGCGTCGAGATGAAGGGCCTCGACTACCTCAACAACGTGGCGATGCCCAACTTCTATTTCCACGCCACGACTGCATACGCGATCCTGCGGCACAACGGCGTGGCGGTGGGCAAGCGGGATTTCGTGGGGATTTGAGCGCGATTCGCGAGCTCACGACGTTCGATCGCTGCAGCACTGCCGGTACAAGGCTTCGCCCGCGGTTCGCGCCCGCGCGACGCTGGATTCCGGAAGCTGCTTGATCAACTGGGTTGCAAGCAATGCCAGATCGGGGTCCTTGTGGTTCGCTCGCGCCAACGCGATATCGTAGGTGAGCGAGGTCTCAAAATCCTGCGGGACCACGACGCCGTTGAAGTAAGCCAGGGAAAGAAACTCCAGTGCATCGCGATTGTTCTGCATGGCCGCCTGCTTCAGGAAGTCGACCGCCCGGGCCTTCCATGCGATGACATTCGGGTCGGGATCCTCCGCGCGCAACTCGTAGGGTTTGCCGTAGGGCCCTTCGATAAAAAAATCGATCTGCGCGTCCGCAATTCCGCTTTGGGCGGCGACCAGCAGAAAGTGAAGCCGCTCATCGACCTCCGCGGGACTGACGCCGTCGCAGAGATTTCGAAGCGATCGGGCCCATGCGGCGATCGACGCTCTCGCTTCGTCCTCCCGAGGGATTGAAGGGCCACGAAGCAAGCGTTCGTTCTCCTCCGTGCGTGCGCAATACGCCTCGGCTTGATAGACGCGATAGGCGGCGCGCGTGTCGCCGGTTCGGGCGGCATGCGACCATCGATCGACGAACGCGCGGACCGGAAGGCCATCGAGTTCGGCAGGAGCGTCGCTGATGCGCAGCGGATCGGTGGGCACGGGTGTTTCGATGGCCGATGCGGGCTGCGGCTCGCGCGTGCCTGACGTGTCGAGCGTCGATTGCGACGCAATCGACCGGGCCGTTCGCGCGCCAAGAGCATTGGCATCCGGCTCAGTGCTGTCGATGGCCACCGCGATCGCGATCGCGCTCGACACGGCGACGAATACAGCGATGCGCGTCATGATGAAATGGCAAGCTGCATGATTCGATAGCCGCCACTCTACTACCCGCTGCGGCGGAAGTCCGGCCGCGTGCTTCCCATGGCGTCGCGATGCGTCTACAACGCCTTGCGATACACGACGAAGCCCGATCTCTCGGCGACCTTGTCATACAGAAGCATCGCGACGCTATTCGTTTCGCGAGTCTGCCAATACACGCGTTCGGATCCCGCAAGCCGTGCCTGTTCGTAGACCGCCTCGATGAGCGCTCGGCCGATACCTTTTCCACGCGCCGCCTCGACGGTGAAGAGGTCCTGCAGATAGCAGGTCGATGCGATCTGAATGGTACTGCGATGAAACAGGAAATGGACGATGCCCAATAGCTGGCCTGAGCTCTCCGCGACGAGTGCGTGCACGGGTTCCTGCTCGTCGAAGAAGCGGGACCAGGTCACCTGCGTGATTTGCACCGGCAGTGCGGTTGGTCCTTCCCGGCCGTAAAAAGAGTTGTAGCCATCCCACAGCGTTTTCCACTTGGCGAAATCGTCGTGGACCACGGGCCGAATGATGAAGCGGGAGTTCATGGGGATTTGAGAGTCATTTTTCGAGCTGCCACACGATCGGCAGCTCAAAAACCGTTGCGACCGGCTTCCCGTTCTTGACGCGCGGCGGATAGCCGGCGACCTGCATGTAGGCAGCCACCTCGCGCTCGAACAAATCGCGCGAGGCGATCGTGGTTCCGTCCACGCGCGCGATGGTCGTTGGCGTCAATTGACTCGCGATGGTTTCCACTCGCGTCACCTTGCCATTGGCATCAACGTGCATGCGTATCGTCTGGGTACCGTTCACATCGGCCCGCTTCGCTTCATGAGGATATTGAAGCGACTCGTCGATTCGATAGGTGTGTGTGGCCATCGTGAGGGACGCATAGGTCGCAAGGTACTCGCGCATCAGGACGAGGCTCGCATCGGGCGGCGCGTCGAGCCGCATCCTTTCAAGTAGTTTGACTCGCGCGCAAACAAACGCGTTGGCATCGCCGCGGTTGAGATTGGTCAGAGATACACGACCTGAATCGGGCAATGCAGTCACGGCCGCTATTCTTGCGCCTTCAATCTGTTCGCGCGTCACCGGGACGATGGCGCGGTGGGCGTTGACTGCAGTAACGGCGAGAGTCCAAATGTCCAGCATTGCTTCCCAATCGGATTGCGAGCGCTCGGGGTTTTCAGCGACGCGCTTCAACTGGCGCGAACGATCCATGGCGCACCCAGGCACTTCAACCACGACGACATCCTCGCGCGCGAGTGCGCGATAGCGCAGCAGATCGCCATCATCGAGTCGACGCAAGCCGTGCTGGAAAAGCTCCCAGGCGACCCCGCCTAATCTGCTCGGGCCAGATCGAACCTACTCGGTCTTGCCGGATCCGTCGCGTCGTCCATCGCCTGGTTCATTGCCGCATTCTTTGAAAGCGCCAGCAACAGGGAACGCAAGTGCGCTAGGCTCGACGACGACGGACTCAGCGCAAATGCGTTGGCAATGCTCGCATCGTTGTCCAGATCGAGTTCGAGATCGGAGAAAACATAGCGATGCGTCGTTGGCGTCTGCGCGCTGACAGCCCCCGAGTCACAGGCCATCGCGACCAGCAAGCAAAGCCCGAGCGTCCAACGCCATCGAGGCACGCGCATCGTCGAAAACAACTGCGATTCTCCCTTTCGCAAACCCGTCTATTTCGGACTCGGGTGCAGCTTATTGTGGGTCGAAAACATCGATGCGATCTCTACCTTGAATATAAAAAACGCGCCTCGATGGAAGCGCGTTTCATTCGAGAAGCGTATTGCGTCTTCAGCTCTTATAGAAGACGTAATCCGCCGAATAACGAACCTGTTTCTTGCTTCCGGCGGTGCTCGCATTGCAGGGGTCCGAAGGCGCGGTGCCTGCGTTGGTGTTGATGCGCTGGACATAGGTCACCCTGCTGAAGGCGCCATTGCCCGGATTGGGGCTACCTTGGAGCAGTAGCCATGGAATGTTGCCGGGAGTCGGCGCGGGCGCTGCGGCGAGCGTCTTGCCGCTCACCTTGCTTCCGTCGCCATGTTCCCATGTCGGCCCGCCATAGTGTTTCCCGACGAGCGCGTCGTTCCTGTCGCGCAACGCAGCTTCCGGAGATACCAGCGCCCAGTCGTAGCCGCCTGCAGCGTCGGCCTTGGCCCGGCACTCGTAGTTCTGCAAACCCGAGCCCTTGAGCGCGAAGGCAAGCTTGTTGCCCGACGGAACCACGATCGCCGCAGGGACATCGGGCGTTTTCATCATGCCCATCGGACCCATGCCACTACACGCGGCCAAGGCAACGAGCAGTGCGGCGATTGTGAAGGTGCGTATGGTGGACTTCATCGTTGCTCTCCTGGTTCATGGTTGGATCATGCCGTAGCGCGCTGCGCCTCGCCATGGAGTTGGTAGCGCGGAGCCTGGTTCAGATCTCTTCGTACAGCGGCAACGTCAGGAATTCTTCGAAGGCCTGCTGCGTGCTCATCGTCGTGAAGATCTCCGCTGCGCGGTCGAACTGTCCCTCGAATCCTCCGGCCTTGATCTTCGCCAGTTCTTCCGGAACCAGCGCCTTCACGAGTTCGGCCGTGATCTTGCGACCGTCATCGAGCACGCCCTTGGGCGATCGTATCCATTGCCACACCTGGCTGCGGCTGATCTCCGCGGTCGCCGCGTCTTCCATCAGGTTGTGGATCGGCACGCAGCCATTGCCGCCCAGCCATGCGCCGAGGTAGTGGATGCCGACATTGATGTTCATGCGCAGGCCCGCTTCGGTGATCGGCGCCTCGGGCTGGAAATTCAGCAGGTCTGCCGCGACGACGTGCACCTCGGGTTTCTGTTTCTCGAACTGATTCGGTTTGTCGCCCAGCACCTCGACGAATTCCTTCATCGACGCTTCCACCAGGCCCGGATGCGCGACCCAGCCGCCGTCGTAGCCGTCGGTCGCGTCGCGCCGCTTGTCGGCGATGATGCCGGCCATCGCGGTTTCGTTCTTCAGCGGATCGTTCTTGATCGGGATCAATGCACTCATGCCGCCGATCGCGGGCGCGCCGCGCTCGTGGCAGATCTTCAGCAGCAGCAGCGCGTAGGCACGCATGAAGGGTGCCGTCATCGTGACCTTGGCCCGGTCGGCGAGGCAGAAATTCTTGTCGACCTTGAACTTCTTGATGCACGAGAAGATGTAGTCCCAGCGGCCCGCGTTCAGACCGGCCGAGTGCTCGCGCAATTCGTAGAGGATCTCGTCCATCTCGAAGGCAGCGAGGATGGTCTCGATCAGCACCGTCGCCTTGATCGTTCCCTGCGGCATGCCGATCTCGTCCTGCGCCATCACGAAGATGTCGTTCCACAGGCGTGCTTCGAGATGCGACTCCACCTTGGGCAGATAGAAGAAGGGCCCCGCCCCGCGCGCGACCAGCTCCTTCGCGTTGTGAAACAGGAAGAGCGCGAAGTCGAAGATGCCGCCGGAAATTCGTTTGCCATCGACCAGCACGTGCTTCTCGTCGAGGTGCCAGCCGCGTGGGCGGACTTGCAGCGTCGCGACCTTCTCGTTGAGTTGGTAGGTCTTCGTGCCCGCGGGTGTCTGCTGCTCGAGCGTGAGCGTGCGACGGATCGCTTTCTTGAGGTTGATCTGCCCCTGGATCTGGTTCGTCCAGTTGGGCGTGTTGCTGTCCTCGAAGTCGGTCATGTAGCTGTCCGCCCCCGAGTTGTAGGCGTTGATGACCATCTTCGCTTCGACCGGCCCGGTGATCTCGACGCGACGACATTCCAGCGCCTTGGGTATCGGCGCGATCTTCCAGTCGCCTTCGCGTATCGATTTGGTTTCCGCGAGGAAGTCGGGACGCTCGCCGGCGTCGAGCCGTTGCGCGCGTGCCGCACGGGCGGCGAGCAGTTCGCGACGCCGCGGCTCGAACGCGCGCGTGAGCTTCGCAACCAGCGCGAGCGCTTCGGGTGTAAGGATCTCCGCGAACTCAGGCGAGACCTCGGCATTGATCGTCACGCCCGCGGGAAGGTCGGACTGAAGGTTGGTCATAGGATTCCGTTGAAAGAAAATGGTGACTGATTAGCCCAGCAGCGGCTCGACGAAGGCGATCACGTCGTGCATGGCTCTCCCTTCGCCCGTAGGCACGACCCCGAGTTCCTCGAGGGGCATGCCGGCGCGATTGATCCAGAAGGTGGTGTAGCCGTACCACGCCGCGCCGCACGCGTCCCAGCAGTTGCTCGACACGAACAGGATCTCCGACGCGAGGCAATCGAATGCGAGCGGCCCGAGCTCATAGGCTTCGGACGCGGTCTTGAAACGGCCGACCGAATCGACCGACAGCAGATGATCGAACACGCCGTCGAGCACGTCGTTGTTGCCGACGATCGCTTCGAGCATGGCCGGGTCGCCGTTCGACAGGATCGCCATGCGCATGCCGCGCGCCTTGAGCGACAGCAACGCCGCCGATGCATCGGCGAACACGTCGAGGCGGTCGTATTGGCTCATCAACGCCGTGGTCGTGTCCTCGTCCAGCGCGAGCCCCAAGGCCCGTGCCGAATAGGTCAACGCATCGCGCGTGACATCGCAGAACGGCACGTAGCGGTCCGACATCGTTCGCAGGCGCGTGTAGTCGATCTGCTTGACTCTCCAGAGCGCCGACAGCTCCGCGCCGCGGCCCGGAAAGAATTGGTCGGCGCGCACCGCGATCGAATGGACATCGAAGATCGTGCCGTACGCGTCGAACGCGATTGCCTTGATGCTCATACCAGCACCTCGACGGCGGGCGGATGGCTGAGGAAATGGCCGGGGCTCGCGGTCAGTCCGTACGCGCCCGATTGAAAGACGACGATGAGGTCGCCGATCTCGGCACGCGCGAGGTCCATGCGGTCGGCCAGCAGATCGAGCGGCGTGCACAGCGGCCCGACCACCGATGCGATCTCGCGCCCGGCGTCCGCGGCGCGGGTACCGATGGCTACCGGATAGTTCTTGCGGATCACCTGACCGAAGTTGCCCGATGCCGATAAGTGATGATGCAGCCCGCCATCGGTGACGAGGAAGACCTGCCCGCGCGAGACCTTGCGATCGATGACGCGCGCGACATAGATGCCCGCTTCACCGACCAGGTAACGGCCGAGCTCGACGACGATCTCGGCTTCGGGCAATGCGCTCTTCGCATCATCGACGAGGCCATGCAGATGCTGGCCGACAGCCGCGAGATCGAGTCGCGTCTCGCCGGCAAAATAGGGGATGCCGAAGCCGCCGCCGATGTTGAGCGTGCGAACCGGGCTTGGCGCATGCGTGGCCAATCGTGCGGCCAGTTCGAGCGCCTTGGTCTGCGCCTCGACGATGGCCTCGGCGCGCAGGTTCTGCGAGCCGCTGAAGATGTGGAAACCTTCGAAGGCGAGCGGCGCCTTGAGCGTAGCCAGCAGTTCGGGCAGCGTCTCGGCATCGATGCCGAAAGGTTTGGGCCCGCCGCCCATCTTCATGCCCGACGACTTCAATTCGAAGTCGGGATTGACGCGCAGTGCGACGCGCGCCTGCAGATCGAGTTCGGTCGCAAGCCGCGCAATGGTCGCCAGCTCGTTGGGCGACTCGACGTTGATCAGCACGCCGGAAGCGATCGCCTGCCGCAGCTCGTTCGCGTGCTTGCCGGGCCCCGCGAAGCTGATCTCCTTGGGGCCCATGCCCGCGTCCAGCGCGACGCGCAACTCGTTGCCGGATGCGACGTCGATGCCATCGACCTCGCGCGCCATGTGCGCCACCACGGCCGGCATCGGATTGGCCTTCATCGCGTAATGCAGGCTCACTGATGGCGGTAGATGCGCGCGCAACTCGGCCACTCTTTGCGTCAGCAGCGCGCGATCGTAGGCGTAGAAAGGGGTCTGCCCTACACGCGCGGCGAGGCGGTCCAGCGCGATCCCGCCGACGGTGAGCTTGCTGCCTCGAATCGGGAACTGATCGGTGGGCGCGTGCACGAGGGTCCTGGCGCGATCGTTCATGCTGAATCTTCAATGAAGGGGTTGACGAACTCGCCCGCCAGTCGCTTGCGATCGATCTTGCCGTTGGGATTGCGCGGCAATGCGTGGTCGCGCAACTCGATCACCGCTGGCTGCATCCACGCGGGTAACGAGCGCTGACACGCGCGCTTGACGCGCGCGACGTCGACCGCGCCATTCACCGCGCCATCGGCCACCTCGTCGGACACATCGTGCTTGCCGGTCGCGATCACGACGATAGCCTGGCCGAGCACGGGATGTTCGACCCCGAAAGCCGCGACCTCGGCGAGCAGGGTGGTGGCATACAGCGCCTCTTCGACCTCGGTAGGACTCACGCGATAACCCGAAGTCTTGATCATCTCGTCGCGACGTCCGATGAAATAGAGATAGCCTTCGGCATCGCGCCGCACGGTGTCGCCGGAGAACACCGCGATCTCGGGAATCACGAGCCCGCCGGTCGCGCCGTCGAGGTCGCGGGGCAGGGGCTTGTAGCGCTCGGCGGTCTTCTCGGCATCGTTCCAGTAACCCATGCCGACGAGCGCGCCGCGATGAACCAGTTCGCCCGGTTCTTCGGGCTCGCACTCGCGCCCGTCTTCGCGCAATACCAGGATCTCCGCGTTCGGGATCGCCTTGCCGATCGAGTCGGGCCGGCGATCGACTTCCTCGGGCGGCAGGAAGGTCGAACGAAATGCTTCGGTGAGGCCGTACATCATGAACGGCCTGGTCTGCGGCAGATGCGCGCGCAACGCTCCGAGCGTCGCGCGCGGCATGCGGCCGCCGGTGTTGGCGATGTAACGCAGATGCGTCGTGATCGACGCCGGCCATTGCAAGGCCGCCAGTTGTATCCACAGCGGCGGCACCGCGGTGAGACCGGTGACGCGTTCGGCATCGAGCGCGTTGATCACGTCGCGCGGCAACAGATAGTTCATCAGCACGGTGGTCGCGCCGCTCGCGAACGCAGTCGTCAACTGGCTGAAGCCCGCATCGAACGACAAGGGCAGCACCGCGAGCAGGCGATCGCCCGGACGGTTCTCGAGGTAGGACGCGACGCTCTTCGCACCGGCGACCATGTTGCGATGGGACAGCACCACGCCCTTGGGCCTGCCGGTACTGCCCGACGTGTAGAGGATCGCCGTCATGTCGGTATCGATCACGCGATGCGGCTTGCCCTGGTGCGAGCCCAATGCGGCCCAGTCGAAAACGCGGAAGCTCGACGATGCGTTCGCTTCGTCGAGGTCCGCATCCAGTTCCTCAACCGGCCCGTCGATCAGCACGACCGCGAACAAATCCTCGCATTGCGCGAGCGCGTCACGCAAACCGAAGTAGCGATCGCGCGACGTCACCAGCACGCGCACGTTGCAGTCGGCAAGGATGTACGCGACCTGATCGTTCTTCAACAGGGGGTTGACCGGCACGAACACGCCGCCCGCCGCTGCCGCCCCGAACACCGAGACGACGAATTCCTCGCGCTTGTCGAGGTAGACCGCGACTCTTTCGGACCGCTTGAGTCCGAGCGCGCAGAGCGCGGCTGCGAACGACTCGACCTGGGTCGCAAGTTGGGCGTAAGTGGACGTGCGCCCCCGCACCGATAATGCGGTCGCGTCGGGCGTTCGCGATGCCGACGCGAGGATCAATTGGTGGAGGAGGTCGCTGTTCATGCTTTCTCGATAGCTACGCGGGCGCCGTGGTCTCGGGAATCGATGTCACCGGCGGCGTCGCTTCCCTCGCCCGCTGCGCACGCGCACGACGCTTCGCGTCGAGCCGCGCCACGAACGGCCAGCGATAGGTCGTGGCGTGGTAGAGGGTGCGGACTTCATCGGTCCACTTGGTATGCCAGTCCATCACGCGTCCGTAGAACTCGACGCGATCCAGACTGTGGTTCGCGAAGATCGCGGGCAGGTAGTCGTGCCGCATCAGGAACGCGGGCGAGGTGCCCCTGATGGTTTCGTCGAAGGCGGTCTTCAGGATCACCATCACGCCGGCATGCTGGATGCACAAGTCCATCGCGGCAAGCCGGTCGCCGTAGAAGCAGCGATAGATGCGGCCCGCGCCGCGCGCCGAGAAGCGCTCGAGCACCTCGCGGTAGAAGCGGCCCTGAGCGTTGTCCGCCGCGACCGCGGTGCCGCCGGACGCCTTCCAGCCCGCGCTTTCGAGTCGCCCGTAATCGACGATCGCTGCCGCAACCGATGCGGGATCGGTCAGGCAATCGAAGCGCAGCTCGACGCCTTCGGCATCGAGCTTGTTGTGCTGCTTCTTCATGTTCGAGCGCAGGTTCTTGCCGCGCGCGGCCCAGTAGTCGTCGAAGCTGCCGACAATCGTGACGCGCGCGGTCGCGATGTAGTCGCTGGTCGTCTGTCCCTCGTCGTCGCGCCGGGCCACATGCTCGGGGTCGAGCTGATTGATGCCGACGATCGCGGTGGTCGCGCCGAGGCTGGCCGCGAGCGCGCGCATTTCGCGGACTGCCGGCAAGCCGCGCGATCCATCGTCCTGCAGCCACAGGCCGATCGGCGCCTGCGAGGGCTGAAAGCTGTCGTGCACGAAGGCATTGGTGCGCGACACGATCACGGCGCGACGCAGGCCCACGGTGCCGTCCCCCCGGCCTTCCAGCAGCGCGATGTGCTCGCGGCCGTCGCCGAAATGCGTCAACAGCGGTGAGACGAAATCGGAATGCAGGACCGGTGATCGAAAGCCCGCGTCGTTAAGCGCGTCCCACTGCGAGGCGATGGCGCCGAATGCGGAAGCAGGCAGCACTTTCCAGTACGCGCGTTCGATGTGCGCGCTCATGCCCGATCCATTCGCCGATTCACGCCGCACCTCATGTTGCAAAAAACGCTGCGCGGATGCGTTCGATCATCCACGACACGTCGTCGTCGGTCAGTTCCTGATGACAGGGAAACTGGAAGACTTCGGTGGCGTATCGCGCCGACACCGGGTCGGCGCGCATGGCTTCGTCGTCCCACAAACGTTCCCATCGAAACAGCGGCACTGCATCTTCCTTCAAGCGACGAAACACCCGCTCGGGTCGCTCGACCCACAATGGAAACACATAGGGCACCACCGTTTCGCCCAGCACCGGGAAGAGCGGCTTCGCGTCGGGCAGATCGGACAGCGCCTCGACCATCCGCAAGTAGTTGTGACGACGACGCGCAATGATGCGGCCCACAGGCAGGCGCTCGACCAGCTTATGCGAAGCCGTGGAAATGCGTCGGTCGAGCCACGCGGGGTCGAGCCCGTTGAAGCCTTCGGATGCGGCCGGGTCGTGATACGCGAATGGGGCAGGACGACCTCCGCTGCGCAGGCGCTTGAAGCCGCGCCACATCGCGTCCTTGGCCAGAAAAGTGGTTCGCGCCGCGGTTTGTATCCCGGGGAAGCGTTGATAGCGCAGGCCGCGTTCGATCGAGTTGATCAGCGCCTTGGCCTCGAAGCGGCGCGACGGCGGCCGCAATTGCAAATCGTCGAGGGGATGCGTCGCGGATGCGAGGCATCCGCCGTCATAGACCGGGAAGAACTTCATCAGGCTCACGGCCGCGTAATCGCCCCACGATCCCATCGGCTTGCCGTCGGCCAGCCCGAACGCCGCGTGCGCGCAATCTTCGATGATCGGGATGCCACGTGCTTTCGCGAACGCGCTGATGACGCCCATCCACTGCGGAAATCCGAAGTAATGCGTGACCAGCATCGCGCGGACTCTCGAGAGATCATAAGTCTCGAGGACTTCGAGCGGCACTTCGAGCTTCGCCTTCAACGGATAGAAAAGCGGGACAGCGCCGCAGAAGACGATCGGCTCGACCATCGACATGCAGTGGTATCCCGGCACCAGCACCTGATCGCCCGGGCGAACGCCCAGCCTCTTCAAGGCCAGCGCGATCGCGACACGCGCACTCGTGACGTAGCGCACGTGCGGCAGCGACAGCACGCTCGGTAGAGGGCTGGCCGCACCGGCAGGCGTCGCCCGTGAGAAGGAAGACCAGCCGAGAACGGGATTCTTGGGGACGTGGGGCTCGGGAAACTTCAGCGACAACATTTCGTCCGGTGGCATGCCGCGTCGTGGTCCAGGCGCTTCATTGTTCAAATTCGGCTGCGGCTCGTGACGCCCTCCGAGGCGCAAAGGCGTATGACGGCGGCATTGTTGTGGCGAGGATGGGACGCATCGACGAAGGGGACACCGGCAAGTTGCAAACAATGCCGCTTGCAAACGGTGGCGAATTATACTATCGCGCTTTGCCGGGCCGGCCGCCGGGTTCAGTCCATTTTCATAGGGACGATGCGCGAGGCCGGCGATGCGGTCGTCGGCATGCGGTGACTTGCTTGCGGTTGCCCGCCGCGCACTCTCCCCGAACACTCATCAGCATGGGATCGAACTTGAACGTCGACGCGGAACTCAAGAGCATTTTGGGCGAAGTCCTCAGCCTCGGCGACCGCGCCGATCGCTTCACTGCCGGCACGGCCCTGTTGGGCAGTCTCCCCGAACTCGATTCGATGGCGGTGGTGTCGTTGATCACGACCATCGAAGAGCGTTTCGGCATCGTCGTGGGCGACGACGAAATCAGTGCGCAGACCTTCGAGACCTTCGGGTCGCTGTCCTACTTCGTGCAGCAGAAGCTGGACGCCTGAACGTTGATTGCAGCTCCCGCTACCGGTCCGTTCTTTCATCGCGCTGCCGATCGAAGCGGCGATCACGAGCGCTACTGTTTCTTTCATACGTCGCCGGTCACGCCGATGCGCGGCAGCGTGCTCGCGGTGCACGCCTTCGCGGAAGAGATGAACAAGACGCGCGCGGCCGCGGCCGATGGCGCGCGGGCTCTCGCGGCTGCGGGCTTTGCGGTGCTGCAGATCGACCTGACCGGTTGCGGCGACAGTGCCGGCGATTTCGAGGACGCGACCTGGGCCAGATGGTTGGACGATCTCGCCGATGCGTGGGGGTGGCTGGGCGAGCGCAGTTCGGGCTCGCGCTGGCTATGGGGTACGCGCCTGGGCGCCTTGCTCGCCGAACAGTTCGCATCGCAGTCCGTGCCGCGAGCCGACGGGCTCTTGCTGTGGCAGCCCGTGGTCAGCGGCGCGCAACATCTGAACCAGTTCCTGCGCTTGAAGACGGTCGGCAGTCTGCTGCGCAATACGGGCCGCACGGAAACCAATCCGGGAATGAACGCGGAGACGAGCGCGGCCGCGCGCGTGGTGGCGCCCTCGCCGCGTGCCGACCTCGCGGCCGGCCTCACGGTAGAGATCGCCGGGTATCGACTGAACCCGTCGCTCGCCGACGCGATCGAGTCTGCGCAGATGGGCCAGCGTGAAGCCGCACCCGCAGTCACGCCACTACGCGTGCGCTGGTTCGAGGTGTCATCGCAGTCCGGGGCGAACCTGAGCCCGATCGCCGCGCGCGTTGCCGATCGCTGGCGCGCGGCGGGGAGCGACATCCAGGTCGCCATCGTTGTCGGCAACGCGTTCTGGCAGACGCAGGAGATCGAGCGCTGCGACGCGCTGGTCGATGCGAGCGTGAAGGCGCTGTGCGCATGAGTTGCCCATGAATGCGTATTGCGAGACGGCGTTGCTGTTCGAAGCGAGCGACGCGCGCCTGGTTGGCATCGTGACGACGCCCGCGTCGCACGCACCATCCCGGCTCGGGGTATTGATTGTGGTGGGCGGCCCGCAGTATCGCGTGGGCAGCCATCGGCAATTCGTGCATCTCGCGCGGGCGCTCGCGGCGCGCGGGTACGCGACCATGCGCTTCGATTGCTCGGGCATGGGCGACAGCACCGGCGCTGCGCGGCCTTTCACCGAGCGCGATCGCGACATTCGCGCGGCGATCGATGCGTTCATCGAGACTGCCCCCGGTGTTGCCGAGATCGCGATCTGGGGACTGTGCGACGCCGCTTCGGCCGCGCTTTTCTATGCGCCTCAGGATGCGCGCGTCAGGAAGCTGGTGTTGCTCAACCCATGGGTCCGCAGCGACGGCGGCCTCGCGCGCACGCATCTGAAGCATTACTACACAGCGCGCCTTTTCGATCGCGAATTCTGGCGCAAGCTGCTGGGCGGCGAGGTTGGTATCGGCCGGGCGCTGCGCGGCCTGGGCTCGACGTTGATGCGGGCGCTGGCCGAGTCGCCTCGCGCGGCTGACCGCGGATCGGGTGATGGCTCGAACGCATCCGATCCGGCTCTCGGCTTCCAGGCGCGCATGGCGCGCGGCTGGAAGCGCTTTCGCGGCGACATCCTGCTGATCTGCTCGGGCGACGATCTCACCGCGCGCGAGTTCGTCGATCACGCCGCCAGCGATGCCGAGTGGAAGGGACTGGTCGAGCAATTGCGCGTCACGCGCTGCGACTTCGCCGATGCCGACCACACCTTCTCGCAGGCGGAATGGCGCGATCGGGTCGCGACGTGGACCGCGGACTGGCTTGCCGATGCCGCGCACATGCGCAACAAGCCTGTCACACCCGCCTCGCGCGAGGTCGCATGAGCAAGCCTCTTCGCAAGCTGCTGATGGTCGCGTATCACTTTCCGCCACTGCAGGGCAGCAGCGGCATCCAACGGACACTGCGTTTCGTGCAGCACCTGCCCCGATTCGGATGGGAGCCGCTGGTGCTGACCGCGCATCCGCGTGCGTACGAAGAGACCAGCCACGACCAGATGCGCGAAATACCCGAGGGCACGGTGGTCGAACGTGCGTTCGCGCTCAATACCGCACGACACCTCGCACTCTTCGGCCGCTATCCGGGCGCGCTCGCCTTGCCCGATCGATGGGCGACCTGGCGCTTCGGTGCAATACCTCGCGGCATGGCGATGATTCGTCGCTATCGACCCGACGCGATCTGGTCCACCTATCCGATCGCGACCGCGCACGTGATCGGCGCTGCGCTTGCGAGAAGAAGCGGCCTGCCGTGGATCGCCGACTTCCGCGACCCGATGGCGCAGGACGGTTATCCGTCCGATCCGCGCGCATGGGAGGCTTACCGCCGCATCGAGGAAGACGCGTTGAGGAACGCGGTCGCGAGCGTGTTCACGACCCCGGGTTGCGCTGCGCTCTATCGCGAACGTTATCCCGACATCCCCGGGAACAAGAGCGTCGTGATCGAGAACGGCTACGACGAAGACACGTTCGCGCGCGCCGAAGCCGAGCGCGCATCGCGGGATTCTGTCGGCAACCCGCCCGCACTCGCGTCGCGGTCTTCCCGCTTTGTCCTTCTGCATAGCGGCGTCGTGTATCCGGACGAGCGCGACCCGCGCCCACTGTTCGCCGCGCTGGCCCGCTTGAAACATCAGGGCGCCCTGTCCGCGGACAGCTTCAGCCTGCGCCTGCGGGCGAGCGGGTACGACCCCATGCTCGCGGAGCTCGCGCGCTCGTGCGGGATCGACGATCTGGTTTCGCTAGCGCCTGCAATCCCTTACCATCAGGCCCTGCAGGAGATGCTGGAAGTCGACGGTCTGCTGATCATGCAGGCCAGCAATTGCAATCAGCAGATCCCGGCCAAGCTCTATGAATACGTGCGCGCGAAACGACCGGTGCTGGCGCTGACCGATCCGATCGGCGACACGGCGTCGACCTTGCGCACGGCGGGCCTGGCGTCGATCGCGCGGCTCGACGACGTCGCGTCGATCGCCGAGGCGATTCCCGCGTTCATTGCGCGGGTGCGCAAGGACCGCGAATCGATTGCGACACCAGCGGCCATCGCCGCGAGTTCGCGCGAAGGCCGGGCGAAGAGTTTCGCCGCATTGCTCGACCAGGTCGTTGAGACTTGAATGATTGAAACCTGAAGGATGGTGGGATGGGCATGAAGAAGACTTGGTTCGCAAATCCAGTGACGATGGTTTGCCGAGTGCTGTGGGTGGCTGGAGCGGTCGTGATTCCCGCCCTTGCTCCTTCGCTTGCACGCGCCGCCCCGGTCTCGTCCATCATCTGCGGCGAGTTGCGGGCAATAGGGCAGTTCGGGCCTTATGACTATCGATCGATCCCGGGCGACGCCAAATATCTGGTCGAGAGCGCGCACTTCACGCCCAAGGTCGAAGGTCTGGCGTCGGGCAACTCGAGCTCGATCGCGGGAGACCTCGACTACACCCTGCGCGCGATTCCCAATCATCCGCGCGCCTTGCTGGCGATGACTCGCCTGGTGACTCGCCAGAAGACCGAACGTCCCGCCGGTGCGCGTTATCCCGCGGAATGCTATTTCGATCGTGCGATACGCATGGCGCCCGACGATCCGATGCCTCACGTGATCTATGCGAGCTACCTCAAGGGTCACCAGCGTGTGGCCGATGCGAAGCAGCAGCTTGCCGATGCCGAACGGTTACGGGGTCAACCCGCGAGCTTCGACTTCGACTACAACCTCGGTCTTCTGTATCTCGAAGTCGGCGAGCCCGACAAGGCGGCGGTCGCCGCCAAGCGGGCCTACGCGCTGGGGGCGCCGTTTCCCGCGCTGATGAAAAAGCTCAAGGCCGCCGGCAGGTGGCAGGAGTAAGGCCGCGCCGTCAGCGGCCTTCGCTCTGGACCGAGCTGATGATCTTCGCCAAGTGCGAGGACGGAATCGCGTAGCTGATTCCACTCGGTTGCGTGAGGGCGGTTTCCTTGCCGCCCTTGACGAACACCATGTTGACGATCGCGATCACGTCGCCGGTTTCGACGTTGAACATCGGGCTGCCGCTGTTGCCCGGATAGGCCGTCGCGTCGAGCTGAAAGATCACGAAGCGGTCGCGTCGCAAGCGCCGTACCAGCGCGGCGTCGAGCGAGCGCGAATTGGCCTGCGGCAGGGCGACCGGCGTCACCGCGGAAATCAGCGCGTGGTGGGTCGTCGGATACAGGCCGATCACGCTGCCCAGCGGAAAGCCGGTGAAGGCGAAAGTCTGTCCTTCGCGCACCCCGTTCGAGTCGCCCAGGCGTACCGGTGAAAGCGGCGGACCCGTCAGTCGCAGCACCGCGAGATCGTGGTCGGGATCGCGCGCGACGACGATGGCCTCGCGCACGATCGCATCGCCGCCGGGCTGCGGTACCGCGATGCTCACGACCTCGCGCTTGGCCGGATCGAGAATCACCGGCACGACGTGACTGTTGGTGGCGATCAGCGTGCCGTCGCCGACCACGAAGCCGGTGCCCAGAAACTGGAACTGTGGATTGCGCGTGGGCTCCACTGTTCCGATGGCGACGATCGCGGGGCGAATCCTGTCGATCGCCGCAGGAAGCGTGGTCAACTCGTTGGCGCTGGCGGCATCGGCGAACGAGAGCACGAACGAACACGCGACGCATGCGCCCAGCGCCGCCCCGCGAAACAGTCTGTGCAGTCGTGAAGACGACGTCGCGGCGCGCGTGACAAGCCGCGTCATCGCGGTGTCGCCGTGATCGACACGTTCTGCAAACGCCGCAGCACGACCATCGGTGAAGGATCGACGACCGTCGGGTTGTACTTGTGCGTCGCCTTGCCGTAGAGGCCGGTCACACGCGCGACGTACTTGCGCGTCTCCGCATACGGCGGCACGCCGCGATAGCGCTCGACCGCGTGCTCGCCGGCGTTGTAGGCCGCCGTCGCGAGCACTACATCACCTTCGAAGAACGACAGCAGCCAGCGCAGATAGGCGAGGCCGCCACGAATGTTCTCGCGCGGGTCCATGATCTTCTTGACCTGGAAGCGCGCCGCGGTCTCGGGGATCAACTGCATCAATCCCTGCGCGTTCTTGTTCGACTTGGCGCTGACCTGAAAGCCCGACTCGGCCTGAATAATCGCCAGCGCGAGCTTGGGCTCGATGCCATATGCAGGCGCGTTCTCCCGAACCAGCTCGACGATCCGCATGCGCTCGGGCGTTGCGGTCCACGCCATCGGCAGCGCATGACTCTCCTCGGCGATCAGGCTGGGCGGCAGCATGCACGCGGGCAGCACGGCTTCGGTGGTGTTGACATGGACCAGCATGCGCTTGGCGTATTCGTGCGAACGGTCGGCCGCGTAGCGGAACAGTCCGGTGGCAATGCGATCGTCGCGTATCATGCCGCGGCCGTTCGCATACATCACGCCCAGGCGATATGCGGCGTCGGCATCGCCCGACATCGCCGCGCGACAGTAGAGGTCGGCAGCCATCGCGTAGTCGCGACCGACGCCTTCACCGAATTCGAGACGGACCGCTTCGGCGGTCAGACCGGTCGGCGGTTTGATACGTGCGGGAACTGGCGCTTGCGCGGCGCTGGCATCGTCCGGCAAGGCGCCCGGCTGTTGCGCAAACGCCGACGAACATCCGAGGGCGATGGCAGCCGCGAGGAGATTGCGAATCAGGAACGCGATGCTGTGCATGAAGGAGGCGCAATCGTGGGAAACCGCTAGGTGTGGTGCGTGAAGAGCCGCATGAAGGCAGCGACAGCGCCGATAGGCCGACGTTGTGGGATGCAAATTCTATGCCTCGCGCGAGAAAAGAGTAAGCACTCGGGCTATCGCTTAGGAACAACGAGGGATTTCGCGCCGACGATGGCCCCTCGGGCCGATGCGGGTCTCGGTCGAAGTGCCCATTTTGGCTGTGCAAGCGACAGATTTCGTCAGAGTCGGACACGATTGGTTCCGTTCATCGTGACGCGCAATGGCCGGCGCAATCGTGATTTCGAAGACAAGAGCCATTTCGGGCGCGCATGGCACTCTTCCTGCATTCGAGCCCTCGTATTGATCGGCTAGAATGCGGCGCCTTGCGAAGGCCGGTCGCCGAATTTTCCATTCGCGGCCAAAAAGAAATCGGAGAACGGGATGAGCGTTGTTGCAGTGGTCGGGCTTGGCTATGTCGGTCTGCCGTTGGCGGTCGAGTTCGGCAAGAAATTTCGCACCATCGGCTTCGATCTCTCCGAGAAAAAGATCGAAAGCTATCGGCGCTTCGTCGATCCCACCGGCGAAGTCTCGATCGAGGGTCTGAAGGCGGCCACGCAACTCGAAGTCACGACCGATGCGACCAGGCTGTCGGAAGCCGACTACATCATCATCGCCGTCCCCACGCCGGTCGACCAGGCGCATCAGCCCGACTTCGCGCCGCTGATCGGCGCCAGCAAGTCGGCTGGCGCGCACATGAAGAAGGGTGTGATCGTCGTCTATGAATCGACGGTCTATCCGGGCGCGACCGAAGAAATCTGCATTCCGATCCTCGAGCGGCAATCGGGCATGAAGTGGATGCAGGACTTCCACGTCGGCTATTCGCCCGAGCGCATCAACCCGGGCGACAAGGAACGCACGTTGACGCGCATCACCAAGGTCGTGTCGGGCGACGACGCCGAGACCTTGAAGAAGGTCGGCGATCTCTACGCGAGCATCATCACCGCGGGCGTCTATCCGGCGTCGAGCATCAAGGTCGCCGAAGCCGCCAAGGTGATCGAGAACACGCAGCGCGATCTAAACATCGCGTTGATGAACGAGCTCGCGATCATCTTCGACAAGATCGGCATCGACACGATCGAGGTCCTGAAAGCCGCGGGAACGAAGTGGAACTTCCTGCCGTTTCGTCCCGGTCTGGTCGGTGGCCATTGCATCGGCGTCGATCCCTACTACCTCACGCACAAGGCCGAGATGGTCGGCTACCAGCCGCAGGTGATCCTCGCGGGTCGCCGCATCAACGACGGCATGGGCAAGTTCATCGCCGAGCAGACCATCAAGCAGATGATCAGGAACGGTTCGCCGGTGCGCGGTGCGCCGGTGACGGTGCTCGGATTGACCTTCAAGGAAGACTGTCCGGACCTGCGCAACTCGCGCGTGATCGACGTGATCCGCGAACTCGAATCCTTTGGCGTGGAAGTGCACGTGCACGATCCGATCGCCGATGCGGAAGAGGCGGTCCAGGAATACGGCGTCACGCTGAAATCGTGGGACGAATTGCCCAGATGTCACGCGCTGATTGCGGCCGTGGCGCACAAGGAATTCAAGCTGCGCGGCACCGACGACTACATCGCCAAGCTGATGAGTTCGTCCACCTTCATCGATGTGAAAAGCGCCTTCGATGCCGACGCGATGCGCGCTGCGGGCGCGACCGTGTGGCGTCTGTGACGTCGCGCTACGACGCGGTTCGGGAGCAGCTTGCCCAGTCGCCGCGTCGCTGGCTGGTGACCGGTGCGGCCGGCTTCATCGGCTCGAACCTGGTCGAGACCTTGCTGACGCTCGATCAGCGGGTTGTCGGCCTCGACAATCTTGCGACCGGTCATCGCAGCAATCTCGACGAGGTACTCGGCAACGTGGGCGCAGCGCGAGCGGCGCAATTCGAATTCATCGAAGGCGACATCACGAATCTCGACGATTGCCGCCGCGCATGCGAAGGCGTCGACTACGTGCTGCATCAGGCCGCGCTCGGTTCGGTGCCGCGTTCGCTTGAAGATCCGATTGCGACCAATGCCGCAAACATCGACGGCTTTCTCAACATGCTGGTCGCCGCGCGCGACGCGCGCGTCGGTCGCTTCGTCTATGCGGCGTCGAGCTCGACCTATGGCGATCATCCCGCACTGCCCAAGGTCGAAGAGCACATCGGCCGGCCGCTGTCGCCCTATGCGGTCACGAAATTCGTCAACGAGCTCTATGCGGACGTGTTCGCGCGCAGCTATGGGCTGGCGACGGTCGGGCTGCGCTACTTCAACGTCTTCGGCCCGCGTCAGGATCCGGAAGGTGCGTACGCCGCGGTGATCCCGAAGTGGATCGCGGCGCTGCTGTCAGGAACGACTGTCGCCATCAACGGCGATGGCGAAACGACGCGCGACTTCTGCTATGTGGACAATGCGGTGCAGGCGAATCTGCTGGCTGCGATGACGAATGAGCCGGCCAGCTTGAATCAGATCTACAACGTCGCTGTCAGCGGCCGCACATCGCTCAACGCGTTGTACGAGATGCTGAAAGTCGCGTTGTCCGCATACGCCCCGAACGTCGCGTCGCAGAAGGCGAGCTACCGCGATTTCCGGGCCGGCGACGTGCGCCACTCGCAAGCCGATATCGGCAAGGTGTCGCGCCTGTTGGGTTACTCCCCGACCCACGACATCGCCGCCGGCCTTGCGGCCGCAATGCCGTGGTACGTCGCCCACCTGATCGACTGATCAGCGTTGCAGCCAAAGCCGCGATGAGCGGCGCCGCGCCACGAATCCGAAACCGGCGAGACCGGCAAGCAGCAGCGCGTAGCTCGAGGGTTCAGGCACCGTCGCGACGAGGGGGGTGATCAGCAACAGATCCTGTGCGCTCGGGCTGTGCAGTAGATCCACGTGATATTGGATCGGCCAGGCGCCCATGCCGAGCCAGTCCAGCGAGTTCAAGCTGGTTTGCATGCTGGTCGAGCCGGTGACATCGAAGCTGCCGCTTGCAAAGCCGTATGACGGTGCGGTTTCGTACAGGACTTCCCAAATGGCCGCCTGCGCCAATCCCGAACCCTCGGGATTGCTGTTGATATTCGCGCCCATAATCGTGGAAATCAACTGATCGAACATTGCCGATTTCGCCGCGCCCCAGGCATTTACACCGCTGACGATGGCGTAGTCGGTATATAGCGTATTGAACGAAAGATACTGCGTAATCTCGGCGCAATACGTCACGAACGATTTTCCGTCCAGCGTGCCGGAATACTGTCCTGCGTAAACGGAGAACGGCGAAATGAGCGTACCTGGAGCAGCGCTTTGCACCGTCATTATCGAAGCAGGCCCATAGGTGAACCCGTTCAAATAGACGCTATGCGCGGTCGAGACGGTATTTGCAAGCGCCGGCGCGCCGCTCAGCGAGAGCGCGGCTGCAATGGCGCATGAAAGAAGGTGGCGTTTCATCATGATTCCTGTGAGATCGTGGTATTCGAATGAAAAGATCGTCGATTCGACTCGACACGATCAAACTCTTGCAGGAATGATGCCCGCCTTCAGAATAAACGTTGATTCAGTAACTTGTCCCTTTCGTATCCAAAGTTGCGCGGATGGAATGTATTGAAACCCGACACGCTTGCGCAATCTGTTTTTCAATCGCGCGAAAGGAACATCAGGCAGCAATATTCGGGCCGGAATTACTCGATGCGTATCCACTCGACCCGGACGATGTTATTCGGCGTAAGCACGGGTACGACATTCTTTTTCGCAACCCACGAGAGTTTCTGCCGATGCAACACGATGTGGCGGAATTCGCGCGTCTGCAGCGCGATCGCGTCGATGATCATCTGTCTGCGCTTGTCGGGATTCATCTCGACGCTGGCCGCATCGATCAGGCGGTCGAGCTCGGGGTCCGTGAAGCGGCCGTAGTTGTAGAAGCCCTTCTGTGACGCAGCGTCCTTGGTGTGCAGGATCGGGTCCATGATGATCTGTGCGTCGGTGATGCTGCCGCCCCATCCGAGCATGTACATGCTGGTGTCGTTCTTCTCGAGCTTCGGGAAGTAGAGCGTCTTGGGCATCGTGTTGACCTTGAGCGTGACGCCGATCTTCGCCAGCATGCCGACTGCCGCGATGCAGATGTCGCGGTCGTTGATGTAGCGGTCGTTCGGACAGTCGAGCGTGACTTCGAAGCCGTTAGGATAGCCGGCCTCGGCCATCAGCTTCTTCGCGCGTTCGATGTCCGCGGGCGGATGTTTTTCGAGAGACGGATCGAGGCATCCCGTCGGTGCGGTGGTCATGCATGAAGTCGCCACACCTTGCCCGCGCATGATTTTCGATTCCAGCATGTCCACGTCGATCGCGCGATAGAAGGCTTCGCGCACGCGCCGGTCCTTGAACGGATTCTTGCCGGTGATATTGCTGCCTTCGAGCGCGTCGCGATACTGATCGAATCCGAAAAAGATCACGCGATTTTCCGGCCCGCTGTAGACCTTCAGTGCCGGATTGCCCTCGATGCGCGCGATGTCCTGCGGCGCGGGGTCGTGCACGAAATCGATCTCGCCCGACAGCAGCGCGGCATTGCGCGTTGCGTCGGACGCGATCGGCGTATAGACCAGTTCGGTCACGTTGCCTTCGTCCGGACCCCACCAGTTGGGGTTCTTCACGAGCACGGTCTTCACTCCCGGTTCGCGGGACTTCAGCATGTACGGCCCGGTGCCGTTGGCATTGCGCGCGGCGAAGGTCTCCTCCTTGGACTTGAAGTCGAGCGGCTTCTCGACGTGATGCGCGATGCACCAGGTCTTGCTCATGATGTAGATCGTGTTCAGGTGTTCCAGCAGGAGCGGGTTCGGCTTGTCCTGCTTCAACTCGATCGTGTAATCGTCGACCTTGGTCGGCTTGCCCAGCGCCCGCGCGTATTGCGCGAGTTGCGAGGTCGGCTGTTGCGCGCGCTCGATCGAAAAGACCGCATCGTCGGCAGTGAAGGGCGAGCCGTCGTGGAACTTCACGCCTTTGCGCAGGGTGAAGCGCCACGTCGTGTCGTTGACGACGGTCCACGACGTCGCGAGCCGCGGCCCGATCTTCATGTTGCGATCGCGCTCGACCAGAATGTCGTGGATCAGGTTCGCAAAGTTGTTGGTCATGCCCTCGTTCTGCGAATAAGGGTCCATGGTTTGTATGTCGCCGCGCGACGCCCAGCGCAAGGTCTTCGCTTCGGCGGACGACGTGCCGACCGTCACCAACAGCAGCGCCACTGCAAGCGCACACCTCACACGCATTGCGATCTTCATTCGTGCCTCCCTCGTCATGGACGCGGCGATGATGCCATGCGCGCGCAGGACGGGGTCGGCATCCGCACCCGGCGCAGCCGTGCCCAACCATGAAAGCCCTGCTAGACTCGCCCGCCGATGAAAGACACACGCCTCATGGAAGCCGTTCAGCGCTTCGAGCACGCCTTCGCATTGCACGGCAACGGCCGTCATGCCGAAGCCTTCGCCCTCTACGAAACCATCCTCGCGACCGACCCGCGTCACGCGCCGGCGCTGCACTTCTCCGGATTGTTGTTGCATGAGGCCGGGAAGTACGACGACGCGATCGTGCGCATCGAACGCGCGCTCGAGATCGACGACCAGCCCGCCGACGTGTGGAGCAATCTGGCATTGGTCTATATGGCCGCTGGCCACGCCGACGACGCGATGGGCGCGCTCGAAGCGGCTTTGGAACGCGAGCCGACGCTGGGCGTTGCTTGGCTCAATCTCGCGTCGCTCAAGCTCCAGAACGACGACGCCGTCGGCGCGGAAGCCGCCGCGCGCCGCGCCTTGGCATGCGGAGAAAAGCGCGACGAAAACCCGCGGGCCTGGTTCAATCTGGCGCTCGCCCTTTCGGCGCAGGGACGTGCGGTCGAGGCCTTGACGGCGCTCGATCGCGTCGATGCGGGTGGCGCCGTCGCGGACGACGACGCGGCGGTCCCCGGCCTGCGCGCGCAATTGTTGATTGCGCTCGATCGCCGTGACGACGCGCGCGCGGTTCTCGATCATGCCCTCGCACGCATCGATCATCCGGCGCTGCGCATCGAGCGGGCGCGGCTTTCCGACGCGCGCCACGATGAGGCCGCGGCGCTCGCAGACCATCGCGCGGTGTTGATAAGCACGCCGAACGAGCAGACGGCACTCTCCGACCTCGTGTTTCTCAAGAAGCGCGTGGCCGACTGGAAGGGCCTCGGCGAATTGCAGACGCGTTTTCGCGATGGCGTTCTCGAAATCGCGCGCACCGGTCAGGCGAGCGCGCTGACGCCGTTCTCGTTTCTTTCCGATCCATCGACGCGTGCCGAACAACGCATCGCGGGCGAGGCATGGTCGCGCCGATGGGTGGCCGCAGAGCCTCGGTCCAAGCGGCTCTCCGAGGGCGGACTCCGCATCGGCTATCTGTCTTCCGATCTGCACGAGCACGCGACTGGGGTGTTAACGGTCGGCCTGTTCGAGCAGCACGACCGCGCCGGATTCGAAGTCTTCGGCTACTCGACCGGCCCCGACGACGGAACCGCCTTGCGTCGTCGCATCGTCGCGGGCTTCGATCGCTTCGTCGATGCGCGAGGGTGGGAGGCCGGCCGCATCGCAGATGCGATTCGCGCGGACGGCATCGACATCCTGGTCGATCTGAAAGGTCATACCGAGCGCGCGCCGACCGCGGTGATGGCGTTGCGGCCCGCACCCATCCAGGTGTCTTATCTCGGCTATCCCGCGACCATGGGCGCGCACTTCATCGACTACTTGATGGGCGATGCGATCGTGACGCCGTTCGCGCATCAGGGCGACTACAGCGAGACGCTGGTACAACTGCCGGGCAGCTACCAGATCAACGATGATCGTCGCGTCGTCGGCGAGACGCCCGATCGCAAGGCGCTGGGGCTGCCGGACGATGGCTTCGTCTATTGCTGCTTCAACAATGTCTACAAGATCGGTCCGGATGTTTTCGATGCGTGGATGCGCATCCTGCGCGACGTGCCGAGAAGCGTGCTGTGGTTGCTCACGCGAGCCGATGACGGTTTCACGCGCAACAACCTGAAGCGCGAAGCGATGGTGCGCGGCATCGATCCGAGTCGCGTCGTGTTCGCCGACACGCGGCCGCACGCCGATTACCTCGCGCTGTATCGGCACGCCGATCTCTTCCTCGACACCTGGCCGTACAACGCGCACACCACTGCGTCCGACGCGCTGTGGGTCGGCTGCCCGGTGCTCACGACGATCGGCGACACCTTCGCGGGCCGCGTCGCGTCGAGCCTGCTGTCGGCCGTCGGCATGCTCGAATTGATCGCGAGCGGTCAGGGGCGATACGTCGCGACGGCGATCGAAACGGGATCGGATCGCGCGAAGTCGCGTGCGCTGCGCGAGCGGCTTCAGGCGAGCGTGCGATCGAGCTCGCTGTTCGACACGACCCTGACCACGCGCGCCATCGAAGCGGCGTATCGTGCGATGGCCGATCAATACAAGCACGGCAAGCGCGAACCGATTTCGATTTCCTGAACGATCCACATGGCCGCCTACGCGATCGAACCCCCACCGCAAGTCACCATCCCCGTCGCAGGGACCGATCAGGTCTTCGCGGTCCATCGCATCTATTGCGTGGGCCGCAACTACGTCGAGCACGCGAAAGAGATGGGCTTTACCGGCCGCGAGCCGCCGTTCTTTTTCATGAAACCCGCCGATGCGGTGGTAGTGGTAGCCGAAGGTTCGACCGGTCGCATGCCTTATCCGATGCAGACCAGCGACCTTCATCACGAGATCGAGCTGGTGGTTGCCATCGGCAAGCGCGGCGCGAACATCGCAGCGGCCAACGCGATGCAGCATGTCTGGGGCTATGCAGTCGGCCTGGACATGACCCGTCGCGACCTGCAGACCGAAGCCAAGAAGAAGGGACGGCCGTGGGAAGTCGGCAAGGCCTTCGACCACTCGGCGCCGATCGGCCCGCTCCATTCGATCACCGAAACCGGCGCCGTCGATGCGGGTGAAATTCATCTCGACGTGAACGGCAAGGCGCGACAGGCCAGCGACATCGGCAACCTGATCTGGAATGTCTCCGAGACGATCGAGCACCTGTCGTCGCTGTTCGAACTACAACCCGGCGACCTGATTTTCACGGGCACGCCGGAAGGGGTGGCGAAGGTCGATCGCGGCGATGTGATGGAAGGCCGCATCGCCGGACTGGGGAGCTTGCGCGTGGAGGTCGTGTGACGTGGCGTCGAGCCAGGATGTAAAAGAAAGCGGCCCGAGAGGCCGCTTTTCTTTTTAACCTCCCGCCGGCGCTCTCCGGCTACGCGGACTCGATCAGATGCGGCGGACGGGTCGGATCGAAATCCACCCAGTCGCCGTCGGCCCAGGTTCCTTCGCTCCGCTCGATATCGACACCGCCGGCTTCACGCAATGCGGCGATCACGTCGCGCTCGTTTCCTGCGGCACCGAGGTTGACCGAGACCATCATCCCGGCGTGCCGGATCGCGTGCTCTCCCGCATCCATCGTTTCACTCATCGCGCCTGCAAGCGAGCCGCTGTAGGCGCCGGCCGCTGCGGCGCCGAGTCCCGCTACCGCAATCATCGGCGCCGCGAGACCTGCCGTTGCCGCCACGAGCGCGCCCGCGACACCGACGCCTGCGCCAAGCAGTGCGCCGGTTCCGGCCCCGTGCTGGGCATGCTCGGCGCCGGGCGACGCCTGCTCGTCGCCACCGATCGGGGTTGCGTCGTGCTGTCCGGCAGGCGTGACGTAGAACACGCTGATGTCGTCGCGCGCGATCGAACGCGCCTGCAATTGCTCGACTGCGCGATCCGTCTGCTCAGAGGCTACGAATCGTCCTGCGATGATTGTGGTCATGACCGCTCCGGCTCGCCAAAAGAACTTCGAGCGTAGCACCTCGGAAAAGTGCCTTGGGCGCCTCGACATTCTTGCGTTGCCACCGGCTGGGGGTCGTGGGCGGGACGCTCGCTATAATCGCGCGCGCTCCCTGTAGTTCAATGGATAGAACAGCCGCCTCCTAAGCGGCAAATCCAGGTTCGATTCCCGGCGGGGGGACCAAGGCGCGACGGGCATGACCTCGAGCGAGCGTCAAAGCAGCTCGAGTAAGTCTCATGCATCTATTCAGTAAGCCGCGGTGGTTCAATCAAATGCGGAGTGCTCATCGCAACGAGCTTGAGACAACAGTGTTGCTTCCAGCTGTCGTCGCCAGGCTGGAATGGAGCGTCAATCGTTCGTCGTGCTCGAAGAGGTCCGCAATCCATTCGACAAACACGCGCACCTTGTTGGAAAGGTTGCGATTGGGCGGATAGACGATGTGAATGGGCAGCGGCTCCGAAAGCCACGCCCCGAGCACGATTTCCAGGCGACCGCTTTCGATGTGCTCACGAATCAGGCTGGTCGGTAACTGCGCGATGCCCAGGCCGGCGAGACAGGCGTCGAAGTAGATGCTCGAATCGTTGACAGCCAGCGGCCCGTCGAGCGTCAACTGCAGCCGCTCACCGCCCCGGTCGAAGTCCCATTGCGAGATGCGCCCGGTCACCGTCGAAAAATAGTTGATGCAGCGATGCTTCTCGAGATCGCGCGGATGTTCCGGCCGACCGTGGCGCGCAAGGTAGGCCGGTGTCGCGCAGGTGATGAAATGCATCGTGCTGATGCGTCTTGCAATCAGGTTCTGGTCGAGGATCTCGCCGGCGCGCAGCGCGCAATCCACGCCATCACCGATCAGGTTCACAGGCCGATCGCTGCAACCGAGTTCGAGCCGGATGTCGGGATAGCGCGCTTGAAAATCTGCGAGCGCGGGGATCAGGGTCCAGCGCGCCGCGGAGGTCGCCACATCGACGCGCAGGCGTCCGCTTGCCGATGTCTGATTGGTCGACACCGATTCCTCGGCATCGCGCACCTGATCGAGGATCGCCACGCAACGTTCGTAGTAGGCCGCGCCATCGGCGGTCACCGCGACACGACGCGTCGTGCGGTTCAGCAAACGGACCTTGAGCGCCGTCTCGAGATTGCGGATTGCCGTCGTGACGGTTGCCTTCGGAATGCCGAGGCGCTCCGCCGCGCGCGTGAAGCCGCCGGTATCGACGACATGCACGAAGACTTCCATGGCCTGAAGTTTGTTCATTGTTTAGCTTTTCCGAACAGTCAATTCTGCTGGCGCTACTTTAACTATCATTTCGCGATGAATATAGTTCGTCCATCCCAACGCAGGCAGAGAATCACCATGAAGGCTCCAATCAAGTCCAGTTCCATCCTCGCGGGTTTTCTCGCCACCAGCGCAGTTGCGCTCGGCGTCGGCTTTGCGGCGGAAGTCCAGTTGCCTGCCGCGCGCTATATCACGGCCGAAGCCCGGGGATTCAATGCACTTGCCACCCAGCGCCTCGGCGCATCTGCGCCTGTTTGTGAGACCAACTCACCGAAAATCGCGTACGCGTTTCTCGATCGGATCGAAGTTTGATCATGAAACGATCGGCAGGATCAGCGATGCCGACTGCGCATGCGCCGCAGTGCGCTACGTCCGGCGGCACAGCGCATACGACGGCTGGCCTGGTGAGCACGCGTCGGTTGTCGATCGTGGGCCGGAGCGGAAATCTCGAGGCGCGCCTCTACCGGTCCGCGTCGTCGCGCACGCAGGATGCGGACACGCTGCTGGTGTTCTTCCACGGTGGCGGGTTCGTTGCCGGGACTCTCGATTCCGGCGACGCGTGCATGTGTTCGCTCGCCGCGCATCTCGATGGCGTGCTGCTTGCGCCCACCTACACACAGGCGCCGCATCAGTCGTTTCCGGCCGCAGCCGAAGATGCCTATGCAGCCATCGCGCAGTGCGCGGCAAAGCCACGCCACTTTGACTGGACCGGCAAGCACCTGGTCATCGGAGGCATCGAGGCCGGCGGCAACCTCGCAGCCGTCGCAGCCATGATGGCGCGCGATCGTAGCGGCCCCCGATTGGCGGGCCAATTGCTCGTGATGCCCATGCTCGACCCTGGACTGACCAGCGACTCGATGCGATGTGCCTCGCAGAAGGGGCTCGATCAGCGTATTGCATCGGCTTGTGCCGAGGGCTATCGCGGCTACCTGCCTCGCGCTGCGGACCGTGTGCATCCCTACGCCTGCCCGCTCGCGTCGAGCCGGGTCAAGGGACTGCCGCCGACCATGATCGTATCGATCGCCGGCGACCCGCTCCAGGACGAAGCAAAGGCCTACGGCGCCAAGCTCGCGGCTTCCGGCATCGAGGTGCGCACGCTGCTGCTCGACGCACCTCCGGCGGCAAGCCCGCTGGTCGATGCGACGGCGCGATGCCAGAGCGTGTCCAGCGATCGCAGTTTCGCCGCGATGGCGGCCTTCGTCTCGTCACTCACGCGGCACGACCTCGATCCGGATCCCTGATCGCCCGCTCCGGCGATGACTGGCGGCCTAGTCCGCACCTCACCGAACTCACCCCAATGATTCCTTCCAGGATGTCCGACCCGGACATGCGCTGGCAGTAGCTCCTCCATCCAAAAAAGGGAGAACCATGAACAACGCCACTCCTGTCGCTACGCTTCGCTTCGCCAGCGCGTTGCTCGCCGCGCTTGCGGCCATCGTCCTGGCCGCATGTGACGAACCTCGCGCCCAGACCGGCCCTGCGAACGACGCGCCTCCACCGGTGTCGGTCGCGGCGGCGCTGGCACGCGACATCATCGAGACCCAGGAATTCTCGGGCCGCATCGAAGCCGTCGATCGTGCCGAGATTCGGCCGCGCGTCTCGGGAACCATCGATGCAATTCGCTTCACGCCCGGAGCCGAAGTGAAGAAGGGCGACGTGCTCGTCGTCATCGATCCACGTCCCTATCGGGCCGAAGCGGCGCGGGCCGATGCGGCAGCGGCAAGCGCACGTGCGAAGGCCGAACTGGCGAAGACCGAGCTCGATCGTTCGCAGCGGTTACTCGCCGACAACGCGATTGCGCAACGCGACTACGACGAGCGCGCCGCGAACGCCAAGCAACTCGACGCGGATGCGCGTGCGGTTGCGGCCTCGGCCGATGCGGCGCGACTGAATCTCGAATTCACGCATGTCAGGGCGCCGATCTCGGGCCGCGTGTCGAAGGCGGAAGTCACGGCGGGAAATCTGGTCGATGCCAACGTCGTGCTGACGACGATCGTCTCGTCGAACCCGATCTACGCGAGCTTCGACGGCGACGAGCAGACCTTCGCACGTTTGGGCGGTGCGGCTCGCGCGTTGAAGACGACGGTCCGCGTCGGGATGAACGGCGAGGAAGGCTATCCACACGAAGGCCGGCTCGAGTTCGTCGACAACCGCGTCGATCCGGCGACGGGCAGCGTGCGCATGCGCGCGCTGCTCGACAACCCGGACGGCGTGCTGGCCGCGGGCCGGTTCGCGCGCGTGTCGATCGGCGGTGGCGAACGACGGACCAGGGCGGTCCTCATCACCGACCGTGCGATCGGCACCGACCAGGACCGTAAGTTCGTCTACGTGGCAGCGCCCACGGGCGCCGATGGCAAGGGCTTCAAGGCCGACTATCGCGCGATCCGCCTGGGTCCCGTGATCGACGGACTGCGGGTGGTGCGCTCGGGACTCGAGCCCGGCGAACGGATCGTCGTCAACGGCCTCCAGCGGGTACGCCCCGGCGCACCCATCACGCCGCAAGCGACCGCGATGGAATCGTCGGCCAGCGCCTCGCGCGGCGCTGCAACCAACGAGTCTATGGCGTCGACGCGCGACGTCGAAAGAGTCGGGGTGGCGGGCGGCGGCAAGAACAACGCCGCGCCGATGCATTGAGTCTCGATCAGTCTCGCAGAGGTACTTCATGAATATTTCCAAGTTCTTCATCAACCGGCCGATCTTCGCGGCCGTGTTGTCGATCATCGTGTTCGTCGCCGGCCTGATCGCGATCTTCCGGCTGCCGATCTCCGAATATCCCGAGGTCGTGCCGCCGTCGGTGATCGTGCGCGCGCAGTTCCCCGGCGCCAACCCGACCGTGATCGCCGAGACCGTTGCCACGCCGCTCGAAGAGCAGATCAACGGCGTCGAGAACATGCTCTACATGTCGTCGCAGGCCACCGCCGACGGCGTGCTGACGCTCACGGTCACGTTCAAGATCGGCACCGACGTCGAGCAGGCCGAGACGCAAGTGCAGAACCGCGTGCAGCGCGCGCTGCCGCGTCTGCCCGAGGAAGTGCGACAGCTCGGCGTGACGACGGTCAAGAGCTCGCCGAACCTGACGATGGTGGTGCACCTGATCTCGCCTTCCGAGCGCTACGACGAGGTCTATCTGCGCAACTATGCGGTGCTCAACGTCAAGGACCGGCTCGCGCGACTCCCGGGTATGGGCCAGGTGCAACTCTACGGCGCGGGCGACTACTCGATGCGGGTGTGGCTGGACCCGCAGAAGCTTGCTTCACGAGGCCTGACGGCGCCCGAGGTGGTGGCCGCGATTCGCGAACAGAACGTGCAGGTCGCCGCCGGCGTGGTCGGCGCATCCCCGTCCAGGGACGCGCAGTTCCAGCTCTCGGTCAACGCGCTCGGACGGCTGTCGACCGTGGAGCAGTTCAGCGACATCATCGTCAAGGTCGGCACGAATGGTGAAAATTCGGGCGCGGTCACGCGTCTCTCCGACGTTGCGCGTATCGAGATGGGTGCGTCCGAATACGCGCTGCGCTCCTTGCTCAACAACAAGCCCGCGGTCGCGATCCCGGTGTTCGAAGCGCCCGGCGCGAACGCGCTGCAACTCTCGGACAACGTGCGCAAGACCATGGAGGAACTGAAGAAGGACTTCCCCGACGGCGTCGACTACAGCATCGTCTACGACCCGACGCAGTTCGTGCGCTCGTCGATCAAGGCCGTCATCCACACGCTGCTCGAATCGGTCGCGCTGGTGGTGCTGGTCGTGATCGTGTTCCTGCAGACCTGGCGCGCGTCGATCATTCCGCTGCTCGCGGTTCCCGTCTCGATCATCGGCACGTTCGCGGTGATGCTCGGCTTCGGCTTCTCGATCAACACGCTGTCCTTGTTCGGCCTGGTGCTCGCGATCGGGATCGTGGTGGACGACTCGATCGTCGTCGTCGAGAACGTCGAGCGCAATATCGCGGCCGGGCTCTCGCCGCGCGACGCGACCATCCAGGCGATGCGCGAAGTGAGCGGGCCGATCATCGCGATCGCGCTGGTGTTGTGCGCGGTGTTCGTGCCGATCGCGTTCGTGGCGGGCCTGACCGGCCAGTTCTATCGCCAGTTCGCGCTGACGATCGCGATCTCGAGCGTGATCTCGGCGATCAATTCGCTGACGCTCTCGCCGGCGCTCGCGGCCACCTTGCTCAAGCCCCACGACGCGAAGAAGGATGCGCTCGCGCGCGGCATGGAGTTCGTCTTCGGCGGCTTCTTTCGCGGATTCAACCGCGTGTTCGGGCGCGCATCGCATGGCTACGAACGCGGCGTGGGCGGCGTGCTCAAGCGCAAGTCGGCGGCGATGGCGGTCTACGCGGTGCTCGCGGTCGCGGCGCTGTTCGTGTTCAAGGCGGTGCCGTCGGGCTTCGTGCCCGCGCAGGACAAGCAGTATCTCGTGGGTTTCGCGCAGCTGCCGGATGCGGCTTCGCTCGACCGCACCGAAGACGTGATTCGCCGCATGTCGGAGGTCGGCCTGTCGGTGCCCGGCGTCAGGGACTCGGTGGCTTTCCCCGGCCTGTCGATCAACGGCTTCACCAATGCGCCCAACGCCGGCATCGTGTTCTTCGGCCTGAAGGACTTCGACGAGCGCAAGGGAAAGGGCCTGTCGGGGCCCGAGATCGCGATGCAGATCAACCAGAAGCTCGGTGCCATCGGCGACGCGGTGATCATGGTGTTCCCGCCACCGCCGGTGAATGGCCTGGGCACGATCGGCGGCTTCAAGCTCTACGTCGAGGATCGCGGCAACGTCGGCTACGACGAGCTCTACAAGGCGATCGGCGCATTGCAGGCCAAGGCGCGAGAGACCCCCGAGCTCGCCGGCGTGTTCTCGAGCTTTCAGATCAACGTGCCGCAGCTTTTCGCCGACGTCGATCGCACCAAGGCCAAGCAGCTCGGCGTGCCGTTGGCGGACATCTTCAGCACGATGCAGATCAACCTGGGCTCGCTGTACGTGAACGACTTCAACAAGTTCGGCCGCACCTATCAGGTGATCGTGCAGGCGGACGCGCCGTTTCGTTCGCATGCCGAGGACATCGCCCAACTCAAGGTCAAGAACGCTAAGGGCGAGATGGTGCCGCTCTCGAGCCTCATGACCCTGAAGGACAGCTACGGACCCGATCGCGTGCAGCGCTACAACGCCTTCGTCTCGGCCGACATCAACGGCGCCGGGGCGCCGGGCGTCTCGAGCGGGCAGGCGCAAGCAGCGATGGAAAAGATCGCGAAGGAAACCCTGCCCAAAGGCGTCGGCTATGAATGGACCGACCTGACGTTCCAGGAATTGCTCGCCGGCAACACGATGGTGCTGGTGTTCCCGCTCTGCGTGCTGCTGGTGTTCCTGGTGCTCGCCGCGCAATACGAGAGCTGGACGCTGCCGCTCGCGGTGATCCTGATCGTGCCGATGTCGATCCTCTGCGCGCTGCTCGGTGTGAAGCTGACCGGCGGCGACAACAACATCTTCACGCAGATCGCGCTGTTCGTATTGATCGGGCTCGCGTCGAAGAACGCGATCCTGATCGTCGAATTCGCGCGCGATCTCGAGCACGCCGGACGCTCGATCGTCGATGCCGCACTGGAAGCCTGCCGCCTGCGCCTGCGGCCGATCCTGATGACGTCGTTCGCTTTCATCATGGGCGTGCTGCCGCTGGTGTTCTCGTCGGGCGCGGGCGCCGAGATGCGGCACGCGATGGGCGTCGCCGTGTTTGCCGGCATGCTCGGGGTGACCTTCTTCGGGCTCTTCCTCACGCCCGTGTTCTACGTGCTGCTGCGCTTGCTCGCCAAGCGTTTCGGCGGCGCCTTGCCGAAGGCGCATGCGTCCATCGGTATCGAAGGAATACATCCATGAAAATCGTATCGAGTATTCAGGCCTCTTCGCTGCTGGCGCTGTCGTTCGCCGCGATCGTCGCCGGCTGCGCCGCACCGGAGTTCAAGCAGCCCGACGTGCCGACGTTCGCGAGCTACAAGGAAAGCGTCGGCGATCCCTCATCGCCTGCGAGCACGACGGCCGAAGGATCGTGGAAGACCGCGCGACCGGGGGAGGCAGAAGCGCGCGGCATGTGGTGGGAAGCGTTTGCCGATCCGGTGCTCGACCGCCTCGAAGAAGAAGCGATCGCGGCCAATGCCGATCTCGCCGCCGCAGCCGCGCGCGTGAGGCAGTCGCGCGCCCTGGTGCGCAATGCCGAGGCCGACCGAATTCCGCAAATCGGCGTGGGCGCGCAGGTCGCACGGGGAAGGCAGTCGGCCGTTTCCCTCGGGCTCCCGCAAGGCGCAGACGTGGCGACGAGCAATGTGTTCCAGGCCGCGCTTTCGGCGAGCTACGAAGTCGACCTCTTCGGTCGCGTCGCCAACAACGTCAACGCTGCGCGTGCCGATGCGAAATCGTCGGAAGCGACCTTCCGTTCGGTGCTGCTCGCCTTGCAGGCCGACGTCGCGCAGACCTACTTCCGCCTGCGCGCCACGGATGCAGAGATCACGTTGCTCAAAGAAACCGTGCGACTGCGCGAAGCCAACGTCAAGCTCGCGAAGAGTCGCTACGACGCAGGCGATATCGGCGAGATCGACCTGACCCGTGCGCGCACCGAACTCGCGACCGCGCAATCGGATGCGATCGGTCTCGAGCGGCAGCGCGCGCAGATCGAGCACGCGCTTGCAGTGCTGCTCGGCCGCGCGCCGGCGGGCTTCGACTTCGGCACCAACCCGCTGCTCGACGCCTCCCTGCTGCCCGTCGTGCCGGCCGGCCTGCCGTCGACGCTGCTCGAGCGGCGACCCGACATCGCGGCCGCGCAGCAGCAGATGTTCGCGGCCAACGCGCGCATCGGCGTCGCACGCTCGGCGATCTTTCCGGCCCTCGCGCTCACGGGTCAGGGTGGCTATGAATCGTTCGAGCTCGCCGACCTCTTCAAGTGGACCAGCCGCACCTGGCTCATCGGTGCGGTGATGTCGCTGCCCATCGTCGACGGCGGCCGCAATCGGGCCAATATTCGTCGCGCCGAAGCGGCGCTCGACGAATCGGTCGCGACCTATCGATCCAGAGTCCTGGTCGCATTCGCGGAAGTGGAGGACAACCTCGTCGGCCTGCGCACGCTGGCCGGTCAAGCGCAGGCAACCGATGCGGCCGTCGCATCCGCTCGCCGGGCCGCGGACCTCGCCGACAAGCGCTACCGTGCCGGCCAGACCAGCTACCTCGAATCGCTCGACGCGCAGCGCGAGTTGCTCACGGTCGAGCGACAAGCCGTGCAATTGCGAGGCAGCCGTGCAATGACGACAGTGGGTCTGATCCGGGCGCTCGGAGGCGGTTGGACTTCGCCTTGACAAGCCGCGGCCCGGCGAGGCACTCCTCGCCGGAGCGATCGGCTCTCGTGGAATTGAAGGCTCCCGGGACGCATGCCGATTGCGGTCGAACACGGCAGAACGACGCGCGCGCCGTGCTCGCGGCGGCATTCGTGGCGTACCATGCGCGCCCGTCGCCGACGTGACCAACCGCTAGCAGGAGTTCATCCATGACCGACCTCTCCACCCTCGTCAATCATCAGATCCGCCTCGCCGCGCGTCCCGACGGCATGCCCAAGCGTGAAGACTGGTCGTTCACGACCGCTCCCGTGGTCGAACCCGAAGAGGGCGGCGTGCTCGTCAAGACGCTGTCCCTATCGCTCGATCCGGCGATGCGCGGCTGGATGAACGAGGGCAAGAGCTACATCGCGCCGGTCGAGATCGGCGAGGTGATGCGGGCCGGCGGCATCGGCGTCGTGATCGCATCGAAGAATTCGTCATTCGCAGTCGGCGATCGCGTGACCGGTGCGCTCGGCGTGCAGGCGTATTGGTCCGTGAGCGACAAGCAGGTTGCGCGTGGCGATGTGGCGAAGATCGATCTGCGCGCAGGTACGGTCGAGCAATGGTTGAATGTACTCGGCATGCCGGGGATGACGGCCTACTTCGGGCTGATGGACGTGGGCCAGCCCAAGGAGGGCGAGACCGTGGTCGTGTCGGGCGCGGCGGGCGCGGTCGGCCAGACGGTCGGGCAGCTCGCGAAGATCAGCGGTTGTCGCGCGGTCGGCATCGCGGGTGGGCCGGAGAAGTGTGAATGGGTGGTCGAGGAGCTCGGCTTCGACGCCTGCATCGACTACAAGGCCGGCAACGTGAAGGACGGGCTGAAGCAGCATTGCCCGAAGGGTGTCGATATCTACTTCGACAATGTCGGCGGCGAGATCCTCGATACCGTCCTCACGCGCATCAATCGCAAGGCCCGCATCATCATCTGCGGCGCGATCAGCCAGTACAACAACACCACCCCGGTGAAGGGACCCGCGAACTATCTGTCGTTGCTAGTCAATCGCGCGCGCATGGAAGGCATCGTGGTATTCGACTACGCGCCGCGCTTTCATCTTGCGGTGGCCGAGTTGTCGGGCTATCTGAAGGACGGTCGCATCAAGAGCAAGGAAGACATCGTGGTCGGTCTCGATACCTTTTCGGAGACGCTGCTCAAGCTCTTCAAGGGGGAGAACTTCGGGAAGTTGATCCTGCAGGTGGCCGACGCGTAGTCGAGGTCCTCCTCGTCGAGTCGGAAGCGGCCAATGCGGATAAACTTGCGGCCCTTCCCGCGGTCTGTTCCGCAGCCTCCTTATCCATGTCCCTGCTTTCCCTTTCCAATATCGAACTCGCGTTCGGGCATGTCGCATTGCTCGACGACGTGTCGCTGCATGTCGAGCGCGGCGAGCGCATCGGCCTGATCGGTCGCAACGGCACGGGCAAGTCGTCGCTGCTGTCGCTGATCGCGGGCCTGCGCGAGCCTGATGACGGCAGCATCGTGCGCGCCTCGGGTGTCTCGGTCGCATGGGTCGAGCAGGAGCCAACGCTGCCGCCCGGCGCGAGCGTGCTCGAAGCGGTCACGAGCGGACTGCCCGCCGCCGCGCTGGTGGTCGCCTACGAACGCGCTGCGCATCGCGTGGCCACCGACCACTCCGACGACGCGATGCAAGAGCTCGCCACCGCCCAGGGCGCGCTCGATGCCATCAACGGCTGGACAGTCGCGCATCGGCTCGAGCGCGTGATGACCCGCTTCGAGCTCGACCCGGACGCGCGCATCTCGGGTCTCTCCGGCGGCCAGAGCAAGCGCGTCGCGCTGGCGCGCGCGATGGTGATCGAGCCCGACCTGCTGCTGCTCGACGAGCCCACCAACCACCTCGACATCGAGACCATCGCGTGGCTCGAGTCGCTTCTGGTCGAGTTCGCGGGCAGCGTGATCTTCATCACCCACGATCGCGCCTTTCTCGACGCGGTCGCCACGCGCATCGTCGAACTCGATCGCGGCCGGCTCGCGAGCTATCCCGGCAGCTATGCCGCGTATCGCCAGCGCAAGGCCGAAGAGCTCGAGATCGAGCGCACCGAGAACGCCAAGTTCGACAAGGTGCTCGCGCAGGAAGAGGCCTGGATCCGCCAGGGTGTCGAGGCGCGGCGCACGCGTAACGAGGGACGCGTGCGGCGGCTCGAGCACTTGCGCGACGAGCGTGCCGCGCGCCGCGAACGATCGAAGGACGTCAGGCTCGCGGTCGATACGGGCTCGCGCTCTGGCAAGCTCGTGGCCGAGCTGACCGAGGTCTGGAAGTCGTTCGGCACGGGTGACTCCAAGCACACGGTGGTCCGTGATTTCTCCGTGACCATCATGCGCGGCGATAGAGTCGGCCTCATCGGTCGCAACGGCGCGGGCAAGACCACATTGCTCAAGCTCATCCTCGGCGACCTCGAGCCCGACGCCGGCAAGATTCGTCGCGGCACCAATCAGTCCGTCGCGTATTTCGATCAGACGCGCGCCGTGCTCGACCCCGAGAAGACCTTGCTCGAAACCATCAGCCCGGGATCGGACTGGATCGAGATCGGTGAGGGATCGAACCTGCAGAAGAAGCACGTGATGAGTTATCTCGGCGACTTCCTGTTCGCGCCCGAGCGTGCGCGTTCGCCGGTCAAGAGCTTGTCGGGCGGCGAGCGCAATCGGCTGCTGCTCGCGCGTCTGTTCGCGCGTCCCACCAACGTGCTGGTGCTCGACGAGCCGACCAACGATCTGGACGTCGATACGCTCGAGTTGCTCGAAACGCTGCTGATCGACTACAGCGGCACGATCTTTCTGGTGAGCCACGACCGCGCCTTTCTCGACAACGTCGTCACGCAGACCATCGCCTATGAAGGCGAAGGCCGCTGGCGCGAATACGTCGGCGGCTATGCCGACACCGAAGCGGCGCGCGCACGCGCACGTGAGGTTGCCGCGCGATCGGCGGCGGCAAGCGGACCTTCCCAGAAACAGGCACCGAAGTCAGGCACGCAGCCGGTGAACTCGATACCTGCGCCGATGGCATCGCGGCTGGGCTTCAAGGAACAGCGCGAGCTGGCCGCCCTGCCCGAGACCATCACGGCGCTCGAAACCGAGCAGGCGACGATTGCTACACGCCTGGCCGACCCAGCGCTGTACCGTGACGGACCCGACCAGGCGGTGCGCCTGCAGCAGCGCGCGTCGCAGATCCAGAGCGAACTCGACACCGCGATGCAACGCTGGGATGCGCTCGAACGGCGCGCGGCGCATGCATAGGTCTTGCGCGCATCGCGCGCATCGGACGCCGCGGGTCGCGAGCGCGCCTGCCTCTTTTTTGAGCACGGCCAGCGGAGGCCCGACCGGTGCGGGTTCGTCATTCTTTTGCGCCCGTTTTTCCACAGAAAATGGGGATAAGTCCTACAAACGATAGCCCTTCTTGCACTGCCACAAGTTTTCCGCCTAATGACAAGCAAGCCCCCCAATAACCAGCGGCCGCCCAAGCCTCGAACTGCGTCGCCCCTCTATGGCGAAGCCTCGATCCGCGTCCTCAAAGGCCTCGAGCCGGTCAAGCAGCGACCGGGCATGTACACGCGCACCGAAAGCCCGCTGCACATCGTGCAGGAGGCGATCGATAACGCCGCCGATGAAGCGCTGGGCGGCTTCGCGATGCGCGTCGACGTCACGATCGCGGCCGACGGCCGCATCACGGTCGAGGACGACGGCCGCGGCATTCCGGTCGGCCTGCATCCGGAAGAGGGCGTTCCGGTCGTCGAGATCGTGTTCACGCGTCTGCACGCGGGCGGCAAGTTCGACAAGGGCAGCGGCGGCGCATACAACTTCTCGGGTGGCCTGCATGGCGTCGGCGTGTCGGTCACCAATGCCTTGTCCAAGAGCCTGGAGGTGACCGTCTATCGCGACGGCGGCGTACATACGATCACCTTCGCGCACGGCGATGTCGTCACGCCGCTGGTCTCGCGGCCGCTCGAGCGCAGCGACGATCGCGGCGTGCGCAGGACCGGCACGCGCGTGACCCTGAAGCCCGAGCCGAAGTACTTCGACAGCGAGACGATTCCTCTGGCCGAGTTGCAGCGCCTGCTGCGCAGCAAGGCGGTCTTGTTGCCCGGGGTCACCGTCACGCTGACCGACGCGCGAGCCGCGCAGAAGGCACCTGCCGTCGAGACCTGGCGCTTCGAGCACGGCCTGCGTGGCTACCTCGTCGATGCGCTTGCCAACGCATCGGGTGTCGAGCCGCTGATTCCTTTCTACGAAGGCAGCCAGCATTCGAATGGCTCCGACAATTTCGCCGAAGGCGAGGGCGCCGCCTGGGTCGTCGCATGGACCGAGGACGGCGCACTCACGCGCGAGTCGTACGTCAACCTGATCCCCACTTCCGCGGGCGGCACGCATGAAGCGGGTCTGCGCGAAGGTCTCTTCAACGCCGTCAAGAGCTTCATCGACCTGCATGGCCTGCTGCCCAAGGGCGTGCGACTCTTGCCCGAGGACGTATTCGCGCGCGTGTCCTTCGTGCTCTCGGCCAAGGTGCTCGATCCGCAGTTCCAGGGACAGATCAAGGAACGCCTGAACAGCCGCGATGCGGTGCGCCTGGTGTCGAACTACGCGCGACCCGGTCTCGAGCTCTGGCTCAATCAGCACGTCGACCAGGGCAGGAAGCTTGCCGAGCTCGTGATCCGACAGGCGCAGACGAGGCAACGCTCGGCGCAGAGGGTCGAGAAGAGGAAGGGCTCGGGCGTCGCGGTGTTGCCCGGCAAGCTTACCGACTGCGAGTCCGAGGACATCGCGCGCAACGAAGTCTTCCTGGTCGAAGGCGACTCGGCCGGCGGCTCGGCCAAGATGGGCCGCGACAAGGTCTTTCAGGCGATCCTGCCGTTGCGCGGCAAGGTCCTGAACGCGTGGGAGACCGAGCGCGATCGCCTGTTCGCCAACAACGAGATCCACGACATCGCGGTGGCGATCGGCATCGATCCGCACGGGCCGAACGACAACATCGATTTCGCGAGCCTGCGCTACGGCAAGGTCTGCATCCTCTCGGACGCCGATGTCGACGGCTCGCACATCCAGGTCCTCTTGCTGACGCTCTTCTTCAAGCACTTTCCGAAGCTGGTGGACCACGGGCACCTGTATGTCGCTCGGCCGCCGCTCTATCGCGTCGATGTGGCCGCGCGCGGCAAGAAGCCCGCGCAAAAAATCTATGCACTCGACGACGGCGAACTCGAAGCGATCGAAGACAAGCTGATGAAGGACGGTGCGACGGCAAAGTCGTGGAGCATCTCGCGCTTCAAGGGCCTGGGTGAGATGAGCGCCGAGCAGTTGTGGGAGACGACAATGAATCCCGACACGCGGCGTCTCTCTCGAGTGTCGCTGGGCGAGCTCGACTTCGCCGCCACGGTCGCGCGCATGAACATGCTGATGGGCAAGGGCGAGGCTGCAGCACGGCGCGCCTGGCTCGAAGAGCATGGCAACGAAGTTGAGGCGGACATTTGACGCGGCGAAGTTGACGTCGCGAAGTTGACGTAAAAAGGCGCGAACGTCATACTTGTATGACAAAACCGACCAAGGATTCCCATTGCTCGCCGTCCGCCTTCCTGAAGACCTCGAGGATCGCCTCTACAGCTTGGCCGAAAAAACCGGCCGGCCCAGGTCGTATTACGTTCGCGAGGCATTGGCCGAATACATGACCGATCTCGAAGATCACTATCTGGCCGAACAGCGCATGAAGAAATTCGGCGATGGGCCGGCGATCCCTCTGGACGATCTGATGAAGAAGTATGGGTTGGCGGATTGAGTTCCTGCCGGTAGCCGAAAAGGAACTCGCCAAGTTCGACCAGCCGACCGCACAACGAATCCTTGCGTTTCTTGATCAACGGGTTCGTTCGGCGAGCGACCCGCGCGCGATCGGCAAGGCTCTGATCGGCAAGGAGTTCGGAAAGTTCTGGAAATACCGGGTCGGCGACTATCGCCTGATCTGTTCGATCGAGGACCATCGCGTATTGGTGACGGCCGTGCACCGTCCGGGCATCGAAGCGCTGCTTATCGCGGCAAGTGAGGCGCGCCACATGAAGCCATGCACCTGAACGTCAACGACACGCAACTCTTCTTCGACGTCGCAGGCCCGAGCCTGCGACCGCGCGACGGCGTGCTCGCCGAAGTGCCGACGGTGCTGGTGCTGCATGGCGGTCCGGGTTCGGATCACAGCGCGGTCAAGGCGCCGCTGTTGCCGCTCGCCGAACACTATCAACTGGTGTGGATTGATCATCGCGGCAACGGCCGTTCGGCGCAGAGCGATCCGGCGCACTGGACGCTGGATCAATGGGCCGACGATGTGCGTGCATTCTGCGATGCTCTCGGCATCGTCAAGCCGATCGTGCTCGGCCAGTCGTTCGGCGGCGTCGTCGCTCAGGCCTATGGTGTCCGGCATCCCGGGCATGCGCGCAAGCTCATCCTCTCGTCGATCGGCGCACGCTGGGACTTCGAGTTGGCCATGAAGCGTTTCGCCGAGCGAGGCGGAAGCGCTGTCGAGGGCGCCGCGCGCAACTTCTGGGGTCGCATGGAGCACGACGACATCGTCGCGTATCGACAGACCTGCCTGCCTTTCTACGCCGCGAAGGCCGGCGGCGAAGACGTGCGGGCGATGGCGCTCAACAAGGAAGACGTGATGCGGCACTTTCTTTCGCCGCAGGGTTTCTTCCAGCAGATGGATTTGCGCGCGTCTCTCGCAGCGATCACCTGTCCCGTGCTGGTGCTTGCGGGCCGCGAGGACCCGGTCATTCCGTGGGAGTTATCCGAGCAACTCGCCGAGGCGATCGGCAGCGGCATCGATCCGGCGCCAGTCGAATTCGTCTGCATGGATCAGTGTGGTCACGGCGTGTGGCGCGACGAGCCCCGAGCCGCGCTCGCGGTGTTGCGCGCTTTCATCGATGCCAACGCCGGCTGAGCGAACGAGACCCTCGACGATGCGCGCCGATTCGCACGACTTCGCGATTCGCAAGGCGGCACCTGCCGAACGCGATCGCCTGCGCGAGATCTTTCGTGATGCGGTGCTTGCGGCCGGTCCCCGTTCATACACGGACCAGCACGTCGCAACATGGGCCGCTACTGCCGACGACGTCGATCGATGGGATACGCGGATGCGCGAAGGCTCGATCTGGGTCGCAGTCGCGCCGCACGACGCGATGCGCGCGATCGGGGTCGCGTCGCTTTCTCCGCAAGACCACGTGGATCTGCTGTATGTCGATCCCGCGTTTCATCGTCGCGGCATCGCGCGCGCACTGCTCGCGCGCCTTGAAGTCCAGGCGCACTCCGCGCGCGTATCCGAACTGACGACCGATGCGAGCCTGATTGCGCATCCGGTATTTCTCGACGCGGGCTTCGAAGTCGTGGCTTGGGAAGAGTACGAGAATCGGGGTCAGATCTTTCGTCGCGCACGCATGCGCAAGGTCTTGCGATGAATCGCGCCATCGCATGGGCATTCGTGGTGACGATCTTCACATCGATGCCCGCGCGCGCCGACATCTACGGCTACATCGATGCAGCCGGCGTCACGCATCTGGCTACCGAGAAGCTCGACGAGCAATACACGCTGTTCCTGAAGGTCAATGACGATCCGGCCGCGCCGCGCGATGAGGCGTCCAACAGCGCATCCAACGATGCGCTGATGAAGACGCGCCTCTTCAAGCGTCTCGTCGATCACCCCAACATCGCCAGGTACGAGCCGATGATCCGCGCCGCGGCGACCCGTCATGGACTGGATCCGCAACTCGTCAAGGCGGTGGTCGCGGTCGAGTCGGGCTTCGAGCCGCGCGCGGTTTCAGAGAAGGGCGCGGTGGGGCTGATGCAGGTTCTTCCGGCAACCGGCGAGCGCTACGGCGTGCGCGCCGACAGGAAGAAGACCATCGATCAAAAGCTTGCCGACCCGACCTTGAATCTCGAGATCGGGACGCGCTACCTCGCGGACCTGGGGAAGATGTTCGCGTCGCGGCCCGAGCTCGCGCTTGCCGCGTACAACGCGGGCGAGAATGCTGTGATCCGTTTTCGAAATGCGATCCCGCCGTTTCCCAAGACGCAGGCGTATGTGAAGCTGGTCGATCAATTCCACGCGTTCTACAGTCCGCAGCGCGCGACCAAGACGGTCGATGGGAATCGGCGACTACGCGTGACGATTGCAGCGCGACGCAATCTGCCTGACCCGAATATGCCGATGCGCTTGCCCGCGCCCGCGGCATCGATTGCGATACCGGCCGCTGCCAGTCCGCTGCCGACCGGTGGCCCCCACCTCAGCCCGCCCCCAGAGGGGGAGGGAGCAAGACTCCAATGACCGAACAAGCCACTCTCTTCGACCCACCTGCAGCCTCCGACGACGCACTGACGCTCGGTAATTACGCGGAGCGCGCCTACCTCGACTATGCGATCTCGGTCGTCAAGGGACGCGCCTTGCCCGAGGTCGCGGACGGCCAGAAGCCGGTGCAGCGTCGCATCCTGCACGCGATGAACCAGCTCGGCCTGTCCGCGGACGCCAAGCCGAGGAAGAGCGCGGCGGTGGTCGGCGACGTCCTCGGCAAGCTGCATCCGCACGGCGACCAGTCGGTCTATGACGCGCTGGTGCGCATGGCGCAGGACTTCACACTGCGTTATCCGCTGATCGACGGGCAGGGCAACTTCGGTTCGCGCGACGGCGATGGCGCCGCGGCGATGCGCTACACCGAAGCGCGCCTGACGCCGATCGCGCGCGTGCTGCTCGACGAGATCGACGAAGGCACCGTCGACTTCCAGCCGAACTACGACGGCTCGACCGAAGAGCCGATGCTGTTGCCCGCGCGCCTGCCGTTCGTGCTGCTCAACGGCGCATCGGGCATCGCGGTCGGCATGGCCACCGAGATTCCGCCGCACCACCTCGCCGAAGTCGCCGCGGCCGCAGTCACGATGGTGCGTTCGAACGGCAGGGCGACCACCGCCGAATTGCTCGAGCAAATCAAAGGCCCCGACTTCCCCGGTGGCGGCCAGATCATCTCGTCTCCGCAGGAGATCGCGACGATCTACGAGACCGGTCGCGGCAGCGTCAAGGTCCGTGCGAAATGGATCGTCGAAGACCTCGCGCGCGGGCAGTGGCAGGTGGTCGTCACCGAACTGCCGCCCAATACGTCGACGCAGAAAGTGCTCGAAGAGATCGAGGAGTTGACCAACCCCAAGCTGCGGTTGGGCAAGAAAAACCTGAGCGTCGATCAACTCGCGAACAAGCAGACGATGCTCGCATCGCTCGACGCGGTGCGCGACGAGTCGGGTCGCGACGCGCCGGTGCGCCTGGTGTTCGAGCCCAAGTCGCGCAACGTCGAGCAGCAGGCCTTCATCAACCTGCTTCTGACCCACACCAGCCTCGAAGCGAGCGTGCCGCTCAACTTCGTGATGATCGGGATCGACGGCCGGCCGCACCAGAAGCCGCTCGCCGACATCCTTGCCGAGTGGGTGCAGTTCCGCCAGGAATGCGTGACGCGCCGCACGCGCTATCGTCTGGGCAAGGTCGACGACCGCATCCATATTCTCGAAGGCCGCAGCCTCGTGCTGCTCAACATCGACGAGGTGATCCGCATCATCCGTGAGGCGGACGCGCCCAAGCTCGCGTTGATCGATGCGTTCAGGCTTTCCGATCGCCAGGCCGAGGACATCCTCGACATCCGCCTGCGCCAACTCGCGCGCCTCGAAGCGATCCGCATCGAGCAGGAACTGAAGGAACGTCGTCTCGAAAAGGGGAAGCTCGAAGACCTGCTCGGCAATCCGGCATCGTTGAAGCGGCAACTGATCCGCGAGATCGAAGGCGATGCGAAGAGCTTCGGCGCGAAGGACCCGCGGCGCACGCTGATCCAGGAAGAGCGTCGCGCCGCGATCGACGTCAAGGTCGTCGACGAGCCGGTGACGGTGATCGTGTCGGAGAAAGCGTGGATACGCGCGCGACCGGGGCACGGCCACGACCTGTCGCAGGTCGTCTTCAAATCGGGCGATACGATTCGTGCCGCGTACGAGTGTCGCAGCGTCGATGCGCTGGTCGCGCTCGGCATCGACGGCCGCGTGTATTCGGTCGCGGTCGGCAGCCTGCCGGGTGCGCGTGGATTGCGCGGCGACAAGTCGGACGCGGTGCCGATCACGTCGCTGGTCGATGTCGAGCCCGGCACGCGCATCGCATCGATGATCGCGGGCGCAGGCGAACTGCCGATCCTGGTGGCAACTTCGGCGGGACATGGCTTCGTCTGCAAGCTCGGCGATCTGGTCAGTCGCAATCGCGGCGGCAAGGGTTTCGTGAGCTTGCGCGAGGAAAGCGATGGCGCGGGCGCGACCGTCGATTCGTCGCATGCGGGCACCGACGCACCGCATCCCCTGCAACTCGCGGCGATCGACATCGCAAGCGATACCGACATCGCTTGCCTTTCCAGCGACGGCTATCTGCTCGTCTTTCCCGCGGCCGAAATCAAGAAGCTGTCGGGAGGTGGACGCGGCGTGACCTTGCAGGACCTCGCGAAAACGGCGCAACTGGTCGCGGCTTTGCCGATCGGTGCGAAGGGCGTCGTCGTCGCGGGCAAGGGCGGGCGCGGCAAGGATGTGCGCATACGGCTCGCGGGTGCGACGCTGGAACCGCATCGCGGCAAGCGCGCGCGCAAGGGCAGGAAGGTCGCGAAGAGTCCGCAAGCGCCGATGCTGGTCAAGCCCGACCTTGAAGGCTGACGGCCTCGAGCCTGCGCCGTTGCGCATCGGCGCACCGCGTGGCGTGCGATCGGATGTGAGACTCGTCACGCACCGCTCGCTCATGTCGCCACAGCCGTTATCGCAGTGACTGCGGCGGGATGCTCGGACTCGTCGGACTCGTCGTCATCGCAAGCCTCCGCCTCAAACGCCCCGGTCGCCGTATCGTTGAACGATCCATCGAATGCGCCGGGCTTCGGCGGTGCTCCGCGTGACAGCGAACGTTTTTTCAATCTCTATCCGTTCAAGCTGCCCACGCTGGCCGATCTGGCGCGCTGGTACTGGAGCTGGACCTTGGCCGGCGGCACGAAGCCGCCGGCAGGCGGTTCCGACGCAATCCCGGTGCTCAGGCCCGACCTCGCGTATCTGCGCGCGAATCGCAGCGACACCACGATCGCGTGGGTCGGCCACTCGACCTTGCTGCTGCAGCTCGCGGGCCTGAACGTCATCACCACGCGGCCCCGGCGATCGCTACAAAACGCTGTGGGGCGGCTACGTGGTCGAACGCATCACGCCCGCAGATGAAGTCAGTCGATAGCCATCCACTGGGGGACGTTCGTGCTGACCACCGAAGCTTTCGATCAGCCGCCACGCGACCTCGCGGCTGCACTCGCGCGCGCCCACCTTCCGGCCGATCGCTTCGTGGTGTTCAGCCATGGGGAGATGCGGGTCTTGTCGAAAGGATCGTGGATCACGACGACAGCCCAGAACGCACGCGCCCCGAACCGGATAGAGTAAAGCCGATGGTCCATGCGCTCGGGTTCTTGCGGACCGGCGTTCGGCGGACGGAGCGATCACCCCGACCTTACTCGGAGACCACATGCTGCATCCCCAAGCGCGCGCCCTGATCAACCTGATGGAAGAGCGTCGCATCCCGCCGACCCACACGCTCACCCCGGCCGAGGCGCGCAAGTTCTATCGCGATCGCCGTGCCATTCTGCAGCCGCTGCCACAGGATGTGGCCGAAGTGCGAGAGTTGAGCGCCGAAGGTCCGCACGGTGTCATCCCCATGCGTCTCTATCGGCCGCGCGCCGCCGACGCAACCACCGGCGATGTCGAGAACGCGTTGCCGGTACTGGTCTACTACCACGGCGGCGGATGGGTGATCGGCGATCTCGACACGCACGACACGCTATGCCGCGAGATCGCCAATGCGTCGGGCGTCGCGATCGTTTCGATCGACTATCGCCTGGGTCCCGAGCACCGCTTTCCGGCGGCGTACGACGACTGCCTCGCGGCGACCTATTGGGTTCATGCGCACGCGCATGAACTCGGTCTCGATTCGAGCCGGCTCGCAGTCGGCGGCGACAGCGCGGGCGGCAATCTCGCCGCGGTGGTCGCGATCGCGGTGCGCGATCACGTCGGTGGTGCTGAACTTCCGATTGCATTTCAACTGCTGATCTATCCGGCGACCGACATGCGCCGCCTGCACCCTTCGCACACGACCAACGGCCAGGGATATGTGTTGACGAGCGACTCGATCCGCTACTACCACGATCACTACATCGACGATGCGAAGCACGACCTCGATTGGCGTGCGTCACCGCTCTTGCACACCGATCATTCGCGCCTTCCGCCAGCGTTGGTGATCACCGCGGGCTACGACCCGCTGCGCGACGAGGGTCTCGACTATGCGCGCGCGCTCGCCGACGCCGGCAATCACGTGAGTTACGTGTGCTTCGAACGCCAGATCCACGGCTTTATCACGATGGGCAACCTGCTCGATGAAGCGAACACAGCTGTGACGCTGTGTGCGGCCGAGCTCGCACGCGCACTCGGGAGCGCGCCCGCACCCGACGTGCGGCGCGCGCGCCCTTGACCGGTCGAGGTGTGGACAGTGGCGGCGTCAGGGCGTAGCGAGCGTGACCGGCCCGATCGGCACCGACTCCGGCGACATCGAGGTCGCTGCCGAGGTACGGTTCGAATCACTGCTCTCGGCATTGCGCCGATCGATCGCGCGCACCAGAAAGTAATAGGTCGTTCCCGTCGCGAGACTACCCACGGTCGCACTCGTTTCGCTGGTGTTGGCGGCCAGCTTGTAAGGACCGCCTGCCGAACCCGCGTAGTAGATGTTGTAGCCCGCAAGGCGTGGGCCTGCGCTCGCCGCCCACGCGAGCGAGACACTGTCGGTGGCCGAACCGGTGGCATGCAGCTGAGCGGGCGCGCCGATGGGACCGGGACGCCAACCCGCGCTCAGGCGATCGATCATGGCCTTGATGGCGTGCATTTGCCGGCCATCCCGGGTCGCGTAGTTCGCGTCGTCGTAACCCCACCAGTCCCAGCAGCCTTTGGGGTTGTAGGCGGTCGGCGTCGAGCTCGCCGTGGTCTGCGGATAGAGCACGACGATGCGATTGGTGTCGGCCCATTCGTTGTAGCCGGCGTGAACACGATAGGCGTCGCCGATGCGCTCGGGATATTGCAGGCATCCGTGGAAGGCCACGTGCACGCGGCACTTCGCGCCTTCGTCGCACGCGGCCGGCACATACGCGTAGCCGTTCACGTTCATGCTGTGCGAGACCGGATCGGCGATGAACTCGCTCTGTGAAAAATTGACGAACGTGCCGCGAAGCCGCGCCGCCTGCGATTTCAGCGGCCCATAGATGTGCGCGAGGATCTTGCCGGCCGCGTCGTAGTTGCAGTTGTTGATGAAGTTGTCGCTCGCGTTGTTGGCGTCGCCCTTGTGGTCGCACGCGAAGCCGTAATCGTCGGTCACCATCGAGTGCGCGGCGGGAATGGTCTTCTCGTAGAAGATGTTCGACGCAGTCACGTAGTGGCGCGTGTACTCGTCGAGCTTGTCCATCACGATCGGATAGACCGTCTCGTCCTTGCTTCCCGAAAACAACCAGACCTTCGCATTGCGCAGATGGCTGGTCGCGTCGATCGCACCGCGGCTCGCGTAGTTCTCGGTCGCCTGGATCGATTGATTGACGTCGGGCGGATTCAACACGGTCGGCGTCGTGCAATCGGTGAGCGCGGTGACCACGCTGCCCTTCGCGCAGTAGTAGGGCCCGCCCGCGACGATACCGGCGCCGCGCAGGCTGCTGGAATAGGCCACGAGAAATTGCTGCGCCATGTAGCCGCCCGACGAGATGCCGGAGACCGAGACGCCCGAGGGATCCACGTTGAACGAATCGAGCGGTGTGGGCGCCGCATGCGCACTGCAGGGGACCAGCGCCGAAGTCAGAGCGATTGCGAGAGTCGTCGTTGCGCGACGAACGGTTTGCTGAAGTGGTGACCGCATCACGGGCCTCCTTGGCGTGCTGGGGATTCGTGCTCGAACGATGCACCGGGCCCATCGTCGTCGTGCCCGCCGCTGACCGAAATTGCCCGGTAACGATCAGCAATATACGCGAGGCCGCCGCTGGCAGATGCGGTCGGCGCCTCGCGCCTCGGCGCCGATAAAATCCGACGTCAGGCGATGCGCGCCCGCACTCGCATCGTGCCGACGGACGCGACCGATAGCGATGAGCCAGTTCCGCTCAGGGGATACGCGACTGTTTCATCGCGCCCGCACGCGATGACCTCGGCAAGCGCCAACGCGCGCGCGCTCGGGCTCGATGCGGCGAGCGAATGAAGGGTCGAAGCGCGCGGCAACGGCGGCGTTGTCGCGCCTGCGCGTATCGCGATCGCGAGGCGCGCGAGTGCGGGCGTCATCCCATGCGTCGACGGCGCAATCACCATCGCGATCCCGAACAACGCCGTGTTCGGCGCAGCCATCGGAAGCGGCCCGATCGCCGGCGTGTCGAAGGCCACCAGCAGCACCGGCCGGTCTTCGGCGCATGCCTGCGTCGCGGCTTCGAGTAAACCCGCGGCGAAGCTCTCGTCGCCGGCGGCGATCGCGCTCGCCGGTCCGGTGCCGTGCATCGCGATGCTCCAATAGCCGGCCGCCGCGTTGTGCACCGAGTGATGGAATCGCGTCGGCGACAACGAGGTCGGATCGGTGGCGAGCGTCGCGCACAGATAGTCCACGATCGTCAGGTCGCCATGCGCGGATGCGAACACCGACGCGAGCGAGACCGCGTCGATGACGTGCATTGTGCGGGTCATGTCGACCGCTTCGCGCGCGACCTCCAGTGCAACCGCAACGCCCTCGGGCGCGCGGCGACGCTCGGCGGCGGGCAGCAAGACCGGTGACGGGCGCGAAGCGTGCGGAGTGTCATGCGCCGCGTACTCGATGTCGCGTGCTGCGTCGCCTCGCAATGCGGCCCGCATCACCGGCCACGATTCGAGGCCGACGGCCCATCCGCCGACGCCGAGCACGTCCACGTGTATCGCAGTCATCGCGCGTCGCTTCCTAATTCTCGCGCCGCCTGCAGCGCAGCCGCATCGCGCGCGAACGCGAGCACGCAATTGTTGCCGCCGAACGCGAACGCGTTGGAGAGCGCGATGCCGATCTCGCAAGCCTCGTTGCGAAAGCGGATCTGCGGCCCGCAAACCGGATCGGGCTGTTCAGCATGAAGACAGCCCGGAGCAATCCCGATGCGCATCGCGAGCAGTGCGACGATCGCTTCGACTATTCCGGCAGCGCCCAGCGTGTGGCCGGTCCATCCCTTGGTCGAACTCGCGCGCGTCGATGCGGGAAAAAGCTGCGCGATCAAAGCGGCTTCGACTGCGTCGTTCTTCTGCGTGGCAGTGCCGTGCAGGTTGATGTACTCGACGCCGCTCGCATCGATGCCGGCGCGATCGAGCGTGACCTCGATGGCGAGACGCGCACCGAGTCCGTCGGGATGCGGCGACGACATGTGATACGCGTCTGAGGATTCACCATAGCCGATCAACAGCGACGTGTCGTCGTTCCCGTGTCCGACCCGCTCGATCACCGCGAAGCCCGCCGCTTCACCCACATTCATGCCGTCGCGCCGCACGTCGAAGGTTCGGCACGGCCGCTCCGACACGAGGCCGAGCGAGCGGAAGCCGAACAGCGTGCTCGCGGCTAGGCTGTCCACGCCGCCGACGATAGCCCCATCGACGAGCCCGAGCGAAATCAGGCGAGCGGCCTGCGCGAACACCTTGGCGCTCGACGAACACGCGGTCGAGATCGTCGAAGAGGGCCCGCGCGCGCCGACCAGGTCACGCACGAACGCAGTGGTCGCGTGCAGGTGATGCAGATCGCGATTGCGCAGCGCGGCCGGAGGTACGCTCGTGCGCGGGAATTCTCCCACCGCATCTCTATACGCCGCTTCGCTCGCTGCGATGGTGGACGTGCTCGTGCCGAGCAGCACCGCGACGCGCATGGCGCCGTGTCGCGCAACGGCGGCTCGCGCAGCGGCGATGAAATCGTCCTGATGGATCGCGAGCCACGCGAGGCGATGGTTGCGGCACTCGAGCGCGGCGTACGACGCGGGCAACGGCGCGTCCTCGAGGCCCGCGACCCGGCCGATCCAGGTGGGCATGGGCATACCCATCAACGCCTCGCTGTAGTCGTTGAAGACCAGGCCGGAGCGTCGCGACAGCAGCGCGTCTTCGAGCGCCACATTACCTCGTCCGACCGCCGTGGTCGCGGTGTATGCGGTGACGGCCAGCGGAGTCATCGATCTTGTTTGGGTTTTCAATGTGCACAAAAAGTATCACGGGGTTTTCGGGCATCACGGCCAAGCGCCGCGCTTGACCTACAATCGCAGCCCATCGCGCCTCGCCCGCTTCTCGTCCCGTTTCTCCTCCCCGATCTCGTCCTGCTTCTCAGTCAAGACTTCCGTGATCGACCTCGCCCGCATCCGCGCCGCCCACGACAACATCGCAGGACAGGTGCTCAACACGCCGTTCGTTCATTCGCGCACGATCTCCGAAATCATCGGCGCCGAGGTGTGGTTGAAGTTCGAGAACCTGCAATTCACCGCCTCGTTCAAGGAGCGCGGCGCGCTCAATCGCCTCAAGGCGCTGACCGACGAAGAGAAGAAGCGCGGCGTGATCGCGGTGTCGGCCGGCAATCATGCGCAGGGCGTGGCCTATCACGCGTCGCGCATGGGCATCCCGACGGTAATCGTGATGCCGCGCTTCGCGCCCGCGGTGAAGGTTGCCAACACGCGGCGCTTCGGCGCCGAGGTGGTGCTCGAAGGCGAGACCTTCGACGACGCGAAGGCGCACGGCGTCGCGCTGGCCGCGTCGCGCAATCTCGTGATGATCCATCCTTACGACGACGAGGCGATCGTCGCGGGGCAGGGCACCTGCGGCCTCGAGATGATGGAAGCCGTGCCCGAGCTCGACATGCTGGTGATCGCGATCGGCGGGGGTGGATTGATCGCGGGTATCGCGGTTGCCGCCAAGGCGCTCAAGCCCGGCATCGAGATCATCGGCGTGCAGACCGAGCGCTTTCCGGCGATGTATGCGGCCGTGAAAGGTCAGCAGCTCGTGAGCGGTACCAACACCATCGCCGAAGGCATCGCGGTCAAGTCGCCCGGAGCGATCACGCTGCCGATCGTCGAAGCGCTGGTCGACGACATCGTGCTGGTGTCCGAGTCGGACATCGAGCACGCGATCGTGATGTTGCTCGAGATCGAGAAGACCGTCGTCGAAGGTGCGGGCGCGGCGGGCCTCGCCGCCTTGTTCCGCGCGAAAGATGCAGGCGACGATCGCTACCTCGGCCGCCGCATCGGACTGGTGCTGTGCGGCGGCAATATCGATCCCCTGATGCTGGCCGGCATCGTCGAGCGCGGTATGGTGCGCGCCGGCCGGCTGGCACGCATCCGCGTCGATCTGCGCGACCTGCCGGGTGCGCTCGCGCGTGCGACCGCGCTGATCGCCGATGCCGGTGCGAACATCGAGGAGGTCCATCATCAACGCGCGTTCACGACCTTGCCGGTGCAGAGCGTCGAAGTCGATTTCGTGATGCAGACGCGTGGGCACGAGCACGTCGCCGACGTCATCGCGGTGCTCAATCGCGCGGGCTTCGCCGCAGTCAATCATGACCATTGAGTCCCGACGACCGAATCTCAACCCTATTTCATGCGACCGACCATGATGCAAAGACCGATTGGCGCGACCGGCGCGCTCGCGGCGTTGGCGCTGAGCCTGATTTCCTCGATGGCCGTGGCGCAGACGGCCGACGTCCAATCGCTTCAGAAGTCCGGCGACGCGGTCATCGAGGCGTTGCGCCGCGACGATCTCGCCGCGATCGAGAGGCGCTTCGACGCCCGCATGCGGGACCTCTTTCCCCATGACAAGTTCGCGGCGTCATGGGAACGGATCCGATCGCAGGCCGGCAAGCTCCAGCGGTGTGGCGCGCCCAGCAGCCGGCCGCGAGACGTCTACACGATCCTCGAATATCTCTGCGACTTCGAGCATGCGCCGATGTCCGTGCGCCTGGCGTGGGCGGCAAGCGGCGAGTTGTCGGGCCTGATCTTTTCGGCCGCCGATGAAGAGCCTGTGGCGGCGCCCGCATCGTCCTCCGCTGCTGTACCGACGCCTGCGCCGGTCGCGCCAACCGTTGGCGCGCGCGTCGCGCCGACTGCGGCCGCGCCAGGCAAGGCATCGACACCGGGTACTCGGTCGACGCCGGCTTCTTCGTCCGCTGCCGCGCCAGCTCCTGCTCCATCGGCCGCGACTGCGAATGCTTCACCCGGACGGCCGCCCGAAGAGCTGATCACGACCGGCGCCCCCGGTTGGCCGCTGCCGGGCAGCCTGGTATTGCCGTCGGCGGGCGGACGCGCGCCGGCCGTGGTCTTCGTACAGGACTCCGGATCCGGCGATCGCGACACCACCATCGGACCCAACAAGCCCTTGCGCGACATCGCGAACGGACTGGCATCCAGAGGCATCGCCAGCGTGCGCTACGAGAAACGCACGCGTGCCCTCGGCCAGCGCTTCAAGTCCGAGTTGCCCAACTGGACGTTCGACGACGACGCGGTCGATGACGCGGTGGCCGCACTCGGCTTGCTGGCTGCGCGCAACGACGTCGGCCCGCTGTTCATCGTCGGGCATGGCCTGGGCGCGATCCTCGCGCCGCGCATCGCCGCGTCCGCGGCGAGGAAGGGCATACGTGTCGCGGGCGTCGTGATGCTCGCGGCGGCGGCGACCGAGTTCGCCGACATGGCTGTCTATCAAGTCGAGTTCCTCTACTTTCTGCCGATATCGACCACGACCCGCCAGGCGGTCGAGGACGTGAAGGCGCGACGCGAGAACGTGCGGCGATTGGTCGAGCAGGGCAGGCCCGATGTAAAGGTCGACGTCAAAGGCAGCGCCAAGTCCGGCGCGAAGTCCGAGCCGAAGTCCGATCCCGCGTCCACAGCGCTGCTGCTCGACATGCCCGCGTCAGCCTGGCTCGATATCGGCCGCTACGATCCGGCTGCCGCGCTGATCGATCAGCCCTCGTTGCCCGCGCTGCTGATCTTCGGCGGTCGCGACTTCCAGGTGCCGATCACCGAGAAACGCCTGTGGGAGGCGCGCCTCGGCGCGCGTCCCTACACGACGCTGGTCGAGTTTCCGAGCGTCAGCCACCTGATGATCGATGGCAAGGGCTCGATGTCACCGGCCGAATACGAGAAGCCGGGTCACGTGTCGCAGGAGGTGATCGATCGCATCGCAGCGTGGATCAAGGCGCGTTCGTAGATCGCGAGGCGTCAACGAGCGCCTTCCCATCCGCCGCCCAGCGCCTTGTGCAGTGCGATCCATTGCGTGGCGAGTTGTCCCTGCGATTGCGCGCTCGCGTCGCGCGCCTGCATCGCACGTCTCTCGACGTCGAGTACGTCGATCAAGGTCGTGTCACCGGCGCGATAGCGGATGCGCGTCAACGCCAGCGTGCCTTCGAGCTTCTTCTCCGCAGTATCCAGGTCGGCCGCGCGCGCGCGTTCGCGGTCGTAGCGAATCAAAGCCGACTCGACATCGGCAAAGGCCTCGAGAACGGCCTTGCGATAGTCGGCAATCGCCGCGTCGCGCGCTGCCTCGCGCGCTTCGACGCGACTCGCCAGACGCCCGCCGGAAAAGATCGGCACCAACAACTGCGGGCCGACCGTGAAGAAGCGGCTGGCCTGATCGACCAGTTGTCCGGGCCGGATCGACTCGAGACCGAGCGAGCCGACCAGCGTGAAGCGCGGAAAACGATCGGCGGTGGCGACGCCGACATCGGCCGTCGCCGCTGCGAGTTCGCGTTCGGCGCGACGGATGTCGGGACGGCGCCGCACGAGGTCGGACGGCAGTCCGATTGCGATCGCATCGGGCAAGGGCGGTAGCGACGCGTCGCCTTCGAATTGCGCGGTTTGCCGCGCAGCGATCCATGCGGTGAGCGCGGCAGGAGACTTGTCCGTCAACACGCCGAGTCGATAGAGCACGACCCGCGACTCGGCTTCGAGCGGCTCGATCGCGGCGCGTGCGCTCGCGGCGTCGCTCTGGGCGCGTTGAACATCGAGATCGGCGGCGAGACCCGCGTTTCTCTGGCGCAGCACGAGCTGCGAGGTGTTTGCGAAAGCGTCGGCGCTGCGACGCGCGACCTCGATGCGCACGCGGTCGAGCCGGTGGTCGACGTAGGTGCGCACGACCTCGGCGGCCACTGTCAGGGCCGCATCGCGTTGCGCTTCGCGCGCGCTGTCGGTTCGTGCATCGGCGGCTTCGACCGCGCGCCGCGTGCGACCGAAGAAGTCGAGCTCCCAAGACGCATCGAAGCCCACGCGATAGTCGGTGAAGCTGCGGCGCGGCGTGAAGCCGGGCAGGACGTTCGCGGGCGGCAGATTCGCGAGATTCTCGCCGTTCAGGCTGATCGAGTCGCGCGACACCTTGCCGCTGGCGTTGACCTGCGGAGCGGCCGCGCCGGCTTCGGCATTGCGCGCCGCGCGCGCCTCGCGCACGCGCGCCCCGGCGCGCGTCAGATCGAGGTTGCCGGCGAGCGCTTCGGCGACGAGGCTGTCGAGCAGAGGATCGTTGAGCGCGCGCCACCACTGTTCGACTGGATCGGCGCTCGTGAACGACGCGGCCTGGGTCGCGAACGCGGTCGGCTGCTCGACATCGGGCACACGATGCTCGGGACCGACGGCGCAACCGGACGCGAGCG
>JBBSGB010000014.1:0-87666 GCA_038254545.1 Burkholderiales bacterium | reverse complement strand
CGGCAGCGGCGTCACGCGCCCCACCGCATCGCGCAGCGCACGGCCGATCGCCGCGGTCTCGCCGGTATCGATCACTGCGACGCACCGCGTGCCGACGATGAACCCGATGTTGGCGATGTCGCCGCGATTGGCCGCCGATGGGTCTTCCTGTAGTCCGGTATGCACATAGACCCCTTCGGCGATCATCGCGACGACGAATGGCTTTTCGTCGGCGCATGCCGCCGTGGTCGCACAAACAACCCACCAGACGCAGCCTAGAAGCACTGCACATTGCGCGCGCGTCATGAGCTGCCCATCGAACCGAAGCGCGCTTACTGGATGAAGCAACTCTTCACTGCGCGCGCCTGGACCTCCTTGAAACGGTCCGCCATCTTCTTGGCCGGCGTATAGGCGCGCACCGTCTCGCCGCGTTCGCCGCCGATGGTGTACGCATAGGCCGCGGTGGATGATTCGACGTACTCCTCGTAAGACATCTGCTTGGCGATCGCGTCGATCACGCACGAGCACTTGTAGATCATCTCCTGCGACTGACTCGGGTGGTCGCGCATGCAGATATGCACGTATTCGACGCGGTCCTTGGTGGGATAGTCGAACGCCGCCGCAAGCGACGGAAAAGCGGTCGACATCGCGGCGAGCGACACGATCAGAAGGCGCGACAGGGTTCTTTTCATCATAGACCTCGGTGGATCGATAGCACCAACTCACTGGACCCGACTCACTGCGCCGTCTTCTCGAACGACAACATTTCCTCGAGCAGGAGCGTGCCTTCCTTCGCCGCCGCAGCACCTTCGGTCGCGGCGTCGTTGCCCACGCGCGAGCGCAACTGCACGACGCCTCCGGGCACCTGATCGGAGAGCGTGAAGGCATACGACTTGTTCACGAACGGCCCGAGCCTTGCCGTCATCGGATCGTCGACGTAAGGCCGGATCACGACTTCGCTGGCTGCCACCTCCTTGCCGTTGACGACCACCGACAGCGGACGGACCTGGGCGGTCTCGGCCAACGCTAGACGAATGCGTCTTCGAAAATAATTTTCCGATCCGCCCAGCCGACTATGCATTTCGCGCACGTCCTGCTCGAGGAAGTAGAGGATCACGGGATTGGCCTTCGCACCCTCGACGACCGGCAGCAGGACCTTGTGCTCGCCGGTCAGATACGAAACCTCGACCGTCCTGGCCGCGCGCCCGTTCGGCTTGATCGTCAACGTTACCGCGTCGTCGAAGTTTTTTTCAAGCGTGCCTGTCTTTTTGAATTGATAGCGTACGACTCCGGGCGCGGAAACGCTGCGCAGATGATCGTCGAGGAACACCTTCTGCTCGGCTTCCGATATGGCGCTCTCAGCTGCCTGCGACGCGGGTGCGCATATCAGGAGGAGCGCGAACATCGCGTGGGTAGTTCCTGATCTGGACATCACAAGTCGCTCCGATTCGTTGAGGTCATCATCGAGGCGGCGGCCTGACACTGGCTGCCAACTGGTCGGCGAGTTCGACGTCTAGGCCTCGCAAGACTCGCGTGACGTCGCGCGCGTCGTCCAACGCCCCGAGTTTCACGTAGGCCTTGCCGAGGTTCAGCCACGCCCGCGTGTACTGAGGATCGAGCGCGACGGCATTGCGATAGGCGTCGATGGCGCGCTCGACGCGATCGAGCATCACGTAACTGTTGCCGCGCATGAACCACGGTTCCGGATTGCGTTGCTCGTCTTTGGTCCATCGATCGGTGAGCGTCAGCAACTCGATCCAGCGTCCATCGACTTCGAGCGATGCGGCCTGCATGAAGAAGGGGAGCGAGGTTTGGTTTTGTGCCCAGAACGGGGGCGGTCCGTTCAGCGGAGCCACCGCGACATAACCCTCGGGATCGTTGATGCGCGTGGCGATCCACTCGACCGGCGCAGCGAAGTAATAGCCATCGGCTCCGCGCAGACGGAAGGTCAGGATGCCGGCGAGTTTTCCGTCGGCGTCGAACAACGCACCGCCGCTGGCACCCGACGTGAAGGCGGTCGTGGTCTGGATCACCTTGCTGCCGTTCAGGTCGTGCAACGCACTGACGGTTCCCGCGTGCATCTGCAAACCGCCTCCGCCCGTATAGCCGGCCGCAGCGACTTCCTGCTCGAGCCGCAGTCCCCGCGCGCTCGCCAGCGGAACGGGCGGGACGTCGGCCAAGCCGGGTACCTGAAGCAGGCACAAGTCGAGATAGAGATCGGCGCGCTCCGAGGCGGCTCGCCATCGCGCGCCGCCCCGTGCCAGCATGACGATGTCGGCGTCTCGCGTGACATGGCAGTTGGTGATGAATTTGCCCGGCGCTACGCTGACCGCGGTGCCGAGTGAGTATCCGCCACCCGCCTTGATCGCCTCGACCTTGAGGACACTGCCGGCGAGCGCCATGGTGCGGATGCGATCGAACTCGGCCGCGCTGGCCGGCAGGCTGCAGGCCGCAAGCACAAGCGCCAGCGCGAAGGTCGGTTCGCAACGAGGCATGCGAAGCCATCAAGGAAGCGGCGCGCCGCGTTCATCGAGCTGCGGAACCCCGTAGGAGGTAAGGATCGCCCGGATCTGCACCTTGTTCTTTTCGATGAGCTTCTCGATCTGATCCTTCCATTCCTTCTCGCCGTAGCGCACGCCCATCGCGATCTCGTAATCGAACTTGACGTCCTTCTCCGAGCGAAGCAGCAGGATCGCGAGTGGCTGCGCCTGCTGCTTCTTGACGTAGTAGCCGGCGATGGGGCCCCACACGATGGCCGCGTCGATCTTTCCGGCCGCGAGCTCCTTGTCGATGATCTCTCCGGCGTATTGCTCGGGGTCCGCATTCAGGATGCGATAGGGCACGCCCTGATCGACGAGGTCGTGCTTGACCAGCCATTCGCTCGCCGGCGAGCGATCGTAGATGCCGATCTTCAGCGACTTGAGGACGTCCTTGGGCAGCGCGAGGAACTGCTCGGTGGTCGTCACCGATGCGAGCTTTCCCTTCTTCGGGAAGACCAGCGCGTACGCTGAGCGGTAATAGGGCGCAGTGGCCGAGACCTGATCGAATCCCTTCGGAACGCTCATCACCAGGTCGCAGGGATAGTCGGCGCCCGGGACCTTGAAGCGCAAGGTGTTCCGGATGAACGCCATGCGCTGTGGAAAAAAATAATACTTGAGCGGCAGCCCCAGTTCCTTCGCGAACAACTCTGCGATCTTGTCTTCGTAGCCTTCGCCTTTCGAATTCGAGTATGGAAGGTTGTTGGGATCCTGACAGACGCGTAGCTCGGTACGCTTCTCCGCGTCGACCCCCTGTGCGAGGCTCGCAGACGAGAAAGACAGCAACAGCGCAGCCGCCGCGAACAGCGGTGCCGAGGCCATACGGCGCATCGCGCGTTCAAACATCGTTGCCACCCTTCTCGACGCTTTCGACTGTTGCTGCGGCTTATTTCTGCGGCTCGACTTTGGCCTTGGTGATGGCGCCATCGGAGCGCCCCTTCAGATAGGCGTAAAGCGAGTCCATGTGATCCATCACGTTCTTGCTTTCCTTCCAACTGGGCATGCCTTTGTCCACACGGCCGTCGGCAACGACCTTCTTGAAATCGTCCTTCGACAACACCTTGAAGGACTCGAGCAGCGATGGGCCAACCAGGCCTTCCTGATTGGCGCCGTGACAGCGGTCGCATGCCGCTGCGCGCCAGGTCCGGAAACCCTCCATCACGTCCGCATTGACCTTGGTTCCGTCGATGACGGTGCCGTAGGGCTTCCCTGCGGTATTTGCAGATGCCTTTGCGGGTGCGGGCTGTTGCGCACCGGCTCCCGATGCCATGAGGGTCAACGCCGTCAACACGATCCATCGTTTCATCGTTCGGATGTCCTTCAAATGAGCGGCGATATCGGCACGATCCGCCGATCGCGGGGCTCGAGCGTGCAATAGGGTCGAACGCAAATCGGACACAGCGACGCGCGTGCAGTGCGAGCAACGTTGCGCTGCGAAAGTTCACACGGTGATATGAAAAAATGGCGTCCCGCCGTCATCGACGGGGCGCCACTTCGCTACGACTCAGCGATCAGTTGTCACCGAGCGCGAAGACGGTCAACGAACCGCCCAGGTTGGTGTACTGGGACAACTCCTTGTAGCCGCCCACAGCCCCGAGTCCGTCCGCATCCTTCTCGAGTCCGGCCGCCATGCCGATGCCGGCCCAGCCGCCGATCCCCGAATACACGCCGACGTACTGCTTGCCTTTGTGCATGTAGGTGAAGACGTTGCCGATGATCCCCGAGGGCGTCTTGAATTTCCACAGCTCCTTGCCATCCTTGAGATTGACGGCCTTGAGGTAGCCTTCCAGCGTGCCGTAGAAGATCACGTCACCGGCGGTCGTCAGCGGTCCGCTCCATACCGAGAACTTTTCCGGCAACGACCACACGATCTTGCCCGTGCCCGCATCCCACGCGATGAAGTTGCCCATCCCGCCGTGGCTGTTCGGGGCCGGATACATCGCGAGCGTGGCGCCGACATACGGCTGACCCGCGGTGTAGTCGACCTTGAACGGCTCGTAGTCCATGCAGACGTGGTTGGTCGGAACGTAGAACAGGTTGGTCTTGGGGTTGAACGCCGCGGGCTGCTGGTCCTTGCTGCCCAGTGCGGCCGGGCAGACGCCCTTGGTGTTGACCTCGGCGCCGTTCCTCGCCGTGCTGTACTTCGCGACGGTGACCGGACGACCCGTCTTCATGTCGACGCTGGTTGCCCAGTTGACTGCCGGATCGAATTTCTCGGCAACCAGCAGTGCGCCATTGGTGCGATCGAGCGTGTAGCCGAAGCCGTTGCGGTCGAAGTGCACCAGCGCCTTGACGGGCTTGCCCTTGACGTTGATGTCCGCGAGGATCATCTCGTTGACACCGTCGAAGTCCCACTCGTCGTACGGCGTCATCTGATACACCCACTTGGTCTTGCCGGTGTCCAGGTCGCGCGCCCACACGCTCATCGACCACTTGTTGTCACCGGGACGCTGCGCAGGGTTCCAGGTACTCGGATTGCCCGAGCCGTAGTAGAGCAGGTTGAGCGCCTTGTCGTAGCTGTACCAGCCCCACGTCGTGCCGCCGCCGATCTTCCACTGATCGCCCTTCCAGGTCTTGAGCGACGAGTCCGCACCAACCGCTGCGACCTTGCCATCGACCCAGGTGGTGGTGGTGTTCGGATCGATCAGCATCTCGGCATCGGGTCCGACGCTGTAGCCGCGCCACACCATCTTGCCATCCTTGATGTTGTAGGCGCTAATGTAGCCGCGCACGCCCCACTCGCCGCCGCTGATGCCGGTGATCACCTTGTCCTTGAAGACGTGCGGCGCGTTGGTGTTGACCGCGCCCACCTTGGGGTCGCCGTTCTTCACCGACCACACGACCTTGCCGGTCTTGGCATCCATCGCGACGAGCATCGAGTCGGCCTGCTGCAGGAAGATCTTGCCGTCGCCATAGGCCAGGCCGCGATTGACGGTATCGCAGCACATCTGCGGAATCACGGCCGGGTCCTGCTTGGGCTCGTACTTCCACAGGATTTTCTGCGTGTTCAGATCGAGCGCGAAGACCTTGTTCGGAAACGGCGAGTGGATGTACATCGTGTCGCCGATCACCAGCGGCGACCCTTCATGCCCGCGCAGCACGCCGGTCGAAAACATCCACGCGACCTGGAGCTTCTTCACGTTGCCGGCGTTGATCTGATTGAGCGCGCTGTAGCGATGGTTGAAATCGTCCCCTGCCTGCTGGGCCCAGTTGCTGGTGTTGGCCATCGCCTTGTCGAGATCGGCGTCGGCCATGGCTGCCACGGGCACAGCAAGCGCGAGTCCCAATAACCAATACTTCAACTTTGATTTCACTTGCATGGCTGTCTCCTGGTGCAAAGCGTTCCAGTGAAATTGCTGTTACTGGGATGCTCGTGGGTTTTGTTGTGGGCCCGGTTGTGACGCCGGATCCTTACCCAATCGCGAAGCACATCACCAGCAACTCTCGATATGAATCTCCTTCTCTGAGTTGCAGTATTCGGTGATCGCGAGACCAGCCTGTGTGAACTGCGCGATGAGCATAGCGGGTTCCGCGAATCAAGCCAAGAGCCAGTTTTCAACTAGAGTCCGATTTTTTTAGCGGCGCGGTGCATGACCGACACGATGCGCAGGAACAAGACAATGGTCGAACGTGCAGACACGGCGCGGCATGTGCTCGCTACATGCGCGACGACGATCCTCTTCAGCGCTGCGCATGCCGCAGAAAATCCAGCCGAAGTGTTCGAGTTGCCGCGTATCGAAGTGATCGGCACGACACCATTGCCCGGCCTGGGCACGCCGATCCGCGACGTTCCCGCCAACGTGCAGGTCTACACCAGCAAGGAGATCGGCCGGCAGCGGCAGGGCAATCTCGGCGAGTTCCTCGAACAGAATCCCACGAGCGTTTCGATCAACTCGAACCAGGGCAATCCCTTCCAGCCGGACGTGAACTATCGCGGCTTCACGGCGTCGCCGCTGCTCGGTACGCCGCAGGGCCTGTCGGTATTCCAGGACGGCGTGCGCATCAACGAACCGTTCGGTGATGTCGTGAACTGGGACCTGCTGCCGCTGTCGGCGATCTCGAGCATCCAGTTGATCCCGGGATCGATCCCCGCGTTCGGACTCAACACCTTGGGCGGCGCGCTCGCGGTGTACACCAAGAGCGGCAGCCAGTATCCAGGCGGTACCCTCGAGTCGTCCGGCGGCTCGTTCGGACGCAGGACGCTTCAGTTCGAGCAGGGCGGCAAGTTCGGCGACTGGGACTATTTCGTCACCGGCAACGACGCGCGCGATCGCGGCTGGGCGGAACACAACGCCAGTCACGTCCGGCAATTCTTCGGCAAGGTCGGCTACCAGACCGAGAAGACCGATCTCGACCTGAGCCTCACCTCGGTCAACAACGTTCTCGAAGCAACGCAGACGCTGCCGTCGTCATTCCTCGACAACATCCGGCAGGCCTATACCTTTCCCGATCGGAACCGCAACACGCTTGCGTTCGTCACGTTGAAAGGCAGTCACTTCATCACCGATGACCTGCTCGTGAGCGGCAACGCCTATCACCGCAACTACCGCAATCGAAGCGTCAGCAGCAACGTGAACCGCGACTTCGGAAGCGTCGATCCGATCGCCGGCACGCTCGACGATATCGAGGCGACCAACGACCAATCGCGGATCGATCAGGCCAGCAATGGCTTCGGACTGCAGCTCACGTATTCGGGCGCGATCGGCGCGTACAAGAATCAATTCACGATCGGCGGCGGCAGCGACTTCGGACGCGCGCGCTTCACGCAGGATTCGCAGCCTGCGCAGTTCACCGCAGCGCGCGACACCGTGGGCGTGGGCGACTTCACGCGCGACACGGATGCGGATACGCGCAACCGCTACGACGGCCTGTTCGCGGCCGACACCTTCGCTCTCGATCCGCAATGGACCTTGACGCTGTCGGGACGCTACAACCGTGCGCTGGTCCGCATTGCGGATCGCAGCGGCAGCGCACCGCTGCTCGACGGCACGCATCGCTATGCCCGTTTCAACAAGGCGATCGGCATCAACTTCAATCCCGATGCGCAACTGACCATCTATGTCTCGTACAACGAAGGCATGCGCGCGCCGACGCCGATCGAGCTGACCTGTGCGAACCCAGATGCGCCGTGCAAGCTTCCCAACAATTTTCTTGCCGACCCTGATCTCAGGGAAGTGCGATCGCGCACCGTCGAAGCCGGCGCGCGCGGCCAGTGGAACGAGACATCGTCATGGAGCGCGGCGATCTATCGAACCGAACTGACCAACGACATTCAGTTCGTCAGCAGCGGCGCAGGCTTTTCCAACGCCGGTTATTTCCAGAACGTCGGTGACACGCGACGACAGGGCATCGAGCTGACCGCGAAGGAAAAATTCGGGAAGCTCGCGATGACCGCGCGCTACAGCTACATGCGAGCGACGTTTCAATCGGGCTTCACCGAGAACAGCGCGAGCAACTCGGGCGCCGATGCGTCGGGCGCAATCCAGGTCGAACGCGGCAACCGCATCCCCGGTCTGCCGCAGCACGTTCTCAAGCTGCGCTTCGACTATGAATGGAACGATGCGTGGGCGATCGGTGCCAGCGTCAACACCACGAGCTCGATCTACGCACGCGGCGACGAGAACAATCGGGATGTGCACGGGAAGATTTCGGGCTTCACGGTCGTCAACCTCGATGCGCGATATCAGCTCGGCCGCGAGCTCGAGCTGTTCGCGCGCGTCAACAACCTGTTCGACCGGCGCTATGCGAACTTCGGCGTGATCGGCGAGAACTTCTTCACGGGCCCTAACCGCACATTCGGGCCTGCAGCGGGCGTCGATCCGGCGACCGAACAATTCCGATCGCCCGGAGTTCCACGTGGCGCGTGGGTGGGACTGCGCTACCGCTGGTCGTGACTGTTGCCTAGAGCGGGATCGCTGCGCTCAGGCCGACGGTGAACGTGCGGCCTGGCGCCGGTTCGAAGAAGCGGCCATTGGTTTCGTTGACGATCACCGAGCCCGCATAGCGTCGGCCGAAGATGTTGTCCACGCGTGCGAAGCTCGTGAGCGTCCATCGCGACCACTGCATCAGGTAGCCGGCGCGAACGCTGGCGATCGCATAACTCGGCGCGGCATCGCTGTTGACGTCATCGACGAACACGCGGCTGGACGCGCGCGCTTCGATCGCCGCGCGCCAGCCCGTAGGCGGCGCCCATGCGAGTTCGCCGTAGAAGGTCGAGCGCGCGATACCGGGGATCTTGTTGCCGCTCGCGACCACCCGCGTCGGCACGGGACACGGTGTCGCGGTGCAGGTCAGAAAGCCGCTGCGATAACGCGCGTCCAGCAACGTGTAGGCGAGCTGCAACTGCGTCGCGCTCCACAGGTCGCGGCGCAGCGACAACTCGAGACCGTTGCGTCGCGTATCGCCCGCGTTCTGAAAGGTCGCGCGCCCGCCGAGGTTCTTCTGGGTCACCAGCTCGTCGTTCGTATGCACCTGGAAGACCGCCGCGGTGACGGTACCGACCACCGCGCTGCGCGCCTTGATGCCGGCTTCGACGCTGGTACTGCGCACCGCCTGCAACGCGAAATTCAGGCCGCTCAATCCATCGGGTCGATACGACAATTCGTTGAGCGTCGGCGTCTCGAAGCCGCGACCCGCGGAAACGTAGAAGCGCAGGTCCTCCACCGGCGCATAGACCACGCCGGCCACCGGCATCACGGCGTGATAGCGCACCTTGCCGCTGTCGTTCGGATTGGTGGGCGTGACGAACTGATCGGACGACTCGAAGCGCACGTCGCTGCGCCGCGCGCCGAGATCGATGCTCCATCGAGGCGCAAGCTTCCACGAAGCCTGCAGGTACACGTCGGCATCGTTGACATCGTTGGTCTCGTCGCGCCGCAGGTCGCCCTGCACGCCGAGCGTCGTGCCGATGAAGTTGCGATAGCCGCGGCGCTTCTCGTTGAGCCGGTCGTATGCGAGGCCCGCCACCACCGTCACCGGCCCGAGCGGCGCCTCGCGAAAATTTCCGGTCCAGCGCAGGTCGACGCCGCGATAGTCACGGCCGAGCGCGATCACGCCGCCGGGGGAGAGCGGACTCGCCTGGGCAGCGACCGGAATCGCCTGGAACTGGATGGTGTTGCGATGGCCGTCGTAAGCGACCACGCGGATGCTGCTGATGTCGTCGAGGCGTCGCGTATAGACCATCCCGGCCTGGGTCTGGTCCATGGACTTGCGCGTGTTGAACAAGAGCGCGCTCGCGTCGACGCCGCGCGGATTGGCATCGAAGGCCGCGTGCGTGAGCCCGAGCGGATCGTCGGCCTTGCCGAGCGAGACACTGTTGAAGACCAGCTTGAGCGTGCTGGCCTCGTCGAGTGCGATGCCGAACTTGGCGTTGGCCAGATTGCGCTGCGCGGCGCTGTGGTCGCGGTAACCCTGCGTGGTGAAACGGTTGATGTCCACGAGTGCATCGACAGCGCCGGCCGAGCCGGAAAACTTGAGGCCGCTGCGCGCGATGTGGTTACTGCCGAGGGCAAAATTGGGCGTGACGGTGGCCGGCGCTTTTCCGTCTTCGGTATAGACCGCCACCACCCCGCCGGACGAATTGCCGTACAGCGCGGAGAAAGGGCCGCGCAGGATCTCGATGCGATCGACCGAACCGAGATCGACGTGCGTGATCTGGCCCTGGCCGTCGGGCAGCGTGGCCGGGATGTCGTCCACGTAGAGCCGCACGCCGCGCACTCCGAAACTCGAGCGCGCGCCGAAGCCCCGCACCGAGAGCTGCACGTCCTGCGCGTAGTTCTGGCGATCGCGCGCCACTAGTCCGGGCACCGGACCAACGCTCTCGGAAAGATTGACCTGCAGCCGGCCGTCGCGGACGTCGCCACCGTCGACGCGATCGATCGATCCGGGGACGTCGAAGGCAGGCCGCTCGGTGCGAGTACCGGTCACCACTACCGGGTCCGTGCGAATGGGCACGACTGGATCGGTACGCATCGGTACGCCCTGCGCCAGAGCCGCGGTCGCAGTCAACAGCAACGCACCGCTCAGAGCCGAACCGGCTCGTCGAGCGACAGGAAGCGGACTACGAACGCTGTTCTTCATGCACTCCTCCTGTCGTCTCGATCGGGTCGCCCGCAGTCGGCGCATAGTATGCCGCGTGGTTTGACGCGTTTTTCCTTGGCCACGATAATCTGCGCCTCGCGTTTCGACCAATTCGATCACCAGCGGAGCTTTCTCTCGATGAACATGCGTTCATGAACATGCGTTCGGTCTACGGCTTCGGATTCACGCTTCTGCTGTTGGCTTCGATCCCCGCTTGCGCGTGCCGCACCTTCCCGCAAAACAGCGTGCAGGTAAAGATCACGCAGGTCGCCGATGACGCGATCGTGGCCGACGGCAAATCCTTGCACCTCGCACCGGGCGTGCTGATCTACACGCCTTCGAATTCAACCCTGGTCCGCAGCGCCCTGCCACCCGATGTCGTCGCGCGCGTCCAGCTCGATCTGAACGGTGACGTCCGGCGCATCTGGTTGCTGGCCGAAGACGAGGTCGTCGACAAGCCGTCATGGTGGCAATTCTGGAAGAGCGAAAAATTGCAGCAGCCGCAGATCCTGCCGGCCCCGGTGCGATGAAAAAGCTCTACATCAAGACCTTCGGCTGCCAGATGAACGAGTACGACTCGGACAAGATGGCCGACGTGCTGCGCGAAGCGTCGTTCGCTGTCGGTGACACGATGGTCAAGACCGACACGCCCGAAGACGCCGACGTGATCCTCTACAACACCTGCTCGGTGCGTGAGAAGGCGCAGGAGAAGGTGTTCTCGGATCTGGGCCGCGTGCGCGAATTGAAGCTGGCGAAGCCCGGCCTCGTGATCGGCGTGGGCGGCTGCGTCGCAAGCCAGGAAGGCGCGGCGATCACCAGGCGCGCGCCGTATGTCGACGTGGTGTTCGGACCGCAGACGCTGCATCGCCTGCCCGCGCTGATCGAAGCGCGGCGCGTCACCGGCAAGCCGCAGGTCGACATCAGTTTTCCGGAGATCGAGAAGTTCGACCACCTGCCACCCGCGACGGTCGAAGGCTCGACCGCGTTCGTGTCGATCATGGAAGGCTGCTCGAAATACTGCAGCTTCTGCGTGGTGCCCTACACGCGCGGCGAGGAAGTGTCGCGCGGCTTCGACGACGTGCTCACCGAGATCGCGGGACTTGCGGCGCAGGGCGTGAAGGAGGTCACCCTGCTCGGGCAGAACGTCAATGCCTATACCGCACCGATGCCTGATGCGGAAGATCGCGCGGACTTCGCGACGCTGCTCGAATACGTGTCCGAGATTCCCGGCGTCGAGCGCATCCGCTACACGACCTCGCATCCCAAGGAATTCACCCAGCGTTTGATCGACGCCTATGCGCGCATTCCGAAACTGGTTTCGCATCTGCACCTGCCGGTGCAGTCCGGCTCTGACCGCGTGCTGATGGCGATGAAGCGCGGCTACACCGTGCTCGAATACAAGTCGATCGTCCGGCGTCTGCGCGCGGTGCGGCCGGATCTCTGCATCTCGACGGACATCATCGTCGGCTTCCCCGGCGAGACCGAGGCCGACTTCGAAGCAACCATGAAGCTGATCGCCGACATCGGCTTCGATGCCTCGTACTCGTTCATCTACAGCCCGCGTCCCGGCACGCCAGCCGCGAGCCTACCCGATGGCGTCGATGCGGCGACCAAGCTGGCCCGCCTGCAACGCGTGCAGGCGACCATCGACGCGAATGCGCGTCGCATCAGCGACGCGATGCTCGGCACGCGGCAGCGCATCCTGGTGGAGGGCCCTTCGCGGAAAAATGCTGACGAAATGATGGGCCGCACCGGCAACAATCGCGTCGTGAACTTCGCAGGAAGCGTGCCGGTGGGCACGATGCTCGATGCCACGATCACGCGCGCGAATTCGCATTCGCTGCGCGGCGCCGTGGACGACGATCTGCGCGACGTGGAAAATCGCGACGAACCCGAATGGTCCGCGGCAGCGTGAACGCGCATTGAAGGACCAGGCGATCACTTGGCTTGCCGACCTCGACAACGGGCGGCTGGCAAATCTGTGCGGCGTGCTCGACGAGAGCCTGCGCCAGATCGAAGCCGCGTTCGACCTCGCCATCAAGCGGCGCGGCGCGCGCTTCACGATTTCCGGCAAGGCGCGCCAGCAAGGCAAGGCGGCGCTCGAATACTTCGCGACCCAGAGCGGGCGGCCGCTCTCGACCCAGGACGTGCAACTCGGTCTGGTCGAACTGAAGAAGGCGCCAAACACACCCGACGCCGGCGCGCCCGTGGAGGCGGGCGCGGGCTTGCGCACGCGCCGCACCGACCTGCATGGGCGCACACCCAACCAGCGCGCCTATCTGAAGGCGATCGCCGGCCACGACATCAGCCTCGGCATCGGACCGGCCGGGACCGGCAAGACCTATCTCGCGGTCGCCTGCGCGATCGATGCGCTCGAGCGCGATGCGGTCCAACGCATCGTGCTCACACGGCCCGCGGTCGAGGCCGGCGAGCGCCTGGGCTTCCTGCCCGGCGACCTGGCGCAGAAGATCGATCCCTATCTGCGGCCGCTCTACGACGCGCTCTACGACCTGGTCGGCTTCGACAAGACGCAGAAGCTGTTCGAGAAGCAGACCATCGAGATCGCGCCGCTCGCCTACATGCGCGGGCGCACCCTCAACAACGCTTTCATCATCCTCGACGAGGCGCAGAACACCACGCCCGAGCAGATGAAGATGTTCCTCACGCGCATCGGCTTCGGCAGCCGCGCGGTGATCACCGGCGACGTGACGCAGATCGACCTGCCGCGCGGGCAGAAGAGCGGCCTGGTCGAAGCGGCGCTCGTGCTCGCGCATGTGCGCGGCATCGGCTTCACGCATTTCACGAGCGCCGACGTGGTCAGGCATCCGCTGGTGGCGCGCATCGTCGAGGCTTACGAGGCGCACTACACACCGGCCCAGCACGCGACCTAAGGTCGTGCGAAACGCGCGATGGTTGCGACGCTTCATCTGGCTGTTCAATACGCGACCGATCTCGATGTGCCGGCGCGCGCGCAGGTACGCCGCTGGGTCCATGCTGCGCTGACTGTCGCGGGCACGGTCGCGCGCGACCTCGATTATCGAGCGATCGGAGACGCGACGCTGACGGTTCGCTTCGTCGATGCCGACGAGGGGTGCGCGCTCAATCGCACGTTTCGCGGCAAGGACCATGCGACCAACGTGCTGACGTTCTCCTACGAAGCCGCAGGTCGCGACATCGAGGCCGACCTCGTGATCTGCATGCCGGCCGTGATCGCCGAGGCGCGCGTTCAGCGAAAGGACCTCCGGGCGCACTGCGCGCATCTGGTGATCCACGGCACGCTGCATGCCTGCGGTTACGACCATGAGCAATCGAGTGACGCCGACGCGATGGAAGCGATCGAGCGCGCCGTACTCGCGCGCTTTCGCATCGACGATCCGTATCGAGCTGCGCATCGCCGCAGTCGCCGCGGGGGCTGAGTCCGCTTCGAAGCACACCGCGCCCGACTGCCTGCCGCCTGTACACTTTCGCGTTTACTCAGCTACCTCATCGATCATGAAAGATTCGACCCAGCCGGACCTCGTCAAGACCGGGGTAGAAGGCCTCGACGGCATTCTGCTGGGCGGCATCCAGCGCAACAACAACATTCTCGTCGAGGGCGCGCCCGGCGCGGGCAAGACCACGCTCGGGCTGGGTTTCATCCACGCGGGTGCGGCGTTCTATGACGAACCGGGCGTGATCGTCTCGTTCGAACTCGAACCGGCCAAACTCTTGCGGGATGCCAAAGGCTTCGACTGGAACCTGGACGGTCTGATCGCGCAGGGCAAGGTCAAGATCGTCCAGACCAGCCCGGCCGTTCTGCTCAACGAGTTCCGCAGCTCGGACGGGGCGTTCGCGGCAGAGCTGCAATCGATCGGCGCGAGACGCCTCATGATCGATGGCCTTACGCCTCTGCGTCTGTATGCGGAAGTCCACGATCGGCCGTTCCGCGAAGACGTCCACCTGCTCATCGAAGGGCTCACGCGCCTGGGCGTCACGACGCTCGTGACCGCAGAGCGCGAAGAGGTCGCCACCGAACACGCGCACGAGCGCTACGTGTTCGACACCATCATCTCGCTGACGCGCAGCGAAGTGCGCCGCCGCGTCCATCGCACCCTGTCGGTCGTCAAGTCCCGCGGACAGGACTTCTTGACCGGCAGTCATGCGATGCGCATCGAAACCGGCGCCGGCATCCTGGTCTATCGTCGGGCGCAGTCGCGACTGAAGTTGAGCAAGGATCAGCCAACGTCGAGTGATCGCATCTCGACCGGCTCGAAACCGCTCGACCTGATGATGGCCGGCGGTCCCTATGTCGGGTCGATCACGATGGTCACCGGGATCTCCGGTACCGGCAAGACGGTTCTGGGCGTGCAGTGGCTGACCTCGGCGATCGAGCAGGGACACAAGGCGCTGTTCGTCACGCTCGACGAGCACCCGCGCCAGATCATCCGCAACGCCCTCACGCTGGGCTTCGACCTGCAGCCGCTGATCGATCAACGCAAGCTGTTCGTGCTCTACGAGTCGCCGCTCGAGCTCGAGCTCGACGTTCACTTCGATCGCGTGGTCAAGCAGATCGAGAAGGAAGGCATCGACGTGATCGTGTTCGATTCGGTCGCGGTCTACGAACTGACCGACAAGGAACAGACCGCCGATTTCCTGTACGCGCTGTCCGATTACGTCAAGGGGCGGCTCGCTACCGCGCTGTTCAACTACGAGAGCCCCGAACTGCTGGGCGTGTCGCAGATCAGCGAGGAGTTGAAGGGGTCGCACCTGGTCGACAACATCATCCTGCTCAGCTATGTGGAGATCTCCACGCGCCTGCGCCGCGCGATCGCGGTGCCGAAGGTGCGCGGCAGCCAGAACATCCAGATCACGCGCGAATACGTGATCGGCGCGGGCGGCATCAACCTCGTCGACGAAGCCGTCAACGGCGCGGGTGATACCGATGCCGTGCCACAGTTGCCGTTCTCCGCCTACTACGGCCTGCTGGCGCGCTCCCCATCGCGCAAGAGTCCCGCCATCGAGGAGGCCGTCGCTCAAGGCAAGCCGATGCCGGAATCGTCGGAGATGCCGGGAGCCGAACCGGACTGACGATGGACCCCTTGTCCAGCGCAAGCCGCGTCGCCGCCCCGATCCGCATCAACTGGGAGGACTGGCGACAGGCTCTTCCGCGGTTCGCGACGGCGACCGGTCTGTGCGTGTCGGCCTACGACGCGGCCGGAGAGCGCACGGCAGGACCGTATGCCTCGGCGAAGGTCGCGCAATATCTTGTCCAGTCCGGCATTTTCGAGAGCGGCGCGCCCGGGGACGATCTCGAACGATCGCTTGCGCTGCGCGCCGTGGAGTGCGGCACGGTGCAACGCGAAGCCCTGCTCGACCAGCTGGAGATCGAAGCGACGCCGATCGCAGTGGGCGATCGACCGGCGGGCGTCATCGTTTATGGATGGGTGTTCCATTCATTCAGTACCGCCATGGCCTGCGAACAGCTGGCGCGACACCTGCACGTCAACGGCGTTCGGCTGTGGGCAGAGGCCCGGCTCGAATCACCGGTGCCCCGCGGTCGCATGGTGGTCTATCGCGAGCTGCTCGAAACGCTGATCGGGTCGGCCGCGCGGCATCAGGAAGCCATCGTGCGCCTCGACCAGCTGGCCGGTATGCGCGAGGTGTTCCTGGCCAAGGTATCCCACGAACTTCGCACCCCGCTGACGGCGCTCAGCATGCGCGTCGAATTGCTCTCGCGCTCCTTGCTGGAGAACCCCGACCACATCCGCGCCGTTCTCGGCAAGATGAAGATCCACATCGCCGAGGAAGTACGGCTGCTCGAAGATCTGATCGACGCGTCGCGCACGCGTACCGGTCAGCTGTCGATCGATCGGCAGGACACGTCCCTGGCCGCTATCGTGCAGGCTGCGCTGTCCGCGGTGCAGCCGCTCTTCGATTCCAAGGGCGTGACGCTCGACGCTGCGAGGCTCGAGGGGCTGCCTGCCCAACCGCTTTGCGCTGATCGCCACCGGCTGCAGCAGGTCTTCTGGAATCTGCTGACCAACGCGCTCAAGTTCACGCCCCAGGGCGGGCGGGTCGCGATCGCCGTCACCTCCGCACCCGACCTGTACGAAGTCGAGATCACCGACACCGGCCGCGGCATCGAGCCGGCGATGCTCGCGGAGATCTTCGAACCGTTCACGAGGCAACGCGACGGCAACGAGCGGGGCCTCGGGCTCGGCTTGTCGATTGCACGCCATATCGTCGAGGCGCATGGGGGAACGATCCAGGCGGAAAGTGCGGGTTCCGATGCCGGATCGACCTTTCGCGTCGTGCTTCCCCGTCGGATGTCGACGTGATGCCGCGCCTCTGATTGTTAGGGTGCACGCGCGCGTGTGATGGGCGTCGGGCGCCGATGCGGGTACAGCGCTTGCCGAGCGAGTCGGTTTGGCTTCGCCTACTTCTTCTTCTGCCGATCGGGCACCACGGTATTGACGGTAGGTTTCACGGCGCCAGCCGAGATGGCCTTTGCCGGTGACTTGTCCTTCTTCGGTTTCTTGACTTCCTTGTTGCTGCGTTGAACTTTGGACATGGGATACTTTCGTTTGAAAAGATCAAGGGGAACAGCAGAGCGAATCGGCGAATGCATGCTACGCCGATGCGACGTGACCGGCGACCGATCCGTTTAAGGCCGAGGAACTCTTTCGTGTATTCTCATCGCCCCGTCACTACGCATTCGCAAGAATGTCAGACCCGCAGCCTCACCCGCGCCAGCGCGAGAATGCTCCCAATCTGCTGGCGCGCCTCTCCGCGCTGCTGATGCGCGAACCCGAGGATCGCGAACAACTGCTTTCGATGCTACATCACGCGCACGAGCGCGAGTTGCTCGATGCCGACGCGTTGTCGATGATCGAAGGCGTGATGCAGGTCTCCGAACTGTCGGCGCGCGACATCATGGTGCCGCGCTCGCAGATCGACATGATCGATATCAGGAAGCCGCCCGACGAGCTGATCCCGTTCGTGATCGAGACCGCGCACTCGCGCTTTCCGGTGATCGAGGACGACCGCGACCACGTCATCGGCGTGCTGCTCGCCAAGGATCTGTTGCGCCACACCAGCGGTGAAGACTTCGACATCCGCAAGATGCTGCGGCCGCCGGTCTTCATCCCCGAGTCCAAGCGCCTGAACGTGTTGCTGCGCGACTTTCGCGCCAATCGCAATCACGTCGCGATCGTGGTCGACGAGTATGGCGGGGTCGCGGGCCTGGTCACGATCGAGGACGTGCTCGAGCAGATCGTCGGCGACATCGAGGACGAATACGACTTCGAGGAAGACGACGACAACATCGTGCTGGCGGAAGCCGGTCCGCTCGGCCCGCGCTGGCGCGTGCGCGCGCTGACCGAGATCGATCAATTCAACGAATTCTTCGACACCACTTTCAAGCACGATCAGGCCGAGACCATCGGCGGCTTCGTCTCCGATCATCTGGGACACCTGCCACGGCGCGGAGAAGAGGCCATCATCGGCAACGTGCGCTTCACGGTGTTGCGAGCCGACGAGCGACGCGTCGATGTGCTCAGGGTCGAGAAGCTCGCCGTCGATGAGCAGCACGACGAGTCGGGCTGATCACGCGCCCGCATGCTGGTCCTCGCACTGCCTTCCCGCTTTCCGCTTCGCTTCCTGATCGCGCTCGCGCTCGGGGCGTTGCACGCGGCCGCGTTCATCAACGACGCGACCTGGCCGCTGGCGATCGCTGCGTTGGCCGGACTGGTCGCGCTCGCTTCGGAAGCGGCCCGCGAAATCACGGGTGTGGTCGGGTCGCGACGCGCGGGAATCGGTGGAGCCAATGTCGGCTTCGGCTTCGGGCTCGGATGGTTCCTCACCGGTGTCTCGTGGATCTACATCAGCCTGCATACCTACGGCGAGATGAACGCGCTGGTCGCGGGTCTTGCGGTGTTGCTGTTCTCTGCCTATCTCGCGATCTATCCGGCGCTGGCTTGTGCGGCATTCGCTTGGTTCCGACACGCGCGCGCTCCCGGTCTGATCGCTTCGGTCGCGATGTTCGCCGCGCTGTGGAGCCTGTCCGAGATCGGCCGCGGCTTCGTCTTCACGGGCTTCCCCTGGCTCGCGTCGGGATACGCGCATGTCGCGGGCCCGCTCGCCGGTTATGCGCCGCTGCTCGGCGTGTACGGCGTATCGCTTTGCGCGGCCGCAATCGCCGCCGCGATCGCGCTCGCTGCGGGCTCCGCGACGCGCCGCAGGTCGCGAAGCCATGCGGCGCCCCTCCTGCGCTCCCGTCTGTTGACGATGCTCGCGGTAGTGTTCGGTCTGCCGATCCTCGGCAGCGCGTTGACGACGATAGCCTGGTCGAATTCTTCGGGCGCGCCGATCAGCGTCCGTCTGCTCCAGGGCAACGTCGCGCAGGAACTCAAGTTCGCGCGCGGCCGCTTCGACGGCATCGCCGAGGATTACATGAAGCGCATCGAGGCCAAACGCGCCGACCTGATCGTGCTGCCCGAGACCGCGTTTCCGCGTTTTCTCGCCAACCTTCCCGAACAACTCGGCCAGCGTCTGGCGCGCGATGCGCGCGAGATGAACGCAGCGATCGCATTCGGCATTCCCATCCGCGAAGGCGAAGAGGGTTACTTCAACAGCGTCGTCGCCCTCACGCCCCATGCATCGGCGGATGCAGCCGCTGCCGCGAAGCCGGAGGCCAGCCCGCCCGCATCGACCGACCCCTTCGCGTCGGTCGACGCTCAACGCTACGACAAATCGCATCTCGTACCCTTCGGCGAATTCATTCCCCTGGGGTTCCACTGGTTCGTGCGCATGATGAACATGCCGCTGGGCGACTTCAGCCGCGGCTCGATCGATCAACGGCCGATGCATCTGGCCGGACAACGCGTCGCGTTCAACGTCTGCTACGAAGACCTGTTCGGCGAGGAGATCATTCGCCAGGCGGGCGAGGCCAACATTCTCGTGAACGTCAGCAACGTCGCGTGGTTCGGCGATTCGATGGCGCTGCCGCAGCACCTGGACATCAGCCGCATGCGCGCGATCGAGACCGCCCGACCGATGCTGCGTGCGACCAACACCGGCATGACCGCTTCGATCGATCCGCATGGCCGCGTGCTGGCGCAACTCGCGCCGTTCACTGCGGGCTCGCTCGATGTGTCGGTGCAGGGCATGACCGGTCTGACGCCCTACACGCGCTTCGGCAACACGACGATACTCGTCGTCATCGCCGTGTTGCTCGGGGGTTCGTTGCTGTCCCGTCGCGGTCGCCCTCGTCGTGATCCGAACGATCTGCGCTCGATCGATCTGATGTGAGGGTCGCAGTCGTGCGTCGCTGTTTCGCAGCGGCGACGCGACTAGCCGCTAAAATGCGCAGCTTGCCGTTGCGCATTCTCTCCTCACCCGCCGTTCACCTTCGATGAAAACCTTCCAGCAGATCATCCTGGCCTTGCAGAGCTACTGGGCCGAGAATGGCTGCGCACTGCTGCAGCCGATCGACATGGAAGTCGGCGCGGGCACTTCGCATCCGGCCACCTTTCTGCGCGCGCTCGGACCCGAGCCGTGGCGGGCGGCCTATGTGCAACCGTCGCGCCGGCCCAGGGACGGGCGCTATGGCGAAAACCCCAACCGCCTGCAGCACTACTACCAGTATCAGGTCGTGTTGAAGCCGTCGCCGCCCGACATCCTCGATCTCTATCTAGGGTCGCTCGAAGCGCTCGGCTTCGACCTGCAGGCCAACGACGTGCGCTTCGTCGAAGACGATTGGGAGAACCCGACCTTGGGCGCGTGGGGCCTTGGCTGGGAGGTGTGGATGAACGGCATGGAGATCACGCAGTTCACCTATTTCCAGCAGGTGGGCGGCATCGACTGCAAGCCGATCACCGGCGAGATCACCTACGGGCTCGAACGCCTGGCGATGTATCTGCAGGGCAAGGACAACGTGTACGACCTGGTGTGGACCGAGCGCGAGGAGCGCGGCAAGGGTGGGATGACGCAGCACATCCTCACCTACGGCGACGTCTATCACCAGAACGAGGTCGAGCAGTCCACCTACAACTTCGAGCACAGCGACGTCGCGATGCTGCTCGCGCACTTCGGCGACTACGAGAAGCAGGCCGACGCACTGATGGCCGCCGAGCTCGCATTGCCCGCCTACGAGATGGTGTTGAAGGCTGCGCATACTTTCAATCTGCTCGATGCGCGCGGCGCGATCTCGGTCACCGAGCGCGCGGCCTATATCGGGCGCATACGAAAGCTATCGCGTGCGGTTGCCGAGTCGTATTACGCGTCGCGCGAGAAGCTCGGCTTTCCGATGGCGCCGCAGTTGCAAGTCTTGCAAGAGGCCGCGTGATGGCCTCTGCAACGCTGCTCGTCGAACTGCTGACCGAAGAGTTGCCGCCGAAGGCCTTGAAAACTTTGGGGCAGGCATTCGCCGCGCGCGTCGTCGAAGGACTCGCGCAGGCCGGGCTCGGTAACGGAGATGCGAGCGCCGTCACGATCTTCGCGACCCCGCGCCGACTCGGCGTATCGATCACCGAGGTGCTCGATCGCGCGGCCGATCGCATCGAAACCAAAAAGCTGATGCCGGCCAAGGTCGCTTACGACGCGACTGGTGCGCCGACTGCGGCGTTGATCAAGCGGCTCGAGAAGGAAGGTGTCGATGCGTCGTCACTCTCGACCCGAACCGAGAGCGGTGTCGACACCGTATGGCTGGAACAGAAACGCGCGGGCGTGTCGCTCGCCGTGGGATTGCAACAAGCGCTCGACGATGCGATCGCGAAGCTGCCCATCCCCAAGCACATGAGCTATCAGCGCTACGACCTCGACGGCCGCGAGACTACCGTGCAATTCGTGCGCCCTGCGCACGGACTCGTCGCGATGCATGGCGACGCGGTCGTCCCGGTCCACGCGCTCGGTATCGAAGCGGGTCACCAGACGGCCGGACATCGCTTCATCGGCAAGCGCTTCGTGGCTTTGCGTTCAGCCGATGATTACGCAAAGAGCCTGCGCGACGACGGCAAGGTGATCGCCAGCTTCACCGAGCGGCGAGAGATGGTACGCGAACACCTGCTTGCAGCCGCGGGCAACGATCGCGTGGTGATGCCCGATGCATTGCTGGACGAAGTGGCCGCGCTGGTCGAGTGGCCCGTGATTTATCGCGGGACGTTCGACGAGGCCTTCCTCGACGTGCCGCAGGAATGCCTGATCCTGACGATGCAGCAAAACCAGAAATACTTCGCGCTCACGGATACTTCGGGCGCAATCGTCGGTCGCTTTCTGGTGGTGTCGAACATCGAGACTGCCGATCCGACCGAGATCGTCGGCGGCAACGAGCGCGTGTTGCGCGCGCGGCTTGCGGACGCGAAGTTTTTCTTCGATCAGGACCGAAAGAAAAAGCTCGAAGATCGCGTCGAAGGTTTGAAGACCGTGGTCTATCACAACAAGCTCGGTTCGCAATACGAACGCATGGAACGCGTTCGATTGCTTGCGGGGCACATCGCCGAGTTGCTGAATGTCAATGTGAGCGACGCGCAAGAGGCTGCATTTCTTGCTAAGGCCGATCTAATGACAGACATGGTCGGTGAGTTTCCCGAACTGCAAGGTCTGATGGGTCGGTATTACGCGCTGCACGAGGGAAAGAAGCCTGAGGTCGCCGCGGCGATCGAGGAGCAGTACAAGCCGCGCTTCGCAGGCGAAGCGCTGCCAGACACCATTATCGGGACTGCGCTGGCGCTAGCCGACAAACTTGAGACGCTGGCGGAAATGTTCGGGATCGGCGCCGTTCCCACCGGCGACAAGGATCCGTTCGCGCTGCGCCGTCACGCGCTGGGAGTGGTGCGCATCCTGGTCGAGAAGCGCCTCCGCGTTAGCCTCGCGGACCTTCTTCGCTTGACGGTCGACGCCTTACCGCTGGTCGGTGCCGACCACGATGCGGTGCGCGCATCGCTGATGGAGTTCATCCGCGTCCGCCTGGCCGGTTACTGCCGCGATCTCGGCTTCTCGGTCAACGAGGTCGAGGCGGTGATCCACGGTGGCGGCCCGATCGCCGACGTGCCGAAGCGGCTCGAGGCGGTCCGCTCGTTCGCGAGGCTGCCCGAGGCGAGCAGCCTCGCGGCGGCCGACAAGCGCGTGCGCAACATCCTCGGCAAGACGCAGGACGCGTACGGCCACACACTCGACACGTGCCTGCTGACCGCAGACGCCGAGATTGCGCTTCATCGCACACTTGAGGCCGTGATCCCGGATTCGGCCCGGGCGTTCGGTGCCGGCGACTACACCGCGGCGCTGCTTGCACTCGTGCCGCTGAAAGGACCGATCGATCGCTTTTTCGAGGAGGTCATGGTCAACGCCGACAACCCCGCGGTGCGCGCCAACCGGCTCGCGCTGCTGACGTCGCTGCACGATCCAATGAACCGCGTCGCCGACCTCTCGAAGCTCGCCGCTTGATCATGAAACTCGTCATCCTAGACCGCGATGGCGTGATCAATCACGACAGCGACCGCTACATCAAGTCGCCAGAGGAATGGACGCCGCTGCCGGGCAGCCTCGCCGCGATCGCAATGTTGAACCAGAACGGCTTTCGCGCGGCTGTCGCGACCAATCAGTCGGGGCTCGCACGCGGCCTGTTCGACATGCATGCGCTGAACGCGATGCACACCAAGATGCACAAGGCGCTGGCGCAGGTGGGCGGCCGCATCGACGCGGTGTTCTTCTGTCCGCACCTGCCCGAAGACGGTTGCGATTGCAGAAAGCCCAAGCCCGGCCTGTTCATTCGCATCGCCGAACGCTTCGGCCTGCCGTTGTCCGCGGTCACGATGATCGGCGACTCGCATCGCGACCTCGAAGGCGGGGCGGCGGCAGGCTGCTCCACCATCCTCGTGAAGACCGGCAAGGGCGAAGCGACGCTAGCGCGCGGCAATCTGCCGCCGGGTACGCTGGTATTCGACGACCTTGCGGCCGCGGCGCGGCATCTGGTCGAACTACCCGCCGTGGCGAAGAAGCAAGGCTGACCAGCAAGACCGACAAGAAAGAAAACCGCTTCGATCATGCTCGCCGTGCGCTCCCTGCTGTTCCTGATCTTCCAGATCGTGACGGTGATTCCCTTTGCGTTTGCCAGCATCGTGATGCTGCCGCTGCCGCTGCGCTGGCGCTATCAGGTCATCATCTGCTGGCCGCGCGTGTCGATCTGGGGCGCGCGCATCTTCTGCGGGATCCGCTGGCAGATGCTGGGCGCGGAGCATCTGCCCGACGGCCCGTGCATCCTGCTGTCCAAGCATCAGTCTGCGTGGGAGACGATGTTCTTCCCCGCACATATGCCCCACGAGCTCTGCTACGTGTACAAGCGCGAGCTGCACTACGTGCCCTTCTTCGGTTGGGGACTCGCGTCATTGCGCATGATCCACATCGATCGCGCGAAGGGGCACGACGCATTCGAGTCGGTCGTCGCGCAAGGCTCGCAACGGATTGCCGAAGGTCGCTGGATCATCATGTTTCCGGAGGGCACGCGCGTGCCGGTCGGCAGCCGCAAGCACTACAAGCAGGGCGGCGCGCGCCTGGCCACGCGCCTCAACGTGCCGGTGGTTCCGATCGCGCACAACGCGGGCGAATGCTGGCCGCGCAACAGCTTCATCAAGACGCCGGGGCTGGTCACGGTGTCGATCGGCGCGCCGATCCCTTCGGCAGGCAAGTCGCCCGACGCTCTGTTGCGCGAGGTCGAGAGTTGGGTCGAGAACGAGATGCGCCGCATCAGCCCCGCGGTCTATCGCGATGAAGTCGAAAAAGTCGCGGCCTGAACCGCAGTCTGCGCCGCGGCCTGGCCCGGGGTCGAGCCCGCGGTCCGGTCTTCTGGGTCGCCTGGTCTCGGGCCTGGCTCGGCAATTCGAGTTGCCGTTCTTCGACGGCCCGCGGACGCTGCCGCCTTCGCCGTCTTTCGCAGCACCGCCCGCGTCGTCGACAAGCGCGTCTGCCACCCCTTCGACTGCCGCAGCGCCCACACCTTCGTCCACGCCAGCACGTACCGTGCCCGGCGGCTCCAGGTTGCGTCGCATACAACTCGGTGAACGCACGCTCGACTATGCGTTTCGGCGCGGCCGCCGCCGCAGCATCGGCTTCACGATCAATGTCGATGGCCTCAACATTGCCGCGCCGCGCTGGGTCGGCGTGCGACAGGTCGAGGACGCGATCCGCGAGCGCGAAGACTGGATCTTCGCAAAGCTCGCCGAGATGCAAAGGCATCACGCCTCCATTCCGAAAGTGCGCTGGGAAGACGGCGGTTCGCTGCCCTTTCTGGGCGAGACCATCACGATGCGCGTGGCGTCATCGACGCGACGCACGGCGAGCGTGGTGCTCGATCGCGGCGACCGCACGCTGACCGTTTCGCTGCCGCCCGATGCGTCGGGCACGCAATTGAAGGATCGCGTGCAGGCCTGGTTGCAAAACGAAGCGCGCGCGCTGTTTCGCGAGCGGCTGGCGATCTTCGAAGTGCGCCTCGGTGTGCGTCACCGCGCGTTGCGCCTGTCGTCAGCGAAGACCCGCTGGGGCAGTTGCAGCGCGGACGGGCGCATCCTGCTCAACTGGCGACTGATCCACTTTCCGCTGTCGTCGATCGACTACGTCGTGGCCCACGAGCTCGCGCATCTGAAGGAGATGAATCACGGCCCGCGTTTCTGGGCCACGGTCGCGACCGTTCTTCCCGACTATGTGGCCGCGCGCGATCACATCAAGCGCCATCCGCCCGAACTCCTGCCGACCTTGTAGGCGAAGGAATACCCATGCGATTTCTCCACACCATGCTGCGCGTCGGCGACATGCAGCGCGCTATCAACTTTTACACGTCGGTGATGGGCATGAAGCTGCTGCGCCAGAGCGACAACCCCTCCAACAAGTATTCGCTGGCATTCGTCGGCTACGGGGCCAACCCCGAGCAGGCCGAGATCGAACTGACCTACAACTACGGCGTCGATCATTACGATCTCGGCACCGCTTACGGTCATATCGCGATCCAGGTGCCCGACGCGCAAGCCGCGTGCGATCGCATACGCGCTGCCGGCGGCAAGGTCACGCGCGACGCGGGCCCTGTGAAAGGCGGCAGCACCGTGATCGCGTTCGTCGAAGATCCCGATGGATACAAGATCGAGTTGATACAACGTTGAACGGCATACCGACAACGGCAGCGCCCGGGAGATATCCATGAAAGCGATCACACGACGCACCGCACTCCAGTCGGGCGCGGCACTCGCGGCGGGAACTCTCGCCGGATGCGCGACGGCGCATATCGACCGGTCCGCCGATGCATCCAACGAACTCTTCAACATCCCGCAACCCGCGGTGCCGATCGCGGGCTCGTCGGCGGTCTTTCCGGTGCGCCGCATCTACTGCATCGGCCGCAACTACGCGGCGCACGCGCGCGAGATGGGATCGGACCCGACGCGCGAGCCGCCGTTCTTTTTCCAGAAGCCGTCGGATGCGGTGCAATTCGTACCGATCGGCAAGACCATCGATCACGCCTATCCGACGCTCACGAAGAACTATCACTACGAACTCGAACTGGTGGCCGCGCTCAACACCGGTGGGCGCAATCTCTCGCACGAACGCGCGCTCGCCTGCGTCTATGGCTATGCGGTCGGGCTCGACATGACGCGGCGCGACCTGCAGCGCGCGATGGGCGACCAGAAGAAGCCATGGGAGATCGGCAAGAGCTTCGATCGCGCCGCGCCGATCGGCCCGATCCATCCGGTCGATCAGGTCGGTCACTTCACCAAGGGCGCGATCGTGCTGAAGGTGAACGGCGCGATCAAGCAGAGCGCGGACCTGTCGCAGATGATCTGGAATGTCGCCGAGCAGATCGCCAATCTCTCGCAGGCATTCGAGCTCTTTCCCGGCGACATCATCTATTCGGGAACGCCCGAGAACGTCGGTCCGGTGGTGCCCGGCGACGTGATGCTCGGACACATCGATGGGCTGCCCGATATCTCGGTCAGGGTGGTTGCGCTTCGCTAGAGTGCTATTCAACCGTAATCAGGCCAAGGCTCGCGGCAGAAACTCCCGGTAGCCCCTGACAATCGGCTGGAATCCGTTGCTCCAAGCCTCCACATATGACTGCGAAAAACGACAGTTATCGATGCAAGCATCTGTGTGTTTCTAATTTCCAATGCAAGAATATCGCCGTGGTTGGCTAATATCTCCTCAAATCGATTGAAGTCGCTCTGTTGGAAATCACCCGTCCAAACCAGCTTCTGCTTATCATCTAGCTGGAGCTCCGCGGCACAACAACCACTAAATATGCTGCTCACACTGACAAACACGGCTAGCACTGTGCAGCGAAGAGACCGCTTATCGGTTCTCATATAGGCGATATCCATCAAACACTAGTGTGTCTCATAATTTTCCAAAATTTCCGTGATCGCTATCTCCAGGTAGCGGTTCACGTCGATCGCGAACGCATCCCAAGATGGCATGGCGGTCTGCGCGCTGCGTCACCCAAATCGGTTACTTCAAGCTGTCGCCATTCTTCAAACGGCAGAATCGCCAATCGGCATTTGCAAGTTCGTTTACCAACGCGATGAACGCTTAGCGTTTGCCAGTAATGGAGACATACTACTCACGCAAAGCAAGATTAATTTAACGCTTTATTCCGACGAAATTGGCGAGCGCAATGAAGGTTTCCGGCGCAATTTCTTCGGCCCGCGCGGTCGGTGCGATGCCGACTGCCTCCATCGCTTCCGCATACGTTTCGAGCGTATTGCGCAACATCTTGCGACGCTGCGTGAACGCCATCTTGACGATCCGCGCGAACATCGACCGGTCCTTGATCGCGAGCGACGACTGCGGCAGGGGAATCATGCGCACGATCGCCGATGTGACCTTCGGGGGCGGGTCGAACGCCTCCGGCGGCACGTCGAACAACGACTCCATGTCGTAGCGAACCTGCAGCATCACCGAGAGGCGACCGTAGTCGGACGTGCCGGGCGCGGCCACCATGCGCGCGACCACTTCCTTTTGCAGCATGAAGTGCTGATCGATCACGCGGTCGGCGACGGCGTGCAGATGGAACAGCAGCGGCGACGAGATGTTGTACGGCAGGTTGCCGACGATGCGCAGGCGCTCGTCATCCGGTGCGCGGCCCGCGAGACTGCCGAAGTCGAAGCCCAGCGCGTCGGCCTCGTGCACGACGACCGCGCCCGCATCGAAACGCTTCATCAGGCGCGCGGCCAAATCGCGATCGAGCTCGATCACGTGCAGCGGATGCGCGACCCGGGGCAAGGCCGATCGCGCCGCAACCAACGGTTCGGTCAATGCGGCCAGGCCCGGTCCGATCTCGACGAGCAGATCGTCGGCGCCCGGCGCGATCGCCTTGACGATCGCATCGATCACGGCGCGATCGACCAGGAAGTTCTGACCGAAGCGCTTCCTCGCGACATGTCCGCCGCCGACACGCGGCTTAGAATGCTTCACGCGGCCGCGTTGCGACAGGTGCGACGCGCCGCGCTCATCGTCGCAACCCGCGTTGCAGCCACGTCGTTGCCATCGCGGCCGCCACGTCGATCGCGACGCTCATGCTGCCCACATCGATCCGCTGCATCGGATCGGGCTTGCCCGCGAGATCGAGCGCGGTGCCGTGATCGACGGAGGTACGCACGATCGGCAAGCCGAGCGTGATGTTGACGCCGTGGCCGAAGGTGGCGAACTTGAGCACCGGTAGCCCCTGGTCGTGATACATCGCGAGCACCGCGTCGCATGCGTCCAGATAGCGCTGCTGGAACAGCGTGTCGGCAGGCAGCGGGCCGCGCGCGTCGATGTTTTCCGAACGCGCGGACGCGATCGCGGGCGCGATCACGGTGATCTCTTCGCGGCCGAGGTAGCCGCCCTCGCCCGCATGCGGATTCAGACCCGTGACGAGGATGCGGGGCGATGCGATGCCGAACTTCTCGCGCAGATCGCCGTCGAGGATGCGCAGCGTTTCGAGCAGGCCGTCGTGCGTAATCGCGCGCGGCACATCCTTCAACGCGAGGTGCGTGCTGGCCAACGCGACGCGCAGCATGGCCCCGCCTGCGCGCGCGTCCTTGGTGGCGGGATCGCCGATGCGGCCGGCCAGCATCATCACGACACGCGGCGTGTGGGTGCGTTGTGCGAGGTACTCGGTGTGGCCGGTGAACGCGATGCCGGCATCGTTGATGACGCTTTTCTGAACCGGGGCGGTGACGAGGGCATCGAACTCGTGTGGCGGCGCGCCCGCGTCACCCCGCATGTCGTCGAGCGCGCGATCGATCAGCGACAGCACGTAGCGGCCGTTGGCCGCATCGAGCTTCCCCGGAGTGCAAGCGCTGGCGAGCGGAATATCGATCACTTCGATCGCGCCTGCCGCAGGAGTGCGGCGGCCATCCGGACCGGGCGCGTACGCAATTAGCGGAATCGCGATGTTCGCAGCGCGCGCCCGCGCGGCAAGCATGCGACCGTCGCCGATCAGGATCGGCCGCACCGCGCCTGCGGCGCGCGCGATGCGCGCGGCCGCCAACGAGATCTCCGGTCCGATGCCGGCCGGTTCGCCGGTAGTGATGGCGATGCACGGCAAGGTGTGCACCGCGGCGCGTGGAGATCGATCGAAAGCCACGCGCGTTCCTTCGAAGTCTTTCGAGAGGACGAGCCTACTTGTCGTCCAGTCGCATCTCGACATACGCGCGATCGCGCAACTCGCGCAACCAGCCTTCGGTCGCCTCCTCGATCTTGCGTTCGCGAATCGCCTGGCGCGCCAGCAGGCGCACGCGATCCTGCGCCACGTCCTGCTTCTTGCGATCGACCACTTCGATCAGGTGGTAGCCGAACGGCGTGCGAACCGGCTCGCTGATCTCGCCGGGTTTCAGATCGTTCATCGCCTTCTCGAACTCGGGCACGGTGTCGCCCGGATAGAGCGTGCCGAGGTCGCCGCCGCGGCTCGCCGAAGCGTCGTTCGAATAGGCGCGCGCCATGTCTTCGAAGCTCGCGGTCTTGCTCTCGATGCGCTGCCGAATGTCGGCAAGTCGCGTCTTGGCCTGTTCGTCGGACACGACCTCGTTGACCCTGATCAGGATGTGCCGCGCGTGGGTCTGTTCGACAGGCGCGGCCAGCCCCGGTGCACCCGCAGCCGCGACGCCTGCTCCCGCGCCGCGCTTGGCGATCAGCTTGAGGATGTGAAAGCCGTTTGCGCTCTTGACGGGCTTGGCGACCTGTCCGGCCGATAACGGCGTGACCGCGTCGATGAACAGTTGCGGCAGACGATCGAGCGAACGGAAACCGAGGTCGCCGCCTTGCAGCGCTTCGGGCGAGTCGGAATAACTCGCCGCGAGCCGGCCGAAATCGGCGCCGCTGTTCGCCTGTTGATAGAGATCCTCGGCCTTGGCGCGCTGGCGTTCGATCTGCTCGGGCGTGGCCTGCTCGGACACACGGACCAAGATCTGCGCGACATCGACCTCGGGCGATGCATCCGACGACGTGCCGACCTGCTCGGCGAGGAAGGCGTCGATCTCGCCCTCACCCACCTGCACCTTTTCGTCGACTTCCTTGTTGCGCACGCGCTCCATCATGATCTGGTTGCGCAGCTCGTCGCGAAAACGCGCGAAGGACGTGCCCTCTTTCTCCACGCGATCGCGAAACGCCTGCACCGAAAGATTGTTGGACTCGGCCACGCGCTGCACGGCGCGGTCGAGCTGCACGTCGTCGACGCGAACCCCGTTCTCGATGGCGAGCTGCACCTGGGCCTGCTCGACGATCATGCGTTCGAGCACCTGGCGTTCGAGTACATCGGCGGGCGGCAATTGCGTGCCTTGCCGCGCAAGCGTCTTGGTGACGGTATCGATGCGGTCCTTCAGCTCGTTTCTGGTGATGATCTCGCCATTGACCACCGCGACGATCTGGTCGAGCACCTGCTGCGAGCTCGAGGGGGCGAGGGTTGGCGCAGCATTCGCCTGCGGCGCGATGTCGGCCGGCTTCTTCTGCGGCGCGGGAGACGGACGCGTGATCATCGGCTCGCGCGCGCGATTCGGGTTGAGCCCCTGCGCGACCGCCGCAGTCGCGACAGTGGCGCCTGCCAGACCGGCGACCCATATCCAATGCTTGAGGTTTCTACTATTCATGCTTGAACCATCCATCTGTGGGATCGATTGCGCGCCCCGTACGCGCAATGCGATCGAGCCTTACTGGTAATTGCGGTAAGGCGAACCCGCCGGCGGCGGCGGATTGACGAGCTGATAGCCCGGCACGTTGCGCTTCAACGATTCGAGCGGGTTGGAACCCAGACGCGCGAGGCCGTTCAATTCCAGCTGAAGGAACAGCGTGCTCGTGGCCGTCTGCGCGCCGGTCACATAGCGCGTGCCGACCACACGCAACACCCAGCAGCATCCGCCGTACTCGAAACCTGCGAGCGTCTCGATCGCCCGCCGATCGCGGGTCGAGTAGTTTACCCGTCCGATCGCATACACGTTGCGCAAGATCGGCCACTGCGCGGAGAAGTCCACCTGTTCGAGATCGCCCTGGCGATAGCGGTACTCGGCGTTGAGCACCTTGGTCGGCTCGGGGCGATACGACACTCCGACGTTCGACCGGATCACGCCGCGGATCACCGGGCTGTATTGCACGCCCGCATCGACCGAGATGCTCCTCAACACCTGGCCCGAGACTTCGGCCAGCACGTCGGAACGCTTGCTGTCGATCGGCTGCCCGCCCGGCAAGGTCACGCGCTGCGGCGACAGGTAATAGCGCTGGCCGACCGATGCGCGAAAGATTTCCGCGCCGTCCTCGTTGTTGATGTAGCGCGTCGTCACGGCCGCGGTGAGCTGATTGGCGTCCGCGATGCGGTCGTAGCCGCCGAAGGGATTCTCGGCGAACAGTTGCGAGAAGTTGAAGTCCGTGATGCCGCTGTCGTAGTTGGGCAATTTGCTCTGGTCGCGAAAGGGCGTGCGCACGTAGAACAGGCGCGGCTCGAGCGTCTGCCGCAACGCGCGACCGAAGAGCGATGTATCGCGTTCGAAGATCAGGCCCGAGTCCACCGACGCCGTGGGCAGGCTGCGATTGAATTCGCGCGGCACCCCCGGAGGCTGATCGGCCACGCTGTAGTGCGCCGCGTTGTACGAGAGCTTGGGCGTGACGAACCAGCCGGGTCGCAGGATCGGATACGCGATGCTGGGCACGAACACGTAGCGGTCGCCGCTGGCCAGATTGGGATGGATGAAGCGCGTCGCATCGACGTCGAGATTGAAGTCGAAGCCCCCGAGGATATCGAGACGCGCGCCATGAAACAGCAACTGCGGAGACTTCTCGTACGGCGGCACGATCGGCGCGACCGCGTCCTGCAAGGTCTGATAGCGCAGCACGTGCGCGGTCGCGTACCAGTATGGCTGGCTGTACGTGATGGCGGCATCGCGCGGCAGGATGCGTTGCGACGACAGCGCGATGGTCCGCGAGAAGTCGACGAAGTAATTGTTGTCGGAAACCTTGTTGAGGTTCGCGTAGCCCGACCATGGGCCATTCGCAAAGTTGTTCAGCGTGGACAGTGCGTAGCGCGACTGGCCGTTGTCACGCGGGTCCCTGGCGAGACCTTCGGCGCGCACATCGCCGTTGAAGGTCGGCCACAGGTAGCGCGCATCGGCACCCAGCTGCAGGCCGCGCGCGGTGATCAGTTTCGGATAGAAGGTCAGGTCGTAGTTGGGCGCGAAGTTGAAGTAGTAGGGCTGCAGATATTCGAAGCCGCTGCGCGACGTGATCGATACCGTCGGCGGAAGGAGACCCGACTTGCGGGCGTCGTCCAGAGGGAAGCTCAGGTAGGGCGTCGCGAGTATCGGCACGCCCTTGAAGACGATCTTCGCGTTATGCGCGACACCTATCTGGGTGCTCTGGTCGAGCGACATCGATTCGGCCTTGATGTACCAGTCGTAGTTGTCGGCGCGGCAGGTGGTGTAGATGGGGTTGTCGAGGTCGATATGGTCACGGTCGATGAAGGTGGCGCGATCGGCGCTGCCGCGCCCCGGAAATCCGGTGCGATTGGACGCGACCGGATTGCGATAGGCATAGAGCGGATCGGTCGCTGCGGTGATGATCTGCGTCTCGGGAAGCACGCGCCGGCTGCGCGTGCCCGTCAGGAAATATTCGGGCTTCAGGAAATAGCCGCTGTAATCGTCGAGCTTGATGCGCAGCTCAGGCCCCTGATAGACGTTGCCGTCGCGCACGATCTTCACCGCGCCCTGGGCGAACAGTTCGTCCTCGACCTCGACGTAATGCATCGTGTCGGCCTTCAACACGTCGCCGCCCGCGCGACGCAGTTCGGCATTGCCGGTCAGGGTGACATCGATGTCGATGGTGCCCTGGATACGATCGGCGCGAGCGAACGACAATGCGCCTTCGCGCGTTTTCTTCGGCGGATCGAGCAGATCGTCCTGCAGACGCAGCTTGAGGCCTTCCTGCGCATGGGCCGCGGGCGACACCGCGACCATCGCGGCCGCCGACACGATCATCGCCGCGATCAAAGACCCATGCACGACGCGCGCGCCCCCTCGCGCCAAGGCGGCACGTACGGCTATCGATGAAGCAGCAGAAAACAGATGCCGGGTCGCGGTCAATCGCATGGATACGGCGCGGGAAGGTTGCGGCGTGACGGGCGCGGTGATGACGACAAGGAAGCGCGCTTGTTGCCTGTTGCGAAGATCGCGCGGAACATCGGCTCACTCATGCAACTCATGCAGGCAACGCGCCGACGGTCCGAAATGGTCGCGTATTATAGGTCACGGTCCCGGCACCTTTGCGGCGTTGGTGGCAGGCGTACGTGACCTGCTGCAACCTTCACGCCTTCCTTCGATTCCTGTTTCCATCCTTGTCCGTCCCGCCCGTCGTCGATCTTCGGCTTTCAGCGCTGCGGCGCTGGCTCTCCTCGCTGGACGATCGTCACGCGGTCGATGTGGCGACGCTCGCTCCCGCATCGGCCGACGCCAGCTTTCGCCGCTACTTTCGCGTGGTCTGTTCGACTTCTGCGGCCGATGGTGCGTCGATGGCGACCGCGATCGTCATGGACGCGCCGCCGGAGCGCGAGAACAGCGCGGCCTTCGTGCATGTCGCCCGCCTGATGGCCGACGCCGGCCTGAACGTGCCACGCGTGCTCGAGCAGGATCTCGATCAGGGCTTCCTGCTGCTGACCGATCTGGGCAATCGGACCTATCTGTCGGCTCTCGATCCTGCGCATCCGCAAGCGGCCGCACCGTTGATGATGGATGCGATCGACGCGCTGATCGCATGGCAATGCGCATCGGTGCCCGATGTCCTGCCGCCCTACGATGACGCGCTCCTGCGGCGCGAGCTCGCGCTTTTCCCGGACTGGTACGTCGGCAAGCACTTGGGTATTGCGCTCGACGACAAGCAACGCGCGACGCTGGAGGCGGCCTTCGATCGCATCGTCGCGGTCAATCTCGCCGAGGCCAGGACGTTCGTGCATCGCGACTTCATGCCGCGCAACCTGATGGTTGCAAGCGGTGGCGTCAGTGCGGGCGAACGCAACCCCGGCATCCTCGATTTCCAGGACGCGGTCCACGGCCCGATCAGCTATGACGTCGCATCGCTCTTCAAGGATGCGTTCATCTCGTGGGACGAAGAGGTCGTGATCGACTGGACGGTGCGCTATTGGGAGCGCGCGAAGAAAGCCGGGCTGAAGGTACCGGCGGACTTCGGCGATTTCCATCGCGACTTCGAGTGGATGGGTCTGCAACGCCATCTGAAAGTGCTCGGCATCTTTGCGCGCATCAACTATCGCGATGGCAAGCCGTATTACCTGACCGACGCGCCGCGCTTCATCGCGTACGTGCGCGCGACCGCGAACCGCTATCGCGCGCTGGGGCCACTGTTGCAGTTGCTCGATGCGCTCGAAGGTCGCGCGGTCGAATACGGCTACACCTTCTGACCGCATGAAGGCGATGATCCTCGCGGCGGGCCGCGGCAAGCGCATGCGGCCGCTGACCGACACCGTCCCCAAGCCCTTGCTGTCGGTCGGCGGCAAGCCGCTGATCGTCTGGCAGATCGAACGCCTCGTGAAGGCGGGCTTCGACGACCTCGTGATCAATCACGCGTGGCTGGGATCGCAACTCGAGGAGGCCATCGCCGATGGTTCGCATCGGGATTCGCGTTGGGACGCCCACATCGCGTGGTCACGGGAAGCGGTCGCGCTCGAAACCGCGGGCGGCATCGTCACGGCCTTGCCTTTGCTCGAAGACTCCGCGCGCGATCAGCCCTTCGTCGTCGTCAGCGCCGACATCCACACGGACTTCGATTACGCGCGACTGGTCGATGTCGTCGAAGCGATACGAATCGGCTACCCACGTCGTGCCGCGCATCTGGTGCTGACCGACAATCCGCCCTGGCATCCGCGAGGCGACATGGCGCTCGATGGCACGGACGACGCAGGCTTGATCGCGCGCCAGGGCGAGCCTCGGTACACCTACGCGAACATCGGCGTGTTCCATCCGCGCGTGTTCGACGACTTGCCGGCGCACATGCCGCTTTCGCTCTTCCCATGGGCCTATGCGCTGGTGGACGCGAAGCGCGTCACCGGTGAGATTTTTCACGGTGCGTGGGACAACGTCGGCACGCCCGAACAGTTGCACGCTCTCGATCGACGCCTGCACCGCGAAGGCATCGCGCATGGGTGATCGCGAAACTGAGCGGGAGACCGAGCGCGACATCGTCGTGTGCGGCGCGGGTCCGGTCGGCGCCGCGTGCGCGCTGTTCCTGCGCGAGCGCGGCATCGCCCGCGAGCGCATTGCGCTGATCGATGCGCGCACACGCGAGGCCGCCGCAAAAGACGATCGCATGATCGCGATCTCGCACGGCTCCGCAACCCTGCTCTCACGCATGGGCGCGTGGCGCGATGGCGCCCTGCCTCACGCCACGCCGATCACGACCATCCACATCTCGCATCGCGGCCGCTTTGGCCGCACGGTGATCGACCGCAGCGACTACGGCGTGTCGGCGCTCGGCTACGTGATCCGCCACGGCGATCTCACAGAGGCGCTCGATGCCGCGCTGGTACGCCAGGGCGTCGAGGTGATGCGACCGATGCGCGTGACCGGCATCGGCGCGGATAGCGGTAGCGGCAACGATCCGGATTTCATACGCGTCGCGACCTCGCACGAAGAGGACGGAAGCGCGCGGAGCGACGCGATCCGCACACGCTACGTCATCCATGCCGAAGGCGGACTGTTCGACACGCAGCAACGTCGCGCTATTCACCGCGACTATCGACAGACCGCGGTGACCGCGTTCGTCACGCTTGCCGATCAGCCTATCCCGACATTGGCGCACACGGCGTTCGAACGCTTCACGGAAGCGGGTCCGATCGCGCTACTGCCCGCGCGTGACGCCGGGAGTGATGGCTACGCGCTGGTGTGGTGCGGCCGGCCCGAGGACAGCGACGCGCGTCTGGAGATGAGCGGTGCCGATTTTCTCGAAGCGCTGCGCGCTGCGTTCGGCGATCGCCTCGGGCGATTCGGTTCGGTCGGACCGCGACGCGCCTTTCCGCTCGGCCTGAACGCGGTTGAGCGAACGGCGCGCGCGCACTCGACGACGACCGCCGAATTCGCGATCGGCAATGCCGCCCAGGCCCTGCATCCCGTCGCAGGCCAGGGACTCAACCTCGGCCTTCGCGATGCGTATGTGCTGGCGCATCTGCTCGCGGATGCCGAAGCCGGGTCGCAGGCAATTGGGGCGCGCGACGCAACCATGCTCGTCGCGCGCTTTGCCGCGGCGCGCCGCGTCGATCGGGCTGCGATCGTCGATCTCACCGACCTGATGCCGCGCGTGTTCGCGAATCCGTTCGCGCCAGTCGCGTGGGGCCGCGGACTCACGCTCGCACTGCTGGACGTGGCGCGACCGCTGCGCGGTGTGTTCGCGCGGCAGATGATGAATGGGCGACGCTGATACGTTGATGCCGGGCGGGGCATCGCGTCGCCCGATCGCTTGACGATAGAATGTCGACCCGGCTCTGCTCCCGCATCCGCTTCATTTCTCGACCTTCGCGCGAGGCTTTCGCGGCGAACCGAATACTCTCCAAACACGGATTTCTCTCATGTCCCTTGCGGTTTTCGCTTCTGATCGTGTGCTCGCCCCTGACCGCGCGCATGCATCGGTCGATGCCGATCGCGCGCGCCCGCGAGAGACGGGTCTTCGAATCGGTCCCTACGTGCTGCGCAACCGCGTCATCGTCGCGCCGATGGCGGGCGTGACCGATCGACCGTTTCGCAAGTTGTGCAAGCGGCTCGGCGCGGGCCATGCGGTTTCGGAAATGGCTGCGTCCAATCCGCGCCTGTGGGAAACCGTCAAGAGTTCGCGACGCACCGATCACGACGGCGAGCCCGAACCCAAGACCGTGCAGATCGCGGGTAGTGATCCAGCCATGCTGGCCGAATGCGCGCGCTTCAATGTCGAGCGCGGCGCGCAGATCATCGACATCAACATGGGTTGCCCGGCGAAGAAAGTCTGCAATGCAGCGGCAGGTTCCGCGCTGCTGGCTGATGAAGCGCTGGTCGCGCGAATACTCGATGCGGTGGTCGAAGCGGTCACCGTGGCGCACGGCGTTCCCGTCACGCTCAAGATTCGTACCGGTCCGCATCGGCAGGCGAGGAATGCGGTTGCCATCGCACGCATTGCCGAACGTGCCGGTATCGCCCTCCTGACCATCCACGGCCGCGCGCGCGCCGACCTGTTCAGCGGTGATGCGGAGTACGACACGATCGCTGCCGTGAAAGCCGATGTCGCGATGCCGATCGTGGCGAACGGCGACATCCGCAGTCCGGAAGATGCGGCTCGCGTGCTCGGCTTCACGCGCGCCGATGCCGTGATGATCGGTCGCGCCGCTCAGGGCCGACCATGGATCTTTCGCGAGATCGCGCACTATCTCGAACACGGTACGCATCGCGCGCCGCCCTCGATAGGCGAAGTCCGGGCGTTGCTCGCCGAACATCTCGGCGACCACTACGCGTTCTACGGCGAGTTCACCGGCTTGCGCACGGCGCGCAAGCATATCGGCTGGTACGTCGCAGGCTTGCCGGGAGACGAGGCGTTTCGCGCGCGCATGAATGCGATCGAGGATTGCGACGCGCAGCGCGCCTGTGTCGATCGTTTCCTTGCGAGCATCGGCCGCGATCACGAGGCGTTGCCCTCGCGCATCGCCACGGGTTCGGCCAACCGTGCATTGCTTGCAGCCGCTTGAATGGCACAGCGATGAGCAACGAATCTATCCAGGATTGCGTGCGCAAGAGCCTCGAGAAATATTTTCACGACCTCGACGGCGAGACCCCGCATCACGTCTATGAGATGGTGATGCGCACCGTCGAGAAGCCCGTGCTCGAGATCGCGATGGAGCGCGCGGGCGGCAATCAATCGCAGGCCGCGGAGATCCTCGGCATCAACCGCAACACGCTGAGGAAGAAGCTCGGCGACCACGGACTGCTTTGAATCCATCCCGTGATCCGATGACTCGTCGCGCGCTGCTTTCGGTCTCCGACAAGACCGGCCTCGTCGCTTTCGCGACGACACTCGCGGCGATGAAGTTCGAACTGCTTTCGACCGGCGGCACCGCGAAGCTGCTCGCCGATGCCGGCTTGCCGGTCGTCGAAGTCGCCGACTACACCGGCTTTCCGGAAATGCTGGACGGGCGCGTGAAGACGCTGCATCCGAAGGTGCACGGCGGCCTGCTCGCGCGCCGCGATGTGGCTGCGCATGTGGCCGCGATCGACAAGCACGGCATCGGAACGATCGATCTGCTGGTCGTCAATCTCTATCCGTTCGAAGCGACCGTCGCCAAGCCCGGCTGCACGCTCGAAGACGCGATCGAGAACATCGACATCGGCGGCCCCGCCATGGTTCGCTCCGGCGCGAAGAACTGGAAGGACGTGGCGGTCGTCACCGATGCGTCGCAGTACGAAACCGTCGAGCGCGAATTGAAGGACGACGGCCGGGTGTCGGACGACACCCGCTTCGCGCTCGCGGTCGCGGCCTTCGATCGTATCGCGCGCTACGACGCGGCGATCAGCGATTACCTCTCGTCGATCAAGACCGTCGCTGCCGGCGAGAGCGCACCCGAGCGCCACGCCTTCCCTACGCAGTCGAATCCGAGCTTCATCAAGCTGCAGGATCTGCGCTACGGCGAGAACCCGCATCAGTCGGCGGCGCTCTATCGCGATCCGTTGCCACTGCCCGGCACGCTCGTGACCGCGCGCCAGCTCCAGGGCAAGGAGTTGTCGTACAACAATCTCGCCGATGCGGATGCGTCGTGGGAATGCGTGAAAAGCTTCGACGCGGACGGCGATGGCGTGATTGAAAGTGCAGCGTGCGTGATCGTCAAGCACGCGAACCCCTGCGGCGTCGCGATCGGCGCGTCGCCCAGAGAGGCTTACGACAAGGCCTTCGCGACCGATCCCACGTCCGCCTTCGGCGGCATCATCGCGTTCAATCGACCGCTCGATGCAGCCGCCGTCGAGGCGGTGAGCAAGCAGTTCGTGGAGGTGCTGATCGCGCCCGCATATGCCGACGATGCACTGGCGTTGCTCGCGAAGAAGACCAATCTGCGCGTGCTGGAGATTGCGTCGTATGTGCACGGCGCGCAGGTCACGCCGGCCAGCCCGTCGGGATGGATCGGCCTCGACGTCAAGCGTATCGGCTCGGGCCTCCTGGTTCAGACACTCGACGAGCATCGCCTGACGAAGGACGCGATCAGGGTCGTCACGACGAAGCAGCCGAGCGACGAGCAACTCGCCGACCTCCTCTTCGCATGGCGCGTCGCCAAGTTCGTGAAGTCCAACGCGATCGTGTTCTGCGCGGGCGGCCGCACGCTCGGCGTCGGGGCAGGCCAGATGAGTCGCATCGACTCGGCGCGCATCGCGGCGATCAAGGCCGAGCACGCGGGGCTGTCGTTGCAAGGATCGGCGGTTGCGTCCGATGCCTTCTTCCCGTTTCGCGACGGGCTCGACGTGGTTGTGGATGCCGGCGCGACGTGCGTGATCCAACCGGGCGGTAGCGTGCGCGACGATGAAGTGATCGCGGCAGCGGACGAGCACGGCATCGCGATGGTGTTCACGGGAGTGCGGCACTTCAGGCATTGAACGGGCAATCCACAGACTCGAGCAGCCCTTCTTGTGTGCGGATGAGAACGTCGCTATAGTTATAACCTTGGTTATAACGGTGTAGTGAGGTCCTCATGCATACCTTGAAGCTGTCTCAAGTCGGCAATTCTCTCGGCGTGATCATCCCGAAAGAGTCCCTCGCGCGTTTCAATCTCGAAAAGGGCGATGCGCTCTACCTCACCGAAGCACCCGGCGGCTATCGGTTGACGACCGTCAATCCCGAGTTCGAAAAACAGATGACCGCCGCGCGTAAGATCATGAAGCAATATCGCCACACGCTCGCTGAACTGGCCAAGTAGCTGACGGGCGGCGCCATGGAATTCGTCTGGATCGGCGACGCGGTCCTCGAAGCAGTTCATGACGCGCAACTTGCAGAACATGGCGGCTTGGTAGGTACGAGAGACGCCGGCCTGCTCGCGTCCGCACTTGCCCGGCCCAAGAATCTGGCGGCTTACGGAGACCCCGACGTATGCCGATGCGCTGCCGCCTATGGCTTTGGCATTGCGCGTAACCACCCCTTCGTGGATGGCAACAAGCGCACCGCATTCGTCGCCATGGCCCTGTTTCTCGAACTGGACGCGATGACCTTGTCCGCTGATGACGCCGAGTGCGTGGTCGTCATGCTCGGCGTCGCGGGCGGCTCGATCGACGAGCATCGCTTGGCGGAATGGCTTCGTACGCACGTCGGGCCCCACGCAAAACCGCGCGCAAAGCGCTGACATGCGCATCCTCGGCATCGATCCCGGACTTCGCATTACTGGCTTCGGCGTGATCGACGTCGACGGCCCGCGACTCGCTTATGTCGCCAGCGGCATCGTGCGCACGCCCGACGCCGACCTGCCCGAACGCCTGCGCGCGATCTTCGACGGCGTGCGCGAGGTCGTCGCCATGCATCGCCCGCAATGCGCAGCCATCGAGAAGGTCTTCGTCAACGTCAATCCGCAATCGACGCTGCTGCTCGGGCAGGCGCGCGGCGCGGCGATCTGCGCGCTGGTCGATGGCGGTCTCATGGTGTCCGAGTACACAGCCTTGCAGACCAAGCAGGCCACGGTCGGTTATGGCAAGGCCAACAAGACGCAGGTGCAGGAGATGGTCAAGCGGCTGCTGCGGCTCTCGGGCGCACCCACCGCCGACGCGGCCGATGCGCTCGCATGCGCGATCTGTCATGCACATACGGGGGCGAGCATCGCGACGCTGACGCGCGCTGCGCCCGAGATCGCTCTGGGTCGTCTGCGGATGCAACGCGGCCGTATGAGCGGACGCCCCTGACGCGCATCGACATGCCGTTCGGGCAAGCGCAACGCGCTCGGTCGCTCACGTATCATCGCCGCTTTCGCGCATGAATCAGGAGGCCACATGACCATCACCATCGGCGAACGACTGCCCGACGCGACCCTGCAGGAATTCGTGGACGTCGAAGGCAACGGTTGCATCATCGGCCCGAACAGCTTTCACGTCGAAGAACTGGTTCGCGGCAAGAAGATCGCGCTCTTCGGCCTGCCGGGCGCCTTCACGCCGACCTGCTCGGCGAAGCACGTGCCCGGATATCTCCAGCAATACGATGCGCTCAAGGCCAAGGGTGTGGACGAGATCTGGTGCGTGTCGGTCAACGACGCTTTCGTCATGGGTGCGTGGGCGCGCGACCAGCACGCCACCGGCAAGGTGCGCATGATGGCCGACGGGTCCGGCGAATTCACGAAAAAACTCGGGCTCGAATTCGACCTGACCGCGCGCGGCATGGGCGTGCGCTCGCAGCGCTACTCGATGCTGGTCGATGACGGAGTCGTCAAGCAACTGAACATCGAAGCAGGCGGCAAGTTCGAAGTCAGCGATGCCGCGACGTTGCTGAAACAACTGGGTTAATCGCGCGTTGAGAAAGCCGGCGTCACATCGCAAGGGTCGTTCGTGATCGGCCGCATCGCGGGTACCTTGCTCGAAAAGATGCCGCCGCACGTGCTGGTCGATTGCGGCGGCGTCGGCTACGAGCTCGACGTGCCGATGAGCACGCTCTACAACCTGCCTGCCGTGGGCGAAAGAGTCGCGCTGTTCGCGCACCTGGTGGTGCGCGAAGACGCGCAACTGCTCTACGGCTTCGGCACGCACGCCGAGCGCGCGGCGTTTCGCGAATTGATCAAGATCGCCGGCGTCGGGCCGCGCACCGCGCTCGCGGTGCTGTCGGGCCTGTCGCTCGCCGACCTCGCGCAGGCCATCACGATGCAGGAACCCGCGCGTCTGGTGCAGGTTCCCGGGATCGGCAAGAAGACCGCCGAGCGTCTGCTGCTCGAATTGAAAGGCAAGCTCGGCGCGGACCTGGGTGCGCCCGTCGGCCTCTCGGCCATCGATGCCGGCGACGCGGCGCCGGACATCATGAAGGCGCTCACGTCGCTCGGCTATTCGGACAAGGAAGCGCTGTTCGCGGTGAAGCAAGTGACGGCGGGCAGCAGCGTGTCGGACGGCATTCGCCAGGCCTTGAAGGCGTTGTCGAAGTCGTGATGCGACTGCGCGGATCGTTGCTTGCCTTGATTGCTTGCGTGCTCGTGACGCTTGCGTCGCCGAGCATTGCGCAAACGCGAGGAGCGTCGCCGTCCCCATCGCCGCCCCCCGGCGCTTCGCGCGACGCGGCGCTGCAGATACTCGCAAACAAGCTCGACCTGCCGCTCGTCGAAGAAGCGGTTGCGACCTTCTCGCAGCAGTTGCGACTAACGCTGCCCGGATATTTCGTCAATGCCGTCGGTGAAGGCGCGGGTCTCGGTTCGCGATGGAAGCGCGGCAACGCCTACTTCGATGAAGCGTTGCGGCAGGTCGATGCGGCGCTCTCGTCCGAAGAGGCGCGCGGCGGGCCGCTGTTGAAACTCGATCGCAGCGATCTGCTGTACGCGGTCAACGTTCCCTGGACATTGGACGACATCGCTTTCCTGATCGACACGACCGACACCGAGCTCGGTCGCCAGGCGCAGCGCGCGATCGATGCGAAAGCGGCCCTGCAGATGACGCATACGCTCGCGCGCAGGATAGGTTCGCAACCCGGCGCGAAATCCATCACCGAGGCGTTTCGCGATCTCGAAGTTCGCGCTCGATCGCAATACGGCGACGCCGCGCTGATGCTGCTGGCGCTCAAGGGCGCCGACCCGCAGCGCGCGAAGCGCCTGCAGACCTTGGTCGAGGCCGTCGATACGGCGCCCGTCGACGCGCTCGGCAAGCGGCTCACGGACAAGCTGTCGCAGCGTCTTCTCGATGCAGCCGCTGCCCAGCTGCCGAACTTGATCGCGATCGTGGCGGGGTTCAGGTCGTACAGCCAGTGATGACGCGCGTGCTGCGGTTCGCACGTGCTTGCGTATTCGGATGTTGTTAGCTAACATCTGAACCAACAAGCACATCCCATCTCACTTCCGCCATGACCATCGTCAACGTCCACGAAGCCAAGACCACGCTGTCCGATCTGATCGCGCGCGCCGAGGCGGGCGAGGAGATCGTGATCGCGCGCGCCAACAAGCCCACGGTACGGCTGGTTCCGATCGAGACTCGGCGCGACCGGCGCGTGCTCGGGCTCAATGCGTCGCCGGCATTCGCGATTGCCGCGGACTTCGATGCGCCGATGGTCGACGAGGCGCTGTGGTACGACGAACCAGGGACGCCGCATCGTAAGACGCGCGTCGCAACGCGACATCTGCAGCAGCCGGCTGCGCCCTATCGGAAGCCTCGCGCGAAATGAAACGATCAGTTCATGTACCGATCGTCGCGGCCGTCCCGCCGATCGGCCGCTATCTGCTCGACACGCACGCGCTGCTGTTCATGGATCAGGCGCCGCATCTGCTGCCGCCGACTCTGTGCGCCCTGATCGAGGACACGCGCAATCGCCTCTTCGTGAGCGTCGCGAGCCTCTGGGAAATCCAGATCAAGAGCATGATCGGCAAGCTCACCTTGCCGTTGACGATCGATCGCATGATGCTGCGCCAGCAGCGCGAGAACGATATCGATCTGTTGCCGATCGAGATCGCGCACATCGTCGAGCACGAAGCCTTGCCCACTCATCATCGCGATCCCTTCGATCGCATGTTGATCGCGCAGGCGCGCGTCGAAGGCCTCACGCTGCTGTCGCGCGACAAGCTGCTGTCGCGCTACGATGTCGCGCTCCATTGGTAACGAACGCATGATCGAATCCGATTCCCTCTCCAGTGTCGGCGACACCGGCGCGCATTCGCGCGTGACATCGACTGCGGCCGCGTCGCCGAACGAAGAGGTCTTCGAGCGCGCGTTGCGACCCAAGGCGCTCGACGAATATATCGGGCAGGTCAAGATTCGCGAGCAGCTCGAGATCTTCATCGGCGCCGCGAGGAAACGCCAGGAGTCGCTCGATCACGTGCTGCTGTTCGGCCCGCCCGGTCTGGGCAAGACCACGCTCGCGCACATCGTGGCGCGCGAGATGGGCGTGCATATGCGCTCGACTTCGGGGCCGGTGCTCGAGCGACCCGGCGATCTCGCGGCGCTGCTCACCAATCTGGAAAAGAACGACGTGCTCTTCATCGACGAGATCCACAGGCTCTCGCCGGTCGTCGAAGAAATTCTTTACCCCGCTCTCGAAGACTTCCAGATCGACATCATGATCGGCGAGGGTCCGGCGGCGCGCAGCGTCAAGCTCGACCTGCAGCCGTTCACGCTGGTCGGCGCAACCACGCGCGCGGGCATGTTGACCAATCCCCTGCGCGACCGCTTCGGCATCGTCGCCAGGCTCGAGTTCTACACCGCCGAGGAGGTGCAGCGCATCGTCAAGCGCTCGGCCGCCTTGCTCGGCACGCGCATCGACGACGAAGGCGCGATGGAACTGGCGAAGCGTTCGCGCGGCACGCCGCGCATCGCCAATCGGCTCTTGCGCCGCGTGCGCGACTACGCCGAGATGCGCGCCGATGGTCGTGTCACTTCGGCAGTTGCGGACACCGCGCTCAAGATGCTCGACGTCGATGCGCTCGGCCTCGACGTGATGGACAGAAAACTGCTCGAGGCGATATTGCACAAGTTCGACGGTGGCCCGGTCGGTCTCGACAATCTCGCGTCGGCGATCGGTGAAGAGCGCGACACCATCGAAGACGTGATCGAGCCTTTCCTGATCCAGCAGGGCTTTCTGCATCGGACGCCGCGCGGTCGGATCGCAACCCTGTCGGCATATCGCCACTTCGGCCTTGCGGCGCCCGGCCGCAGCGTGAACGCGGAGTTGTGGGAAAGCCCCTAGAGACCGTTGGACTCCTGCTTGTAGAATCGCGAATCTTTTTCCATCGGATTCGCCATGAGCCGCATAGCCGCTTCGCGTTCGCTCTCCTTCCCGCCGCGCTTTGCGTTGCGCCACGCCGCGGTCGCCGCAGCGTTGTCCTCCGTGCTCGCCGCGGTTGTGCTGGTCGCGTGCGCACCGGCCACGACGCCGCTGGTGCAGCCGACGGCGCAACCGGCAACGCAGGCACCCAAGGCTGCGCCGGCAGCGGCAGCGGCGGACATCCTTGCCCCCAACGAACACCTGCGTGCAGAGAACATTCCGCCGGTGCCGAAGGCGCTCGCCGAGCGTGTTGGTAAGTACACCGAGTTCAAGCCGGTCAACGTGATCGCATGGCATCCGACGCGGCGCGCATTTCTGGTCGCCTATCGGCGTGGCGCGACGACCCAGTTGCATCTGCTCGATCAGCCGATGGGCAGCCTGGCGCCGCTTACCGAATTTCCCGATCCGGTTTCGCAGGCGAGCTTCGAGCCCAAGCGCGGCGACTATCTCGTTTATTCGCGCGACACCGGCGGCAACGAAGCGTCGCAGCTCTATCGCCTCGACTTGGCCACCAGGCAGACCACGCTCCTGACCGATCCCTCCGAAAAACACGAACTCGGTTCTTGGAATCACGCGGGGACGGCCCTTCTGATGGGTTCGACCCAGCTCGACAAGACCGCGGCCAGCGCCGAGACTCGTACCAGCGTGACCACCGACCTCTATGTGCTCGACCCGACGAAACCCGGGGCCAAGCGCAAGATCGTCAGCCTTCCGGGCGGCGGCTGGGGCGGGTTCCGTTGGGACAAGGGCGATCGCGCGCTCTACGGGCAGGAGTACCGCTCGGCCAACGAGAGCGTGATCTGGAAGATCGATGTCGCAAGCGGTGCGAAGACGCAAGTGCTTCCCGCTGCTCTTTCGGCTGCGAGCGCGAAGAAGAGCGGCAACGCATCGCGGCAGATTGCATACGGCAACATCCATCTGACCCGTGACGCACGGCATCTGGTCTACACCAGCGACGAGGACGGCGAGTTCAGCCAATTGATGGTGATGGACTTGGTGACCGGCAAGCGCCGCGTGCTCTCGCGCGATATCGCCTGGGACGTCGATGCGATCGTAATGCACGATGAAGACGATTCCGATGCAGGCGGGCAGTCGCGTCGCGAACTCGCGTGCGCCGTCATCAACGTTGCCGGCCGCCGCGAGTTGCGTGTGTTCGATCTGGCGAGCGGCAAGCAGATTGCATTGCCCGACCTGCCGCCTGCCGCGCGTTCGGGCAGCATCTCGCGCCTGCGCTTTGCCAAGGCTCGCAACAAGGACGAGATCGGCTTCACGGTCAATTCGGCACAGAGCCCGGGCGACATCTATTCGCTCGATCTCGATGCGGGCAAGAGCGGCAAGGCCGAACAATGGACCGAAGCCAAGGTCGCGGGCATCGACACGACGCCGTTTCGCGAAGCCGAGATCATCAAGTGGAAGAGCTTCGACGGGCTCCAGATCAGCGGCCTGATCAATCGTCCCCCGGCGCGCTTCACCGGCAAGCGGCCGGTGCTGATCAACATCCACGGCGGTCCCGAAGGCCAGGCGACGATCGGTTTTCTCTCGCGCAACAACTACTTCATCAACGAACTGGGCATCGCCTACATCCAGCCCAACGTGCGCGGCTCGAGTGGCTATGGCAAGACCTACATCGCGCTCGACAACGGCATGAAGCGCGAGGACTCGGTCAAGGACATCGGTGCGTTGCTCGACTGGATCGCCACGCAACCCGATCTCGATGCGAACCGCATCATGGTCACCGGCGGCAGTTACGGCGGCTACATGAGCCTGGCCGTCGCCACCACCTATTCGGATCGCATCGCCGCGTCGATCGACGTAGTGGGCATCTCCAACTTCACGAGCTTCCTGCAACGTACCGAGACCTATCGTCGCGATCTGCGTCGCGTCGAATACGGCGACGAGCGCGATCCCGCGATGCGCGCCTTTTTCGAGAAGATCTCGCCGTTGTCGAAGGCCTCGAACATCAAGAAGCCGCTCTTCGTCGTGCAGGGTCGCAACGATCCGCGCGTTCCGTATCAGGAGGCCGAGCAGATCGTCGCGAAGGCGCGCGGCAACGACATCCCGGTGTGGTACTTGCTGGCCGACAACGAGGGGCATGGCTTCGCGCGCAAACCCAACGCGGACTTCCAGTTCTATTCGCAGATCCTGTTCATGCAGCGGTTCCTGCTGAACTGATCGATCAATGCGCGCTCGGCAACCACACCTCGATCTGACCAGGAGGAGCCTTCAGATCGAGACGCTTGATCGGCGGCGATGCGTGCGGCGGAGACTTGCTGTCGGGAATCGAATCGATCAAGGCCAGTGTACGTGCCGCGCCCTCGCCGTCCGCTACGCGGTCAGGCTCCCGAACGACGCCTGCGACGCGAGAGGCGTTGAGCCATCGCGGGCAGACCGAGCGCGAGCAAGCCCAGCGTTTCGGGTTCCGGGATCGCCGTAATGGAAGCGAACAGGCCGTCCACCTCGCCATTGATTCCCGCCGTGAAGTAGAGCGTGTGTGCATCGCCGGTCGTGCCATTGCCGAATGCAAGACCCCACAGTCCCGAGTTGATCAGCGCATGACCGCCCTGGTCGGAAATCGTTCCGAGATACGCGCCGGTGATCGGATCGAAGGCATTGATCTCGCTCACTGCAAAACTGAAGTTGCCGATGAGCAGGTCTCCGCTGAATCCGCCGAATCCTGACGACGGAGCGAGCGCAATGCCCCACGGCGAGGCGAGCTTGCTGCCCGTGACCAGCGTTTGGATCAGCGTGCCGTTCGTGTCGAAGATAGCGACCGCTCCCTGACCTTCCGCCGCCGCGATCTGCGCGGCCCGTCCGGGCGGCGCGTAAGTCACATAGATGCGGCCTCCGATATTCTGGACGTTGAACGGGGCCAGTCCGGCCGGAACCCCAGCGGGCTTGGCGAAAGCGCCCGCGGCCAGACTGGCCGCGGCGAAAGAACCATCGAAGACGTCGATGTTTCCCGTAACCCCGTTCGCGGCGTACAGCCGAGGGCCCGCGGCTGCGGTCGCGATGGCCAGACCCGTGTAAACGGCGCCCGAGGCAGGGACCTTGATCTGGGCAGTCGTCCCCGCGCTTCCGTTCCAGGCCGAGATCGTCCCGTTCAGGTTCGCGAAGATGAAGTTGGCCGGTGCGCCGTTGACGAGGAACGCGGCCGTGTTGTTGTTCACCTGCCCGGTCGGTCCCTGCGGCCCACCGCCCGTGGTGGGAATCGAGACAACGAGCCCGAGTTGCTTCACGACACCGTTGACGACACGATATAACGTGGAGGTGTTGGTTCCCTGGTCGGATACCCAGAACGGGCTGGTTGCCGAGAACGACATGCCCCATGGGTTGTGCAGGCCCGGATCGGTCAATTGGGCCAACCCCGGAATATCGGAGACGAGATTGGTCTGAAAATATGGCGATGCCGACGACGGATCGCAGAACACCAGGGACGCGGCAAGAACAGCCGGGGCCAGTAAAACGCGTTGAAGTGGGCTCATCGTCGCTCCTCGTTACGTGCGTGGCTCTCGTCTACGAGAGGCATCGCCAGAAGCACGTTGCGTGCCACTTCTGAAACGATTTGCGATTACAAGCGCTTAGAAAAACACAAGCGCCACCGATCGCCGAAAATGTAAAAAACATCGACAAATCAAAGCGCTATGAGAGGCTACGGTACGCTTTAGCGCGATGTTTATTCCATCGCCGAAAAAATTTTACTCAGAGCGCAGGTTCCAGCCATCGTCCCCGGCGCGGAAGGTAATGGTTCTCGGGATCGAGCGAAACGACCACGCGCATGGCCCGGCCCAATATGGCTTCACGACGTACCAGGCCGAAATATCTCGAGTCGTGGCTGTTGTCGCGGTTGTCGCCCATGACGAGATAGCGACCGGCGGGAATCGTGATCGCGGAAAAATTTCTGCGCGCATCGAGTTGCGGCAGGCGCATCGTGGCGTGCGACACGCCCGGCAGTTCTTCCCTCATATAGACCGGACTCATGGCACGCACGTCCGACAAGAGCGCCCTGCCGGTGTCGGCCGGAAGCACTTGATAGCGGGCCGCGACGTCGTTGATGATCACGCGTTCGTTCTTCATCGCCACCGTATCGCCGGGCACGCGATCACGCGCTTCAACAACGTGATGCCATTCTCCGGAGACTCGAGCACGACCACGTCGCCGCGCTGCGGCGAACCAACGTCGATCACGCGCATCGTCGTGAAGGGAATGCGTCCGCCATACGCGCGCTTGTCGATCAGCACGCGATCGCCGTCGATCACGGTCGGATTCATCGAGCCGCTGGGCACTTCGACCCAGTCTGCGACGGCCGATCGAAACACCAGCATGAGACCCAGGAAAACCAACGTGCCTCGGCTACTGCGCCACAAGTCGATCGCCCTGGTCTTGATGCTCTTCTTCATTGCGACTCCACGTCGATGCTCACGCGTCCTGACTGACCTTCGAACCCCCGCGAATGAATTCGACCGTCTTCTCCTGCATGCCAACCCGCAATGCGGCCTGTTCATCGATGCCCTGCTTTGCCGCGTAGTCGCGGACCTCCTGCGTGATCTTCATCGAGCAGAAATGCGGACCGCACATGGAACAGAAGTGTGCGGTCTTCATCGCTTCCTTGGGGAGCGTTTCGTCGTGGAATTCCCGCGCTTTGTCCGGGTCGAGTCCGAGATTGAACTGATCGTCCCAGCGGAATTCGAAACGCGCCTTGCTTAAAGCGTTGTCGCGGATCTGCGCGCCCGGATGCCCCTTCGCCAGATCGGCCGCGTGCGCGGCGAGCTTGTAGGTGATGATGCCGTCCTTCACGTCGTCCTTGTTGGGAAGACCCAGGTGTTCCTTCGGCGTAACGTAGCAAAGCATCGCTGTGCCGAACCAGCCGATCATCGCCGCGCCTATGCCCGAGGTGATGTGGTCGTAGCCGGGCGCGATGTCGGTCGTCAGCGGCCCCAACGTATAGAACGGCGCCTCCCTGCATTGATCGAGTTGCAGGTCCATGTTCTCCTTGATCAGATGCATCGGCACATGGCCCGGACCTTCGATCATGGTCTGCACGTCGTGCTTCCACGCGACCTGCGTGAGTTCGCCCAGCGTCTTCAGCTCGGAGAGTTGCGCTTCGTCGTTGGCGTCGTAGATCGAGCCCGGACGCAGGCCGTCGCCCAACGAAAAGCTTACGTCGTAAGCCTTCATGATTTCGCAGATGTCCTCGAAGTGCGTGTAGAGGAACGACTCCTGGTGATGCGACAGGCACCACTTCGCCATGATCGAGCCGCCGCGCGACACGATGCCGGTCATCCGCGCAGCCGTCATCGGGATGTAGCGCAACAGCACGCCGGCGTGGATCGTGAAGTAATCGACGCCCTGCTCGGCCTGCTCGATCAGCGTGTCCCTGAAGATCTCCCACGTCAGGTCTTCGGCCTTGCCATCGACCTTCTCCAACGCCTGATAGATCGGAACCGTGCCGATCGGCACCGGCGAGTTGCGCACGATCCACTCGCGCGTCTCGTGGATGTTCTTGCCCGTCGAGAGGTCCATCACGGTGTCGCCGCCCCAGCGGATCGCCCAGGTCATCTTGTCGACCTCTTCGCCGATCGACGAGGTAACCGCGGAGTTGCCGATGTTGGCGTTGACCTTCACGAGGAAATTGCGGCCGATGATCATCGGCTCGGACTCGGGATGATTGATGTTCGCGGGAATGATGGCGCGGCCACGCGCGACTTCATCGCGCACGAACTCGGGCGTGATCGTGCCGGGAATCGAAGCACCGAACGACTGGCCCGGATGCTGGCGCAACAGCATCTCGGCCATCTTCGCGCCGGTGGGTCCGGCGTTCTTCAGGCTCTCGACATAGCGCTCGCGCTCGAGGTTCTCGCGAATTGCGATGAACTCCATCTCGGGGGTGACGATGCCGCGGCGCGCGTAGTGCATCTGCGAGACGTTCTCGCCGGCCAGCGCGCGACGCGGACGACGATGAAGGTCGAAGCGCAACTCGGCGAGTTTAGGATCGGCAAGCCGTTCGCGCCCGAAGCGCGAGCTGGGTCCGGGCATCTCCTCGGTGTCGCCGCGCTCGCCGATCCACGCGGCGCGCAGCGCAGGCAATCCCGCGCGGATATCGATGCGCACCGACGGATCGGTGTACGGGCCGCTGGTGTCGTACACGAAGATCGGCGGATTGGGTTCGATCGAGGCCGGAACCGAGCCGTGCGCGACAGGCCCGCCGAACACCGGCGTATCGGACTGCTCGATCTTTCGCATCGGCACCCGCAGATCTGGCCGTGAGCCCTCGACATGAAATTTGCTCGAGCGGGGCAGCGGCGCGATTGCCGCGGAATCGACTTCGGCGGTGGCGGCCGTGAACGGCAATGCGTGCGCGCCCTTGCGCGCCGGTTCTGCGGGCGTGGGATCGGTGGTCGCGTGAATCAAGTTCGGGACGGCGGCGTTCATAAAGGCTCCAGAAAGGGATACGAAGCCGGGAACGTCGTCTCCACGGCTCCCTACGGCGGCATGTGCGTATCGACGAGCATGCGCGCCCAGGTTCGAAGGGTATTTCTCGCGATGCCTGCGGTTCGGTCGTACTGAACCGCAGGCAAGGACCCCTGCGTGACGCGCGCACGGTATGCCTTCGCTTTGCAAATTGCAAGCCACGAGGTACAGCCGCCAGCGCAGCCGCGAAGTGCAGGGCAACTTGGAATGCCAAGATCTACTCGTCGGGCCTTGCCGAAGCCATCCGCCCGAAAGGTCGATTTGGTCGCGACGCGGCGAGCGTCTATCCTTGCGCGTTTCATCGGCCACCACTGCGTTTCGTCGCGCCACGCTTGCGAGCGTGCCGTATGCGAGGCGACAATCGCGCGCTGAATGATGAACGCACGGCTCGCAGAAGCCCGCATCCTTCATCGCACTTCAGGCCGCACTTTCAAGCACCGACACTTCAAGACAGCCACCATGAGTACCAACTTGCCTCGTGATTCCGCGACCGAACGGGCGCGCGCGAACATGATCGAGCAGCAGATCCGCACCTGGGAGGTCCTCTCGCAGGACGTGCTCGACATCCTGCAGATCGTGCATCGCGAAGCCTTCGTGCCCGAGCCCTATCGCGCGCTCGCCTTCGTCGATACCGAAGTGCCGCTGGTGGTCGATGGTGAAGAGACCGGCGAGACCATGCTGCCGCCGAAGTTCGAAGCCCGCATCCTGCAGGAAGTCGCGGTGCGTGCGAACGACACCGTGCTCGAGATCGGCGCCGGCTCGGGCTACATGGCCGCGCTCCTGGCCTACAAGGCCGAGCGCGTCGTGACGGTCGAGATCGATCCGCGACTGAAGGCCTTTGCCGAATCCAACCTCGCGCGAGCGGGGGTGCGCAATGTGCGAGTCGACTTCGGCAATGGCGTCGGCATCAACGGAAGCGGATGGCCTGCGATCGGCGAAGTCGACGTGCTGGTTGTCTCGGGCTCGTTGCCATTCCTGCCGAAGGCGCTGCTTGAGCAGGTCCGCATCGGCGGGCGCCTCGCAGCCGTCGTCGGCGATGCGCCGGCGATGACGGCCGAGATCTGGCGCCGCACCGGCCAGGAGACCTGGGACACGGTCAAGATTTTCGAGACCGTCGTCAAGCGGCTGCGCGATGTGCCGCGTGTGTCGCAATTCACGTTCTGACCATGGAGATCCATGCATTGAGCGCACCCGACCTGGCCTCGTGGCTTTCCGATGCAAGCCGCCCGCGTCCGATGCTGCTCGATGTACGCGAACCCTGGGAGTACGCGACCTGTCGGCTCGACGAGTCGCATTCGATCCCGATGCGCGACGTGCCCGCGCGACTCGAGGAAATCGATCTCGATGCGCCGATCGTCTGCATCTGTCATCACGGCGCGCGCAGCATGCAGATCGCGTCCTTTCTCGCCGCGCGCGGCGCGATCGATGTGCACAACCTCACAGGTGGCGTGGCGGCGTGGGCGCATCAGGTCGATCCATCGTTTCCGACCTATTGATGATCGTGACCTCGAACGCCGCGACCATCGCTTGTACCTTCCGCTTGTACCTTCCGCTTCTACATTCCCATTCGACTTCTTCCTCCAACGATCCCGACGACTGCGCGATGCGAGACCAACACTTCAATAAACGCAAACGCGTGCGGCGCTCGTTGCTGCCTCGCATGCATGCCGCGATCGCGATCGCCCTCGGCGCGATGGGCGCCAGTGCGGCGCATGCGGCCGACCTGATCCAGACCTATCGCGATGCGGCGACCAACGACGCGCAATACGCGTCAGCGCGCAACCTGCTGCTGGCCGGTCGCGAACGCTTGCCGCAAGGGCTGTCGCTGCTGTTGCCGCAGATCAACGGCACAGCCTCGGGCACGCGCGTGAACGCGCAGATCAGCGAGCCGCAACCCTTCGGCGGCTTCTCGGCAACCTACAACCAGCGCGCCTACACGCTGTCGTTGTCGCAACCGCTGTTTCGTTGGAGCAACTATCAGCAGTACCAGCAGGGCAAGCTGAGCGTGCTGTTCTCCGAAGCGCAGTTCGCACAGGCGCAACAGGACCTGATCGTGCGCGTCACGCAGGCCTACTTCGACGTGCTGTATGCGGAAGACAGCATCAACTACATCGTCGCGCAGAAGGCCGCCATCTCCGAGCAGCTCGCATCGGCCAAGCGCAACTTCGAAGTCGGCACGACCACCATCACCGACACCAACGACGCGCAGGCCAAATACGATCTTGTGATCGCGCAGGAAATTCTCGCGCGCAGCAATCTGGACATCGCGCGCGCGGCGCTTCAGCAGATCATCGGCAAGACACCGGGCAACCTTGCGCCGCTGGTGCGCGACGTGCAATTGTCGGCACCTCAACCGGCCGAGATCGAACCCTGGGTGTCGTCAGCCGAGCAGCAGAACTACCTCGTTGCGCAGAACCAGGCCAATCTCGAAATCGCCAGACGCCAGATCGAAGTCAACCGCGCGGGACACTATCCGACGCTCGACCTGGTGGCTTCGCGCACCTACAGCAACACCGGCAACACCGGCTTCTCGGTCGTGACCTCGCAGACCAACAACGCGATCGGCCTGCAGTTGAGCGTGCCCATCTACTCGGGCGGATTCACGTCGTCGAAAGTGCGCGAGGGCATCGCGCTTGCCGACAAGGCCGAGAACGATCTCGACTTCGCCAGGCGCACCGCCGCGCAGAGCGCGCGCCAAGCCTATTTCGGCGTGACCAGCGGGCTCGCACAGGTGCGTGCATTGCAGGCTGCCGAGGTGTCGAGCAAGAGCGCGCTCGACTCCAACAAGCTCGGCTATCAGGTCGGCGTGCGCGTCAACATCGACGTGCTCAACGCGCAGCAGCAACTGTTTTCCACGCAGCGCGATCTGGCGCGTGCGCGCTACGACACGCTACTCAACGGGCTGCGCCTGAAGTCGGCTGCGGGTACATTGACCGAGGACGATCTCGCGCGCATCAACGCGTTGTTGTTGCACTGACGCAGCACTGATCAAGGCTCGGGCACGGAATAGAACCGGACCCGGGCGCGTTCGCTCCAGGACGATCGGCATCACGCCGGTCGCGCATCCCAGGGACGAATCATGAATATTCATGTGCTGCATGCATTGCGACAACGCGCCTCGCGTCTGGCCGCTTTCATCTCCGCTGTCCTCGTGCTCGCCGCGTGCGCCGGCATGAGCGGCGGCATGATGCCCGCGAAGGTCGCGGACGGCGCGATGACCAACCCCGCAGGCATGACGCTCTACACCTTCGACAAGGACATGGCGGGCAGCGGCAAGAGCGTCTGCAATGGGCCATGCGTCGCCATCTGGCCCGCGTTCACCGCAACGGCCGACGCGAAGGGCGCGGGTGACTGGAGCGTTGCGACGCGCGACGACGGCTCGCGCCAGTGGGCCTACAAGGGCAAGCCGCTGTACACATTCGCGCGCGACGCCAGGCCGGGCGACAAGACCGGCGACGGCTTCAACAACAACATCTGGCACGTCGCGCGGCCGTGATTCCGTATCGCGTCGTCATCGATCATCGTGTATCGCGATGAGCCACCTGTCATGACTTTCAGTGCCGCGGAGCTCGAAGCGCTGATTCCGCGACTGCGGCGCTATGCGTATGCGCTGGCGCGGCATCCGGTGCGTCCCGACGATCTGGTACAGGACGCGCTCGAGCGTGCATGGTCGCGCCGCAGGCAATGGCAGCACGGCACCGATCTGCGCGCGTGGGTCTTCGCGATCCTTCACAACGTGTTCATCAGCGACATGCGGCGCTTCGCCGCGCGCGGCTACGACCCCGACCCGATCGATGCGGACGAGCGCACCGATGCCAGCACCGACCGCAGCCATCATGCGGGCGTGATGCTCGATATCGAGCGGGCGCTCGCGGCGCTGTCGGCGGAGCAACGCGCGGTGGTGCTGCTGGTCGGGCTCGAAGACCTCGGCTATCGCGAAGCCGCCGAAGTCCTCGGCATTCCGATCGGAACCGTCATGTCGCGGCTCGCCCGCGGGCGCGCGTGCTTGCGCGAACTGATGGAGGGCGGGTTGCCCGCGCATCGCGAAAGCCCGCAAGGTCCCTCCTCGCGTTCCGATCCCTCGGCGCCGCTGCAAGTGGTTCGCCGCAACGTTCACTGAAGACTTCGCCATCACCTTCCGCGTCAACTTCTGCTTCCCACCATGACCCAGCGCCTCGAACCCTATCAACTTCACGCCTACGTCGATGGCGAACTGGCGCCCGACGATGTCGTCGCGGTCGAGCGCGCGCGCGCAAGCGATCCGGCGGCCGCGGCCGAGGTCGCCGCCTTGCGCGCGCAGAAGAACGCGCTGCACGCGCGCTTCGATCCCGTGCTGGACGAGCCGCATCGGCTGTCGCTGGGCAACGCGCGGAGCGCGGCCACGACCATGCGCGTGGGCGCATGGATGTCTTCGCGCCAGTGGATGGGAGCCGCGTTGGCGGCAACGCTGATTCTCGGCATCGGGGTCGCGGCAGGCTGGCTCGCGCGCGGCGACGCGGACAACCGCGCGATTGCGCGTGCAGACAACGGATCGGCGAACCGCGTCGTCTCGAGCGCGTCCACCCTCGGCGCAAGCGATGCGCGCTTCGGCGACTTCGTTCGCGTCGCGGCGGTCTCTCATGCGATCTACACACCCGAAGCCCGCCATCCCGTCGAAGTACCCGCCGCCGAAGAAGCGCATCTGGTCGCGTGGCTGTCCAAGCGCCTCGACGCACCGCTGGTCGTGCCGCATCTGGGCGACGCGGGATGGAACCTGCTGGGCGGCCGGCTGTTGCCCGCGCAGATGGGCCCGGTCGCGCAATTCATGTATCAGGACGGTCACGGACGTCGACTCACGCTCGCGGTTTCGCATGCAAAAGGCGGCGCAGTCAAGGACGTATCAGGCGAGCGCGTATCGACCGTGCATCGCGACTCGACCGCGGCGTCGGACGCGCCGACTCCGGCATTTCGTATCACCGAAGAAAACGGCAACACGACCTTCTACTGGATCGACACCGACTATGGCTACGCGCTGACCGGCAGGCTCGCACGCGGCGAGATGACCGAACTCGCGGACCGCGTCTATCGACAGCTCGATCGCTGAGTTGCGATCGAGGCGAACGAAGCGTGGCACAGTGGCACCTCGTCGCCACCGGATGCGCCCACCCGCTTGATGAACATCGCTGATTTGCGCAGCACCTATCGTCGCGCCACGCTTCTCGAAGGCGACGTCGATGCCGATCCCTTCGTGCAATTCGATCGCTGGCTTGCCGAAGCGATCGCGGCGCAGGCAAAGGAGCCCACAGCGATGACACTTGCGACCGTCGATGCAGCGGGTCGGCCGTCGGCACGCGTCGTGTTGTTGAAGGGCCTGGACCTGCCGGGTCCGTTGCCCACAGCATTGACTGCCCCGGCGACGACGTCGGCGACATCGGGACGCGGCTTCGTGTGGTTCACGAATTACGAAAGCCGCAAAGGTCGCGAACTCGCATCGCATGCGCAAGCGGCGCTGTGTTTCTTCTGGCCCGAACTCGAGCGCCAAGTGCGCGTCGAGGGCCGCGTCGAGATGACGAGCGCCGAAGAATCGGATCGCTATTTCGCGTCGCGACCGATCGCCTCGCGCATCGGCGCGTGGGCTTCGCCGCAAAGCGAAGTGATCGCATCTCGCACCGAGATCGAGGCGCGCGAGCGCGAGCATCGTAAGCGCTTTCGCGTGACCGACGATGACGAGGGCGCCATCATTCCGCGCCCGCCGCACTGGGGCGGCTATCGGCTCGTGCCCGATCTGATCGAGTTCTGGCAGGGCCGCCCGTCGCGGCTGCACGACCGCATCGTCTATCGCGGCGTCGACGGTTCGTGGGCCGTCGCGCGACTCGCGCCTTGATGCAGCCGAACAGACTGGACGTTTCGCCTTACTTCCTCATCTCGCTCCAGGTCTTGCGAAACTTCGCGACCTTCGGCCCCACCACCGCCGCGCAATAACCCTGGTTGGGATTGTTCGGAAAATATTCCTGGTGATAGGCCTCGGCGCGGTAATACGCGGGCGCCGGGTCGAGTTGCGTGACGATCTTCGAAGGCCACTCCCTGGTGGCCTCTTCGATCACTTCCTTCGCGGTCTCCTGCTGCTCGGGCGAGTGATAGAAGATCACCGATCGATATTGCGTACCGGTATCGGCGCCCTGGCGATTGAGTGTGGTCGGGTCGTGGACCGTGAAGAAGACTTCGAGGATCTGCCGATAGCTGATGACCTTGGGATCGAACTCGATGCGCACCACCTCGGCATGGCCGGTGGTGCCCGAGCACACCGCGTTGTAGCTCGGGTTCGCGCTGGTGCCGCCCGAGTATCCCGACTCGACATCGACGACACCCTTCAAGTCCATGTAGACCGCTTCGGTGCACCAGAAGCAGCCCCCACCGAGCGTGGCGAATTCGTGGCCGGGGCGCGGCGTATCGGCGAGTGGGTCAGCGATGGACATGGGGAACTCCTCGAATTGGATGGATGTGAATAGTCGCGGCGATACGGCCGAGCTTACATTTCCCGCAGCAGATGCGCCTGCACCTTGCCCATCGCGTTGCGGGGCAGGCGATCGACGAACACGATGCGCTTGGGATGCTTGAAGCGCGCGAGCCTGGCGTCGAAGGCTGCGGCGATCGTCGCTTCATGGAGCAGCGCCGATCCTTCACCGGTGGCGCGCACCACGAAGGCCGCGGGCACTTCGCCCCAGCGCTCGTCGGGCACGCCGACGACCGCGGCTTCGACGACGCCGTCGATCGCGAGCAGCACGTCCTCGAGCTCGGCCGGATAGACGTTCTCGCCGCCCGAGATGATCAGGTCGCGGCAGCGGCCGACCACTTCGATGCAGCCTTCGCCATCGCGGCGTGCAAGGTCGCCAGTGGCGAACCAGCCGTCGCGAAAGCCTTCGCCGGGTGACTCGCACCAATAGCCTTGCATCACATTGGGCGCGCGCACCAGGATCTCGCCGACTGCATCACCTGCGACATCGACATCCGAGTCGTCGACCACGCGAACCGATCGCTCGAAGCATGGCCAGCCCGCGAAGCCCGGCTTGCGCAGCGCGTCTTCGGCCTTGAGCGCGATGCTCACGGGGCCGGTCTCGGTCGATCCGTAGATCTGGCCGAGCGGCACGCCGCGCGCATGCACCGCCTCGATCAGCCCACGCGGGATGATCGACGAGCCGGCCATGATCGACCGCAGGCACGACAGGTCGGTGGCCGGCCAAGCGGGATGCGCGATGGCGGCGCGCAGCGTCGCGGGAACCATCAGGGTCTGGGTCGGGCGCATGTACGCGATCGCCGTCAACCACGCGCCCGCATCGAAACGCGGATGCAGGATCACTTCCGCGCCTGCGAGCAAGGCGGGCAGTGTCTGTATGCACAGGCCGCCGACGTGGAACAGCGGTAACGCCGTCAGCACGCGATCGTCTTCGCGCATCGCGTGCGCGGCGATCGATGCCTGGGCGTTCGCGAGCATGCCGCGATGGGTGTGCAGCGCGCCCTTCGATGCCCCGGTCGTGCCCGAGGTGTAGGCCAGCAGCAGCGGTGTATCGCCGTCGATCGCCTCGACGTCATCGTCGCTTGTCGGCGCCATGCCGTCGTCCACAAGCAGATCGCTCAATGCATGGATATGTGCATGGACGCCGCCTTGTCGCGGCGCTTCCTCGCGTTCCACAGTCGCATGCGCTTGCGAGGAGACGAGGTCGAGCGCGAGCGCCAACGCGGCCACGCCAGCGTCGCGATGCTGCGCGTCGGTCACGAGCGCGTGCACCTGCGCATGCGCGACGATCGCTGCGAGTTCGGGGACCGCGAGCCGCGTGTTCACCGGAACGAACACGGCGCCGATGCGCGCGAGCGCGAACAGCAACACCAGTTCTTCGGATCGATTGGCACCCAGGTACGCCACGCGATCGCCGGAGCGAACGCCCCATGCCTTGCGCAGGCGTGCGCACGCGAGAACGATCTCCTCGCGCAGCTGGTCGCGTGTGACAGTGCGACCTTCGGCATGCAAGGCGATGCGATCCGGCGCGGCATCGACTTGCGCATCGAGCGCGGCTGCGAGGTTCAAGGCGCTCAGTCCTTCTCGCCCGCCTCATACAGCGCTTCGCGCCCGATGCGATCCATGCACAGCTCCGCGGTCCACGGCAGCATCAGCGCGCCGCAACGGCTGTCGCGATACAGGCGTTCGAGCGGCAGGTGCTTCATCATCGACTGGCCTCCGCAGGTGCGCAGCGCGAGGCGCGCGATGTCGTTGGCGCCTTCCATCACGGTGTAGTGCGCCGCATACAGACGCAGCTTCTCGTCCTTGGACGGATTGGGTTTGGCTTCGCTGATCGTGCGCCAGAACATCGAGCGCATCGCTTCGAGCTGGATGCGCATCTGCGCAACCGCGATCTGCTTGGTCGGGTATTGACGACGCTTGACGGGCGGCTCGCCCTCGATCTCGCCGCGCAGGTACTTCACCGTGAAATCGTAGGCCGCGTTCGCGATCCCCAGGTAGGTGGGTGACAAGGTGAAGAACATATGCGGCCAAGTCTGCGCGGCCTTGAAGTACATGCCGCGCGGCAGCAGTTGTTCGTCATCGGGCACGAACACGCTCTTGAACGTGAGGTTGCGAGAGACCGTCCCGCGCATGCCCATCGGATTCCATATACCCGAGATCGACAGGCCATCACTGGTCGCGGGCACCGCGATGTAGAGCGTGTCGCGCATGTCAAGCGGTGCCGCATGGCCTTCCGCGTCCTCCTGCTCTTCAGTGCAGAGGATGCCGTAATAGTCGGCCGCGCCCGAGAGGCTCGCCCAGATCTTGCGGCCTTCGATCACCCATCCCGATACGCCGTCACGTATCTCGTGCCTGGCGGTGGTGCCGAACGGCGCGCGGCCCGCGGCTGCGGCGCTGCCTTCGGAAAACGGCTGCGCATAGAGCTTGCCGCCATCGACCACGCGCGCGAAGTGAAGCGCGCGGCGGCGCGCATGCTCGGCGCGTTGCTCGTCGCTCATCGTCAGCGCATCGGCGAGATCGCCGATCCACAGCGTCGAGCAACTGTGCATGTTGAAGGTCAGCGCGGTCGCGCCGCAGTAGCGCCCGATCTCGGCGGCGACCATGCAGTAGGTCGCGTAGTCGGCGCCCAGGCCGCCGGCCGATTCCGGCACGCAGAGCGCGAGCATGCCGGCTGCCCGCAGGTCGTCGTAGTTGGCGAAAGGAAAGCTGGCGGTGTCGTCCCACTGGTGCGCGCGCGGCGCGAACTTCGTCACGCCGAGTTCATGGGCGAGCGCGATCAGCCGCCGCTGCTTCGCGCTCAACGGCGCATCGCCAACGGCGGGCACGAAGGACAACGCGGGGTCCTGCAGCAGCGTCGAAGCGCTCATCGCGGTCCCTCCTTCAATTGCGCGCCGATGCGCCAAGCGATTGCAGGAAGCCGAGCAACGCGACGTTGAAGGCGTCCGGCTGCTCGAACATCACGAGATGGCCGCAGCGCTCGAACTCCACGTAACGCGCGTCGGGCATGCGTTCGGCCATGCCGCGCATCACTGCGGGCGGCGCGTTGCGATCGTCGCTGCCCGCGATCAGCAATACGGGCAAAGCCAGTTGCGCGAGGTGCGCGCGGCGATCGAAACCCATCAACGCGTGCAGCGCGAGGCGATAGGTCAGCGGCGGCACGTGCGACATCACCTCCACGGCTTCGGCACGCGCTGCGTCCGACGCGCCGGATCCAGCCATGCCCGCAACCAGTTGCGCCGCGAACTCGCGCATCGAGAGACCCGCAGCGAGCGGCGCGGCGCGATCTTCGACGAATTTTCTCTGCCATGCACCGTCTGGTTTTCCGAATGCCGCGCTGGTTGCCGTGAGTACCAAGGCCGCGATGCGTCCGGGCGCGCGCGCCGCGACCTCCTGCGCGACCATGCCGCCCATACTGTGCCCGACCAGCACGAGGCGATCGGGCGCGAGCACGTCGATCAGTTCGATGCATTCGTCGGCGAGCGTCTCGAAGCTGTACGGATCGACCACCGCCGAATGTCCGTACCCCGGCATGTCCCATGCGACCGCATGGAATCCCGCGTCGGCCAGCGGCCGCATCTGGCGCGCGAACGCCTGACGGCCGCCACCGATGCCGTGCAGCATCAGCACAGTGGTGTTGCCGGCAGTGTTCAAAGGCACGGCTTCGTCGAAGTAGGGCACGGCGGTTACGGGGGTGGTCATCATGATGGAATGGTCATCTCTGCAAGTGGCACGCCGCGCTCGACCACCACCGCGCCGTCGAGCGCGATCGTGCAGTTGCGCATCGGCAAATCGAAGTGGCCTAGCGTATGGCGACCGGCCACTTCGTTCGCGCCGGTCGAGAACAGGAAGTTACCCGCGAAGGCACGCAGCTCGGTACCGTTGCAATCGCGCTTGTCGTAGAACGCGAGCGCATCCCAGCGCGCGTCGCGGTTCAATCCCCAGCCGACGTGCGACACGGCGTAGGCGTTGCGATTGCCTTCGAGCTCTTCCCAGGATCGCCAGTAGCCGCGCATCAGGTCGGCGTCCACGCCATCGCCCTCGATCGCGACGATGCCGTCGTTCTCGATGGTGAGTGCGATGCGGTCGCGCAGATAACTCTTGAATGCGAGATTGACGTCGCCCGGCGCAAGCACCAGCGTGCCGTTGACGCTTGCCGCCGCGGGAAACGCGAGGCACAGGCCGCCCGGCCAGTGCGCGACCTGCCCGGGCTTGGCACAATAGCCCCAGACGCCGCCGACTTTCGCCCCCTTCAATTGCACGGTGAGGTCGCTGCCCGCGTCGGAAGTCACGCGCATCGTCGATGCCGCATTCGACGCCGCATTTGAAGCACTACGCAATTGCTTCATCGCCGCGCGCACGATCGCTTCGAGCTTCTCGTCGGGCACGCAGCGCTCAAGAATTTCCGGATGTTCGTTCGAGACCATCAACAGGCGTGCGCCGCCGTTCACGATGTCGGGCAGCTCGGGCGCATGCAGCAGGCCTTCGACCGTGCAATCGATCACCAGCGTCGAGGCGGCGAGCGCCTGTACCACCGGCGCGAGCCGGCCGATCGCATCGGACGCCCCGGTCGAGCGGATCGGGATCGACGACGCGGGCGATGGCGTGGGCACCACCAAGTGAAAGACGCGCGCACCCAGTTGCGCAGCCGCGAGTTCGGACAGCTCGACCAGCACGCGGCGCGACTGCGATTCGGACAGGATCGCGACCGTGTCGCCCGCCGCGATCGCGCAGCGGCGCAGCACCAGGGCGAAGGAGGCGATCCAGCGGGCTTCGATGCGTTCGACCAGCACGTCGTACGTTCCTTCCGAAGGGCGATCCATCCTGATCACGGGACGATCGCGTAGGTTCATCCAAATGCGCGAAGATACGCTTTCGCCGAAGAGCGGTGGCTTGCAAGCGATGCGAGCCGCGACTATCCTGAAAACAATATTAGATGAATTTTCATATAGATTAGATTTTGATGCGTGAATCTTGATGCGTGAAACGAATACGCGAATGAATGCGCCATTGATCGCGCAACCGCGCGAGGACGATATTGCGCGTGCGCCCGATTTCGAGAGCGCGCATTTCAAGAGCGCGCTCGCGCAGTTCGCGACCGGCGTGACGATCATCACGACGCGCGCCGTCGATGCGCGCGGCGAGCCGCATCTGGTGGGATTCACGGCCAGCTCGTTCAACTCGGTATCGCTCGCTCCGCCGCTGGTGCTGTGGAGCCTGTCGCGCGCCGCCGGCAGCCTTGCAATCTTTCGCGACAACACGCATTACGCGGTCAATGTGCTTGCGTCCGACCAGATCGAACTGTCGCGCCGCTTCGGTTTGCGCGCCGGCGAGCTCGAGTCGGAACATGGCATCGCATTCGATCGCTTCGAAGGCATCGCATGGCGCGAGGGATTTCGCGGCGCGCCGGTGTTCGAAGGCTGCTGCGCCTGGTTCGAATGCTTCAACCGCAGCCGTTATGAAGAAGGCGATCACGTCATCTTCGTGGGCGAAGTCGAGCGCTGCGGATTCGCCGACCGCGAGCCTCTGATCTTCCAGGGCGGCGGATATCACATGACGCAGCCGCATCCGGATCGCTGACTCGCCCTTCTCGAACTCATTACCGTCTTCCGGCGCAGGCCGGACCCAGGTTGCTGGAATTTTTCGCACACGGACGACCCATGCCTCGCCTCCCGTACATCACCGATCAACAAGCCGGCGACACCCCGCTGGTCACCGCGATCCGCCAGCGCCGCGGCGGAAGCCTTCTGAATCTCGATCGTCAACTGCTCTACAGCCCCGCGTTCGCGCAGGGCTGGAACGCCCTGCTGGGCGCTGTGCGCAAGCAGTTGAAGGTCGATCCCAAATTGCGCGAGCTCGCCATGTGCGTCGTCGCTCTGTTGAACGGCGCCGAGTACGAGTACGTGCATCACGCACCCGAGTTCGTGAAGGCTGGCGGCAAGCAGGCGCAGATCGAGGCCGTGCATCGCATGACCTCACACGGCGTCGATGCTTCCCTGTTCGATGAACTGGAGAACGCGACGATCGCCCTGAGCACACAGATGACGCGTGACGTGAAGGTCGAGGACGCGACCTTCGACAGGCTGCGCAAGCATCTGGGCGACGCGGCCACGGTCGAGCTGATCGGCGTGGTCGCGACCTACAACATGGTGTCGCGCTTTCTGGTTGCGCTGGGCATCGAGCCGGAATGATGGCCACGGCCAGTCGCGCGCGCGACGCGACGCACTGGGAGGTTGGCGACTACCTCTCGTATCTGCTGGCACGCGCGAGCCACACAGTCGCGTCGGAGTTTCATCGCGAGGTGCGCGCGGCGGGTTTGACGGTGCTCGAATGGCGTGTGCTTGCGACCTTGTCCGACGGCCGCGTCCGCAAGGTCGGCGAGCTCGCGACTATCGCACTCGCGCAGCAATCGACCGTGACCAAGCTGCTCGGCCGGATGGAAGCCGAAGGACGGATCGCGCGCAGCGACGGCGACGACGATCGGCGTCAGTCGCTGGTAAGCATCACGCGCGAAGGCCGCGCCGCACTCGGTACGCTGCTGGCGCGATCCAAGCGCCACGAGCGCGAAGCCGTTGCGCGCCTGACCATGCGCGAAGCCTCATCGCTGAAGAATGCGCTGAAGAAACTGATCGAGCCGGACTGATCTTCGAGCCCTCGCTGTCAACGCCCCGCAAGCCTGATCCCCGCGAGGATCAACAGCAGCCCCGCCGCGTGATACCACTGCGGCCATTCGCCCAGCAGCAGCGCCGACAACACCGCCGCGAACACCGGCGTGAGGTTGGCGAAGAACACCGGCAGGGTCGCACCCGCGCGCGACACGCCCCGATCCCAGCAGAAATACGCGACCAGCGACGGCAGCACCGACACGTAGGCAAGCACCAGCCACGCACGCGACGTGTCGAAGTGAGACGGCGCGTCGAAGAACGCAGCCTCGATCGCTGCGCAGGGCAACGCGAGCAACAGGCCCGCCGCCATCTGCGCGAAGAGAAGCGTCGTGAGCGGAACGTCGGGCCGCCGCGTTTTGAGCACCCATGTGTAGATGCTCCACACGACCGCGGCCGCCAGCATGAAGAGATCGCCCGGCACGAAGCTCAATGTAATCAGACGCGTCGCGTCTCCGCGCACCAGCACCAGCAGCACACCGACGATCGACACCAAGGCGCCGAACGATCGACGCGCGCCCACCTGCTCATCGAAGCACAGCGCGCCGAACAACAGCGTGAACACCGGTGTCGATGCCGCGATCAAGGTCACGTTGTTGGGCGTCGAAGTCGTGAGCGCGAGGTATTGCAGCGCGTTGTACGACCCCACCCCAAGCGCGCCCAGAGCCGCGATCACCCGCCACTCGCGCATCAGCAACGCGCGATGCGCCACCACCCCGCGCCATGCGAACGGCAACAGGATCAGTGAAGCCAGAAACCAGCGCAGCGCGTTCAACGCCATCGGCGCGATCGGGCCGACGGCGAGGCGACCGACGATGGCGTTGCCCGCCCAGAAGAGCGGCGGGAGGATCAGGAGCGTGAGGGTCGAGGCGTCGAGGCGCGACGAACGTTCCGGGTTCATTGGCCGCCTTAGCGATGCGAGAGGGTCGCCAATATACCGCTGCGGCCAAGCTACTATCGTGGCGATTAGCTGCGCATCTCCGATAGCATCAATTGATGTAGGATTGCGCATCACCCGGAGACAGCCATGCGCACTACCGTCACACTCGATGACGCCTTGCTCGAACAGGCGCAGCGCCTCACCGGCGTGAGCGAACGCAGCACTCTGATTCACGATGGCCTCAAGGCCCTGATCGAGCGGGAGAGCGCTCGCCGGCTGGCACGGCTCGGGGGCAGCGAGCCGAGACTCAAGACCGTTCCACGCCGACATCCCGCGTCTAAATGATCCTGGTCGACACGTCGGTGTGGATCGATCACTTGCGCAAGGGCGACGCCGAACTGGCTCGAACGCTCGATGCTGGTGACGTGTTGTCGCATCCGTTCGTCATCGGCGAACTGGCCTGCGGCAATCTCGCAAATCGTCGTTCGATTCTTTCCTTGCTCGGTACGCTCCCGCCTGCGCAAGTCGCGACTGACGACGAAGTAAAGGCCTTTATCGAACGCCGCAAACTGATGGGCGTCGGCATCGGATACATCGATGTCCACTTGCTCGCGTCGGTTGCATTGACGCGCGGGTCGAAGCTGTGGACGCGAGACAAGCACCTTGCTGCGATTGCCGGCGAAGTTGCGAGGCATTGAACGCTGACTGACGCTCGTTACCTGACGGAGAAACACACGATGAACCTGGACCTCGCCCCTCTTGCGAATGCCATTTCGCGGCTCGAAGAGGGCCTGAACACCTACGCTCGCGATCCAACGCAAACATTGATCCGCGACGGCGTGATTCAGCGCTTCGAGTTCACCTACGAAATCAGCCACAAGATGCTCAAGCGCTATCTGCGTACTTCTTCGCCGACGCCCACGCAATACGACGACATGCCCTTTCAGGACTTGATCCGTTCCGCGAATGAACAGGGGCTGTTGCTCGGCGATTGGTCGCACTGGAAAACGTTTCGCGACATGCGCGCCAGAACTAGCCACACCTACGATGAAAAGATCGCGCTCGATGTAGTGGCCGGCATACCGGCCTTTCTCGAAGAAGCGCGGACCCTCTACGAGCGCATCTCGCAGCGGCTGGCGCAATGAACGATTCGCAGATCGACGTCCGGCCCGATCATTGGGTCATCGTTGCCGGCATCCTGAAGAAGCATGTGCCCGATCACGAAGTGTGGGCCTTCGGCTCGCGAGCGACGCGAAGCGCCAAGCAGTATTCGGATCTCGATCTGGCGGTCATTACGCAAGAGCCAATGAGCTCGGCCGTCCGCGCGGCACTGGCCGACGATTTCTCGTTGTCCGACTTGCCGTTCAAGGTCGACATTGTCGATTGGGCCAACACCAGTGAAGCGTTTCGCAAGATCATCGAGCGGGACAAGGTGATCGTGCAGGGGCGCGTCACAAACGACTTTGAGCGCCGGCATGCCGCCCCCTGAAGCCCTTGCCCGCATGGAGATCGATCGGCTGCTCCAAGCAGGCGGATGGCACGTCTGTGGCATGCGTGACGCCAATCTCCACGCCGCGCTCGGCGTGGCCATCCGCGAATTCCCGCTCAATGCAGGCTTCGGCTTTGCCGACTACCTGCTCTATATCGATGGAAAAGCCTGTGGCGTGATCGAAGCCAAGAAGCAAGGCGCGACGCTCACTGGCGTCGAGACACAATCAGGGCGCTACGCACAGGGCCTGCCAGCGAGCCTTCCCGCGTGGCAGAGACCACTCCCCTTCCTCTATGAATCGACCGGCGTCGAGACTCACTTCGCCAACGGACTCGACCCGCATCCCCGCTCGCGTAACGTCTTCGCCTTCCATCGGCCCGAGATGCTCGTCGAATGGTTGCGACCGATCGTCGCGACGACGGCATTCGAGTCGGGCGATGCCGCGGGGCATCCGGAGGCGCGCAGGCCGACGCCCACGTTTCTGCACAAGATTCAACACATGCCCGAACTCGTCACCCAGTGGGGTGACCACGCGCTCTGGCCAGCGCAGATCACCGCCATCCGCAACCTCGAAGCCAGTCTCGCGCAGAACAAACCACGCGCCTTGATCCAGATGGCGACCGGCAGCGGCAAGACCTTCACGGCCATCAGCTTCATCTATCGGCTGATCAAATTCGCCGGTGCGCGTCGCGTGCTGTTTCTCGTCGACCGCGGCAATCTCGGTCGTCAAACGAAAAAGGAATTCGATGCGTACGCGTCGCCCCACAACAACTACAAATTCGGCGAGGAGTTCATCGTCCAACACCTGACGAGCAACAACTTCGATACCACCGCGCGCGTAACCATCAGCACGATCCAGCGCATGTTCAGCATGCTCAAGGGACGTGATCTGGCCGACGAAGAGGACGAGCATTCGACCGAGGACGTCGAGCGTCTCTTCAGACAGCCCGAACCGATCGATTACAACCCGGTATATCCCATCGAGACCTTCGACATCATCGTCACCGACGAAGCGCATCGCTCGATCTACAACCTGTGGCGGCAGGTGCTCGAATACTTCGATGCCTACCTGATCGGACTGACCGCCACACCCAACAAACAGACCCCCGGCTTCTTCAACCAAAACCTCGTGATGGAGTATGGCCACGAGCAGGCCGTGGCCGATGGCGTGAACGTCAACTACGACGTCTATCGCATCAGGACTGAAGTGACCGAAGCCGGCTCACGCGTGGAAGCGGGCTACTGGCTGGAGGTGCGCGACAAGGCGACGCGTGCGCGCCGCGACTGGCAACTCAACGACGACTTCGACTATGAACCGGCCGAGCTCGACCGCAGCGTGCAGACGCCCGACCAGATTCGCACCATCGCCCGCACGCTGCGCGACAACTGGAAGCGCGACCTGTTTCCGCAACGCCAGGAGTTGCCCAAGACGCTGGTCTTCGCCAAGGACGACAACCACGCCGAGGCGATCGTGCAGATCTTTCGCGAGGAGTTCGGGCGAGGCAACGAGTTCGCGCAGAAGATCACGTATCGCACCACCGGCGATACGCCCGAGAACCTGATCAGGGCATTTCGCACCAGTTATTACCCGCGAATCGCAGTCACCGTGGACATGATCGCAACCGGCACCGACATCAAGCCGGTAGAGATGGTCGTCTTCATGCGCAGCGTGAAGAGCCGCAGTTTCTTCGAGCAGATGAAGGGTCGCGGCGTGCGCGTGATCAAGGACGATGACCTGCGCGGCGTGAATCCCGGCGAGCATGTCCACAAAGACCACTTCGTCATCGTCGATTGCGTGGGCGTTTGCGAGCGCGACAAGACCGACTCGCGCCCGATGGATCAGAAGAAGACTGTGCCCTTCGACGCACTGCTGCGGGCGGTGAGCCTGGGCAACGTGGAAGAAGAGGTGCTGTCCAGCGTGGCGGTGCGGCTGTCTCGCCTGGATGCGCAGCTCACAGACGCCGAGCGCATCAAGGTTCGCGCCGCGAGCGGAGGGCTCGAGGCCAGACAAATCGCGGGCGCGATCGTGCAAGCGCTCAACCCTCGCGAAGACCGCAGCCCGCACGAGGCCGAAGCCGCATTGCGCCACGCCGTCAAGCCGCTCGCCGACCCGAGCTTACGAAATCTGCTGCTCGGTTTGAAGCAGCAGAAGGAAATCGTGATCGACACCGTCACGCAAGACCGCGTACTCGACGCCGGATTCAGCGAGGCGGCGCGCGAGCGTGCGCAAGGCATGGTCCAAACGTTCGAGGCGTTCATCGCTGAGCATCGCGATGAGATCACTGCGCTGCAGATCCTCTACAGCCGCCCGGCCAAGGCGCCATTGACCTTCGAAGACATCAAGGCGCTGGCCGACGCGCTGCATGCACCGCCACACCTGATGGACGAGTCCACGCTATGGCAGGCCTACGCGGCGCTCGACAAAACGAAAGTCAAAGGTGCAAGCCGCCACCGGATCCTCACCGACCTCGTGAGCTTGGTGCGCTATGCGATGCATCAGGAGAACGAGCTCGTGCCATACCCCGACCGCGTGGTGGCGAACTTCAAGGCGTGGCTGGCGCAGCAGCGGGCGGCGGGCAGGGTCTTCACGACCGATCAGTTGTGGTGGCTGGAGAAGATTGCCGACCATATCGCCGCGAGTCTCGGCATCTCGGTCGAAGACTTCGACTACGCGCCCTTCAGTCAGCACGGTGGGTTGGCGAAGGTGCATCAATTGTTCGGCGCGGAGTTGCCGAAGGTGATGGATGAATTGAATCGGGAGTTGGCGGCGTGAGTGCGACATCAAGCATCGTCGACTCGCCTCTTCCAATGGGTTGGCACTGGCGAACGATGGGGGAGATTGCCGACGTCGTGGGCGGCGGCACCCCGCGAACATCCGATCCCTCTAACTTCGAGGATGGCGATGTCAGCTGGATAACTCCAGCAGACCTCTCCGGCTATACAGCGAAGTACATCGCGCGCGGTGCTCGCTTCATCACGCAAAAGGGCCTTGCATCTTCAAGTGCGCGATTGGTGCCCATCGGAACGGTGCTATTCACGTCTCGGGCACCCATCGGCTATGTTGCAATTGCGGCGAACGCCGTTGCTACAAACCAGGGATTCAAGAGTTTCGTCCTCAAGCCCGGGGTGTTACCTGACTACGTGTACTGGTGGCTCAAGGGCGCAAAACGGATTGCCGAGGTACTTGCGAGTGGCACGACGTTTCTAGAGCTGTCCGGTGGAAATGCAAAGAAGCTTCCCATTCCGATTGCGCCAATTGACGAGCAGCGCCGCATCGTCGCCGAGATCGAAAAGCAGTTCTCCCGCCTCGACGAAGCCGTCGCGAACCTCATGCGCGTCAAGGCCAAGCTCACGCGGTACAGGGCCGCGGTGCTGAACGACGCGGTTGGGGGTGAGCTCGCTGTCGACGCCAGCAGGTGGGCACCAGCAATCCTCGGCGAAGTCGCGGTATCAATACGGAATGGCTACTCGCAGAAACCCGATGCCGAGCATGGCACCCCGATTCTTCGCATCAGTGCTGTGAGGTCAATGCGACTTGATGTCGAAGATGTTCGCCACTTGTCAGGAGTGCCATCGGAGTACCAGCCGTTCACGCTATCCGGAGGCGACGTGCTGTTCACGCGGTACAACGGCAGTCGCGACTACGTTGGGGTGTGCGCTGAGGTTCCGGCCACGATTCGACAGACGGTATACCCAGACAAACTCATCCGCGTGCGTGTACCCAGCGATATGCTCTTACCGGGCTTCCTTGTAATCGCGGCGTCAACCGGCGGGGCGCGTGCATTCATCGAGTCGCGCATTCGTACTACCGCTGGCCAATCCGGCATCTCGGGCGGCGACCTCAAGGCGCTTCCGCTGCGATTGCCACCTGTGGTCGAACAACGCCGCATCGTCGCCGAAGTCAACCTCCGCCTCTCCATAGTCCGCGAAGTCGAGGCCGAGGTCGACGCTAACCTGAAGCGCGCGCAGGCACTGCGACAGGCGGTGTTGCACTCGGCGTTTGCGACGACGGCCACTCGCGAGACAATGCGTTCATCGTAAGAGAGCCCGGACCATGAGCACACCAACCATCCCGCTTGCGTCGCTGCGCTTCGACGGCGAGCGCTTCGAGAATCATTCGCTCGATGTGGACTGCGTCGGCGAACTGACTGCCTACAAGCGGCTGGTGATGGAGTGCGCCAAGGAACTGTGGCGGCGCGCCAACCCCGAATACGAGCGCTTGCCCAAGGGATTCGAAGAAAGCCTGACGCTGCAGTTCGACGAGGTCGCCTCCGGTTCCGCCGTCATTCCGTTGCGACGCATACTCGTTCAACAGCAACCGGCTCTGGACTTTGCCGACGACGAGTTCGACCAGGCGGCGGCGCTGATCGACGACGCGATCGCCGCGGCGGACAGCGACAACCTGTTGCCGGCCGCGTTCCCGCGCAATGTGATCCCGCTCTTTCGCGATTTCGGCCGAAGCCTGCGCGATTCGGAAACGCTCTACGTGCAATCGCGACAACGTTCGACCGCTGCGCCGTACACTGCGAAGGCTCGCCAGCAACTGGCCGATTGGACCGAGGCCACTTACGAAGACGCGGTCGATGTGGTGGGCGAGGTGTGCATGGCCAATGTGCGAGGCGGCGCTTTCGAGGTGACGGTCGCAGTGGGACAGCCCGCAGTGAAGGGCAAGTTTTCAGAGGCGCAAGAGGCCGAGGTGTTGAACGCGCTGCAGTCGCACGCGACAACGCGGCTGCGCGTGCGCGGCATGGGCGAGTTCGCGCAATCGGATCGCCAGTTGCGCAAGCTCGTGCGCGTGGATTCGGTATCCGCCGCGTCGATGCAAGAACCCGAATTCGTCGATGGTCTCAAGCCCATCTGGGAAACATTGACCGAGATCGGCGCGTCGATTCCCGATGGCGTATGGGCGCAGGTGCCGACCGACTTGAGCAAGCGTCTGGACCACTACCTCTATTCGAGCAACGAGGCGGACTGATGCGCACCGTGTTCGCGGATGCCACCTATTGGATTGGACTCCTCAACGCCAAGGACTCGCTTCATGAAGTTGTGAACGCAGCGTCGCGCGGTCTTCACAAGACGCGTCTCGTGACTTCGGAGATGGTGCTTACCGAAGTGCTCAATGGGCTCGCGAAATACCCGGCCTTACGAGGCAAAGTTGTTGCTGCCATCGACGCGATCACAGCTGATCCCAATACCGAGGGGGTGCCGCAGACGGCCGTGCTGTTTCGCGAGGCGCTGGCTCTGTACCGACAGCATCATGACAAGGAGTGGGGCCTGACCGACTGTTCTTCATTTGTCATCATGCGTCAGCGTGGATTGAGCGAAGCGTTAACCTATGACCATCATTTTCAGCAAGCAAACTATGTTGCGTTGCTGAGGACCTAGCACTACGGACATGTGACACGAACTCCAAATCGCGAACGAAACACCGCGCGCGAGGATCACTGCCACGACATGCCCAAATTGGGTATTATCATGCCCAGAATGGGTACAAAAAAGAAACCACCGACTCCGCCCGCGCGTCACGCCAACGCAGCCGACGCGTTGTTCTCCGGCACGCAGCAACGTGTGCTGGCACTGCTCTTCGGTCAACCCGAGCGCAGTTTCTACGCAACCGAATTGATCGGGCTTGCCGGGGCCGGCTCAGGTGCCGTGCAGCGCGAACTGGCCCGGCTGACGGCGAGCGGCCTGGTGACCGTAAGGCCGCTGGGCAATCAGAAGCATTACCAGGCGAATCCCGCCTCGCCGATCTTCGCGGAGCTCTGCGGCATCGCGCAGAAGACCGTGGGCCTGGCCGAGCCGTTGCGCGAGGCACTCGCGCCGCTGGCGAACAAGATTCGCGCCGCCTTCGTCTATGGCTCGGTGGCCAAGCGTCAGGACACCGTCGCGAGCGATATCGACCTGATGCTGTTGAGCGACGAGCTGAACTACGGCGACACTTTTGTGGCGCTCGATGCTGTGGGTACGAGGCTCGGCCGCGCCGTCAATCCGACCCTCCTCACCCGCAAGGAGTTCGCCAAGCGCTTGAAGGCGCACGAAGCGTTCCTCACTCGCGTGCTTGCGCAACCCAAGATCTGGTTGATCGGAGGCGAGAGTGACCTCGCCGTTTGAGAACCTGTCCGGGCCGGGCAAACCCCTGAAGGCGGAGCCTCCCGATGCCAGGGAGTTCGCGGGGCTGAAGCGGTCCGGCCACGCGCGGCTGAAGGACGCACAGAACACTGAACTCTCGCTCGAAGGTCGATTCGACCTCGCCTACAACGCGGCGCACGCCTTGTGCCTGGCTGCACTGCGGTGGCACGGCTATCGCTCCGGCAACCGCTACATCGTTTTTCAGTTGCTGCCGCACACGCTGGAACTCGGGCCGCAGGTTTGGCGGGTACTCGCCAAATGCCACGACCTGCGCAATCTCGGCGAGTACGAAGGCGACCTCAACATCGACGACCGCATCGTCACCGATCTCATCGCGGCATGCCAAGTCGTAGCCGGCGAGGTCGATGCGTTGGAACCCATCAAGAACTCATGAACGCATCCACCCTCGTCCAGAAGCTCTGGAACTACTGCAACGTCCTGCGCGACGACGGCATGAGCTACGGCGACTACGTCGAGCAGCTCACGTATCTGCTGTTCCTCAAGATGGCTGACGAGCGCAGCCGGCCGCCGTACAACCAGGCGAGCATCATCTCCGCGCTCTATGCATGGCCTTCGATGCTGGTGAAGGACGGCGACGACCTTTTCGATCACTATCGCCATGCCTTGGATGAGCTGGGTAAACGAAAGGGAACGCTCGGCCTCATCTTCGGCAAGGCGCAGAACAAGTTTCAAGACCCGGCCAAGCTGCGTCGGCTGGTGGTCGATCTGATCGATGCGGAAACGTGGACTGCGCTCAACGTCGACGTGAAGGGCGATGCCTATGAAGGCTTGCTCGAGAAGAACGCGCAGGACACCAAGAGCGGAGCGGGCCAGTACTTCACACCGCGTGCGCTGATCCAGGCGATCGTCGACTGCATTGCCCCCAAGCCGAAGGAAACGATCTGCGATCCCGCTTGCGGAACTGGCGGATTCCTGTTCACGGCTTACAACTACATCGTTCATCACAACGCCAATCTCACGCGTGACCAGACTCGCTTTCTGAGAAACGACGCGTTCACCGGCGTCGAACTCGTACAGGCCACGGCACGCGTGTGCGCGATGAATCTGATGCTGCATGGCATCGGCTCCGAGCAGAGCGTGCCGGTGAAGGTCACCGACGCACTCGCCGCCGACCCGGGCGATCGCTTCGACGTCGTGCTGGCCAATCCGCCCTTCGGCAAGAAGAGCAGCACCGTGATCGTCGGCGAAGACGGCCGCGCGACGAGCGAGAAGGACATCATCGAGCGCGACGATTTCTGGGCGACGACCTCGAACAAGCAGCTCAACTTCGTGCAGCACATCAAGACGCTGCTCAGGACGAATGGCCGCGCGGCGGTAGTGGTGCCCGACAACGTGCTGTTTGAAGGCGGCGCGGGTGAGACGGTGCGCCGCAAGCTGCTGCACGAGTGCGACGTGCACACCCTGCTGCGCCTGCCGACTGGCCTGTTCTACGCGCAAGGCGTGAAGGCAAACGTGCTTTTCTTCGACAAGAAACCGGCGAGCGAAACGCCATGGACGAAGAAGCTCTGGATCTATGACCTTCGTACCAACCGGCACTTCACGCTGAAGACGAATCCACTCAAGCGCGAAGACCTCGATGAGTTCGTCCAGCTCTACAACCCGGCGAACCGCTTTGACCGCGCGCCGATGTGGAACGCCGAGCAGCCCGAAGGTCGGTGGCGCCCTTACGCATACGATGAACTGATCGCACGCGACAAGGCGAGTCTCGACATCTTCTGGCTGCGTGACGAGACGCTGGCCGACAGCGACAACTTGCCGCCACCCGACGTGATTGCACAAGAGATCGTCGACGACCTCGAGGCGGCGTTGGAGCAATTCCGGCTGATTGCCGCGGACCTGCAGCAACCCTCGGACGCGGCCATATGAATCGGACCGATCGTTCTCCCATAAAGGCTCCGCCGCTGAGGACGCCGGGGCAATCGTTGAGGGAAGAGAGAGACAGAATCCTGGACGAGAAACTTGAACCTCCGTTTCTCGTTGCTCTCCTCCTCGCGCTGATCGCCGGTCTCGAGTGGTATCGGTCTTACATGTCCGTACCGCCCATGCCGTGGGTCTACACCGTCGCCGCGTTGATCGCAGGATTATTCGCGTTCTGGCGCTGGCGTCGTTACCGGCCCCTGATGCGCAGCATGCGTCTCGGAATTCACGGAGAAATTGTCGTGGGGCAGTTTCTTGAGCGCCTGCGCGAATCCAATTTCCAGGTCTTTCACGACGTCGTCGGGGACGGGTTCAACGTCGACCATGTGCTGATTGGTCCGAACGGCATTTACACCATTGAAACGAAGACATGGTCGAAACCATTCGTTGGAGATGCCAAGGTGCGCTTCGATGGCGACCGCATTGTCGTTGGCTCGCACAAACCCGATCGCGATCCAATCATTCAGGCGCGAGCTCAGGCGAAATGGCTACGAACCGTGCTCGAAGAAAGTTGTGGAAAGAAATTCGAAGTGCGCCCGGTCATTCTCTTTCCAGGATGGTTCGTTGAGCCCTTGCCCAAGACCCTAAAAAATCTTTGGGTGCTCGAGCCCAAAGCGCTTCCCAGCTTTGTGAAACAAGAACCGGAAACGCTCGGGCTTGACGACGTGAAGTTGGCCAGCTTTCACCTATCGCGCTTTATTCGCCTCCACGCGCGAATTGAACCGCGCAGCGCTTGACTTGGATGAGCGCTCGCAACGAGGATTTTTTTGGCGCCTAGCCCTCACCGCGCCCGCGCATCATCCGGAAAAAACTCCCGCATCAAGAACGTCTCGAGCTGCGCCTGATCCTTCGGCCTCGCGGACATCGTGAGGACCTTGCCCAGGCGATGCGATTCCCATTCGAAATCGCCGGGCTTCTGCTCGCGGATGATGTTGATCATGCTGCGGATGACGGCGATGCGGATGTCGGGGTTGGCGCCTTGCTTGACCTCGACTTGCTGCGACCAGTTGCGGCGAAACGATTTGTTCCAGCCGCGAAACAGGAACTGCGCTTCGTTCTGCCCAACGCGCTGTATCTGGAAGATTCCGCCGCCGGCGTTCGGGTCGAGCTCGGGGCTTGCCGATCGCTGTTGAGCCGCGACGTTGGCTGTCGCTATGCGCTTGGCGCGGTCGTCGTCGCTCTCGACCACGGAGTCGGGCGCTCCACCGTTCTGCGCGCGGCGCGCGCGCTGGCGTTGCGCGATCAGCTCGGAGAAGTCCTGGTTCGTGTCGGGGGCCGGTTGCGGCGATGGCGCGACCTCGGGTGCGGGCGCTGGCGCCGGTGCGGGCGGTGGGACCACGAAGCCGGTCGATGGCCGGTTGATCGCGATCTGCGGGCGTTGCGGCACCGGCTTGGGTCGCACGGTCGCCTTGGGCGGCTGCGGCTTGGACTGCTCGACGGGCGGCGTCTCTTCGGCCTTGGTCTGCGCCTTGGGCTGCGGCTTGGATTGCGCGATCGTGACCGACAGCGGGCCCACTTCCTCGCCGGGCGCGCGCATCTGCTGCTCGTTCTGCATGAACGGAATGAAGATCACCGCGAAGTGGATGAACAGCGACAGCACGACCGCGACCGTGATCGCGCGCACGGTGATGCGTTCGTAACGCCGCGGATCCTCGTCGTCGCGCGCGAGCTTGGGCGTAGGCGTGGGCGGCGGTACGTCGTCGCGTGCGGGTCCCTCGTCGCGCACGGCATCGAGCGCTCTGGAGATCTCCCTTCGAATCGGAACGACTTTCAACGCGCGGTTTCCTTCGGCGATTGCGCAAAGGCGTGGAGGGCAGCGGCAACGATGGGACGGGCCCAGTCGGGCGTGCCCGACAGATCGGCCGGCGCCATGATGCGTCCGTGATCGAGATGCAGTAGCAGCACGGGTTGCGGTACGGCGCCGGTGGCGGGATCGGCTTCGGCGCTGTTGTCGTAGAGACGTAGAGCGGCGAGGCGGGGCAGGAGTTCGATCAGATTCAGGCGGCTGTGCTGATAGCGTCGTCGGATCGCTTCCTCGGGAATGTCATGGCCGCCCCGTCGCACGCGTGCCTGCACACGGCGGATATGCAGTTCAGGGCTGGCCAGTCCGGCATACCAGACGTGCACCGCGATGCCCACCGCCGCAGCTTCGGCCAACAGACGCGGCAGCGTGTGCCCACCGAGCGTGGTCTCGAAGGCGTGATCGAGTCGCTCGGCGATCGCGCGTTCGAGCAGGCGCTTGCCTTGTTGCCACGCGAGCGCGTTGGCTTCGGTCTGGCTCAGACGCGGATTGGTTGCGATCAGGCGGCGCGCGGCTTCATCGGGATTGAAGTAGTCGGCGCCATGCGCGCGAAATGTCGCGCCAGCGATACTGCTCTTGCCCGCGCCGTTCACGCCCGCCAGAACATAGATGCGCGCGTGCATGCGCGTACCCGCATGCGGCTTCTTCGCGTCATCGCTCGGCGGTGCGGGAGGCACGGGCGACGCGACGCGCAACTTCACGCGCGGACTGCGCTCTTTCACGCGCGTTCTTTCAAGCCGAAGTTTCTTGCAGACGCGCTCGGCATCCGTTCCCGGCGCCCTCGTTCAACGTGCTCGGCGCGCAAGCTTGGGCAGAGGCTTGGCCCCGCGTGCGGCCTTCACCGCGGCGCGTCCCAGCATGTCGGGCGTTGCGTCGAAGGCGTCGGCCATGCCCTTCTTCGCCTTGGCGGTCTGCATGCGCGCGAGCAAATCGTCGAACTCGGCATCGAGCGCGTCCAGTCCCTGTGTGCGCGAACGCGCGAGCGACTGGAACTCTTCATACGAGACCAGCACGGCGCGCGGCGCGTCGTGACGCGTGATCGCAACCGGCGAGCCGGCCGCCACGCGATCGAGCATGGTACCGAAAGCATTCTTGACGTCGGTGGACGCGATGCTGGGGATGTCGATCAGCTCGCCCTGATTGTTGCGAAACGTCAGCGTGGACATGATTGGCTCCGATGGACCGCTTGTTGGCCATTTTAGCTGAATTGGACGTTTTGTCCACAATGGGCAATCAACATTGTACGGTTGAGTGGCGGTGTCTCAGCTTATCCGGCGAATTGTGCCGAGGTATCGATGTGCGGCTGCATGCGCTAATGGACCTGTCACAGAATCTTGTTTTGCTTCGCGGGAGTCACTTTCTTTGCTTCGCCAAAGAAAGTAACCAAAGAAAGGCGACACCCGGTGAGGCTGCCCTGTGACTGACCGCGTCAGTCACAGGGTCCCCGATTCGCGCAGGGCTCAGGCGGCGCGCCGAGAACTCGCTGCGCTCAAACACTCGTCGCTCAACTGCCCCGCCGGAACCCTCCGCGAATCGGCAGCCTCACAAGGGGATCAACGTCAAAGGCCTCGCTTCGCTTCGAAGCGGCGTTGGGGGTGCTGCCGTTGCTGTGGCTTCAGTTTTTGCTCTTAATCTTTCTTTACCCTTGTGATGCTGCCGAGTCGAGCGGGCTGGGGGCGGGGCCTTTGAGCGACGAGTGTTTGAGCGCAGCGAGTTCTCGGCGCGCCGCCCCCAGTCCGCTCGCCTCGGGAACCCTGTGACTGACTGCGTCAGTCACAGGGCAGCATCACCGGGCTCGCCTTTCTTTGGTTACTTTCTTTGGCGAAGCAAAGAAAGTGACTCCCGCGAAGCGGCAAGTGACTCCGCGAAGCGCTTCGCAAGCGTATACGCCTGCTGCGCCCCCGGCAGATACTGCGCCGGCCAGGTAGTTCCTTCATATCCTGCTTCAGCCCCCGCATGCAGCGTGAAATACGGATCTGCCAGATGCGGCCGCGCCAATGCTACCAGGTCGGCGCGCCCCGATACCAGCAAGGTGTTGACCTGATCGGCGCTCGTGACCGCGCCCACCGCCATCGTGGCGATGTTCGCTTCGAGCCGCACCTGCTCGGCGAACGTGGCCTGATACATGCGGCCATACATGGGGCGCGATGCGGGATCGGTCTGGCCAGTCGAGACGTCGATCAGGTCGCAGCCATGGGCCTTGAAGGTCTTCGCGATCTCGACGGTGTCGGCGCCGGTGGTGCCGCCGGGTATCCAGTCGGTGGCCGACACCCGCACGCTCATCGGCTTGTGCGCAGGCCAGACGGCGCGCACCGCATCCCACACTTCGAGCGGGAAACGCAGCCGATGCGCGAGGCTGCCACCGTACGCGTCCTCGCGGCGATTGGTGATCGGCGAGATAAAGCTCGCCAGCAGGTAGCCGTGCGCCATGTGGAGTTCGAGCATGTCGAAGCCGGCCGCGTCGGCCAGTCGCGCCGAGACCACGAACTGGTCGCGGATGCGATTCATGTCGGCCGGCGTCATCGCGCGCGGCGGTGCATTGACGCCTTCGCGATACGCGACCGGAGACGGCGCATAGAGATCCCAGTTCGGTCCGTGCAGCACTTCGTCGAGCGGGTCGTCCATTTTTTCCCACCCGACCTGGGTCGATCCCTTGCGGCCCGCGTGGCCGATCTGCATGCACAGCTTCGCGTCACTGTGAAGGTGCGCGAAATCGACGATGCGCTTGAACGCGTTGGCCTGCGCGTGGTTCCACAACCCCGTGCATCCGGGCGTGATGCGCGCGTCGGGCGAAGGGCAGGTCATCTCGATGAACACCAGCCCCGCGCCGCCCAGCGCGCGCGTGGTGTAGTGCACGAAGTGCCACTCGTTGGGCATCCCCGCTATCGCCGAGTACTGCGCCATCGGCGACACCACCACGCGATTCTTGACCCGCATATCGCGCAGCACGAAGGGTGAGAACAGCGGCGGCGCCTTGAAGGACTTCTGCAACGACGCGCCGAGCGAACGCGCGACGCGGCGATTCCACCAGTCCTCGACCTCGCCCACCAGCGGCGCGTCTCGCAGCCGCAGGTTTTCGTGCGTGATCTGCTTGGAGCGCGACAAGAGCGAATAGTTGAACTGGATCGGCTCCATCTCCCAGAATCGCCGCACGTTTTCGAACCACACCAGGCTCACGTTGGCCGAGTGCTGGATGCGGCCGACTTCGTCGCGACGATCGGCTTCGTAGTGCGCGAGCGCGCGCTGCAGGTCGTCGGGTTGGTTGGTCACTGCCGCATGCAGCGCGATCGCATCTTCGAGCGCGAGCTTGGTGCCCGAGCCGATCGAGAAGTGCGCGGTGTGCGCGGCGTCTCCCAGCAGCACGACTTGCGCGCACCGTCCATTGCCGCGATCGATGCGGTGGTGCCAGGTCTTGCAGGTGATGGTCGGGAACTGCCGCCAGTGGGAACGATTGGTGAGCACCGCGTGACCGTGCAGTTCTTCTGAAAAGAGGCGCTCGACGAAGCGCGCGGTCGCGGCCTCGTCGGTCGCTGTCAGGCCGGCCGCACCGAAGGCTTCGTCGGTGGTTTCGATCACGATCGTGCATTCGCCAACGTGGGCACCGGCATCGCCGCGCCCATCGAGCTCGCCTCCGCGCGCCGTGTATTCATAGGCGTGCATGTTCCAGATGCCGGGCCTATGCTTCCCGTCGCGCGGACTGATGGTGTCCTCGCGGAAGCTGTACGTGAAGCCCGGCAGGTTCATGCGCGCGCCCAGCCAGGTGAAGCGATTGGTGCGCAGATCGACTTCGGGCGCGAAGTGCGTCTTCAATGCTTCACGAATCGGGCTGTTGATGCCGTCGGCCGCGACGATCAGGTCGGCGTCCGCGTGCGCGGCCAGTCCCTTGTCCTCGACGCCGTAGCGGATCGTCACGCCGAGCTCGATCGCGCGACGCTGCAGGATCTGCAGCAGCGTCAGGCGCCTTATCCCAGAGAAGCCGTGGCCGGTGGACCTCGACACCGTCCCCTTGAAGTGCGTGTAGATGTCGTCCCAGTACGCGAAGCTCGCGGCGATCTCGCGGTAGGTCGGCTCGTCGGCGCGTTGCAGGTTGCCCAGCGTTTCGTCGGAGAGCACGATGCCGAAGCCGAAGGTGTCGTCGGCGCGATTGCGCTCGGTGACTTCGATGCGCGCGGCGGGAAAACTCTTCTTCGCGAGGATCGCGAAATAAAGCCCGGCAGGACCGGCGCCGATGATGTCGATGTTCATGTCGTTGCGCCCCCTCCTGTTCGCAGCGTGTTGACAACGCGTCGGCCGCGTTGGCACGAAATTGCTTTAAGTCTAAAATAAATTGATGTGTACGCAAACTTTGCACGTTGAGCCGTCGCGCCACATCGATACGCGCGCGAAGGTCCGCGCGCGAGCGGACTGCGTTGCGCTCGACGCCGCCGATCCGCTCGCGGCGATGCGCGATCTCTTCGCATTGCCTGACGACGTGATCTATCTGGACGGCAATTCACTCGGCGCGCTGCCCAGGTCGACGGCATCGCGTGTCGCCGATGTGATTGAAAAGCAGTGGGGCAACGAGTTGATCGCGAGCTGGAACAGCGCGGGATGGATCGCGGCGCCGCGACGCATCGGCGACGCGCTGGCGCCCTTGATCGGCGCGCGCGCGGGCGAGGTCGTCGTCGCCGATTCGACGTCGATCAATCTATTCAAGGTGCTGACGGTCGCGATGCGGCTCGCTACTGAAAGCAGCGCCACCCGCCGTGTAGTGGTCTCCGAAGCCGACAACTTTCCGACCGACCTCTACATCGCCGAAGGCGTACTTCGCGGTCGCGGCGACGGCGCGACGTTGAAGCTGGTGCCGGCGACCGCGAGCGATGCGCGTTCCGAGGCGATCGTCTCCCGGCTCGACGCATCGACCGCCGTGCTGATGCTCACGCACGTCAACTACCGAACCGGCGCGATGCACGACATGAAGGCGTTGACGCGTGCCGCACACGACGCGGGCGCGCTGGTGGTCTGGGATCTCGCGCATTCGGCGGGCGCGGTGACGGTCGATCTGCACGACGCCGATGCGGACTTCGCGATCGGATGCGGCTACAAGTATCTGAACGGCGGCCCCGGCGCGCCTGCCTTCCTATGGGTGCATCCGTTCCACGTCGAGCGCTTCATGCAGCCGCTGTCGGGATGGATGGGGCACGCGGCGCCGTTCGCGTTCGAGCCGGACTATGAGCCTGCGGCGGGCGTCGATCGCTTCCTGTGCGGGACGCCGGCGATCCTTTCGATGGCGGCGCTCGAGTGCGGCATCGCGTCGCTGGACAGCCTGACCGGCGCGGCTGATCCCATGCCCGCGCTGCGCGCGAAGTCGATCGCGCTGACCGAACTTTTCATCGAGCAGGTCGAGAGCCGATGTGGCGAGGCGCTGGTGCTGGCGACGCCGCGCGATGCGGCGCGGCGCGGCAGCCAGGTTTCCTTCCATGCGCGCGGAGCGCTTGCGGTCCATGGCTACGCGTTGATGCAGGCATTGATCGAGTGCGGCGTGATCGGCGACTTTCGCAAAGGTACGGCCGATGACGGCGATATCCTGCGATTCGGATTCGCGCCTGCATATCTGCGATACGTCGATGCGTTCGACGCCGCCGAAGCGATCGACGATGCGCTCGCGAGCGAGGCCTATCGCGATCCGCGGTTCCAGGTTCGCGCAGCGGTAACCTGACGCAGTGCGTGACGCGAACTCCGAATGACAGACGCCTCCCTTACCTACAGCGATTACCTCTCGCTCGACACGCTGCTGTCGTCGCAACATCCGCGCTCGCCCGATCACAACGAGATGCTCTTCATCGTGCAGCATCAGACCAGCGAGTTGTGGATGAAGCTGATGCTGCACGAGTTGCGTGCGGCAGTCGCGAACCTGCACAACGACGCATTGCCGGCGGCGTTCAAGATGCTCGCGCGCGTGTCGCGAATCATGGAACAACTCGTGTCCGCGTGGACAGTGTTGGCCACCATGACGCCGAACGAGTACAGCGCGGTGCGGCCGCATCTGGGAACGTCGTCGGGTTTCCAATCACCCCAGTATCGCGAGATCGAATTTTTGCTGGGCAACAAGGGCGCGCGTCACATCGCGTCGCACGAAGGCGCCTATCGCGCACATCTCGAGGTCGCGTTGCGCGCGCCCAGCATCTATGACGAAGCGATCGGCCTGCTCGCGAAAAGCGGCTTCGCCGTCGATCCCGTGCCCGTCGATCCGACCGTGCCGCGACCTTTCGACACGGCCGTCGAAGCCGCGTGGCTGGTGGTCTATCGCAACCCCGAACAGCATTGGCGGCTCTACGAATTGGCCGAGGAATTGATCGACCTCGAAGACGCCTTCAGGCAATGGCGCTTTCGCCACGTGACGACGGTCGAGCGCATCATCGGGTTCAAGCCCGGCACCGGCGGCACCGGTGGCGTGAGTTACCTGCGCAAGATGCTCGACGTGGTGCTGTTCCCCGAGTTGTGGAAAGTCCGCACCGATCTTTGAACCAGCGAATCCCCATGTCGAACTCCTCCGTGAAACTCCTTCAACCTCAAGGCTGGGCGGAGCCGCGTGGCTACTCCAACGGCACGGCCGCGCGCGGCACGCTGATCTCGATCGCGGGCCAGATCGGATGGAATGCGCAATGCGCGTTCGAAAGCGACGACTTCGCGGTGCAGACGCGACAGGCGCTCTCAAATGTCGTTGCGGTCCTCGCCGTTGCAGGCGGTCGTCCCGAGCACATCGTGCGCATGACCTGGTACGTGACCGACAAGCGCGAGTACGTGAGCGCCTATCCGGCCATCGGCGCGGCGTATCGGGAGATCATCGGCAAGCACTATCCGGCGATGACAGCCGTACAGGTGGTTGCCTTGATCGAGGACCGCGCGAAGGTCGAGATCGAGGCGACGGCGGTCATCCCCGATTGATGTAAGGTCGCGATGAACGCCAAGTACACGAGGTCACCATGAACGCACCCGAGACGTCCCGCAAACTCAAGGCCCGCTTCCATTGGGAAGACCCGCTGCTGCTCGATGCGCAGCTGAGCGATGACGAGCGCATGGTGCGCGAGGCGGCGCAGCGCTATTGCACCGACAAGCTCGCGCCGCGCGTGATCGATGCGTTTCGCAACGAGACCACCGACGTGGCGATCTTTCGCGAGATGGGCGAACTCGGCCTGCTCGGTCCCACCATCCCCGAGCAATACGGCGGCCCGGGTCTCAACTACGTGGCCTACGGCCTGATCGCGCGCGAGGTCGAGCGCGTCGATTCGGGTTATCGCTCGATGATGAGCGTGCAGTCGTCGCTGGTGATGGTGCCGATCAACATGTTCGGGACCGAAGCGCAGAAGCAGAAATATCTGCCGAAGCTTGCGACTGGCGAATGGATAGGCTGCTTCGGCCTCACCGAGCCCGATCACGGCTCGGACCCGGGTTCGATGGTCACGCGCGCGAAGAAGGTCGAGGGCGGCTACTCGGTGTCGGGCGCGAAGATGTGGATCTCGAATTCACCGATCGCCGACGTGTTCGTGGTGTGGGCCAAGGACGATGAAGGCGCCATCCGCGGCTTCATCCTCGACAAGGGCATGAAGGGACTCTCCGCGCCGAAGATCCACGGCAAGGTGGGTCTGCGCGCATCGATCACCGGCGAGATCGTGATGGACGATGTCTTCTGTCCCGAAGAGAACGCCTTCCCCGACGTGCGTGGATTGAAGGGCCCGTTCACGTGCCTCGACTCCGCGCGCTACGGCATCTCGTGGGGTGCGCTCGGCGCGGCAGAAGACTGCTGGCATCGCGCGCGCCAATACGTGCTCGATCGCAAGCAGTTCGGGCGACCCTTGGCGGCCAATCAGTTGATCCAGAAGAAGCTCGCCGACATGCAGACCGAAATCACGCTCGGGCTGCAAGGGTGCCTGCGCCTTGGACGCATGAAGGACGAAGGCACGGCGTCGGTCGAGATCACGTCGATCATGAAACGCAACTCCTGCGGCAAGTCGCTCGACATCGCCCGCATGGCGCGCGACATGATGGGCGGCAACGGGATCTCGGACGAGTTCGGTGTCGCACGGCATCTGGTCAATCTCGAAGTCGTCAACACCTACGAAGGCACGCATGACATCCATGCGCTGATCCTCGGTCGCGCGCAGACGGGGATACAGGCGTTTCAATAGGCGACCCGACGTATCGGATGCGCGCCCGACGACGATGCGTGCCCCACGCCGCACCGAGCGCCGCACCGAGCGGCCCTACGTCATACCCGAGCGGCTGTGCGACGCCCTCGCGCAGATCTTCGAGGTCCCACGCGAAACCATCGCGCGCATCGTGGTGATCGAGTATTCGCGCTTCGCACGCCTGCATGGGCGCCACGTGGCCGCGACCACGCGGCGCAATGCCATCTATCTTTCGGCCTCGGGCGATGCGTTCGTGGGCGACATCGAGCTCGTGCTCCACGAATACTTCCATGTGCTTCGTCAATGGAACCGCGGGACGTTGACCGTATGGCGTTATCTGCGCGAGTCGTTGCGGCGGGGCTACACGGCCAATCGCTACGAAGTCGAGGCGCGCGCGTTCGCGCTTGAGCGCCGAAACCTCCGGTTGCCCGGAACAGGGAAGAATCCGATTGACCACCGCGTGATTTGAAGTTCATCGTGTGCCATACGATGCCGCGTGCCTCTCCATCGTCGATCGATCCGCCCTCTTTTCCGAAGGAAGACCCATGAATCAGCCATTCATTGCCCGCTGGAGGTTCGGCGTGCCGTTCGCAGCCAGCCTGGTCGCTTCGTTGCTGCTCGCCGGCTGCAACGACGACGGTGGGCCACAGCCGGTGCCCCCGGTGGTGGCGTTGCAATGCTCGGGCACGGCGATCCCCGGCAGCGGAACCGGACTGCCCACCGGCGGACCCGAGATCGCCACCGGCTTCGCGAGCAAGGACGCGGTCAGCACGCGCACGGTGATGGCGGTCACCGCCAATCCGATCTCGTCGCGCGTGGCCTGCGACATCCTGGCCAAGGGCGGCACCGCGATCGATGCGGCGATCGCCGCGCAGATGGCACTGAACCTGGTCGAGCCGCAATCATCGGGCATCGGCGGCGGCGCCTTCATGCTCTATTACGATGCCGCCGCGAAGACGGTGCAATCCTATGATGGCCGCGAGACGGCGCCTGCGGCCGCGACGCCGAACTATCTGCGCTACATCGACGACGCGACCGACCTGACGCTCCCCAAGCCGAACGCACGCCTGAGCGGCCGTTCGATCGGCACGCCCGGGGTGCTGCGCATGCTCGAGCTGGCATATCAGGATCACGGCCGCCTGCCGTGGCGTGACCTGTTCCAGCCGGGCATAGACATCGCCACCAACGGTTTCAACATCAGCCCGCGCATGGCCGCCTCGATCGATGCCGACAAGGTCCCGCTCTCGCGCGACCCCGATGCCAAAGCCTACTTCCTCAACGCCGATGGCAGCGGCAAAGCCGCAGGAACGGTGCTGAAGAACCCGGCACTGGCGGCAACCTTCACGGCGATCGCCAACAACGGCGCATCGGCCTTCTACACCGGCGACATCGGGCAGGCCATCATCGACAAGGTCAAGGACACGACCGGCGGCATCACGACCGGCAAGACCACGCTCGCGGATCTGGGCGCATACGTGGCCAAACGCCGCGATCCGATCTGCACGACTTATCGCATCTACTACGTGTGCGGCATGGGGCCGCCGTCGTCGGGCGGCATCACAAGTCAGGCGGCGCTCGGCATCCTCGAGAATTTCAATCTGGCGCAATACGCGCCGACCGCGCTCGATCGCAATGGTGGCAAGCCCACGGTGCTCGGCGTGCATCTGGTTTCGGAAGCCGAGCGCCTCGCCTATGCCGACCGTGACAAGTACATCGCCGACACCGACTTCGTGCCGTTGCCCGGCGGCTCGGCCAATACGCTGCTCAACAAGCCGTATCTGAAATCGCGCGCTTCGTTGATCACCCTCACGCGCAGCATCGGCACCGCGCCGGCGGGCGATCTGGGGCCGACGTCGTTCGGTATCTCCACAGTCGAAGAGCACGGCACCACGCAACTCGTGATCGTCGACCGCTACAACAACGTGCTGTCGATGACGACCACCGTGGAGAGTTCGTTCGGCTCGTACCACTTCGCGCGCGGCTTCATCCTCAACAACCAGTTGACCGACTTCTCGGCGGCGCCGACCGATGCGAGTGGCGCCCCGATCGCCAACCGTGTCGCGGCCAACAAGCGCCCGCGCAGTTCGATGGCGCCGACGCTGGTGTTCGCTGCCGCCGCCGACGGATCGCGCAGCGACTTCGTGCTCGCAACCGGATCGCCCGGCGGCAGCGCGATCATCTGGTACGTGACCAAGACGCTGGTGGGTGCGCTCGATTGGAACTTGAATCCGCAACAGGCGGTGTCGATGGTGGACTTCGGCGCGGCCAACACGCCGACCACCAACGTCGGAGGCGAGCATCCGAACATCGATGCGAGCAGCAATGGGGCGAACGATCCGTTGGTGATCGGATTGCGTGTGATAGGACATACCGTGTCGGTTGCGCCGCAGTCGAGCGGGCTTGCGATCCTGCGGAGGACCACGGTGGGCAATCAGCCGGCGTGGACAGGTGGGGCGGATCCACGGCGCGAAGGCGTCGTTATCGGAGATGTGATCACTCCGTGAGGGTCACTTTCTTTGCTTCGCCAAAGAAAGTGACCAAAGAAAGGCGACACCCGCGAGGCTGCCCTGTGACTGACGCAGTCAGTCGCAGGGTTCCCGAGTCGAGCGGTCTGGGGGCGGTGCGCCGAGAACTCG